>NZ_BLAW01000001.1:1397959-2039438 GCF_009617895.1 Prolixibacter sp. SD074
GGGCCGTATAATGGAGGCCATCCTTCATCGAACGCAAACCTTCAACCGTTTTAGGCCGGAAAGTTCCCTTCGACACTACATCGGCCAGCGTAATCTTCTGCGCCTGAACCCGGGGAATAAACATAACCACTAAAAGCGCCAGAAAAAATAGACTCTTTCGTTTCTGCATAATGTTTTTTGATTAATGAATTTTATATCTGTTTACTTATTTCCAAAATAAATCACTCTTTCGGGCTTAAAATCGTCCCCTTCGTTAAATCAATCTTCAAAGATAAAAATTCAACCGTCATTCGGATATGTTGTAGGCAAGGGAATAAAATTCATGAAACCATAAAATTAAGCGGGAGTACAGTTTTATGTGTGTCGGGATTATGATTATCTTTGCTCGCTGAGAAGAAAACAGAGAAACAAATGATACAAATTACACTTCCGGATAATTCTGTTAAGGAATTCGAACCTGGGGTAACCGGCTTTGAGATTGCCCGCTCCATTAGTAACCGGCTGGCAAAAGATGTCCTGTCCATATCGGTAAACGGGCAGGTTTGGGATTTGACGCGTCCGATTAACGAAGACGCCAGTATTAAGCTGCATACCTGGGACGACCGCGAAGGAAAAGAAACATTCTGGCACTCATCGGCTCACCTGATGGCGGAAGCAATTGAGTCCTTCTATCCGGGAACGAAATTCGGAATTGGCCCGACTGTTGACAACGGATTCTATTACGATGTTGACCTTGCTGACGGAAAAGTTCTTTCGGACAAAGATCTTCCGCAGATTGAGAAGAAGATGATTGAGCTGGCCCGGGAGAAAAATGATATTGTTCGTCAGGAGATTTCCAAAGCCAATGCGCTGAAAATATATACCGAAAAAGGCAATCCGTACAAACAGGAACTGATTTCGGAACTGGAAGACGGAACCATTACGCTCTATAACCAGGGTAATTTCACCGACCTTTGTCGTGGGCCACACTTGCCCAATACCGGCTATATCAAGGCAGTAAAACTAACCAGCATTGCCGGCGCTTACTGGCGTGGCGACGAGAAAAACAAAATGCTGACCCGTATTTACGGTATTACTTTCCCAAAGCAGAAAATGCTGGAAGAATACCTGGAGATGCTGGAGGAAGCAAAAAAACGTGACCACCGCAAAATCGGGAAAGAGATGGAACTGTTTACCTTCTCACAACGCGTTGGACTTGGTTTGCCGCTATGGTTGCCCAAAGGCGCCATTCTGCGCGACCAACTGGAGCAGTTCCTTAAAAAGGTACAAAAGAAATTCGGCTATGAGCAGGTAATTACTCCCCACATTGGTGATGTGAACCTGTATAAAATTTCCGGTCACTTCCAAAAATACGGCGCCGATTCGTTCCAGCCGATCCATACCCCGACTGAAGGCGAAGAGTATTTATTGAAACCAATGAACTGTCCGCATCACTGTGAAATATACAGCAGCAAACCGCACTCCTACAAAGACCTTCCCGTTAGGATGGCTGAGTTCGGAACGGTTTACCGCTATGAGCAGAGTGGCGAGTTGCATGGATTGACCCGTGTACGTGGTTTTACCCAGGATGACGCTCATATTTTCTGCCGTCCTGACCAGTTGAAGGAAGAGTTCCTTAAGGTTATCGATATTATTTTTATTATATTTAAAGCGCTTGACTTTAAAGATTACACCGCCCAGATTTCACTCCGCGATCCGAACAACAAAGAAAAGTACATCGGTTCGGATGAAAACTGGGAAAAAGCGGAAAGGGCCATCATTGAAGCCTGCGACGAGAAAGGCCTGAATACCGTAACCGAATTGGGCGAAGCAGCCTTTTACGGTCCCAAACTTGATTTCATGATTAAAGATGCTTTGGGTCGGAACTGGCAATTGGGAACCATCCAGGTGGATTACAACCTGCCGGAACGCTTCGAACTGGAGTACATCGGCGCCGACGACAAGCGCCACCGTCCGGTAATGATTCACCGCGCACCTTTTGGTTCGATGGAACGCTTTGTTGCCGTACTTATTGAGCACACTGCCGGTAAGTTCCCGTTGTGGTTAACCCCTGAGCAAGTGGTTATTTTGCCCATCAGCGAAAAGTATAATGATTATGCTCAAAAAGTTTCAGAATACTTAAATAATTCCGATATTCGCGCCATAATTGACGAACGTAACGAGAAGATTGGCAGAAAAATCCGTGACAACGAATTAAAACGTATCCCATATCTTCTCATCGTTGGTGAAAAAGAAATGGGAGGAAATACGGTTTCTGTTCGCCGTCAGGGAGAAGGTGATAAAGGAACCATGCAACTTGACAAGTTCGCCGAATTTGTAAATAAAGAAGTCCGCGAACAATTGTCAGCCTTTTATAGTTAACCGTAGTACTAATTAATCAAAGGAGGATTTAGCCATAGCAGTAAAAAGAGGCAGAGGCCCAAGGCCAAAAAGAGAAGACAAACTGAGTTTCCGGACCAATGACCATATCCGCGTCCCGGAAGTTCGATTGGTAGGTGAAAATATAGAAAACCCGGGAGTTTTTCCCACCAGGGAAGCATTGCGCATGGCTGATGCACTCGAGCTTGATCTGGTAGAAATTTCCCCGAAAGCTGCACCACCGGTCTGTCGTATCACCGATTATCAGAAGTTTCTCTATCAGCAGAAAAAGAAACAGAAGGAATTGAAAGCTAAAGCGACGAAAATAGTTGTTAAAGAGATTCGATTCGGCCCGAATACCGACGATCACGATTACAATTTCAAGCTGAAGCATGCGGAAAAATTCCTTCAGGAAGGTGCAAAGGTCAAAGCGTTTGTGTTTTTCAAAGGTCGCTCAATTCTTTTTAAAGAAAAGGGGGAAATCTTGTTACTGCGGTTTGCGCAAGATCTGGAAGAGTTGGGCGCTGTAGAGCAGATGCCAAAACTCGAAGGAAAACGAATGACCATGTTTATTTCGCCTAAGAAGAAAAAGTAATTCGAATTTAAAGATTAGACTGTAATGCCTAAGATGAAAACAAATCCCGGTGCTAAGAAGCGTTTCAAACTCACCGGGAGTGGAAAAATAAAAAGGAAGCACGCGTATAAAAGTCACATTCTGACTAAGAAGACGACTAAACAGAAGCGTAACCTCACTTATTGGGGTACCGTAGCCGACGTTGACAAGGCTAACGTGAAAAAGCTTCTCGCGATGAAATAATGGATTTCAATCCTTTTGAACAGAAATTAGAAAATATTAGTTACGAACCGGATGATGAGCAACTAAGTGGTTTTGAAACAAAAAATCCGCCATTATTCAAATTGTATAAATTATGCCAAGATCAGTAAATCATGCGGCATCGAGAGCGCGCCGCAAGAAACTCCTGAGCCAGACCAAAGGGTACTTTGGCGCCAGGAAAAATGTCTGGACGGTTGCTAAAAACACATACGAGAAAGGTCTTCAGTATGCGTACCGTGACAGAAAGAAAAAGAAAATCCACTTCCGCGCATTGTGGATTCAGCGTATTAACGCTGCTGCCCGCGTGGAAGGACTCTCCTACTCACAGTTTATGGGTAAATTGAAAGCAGCCGATATCGAAATCAACCGTAAGGCGCTGGCCGATTTGGCGATGAACCATCCGGCTGCATTCACGGCCATTGTTGAGAAGGTAAAATAATTTTTTTTCGGATTAGGTGAAATAAACACTCAGATATCAGGGAGGCTCCGGACGAGCTTCCCTTTTTTTGTCATTAACTAGTCTGGTCATTTATTCCAACACGCATCTTATCTAAACGAAACCATTCCCACCTTAACAATAATTCACGCATGCTTTTCCTCAATAATCTTATATTTGTAATTCCTGAAACAGAATACATACCAATTCAATAAAAAAATTTTATATGAAGATTGCGCTAATCGGTTACGGTAAAATGGGGAGAACAATTGAGGAGATTGCCATTAGCCGCGGCCACGAGATTGTTTTGAAAATTGATGTAAACAATACCGAAGCTCTAACGGAAGCGAACCTGAGAAAAGCCGACGTTGCCATCGAATTTACGGCGCCTGCTTCTGCCGTCGACAATTACCGGTTATGTTTTACATCCGGCGTTCCGGTAGTCAGCGGCACCACGGGCTGGCTATCGCGCAAAGATGAAGTAGAAAAAGCTTGCCATGAAAAAGAAGGCTGCTTTTTTTATGCATCCAATTTCAGCCTGGGCGTCAATCTTTTTTTTGAACTGAACCGCAAACTGGCACGTATGATGAATGCATTCGACCAGTACAATGTTAGCATGACTGAAGTCCATCATACACACAAACTCGACGCGCCAAGTGGTACGGCCATTTCACTGGCCGAAGATATTATCGGCGAAGTGAAGCGAATTGATTCGTGGACCAGCGATGAACCAAAATCTGCGGCTGAATTGCCCATTAGCTCCATCCGGGAGGACGAAGTCCCAGGCATACACACCGTGAAATACGATTCTGAAGTCGATTATATTGAAATAACACACAGTGCCAAAAGTCGCAGGGGATTTGCCTTTGGAGCAGTGCTGGCAGCTGAATTCTGCCAGGGCCGGAAAGGTGTCCTATCCATAAAAAACCTGCTTGACGAATTGGCCTAAACTATCATAATTACATTTCATCATATTTTGTAAGATAAACGCACTTTCGAATGAGAAATATTCTGACAAACAAGTGGTTTAAATTCGCCGTCGTAGCTTTAGTGTATACCCTGTGGGTCATCTGGCTTGGTATTTACTGGTGGCTCTTCGGCCTGATCGTGATTTTCGATATTTATATCACGAAAAAAGTACATTGGGCTTTCTGGAAAAAGAAAAATCCGCCGGATGGCAAGCAAACAAAAGTTGTTGAATGGGTGGATGCCATAATTTTTGCGGTCATTGCGGCATCCTTTATCCGGATGTTTTTTATTGAGGCTTATACCATCCCCACCTCTTCCATGGAAAAAACCATGTTGGTTGGCGATTATCTATTTGTCAGCAAAACAGCCTATGGGCCGAAACTTCCCAACACACCCATTTCGTTCCCGTTTGTACACCACACCATGCCACTGACCAAAACGGTGAAATCCTATTCCGACGCCATTCAGTTGAAATATCATCGTTTGAACGGGTTTAGCCATGTTCATCGCAACGATGTGGTGGTTTTCAACTTCCCGGAAGGTGATACAGTAGCAGTCAACATGCAGGCACAGAGCTACTATCAGCTCGTCAGGATGTATGGCCGCGAACGGGTCTGGAATGACAAGCGTACCTTTGGCGACATCATCTATCGCCCGGTCGACAGGCGGGAAAATTACATTAAACGCTGTGTGGCCATTCCAGGCGATTCGCTGAAAATTGTCAATGCCCAGGTTTTTGTTAACGGAAAGCCGCAAATCAGCATCCCCGGACTTCAGTTTGATTACATTGTCACCACGGACGGGACACCGATTAATCCGGAAGCTCTCGATCGACTTCATATTTCCAAGGCAGACCGTCACCGGAACGGGGCACAATACATGTTCCCGCTAACCAATGAGAACGTGGAAAAACTGAAGAAATTCAGCAATGTTATTTCCGTTGAACGGATGAATATGCCGGCCAGTCGTCCCGATCCAAACATTTTTCCGTTCGATCCGAAGGACTATCCCTGGAATGTCGATAATTTCGGGCCCGTTTGGATTCCGAAAAAAGGCGCATCTGTTCACCTCACGTTGAAGAATCTCCCGTTTTACCGGCGTATTATTCGCGTTTACGAGAAGAATAAACTGGCCGTAAAGGACAGCGCCATCTACGTTAACGATAAACCAGCTGATTCATACACATTCAAAATGAACTATTACTGGATGATGGGTGATAACCGGCACAATTCGGCCGACTCGCGATACTGGGGATTTGTACCGGAAGATCATGTAGTGGGAAAAGCTTCCTTCATCTGGTTATCGCTTGATAAAGACCAATCGTTCCCTGCCAACATCCGATGGGACCGGTTCTTTAAAAAAGTCAAATAACAAACTTATTCATAATTATTCCTGAAAAAGCCAGTACCTTATTTGCTGGCTTTTTTTTATGTCCTAACGATCTGACAAGTAAAAAATAATTTGCACAAACGATGTACTTCTTTTACGAAGTAGGCTGAAAGCTGTATCTTAGAGTAACGAAAAACCTGATAATTATGCAGCGTGGTTTAGTCACCGGACTTATTCTCGGAATCATACTGGTTGTATTTGCCTTGCAAAATGCGATCAGTGTTTCAATAAAATTTTTGGTTTGGCAAATACCGGAGATTCCCCTGGTTTTACTTCTTTTGTCAGCGATTTTGATTGGCGTGATGTTAAGCGCCCTGTCCAGTTATCCAGCCAGACAACGTTTAAAAAAGGATAACCGCAAATTAAAAGAACGCATTGACGAACTGGAAGAACAATTGTTGGAGTACCGTCAGGATTTGGAAAACATGGGAAAGCAAGAACAGAAAAAGAAAGATGAGGGCGACCTGATTCGCGGCGATACCAACAGCACATTCTTCGACGATTAACGAATATTTTCCGATGACCAAAATACATACTGCTTTACTCTCCACAGCTTACCTGGGACCTGTACAGTATTATTCAAAACTGCTTCGTTACCCCGAAATAATAATTGAACAACACGAAAACTACCCCAAACAAACGTACCGCAACCGCTGCCAAATTTTGGGTGGGAACGGACCACTGACACTAAGTATCCCGGTTGATAAAGGCCCGGAATTAAAAGTAAAAACCAAAGATGTCCGTATTGCTTATGCGGAAGACTGGCAACGGCTTCACTGGCGAACGATTGTTTCGGCTTATAACAACTCCCCTTTTTTCCCTTATTACCAGGGTGAACTGACCCCGTTTTTTCACCAAAAGAAATGGAAGTACCTGTTAGATTTCAATCTGGAAATACAGGAAAAGGTAATGGAATTGCTGGAAATCGATGCCCGGATAAAACGGTCAACTGAGTTCATAAAAGAGGAAATGGGAAATATGCTCGATTTACGCGAGGTGATCCATCCCAAAAAGCAAAAGGGCAAGCCCGACCCCCACTTTTCTCCTGAACCGTACACGCAGGTTTTCGAAGAAAAATTCGACTTTCATCCCAATCTTTCCATCATCGACTTATTTTTTAACGAAGGCCCCGAATCAGTGGGTATTCTTGAAGATTGCTTTAAGGACTGATATAACCAAAAGCCTTAAATTATCTCCATCACAAATTTCTGAATGATTTCGCGGTGGTCGAACGCCATTTCCGGTAACGAAATAATGGGGAACCACTCCGCTTCCAATGCATCATCGCCGCCTTTTACCGGGACAGGCCCGGGAATTTGCCCGGTAAATACCACTGAAATGGTTCTGGCACGAGGATCCCGATCGACTGCATCGAAAGTATAAAACTGTTTCAGCGCGACCCCGGTTAGTGCAGTTTCTTCTTCCAGTTCCCTCTGACACGATTCAGCCAGCGTTTCGTCCATATTCACAAATCCCCCGGGCAACGCCCATTTCCCCTCAAAAGGGTCTGCTTTTCGACGAATAAGCAGTACCCACTGCTCACCGTTACGCTCTGCTGTTACAATAGCGTCAACTGTTATTGCCGGACGGGGATATTGATAGGTGTAGGACATATAATTACAAAATTAACCGGAGGGTAAAATTCATCAATTTCGGGGATGAAAATTGCTCCCCGCTACAAATAATCCAAACAAAACAAAGATTCAAAAAATTTCCGCCATCTCACCACTACTCACTCCTCTTTTTTCTTTCGGGAATAAAGCCAGATTAAATAAGCCACAACAATAATGGCAAAAATGTATCCAATGACATGCAAATGGCCCATAGATGTGATTTTGAGTTAACCATCGATGATTCGCTTCATCAGGCGCATCTTATGCGTATATTTTCGGGTTTCTGTATTGTAAATTCCGAACTGATCGACGTTATCGATTCGCACTTTCCCGGAAGAGTGAATAATCTTATTCCGCTCCCAAATGATGCCAACGTGTGTAATCGCTCCTTCGTCGTTATCGAAAAACGCCAGGTCGCCCGGCTGCGCTTCATCTACAAAACTGAGATGCTGGCCGATATGGACCTGCTGCGATGCATCGCGCGGAATCGGTATTCCCACCATCTTATACAGGACCTGTGTCAAACCCGAACAATCGACCCCAAAGGGTGAACGGCCTCCCCACAAATACGGCGCGTTGAAATATTTCAGTGCATTTTCAATAATTGTAGGCCGCACAGCGGGAGAAGTTTCAACGGTTACATTTCCCTTTATGGTATATAACGCATCGTCAATCCGAAAGGTTTTATCCGCCTGATTATAAAAGGGTAAAGAACTGCCGGCAACAATCAAAAAATTATTGTAGCTATCCGAACTTTGAACAATATTGAATACATCAGTTGTTACTACTGCAGGAAGTTGCTGCAGTTGTGATATAAGTGCATTGTCCACTTCATTGACCATTTTCCGGTCAATCCATCCCTCGTATCCATCGAACCCGTTCCGGATGCGGGCCCACTTCTCAGTCTCTTCTAAAATGGCGTAATGTTCACCAAAAAGAACTTGCGTACACATTTCGCTCTTCTCGGCCGGCTCCGTCCGGACCGGGATAATACTGAGATTGGAGATTCCGTATCTCATCAAAATTATTATTATTTTTGGTACTAATCCCAAAGATAAAAATTTTATCGAATCGTGATTTTTAGGAACGGAAAAGAGACTTATTTACATGGATGTAAAAAATAAACTAAAATCCAGAGAATCATTCTGGCACACCACTTTCGTGGTTGCGTTATTTGTCATAACCACAGTCCTGATTTATCTGGCACTTCCCGGAGAAGCCCGCTTCAAGTATGAATTTCAGAAGGGACGTCCCTGGATGCATGAAACCCTGATTGCCCCTTTCGATTTTGCCATTCTTAAAAGTGACGATGAATTAAAAACAGAACGAGATTCGGTATTGAATGCCCAACTCCCTTATTTTACGTATCAGGATTCAATAGGAAAAGACCAAATCGGCAAACTAAAAAACCAGGTTGACGAGTTGGGACAATCACTCAATATCAAATCAAAAACTATTTCTGAGGCCGGTATCAGGCAACAACTGGTAAATCTTTATCAGGAAGTATTTAAACGGGGTATTCTGGAACAGAGTATTTCCGATTATCCTTCGCTGAAAGGGAAAAGCGACTTAATGTTTGTAGAAGATCACGTTGGGCGTAAAACACCGTTAAGCTCCGTATTTTCATTAAAAACCGCTTACAATTATCTTTCCTCGGGCCAGGAGCAACTTGCTGAAAAATATCCCTCGTGGCAGCCTTTACTGGTAAAAATACATCCGGAAGTATTCCTTCGATCCAACCTGGTATTCGATGCAAAAACAACCGATTTTGAACGACAGAAGTTACTTGATGATATTTCGACGTCGCGCGGAATGGTCCAGGAAGGCGAACGTATTGTTTCGCAGGGCGACCTGATAACTCCCGACACCTACCGGATTTTGGAATCGTTGCAAAAAGCCTACGAAAACCGGTTGGGTAACGCTACCGAATATTATGGAGTGCTGGCCGGAAAAGGCATGTTCATCATTCTTTTGATGCTGGTGCTTTTTCTCTTCGTATTCAATATTCGGCGCGAATTACTGAATTCGAAACGGGACATTGCCTTCACCCTGTTGATGACGGTCGTCATGATTTATTTTTGCCGGTTGGTCGTATCCACTAACCCACAAATGGTTTACCTCGTCCCGTTTACGGTTCTGGCTTTAACCATCAGGACCTTCCTGGATGCCCGGCTGGCTATTTTTGTGAACACCATTGCCGCACTGATTGTGGGATTTATGGTACCCAACGGTTACGAATTTGTGTTGCTGCAGATCCTGGCCGGAACAGTTGCGGTCATCAGCCAGGATAAACTGCTGAGAAGGGGACAGCTTGTTATTACGTCCGTGTTTATTCTGTTGACCTATGTATTTGCTTATATTGGTATTTCCCTTATTCAGGAAGGAAACTGGCATGCCATTGAATGGATGCAGCTGCGTTGGTTCGTAGGCAATGCCGTGTTGACTTTGATTACCTACCTGTTAGTGTATATCTTCGAAAAATCCTTCGGTTTTGTATCGGATGTGACGTTGATTGAGCTTTCCTACTCCAACCAGAACCTTCTGCGTAAACTGGCGGAAGAAGCGCCCGGAACGTTCCAACACTCGTTGCAGGTTGCCAACCTCGCCGAAGATGCCATTACCAAACTCGGAGGCAATCCGTTACTGGTGAGAACAGGTGCGATGTACCACGATATTGGTAAAACCAAAGCGCCACATTTCTTTGCCGAAAACCAGGCAAAGGGTATCAATCCGCACGAAGAGATGTCGCTGGAAGAGAGTGCGCGGGTAATTATGAGCCACGTAGCTGATGGTGTGACGTTGGCCAGGAAATACAAAATCCCGGAGATGATCATTGACTTTATCCGGACACACCACGGGACCACCACAACCGGCTACTTTTATATGATGTCGAAAAATGAAAACCCGGAACAAAATATCGATCCATCAAAGTTTACCTACCCGGGACCGGTTCCCTCTACACGCGAAACCGCTGTTGTTATGCTGGCGGACAGTATCGAAGCGGCATCCCGAAGTTTGAAGGACATCAATGCCGAATCGCTTTCTGATTTGATTGACAAAATATTCAAATCAAAGATAAAGGATGGACAGCTGGATTATGCGCCGCTCACCTTCCAGGACATCACGCTACTCAAGCAAATTTTCCTGGAAAAGTTGCTGACCATTTATCATGTTCGCATGGAATATCCGGTAGAGAAAAAGGTAAAAAAAGTTAAACGCAAAACAATTCCTTTAGACAGACGTAAAAATCGATAAAATTTTCAAACCCTCCCCATATATGAAAAAATTACAATTTATTTTACCAATTTTCCTTGTTGCTGCAATCGCCGTATCAGGATGTAAGAAAAATGACACGCCGGCTCCGACTCCGGCGCCCACACCCGCTGTAGTTGATGCCGGCGTACAGAACACGGCCAACCTTTTCCAGGATTGGTACCTGTGGTACAAAGATATGCCGGACGTGGATCTATCCACTTATACCGATCCGTCCAAATACATCGATGACATTCGCTACAGTAAGGATCACTGGAGCTTTGCGGCTCCGCTGGATCAAATTATGGCGCTCCTCCAAAGCGGCCAATCGGGTGGCTGGGGCGCCGGTTTCAAATTCGATTTGTCCGACAGTTTACGCATTGCTTATGTTTACAATAGCAGCCCTATGGGTGCCGACAGCGTAGCCCGGGGCTGGATGATACGATCGCTTGACGGACAGTTGGTAAAAGACATGAGTATCGATGCCATCAACCAGGAATTGGCCAGGGACCAGGTTACTTTCGGATTTGTTCTACCGGATAGTACATACAAAGCATTGAGTATTTCGAAAGGCGATGTGGTGATGAACACCGTCCAATACAGCCACGTTTACGGCACGAACGGGGAGAAAACCGGATACCTCGTATTTTCAGATTTCCTTGAGCCTTCCGTTGCTGACCTCGATACCACTTTTACCACATTCAAAGCAGATGGAGTTTCCAACCTTATTCTTGACCTTCGTTACAACACAGGAGGCTTGCTTACAACAGCCGATTCATTGATGAGTCTCATCGCCGGTGATAAATACAATAATCAAACGTATAACCAACAGGAATTTAACGACAAACATACCGATGCCAACGAAGGAAACCAGATTCATCAAAAACCGAATAGTCTGAATCTGAACAATATTGTTATCATCACCTCTTCATCGACTGCCTCGGCCAGTGAACTGGTAATTGCCGGACTAATGCCTTTTTACCCCGTTACCCTTATCGGGACACAAACATTGGGGAAACCCGTAGGGATGAGTATTTTTCAGGATAATCAAAACAATCTGGCGATTGCCCCCATTAGTTTCCGCAACGTCAACAGTGCCGGTTACAGCGATTATTTCGACGGCATTCCAGTCGATTATACGGTTTACGAAGACGTGAAATACCCATTCGGCGATCCGAACGAATTATGTCTGAAAGCAGCGCTTAATTATCTCTCAACCGGAAGTACCGGAACTTCGGCAGCCATGTTGAAATCGGGCACCATGCCGGCAAAGCTGCTTAATAAGGGTACCGATGTAACGGTGACGAACTTGTATGATTTGAAATAAATCCATTGACGTAAACCGACACTAGCCATCGCATGTTAAAGAAAAGATGGGCTGTTCAGAAAAATTGAACAGCCCATCTTCATTATAAATATTTAGATTTAACGTAAATCGAAAAAGAAATATTATTTACCTAAAACCACATCAGAAAGGAGATGAATCCTGCAATCCGGTAATGCTCTTAACAAAACCAAACTCCTTAACTGGTGCACGTTTCATTGCACCGGGTACAGGAAGACTTGTCGGCAACGTTCCCATATCGTTATTATCAGCATCCGATATACCCTCATTTGTCTGAATCTCTTTTTGAGGAATCGGCCAAAGACGATAAGGCGCATCAGCAGGAATATTAAAAATAGCCAGAGCACCGTAATTCGTGACAATCTTTCCATCAACTTCTTTATATCGAATTGCAGGCTTATTGAGACGCATCAAGTCAAACCAGGAAATACCTTCGCCCCAAAATTCGACACGGCGTTGAAGCCATACCTCATCCTGCAATTCCTGGGCCGATGCGGCTGTACTAACAAAATCAGGATCACGATAAGTTTGTACATATGATTCCAAGGCTGCCTTACCGGCTCCCAAATCTCCTCCCATTCCTTTGGCTTCAGCAATAATTAGTTCCATTTCTGAAGCACGCATCAATGGAAAATCATCCGAGTTTTCCGGATATGTCAGTTGTTTATTTGTAGGTGCAAATTTGACACTTGTATAAGGCTCCATACCAAAAACGTCCCAAATTGGGCCATAATCAGGCGAATATGGTTCTCCAAACCATTCATTAAAGGCTGACGCAGCCTCGCCACTATCCTCATAACCTTTTAAGGCTGCAGCTTCGTAATTTTCATCCAGAAACCATCCTTTACGAACATCGGTCGCGGGAATCTGATCATACAATAATTTATTAACCTTTTTCCAGGTGCCAACAAGTGTTGTATAGCCGCCATAACCAAAGCAAAGGTTTGTACACATCGAAGTAAAATTACAGATTCCAGAGGTAGTTGCATCATCCGTTGTTGTAATAATGCATCCCCACATAATGCCTGGTTCCGTTACATCGTCGAAGGTTGGAACAGAAACAGCTTGCATCGACATTGGAGATTGGCCGCTTTCAGTTAATGCTTTTGCAGCATCAGAAGCAGCGGCATCCCAATTCTGCATTACCAAATTGACACGAGCTCGCAGACCATATGCAATAGCCAAATTTACTGCTGAAACATCGGGCCTTGCAGGAATGTCATCGCCACCCAGATATCCAATCGCATCGTTCAGATCTTTTATGATCAAAGCATATACTTCAGCAACCGTTTTTCTGGGATTCATTGTCAGTGAATCAACAGGTGTTTCATCAGTTATAATTGGTACTGCAGGCTTATCCTGATTTCCAACATACGTAAACTGAAATAACTGTACCAGGTTAAAATAATCATATGCCCGAACTGCCAAAGCTTGTCCCAGATAACTCTTTCCAATTGGATCTGTTGTTGCACGATCTATTTTTCCAATAATAGAATTAGCTGTACGAATTTGCATATAAAACTGGTTCCATACCACGCGCGGAGCACGGTAAGTAAAGTTCCGGTTTGTTAAATCCTGTTCTCCACTAAACCAGTTATAACCAGTCACATCACCTACAATGTCCTGACCATTATGATCTGTCTTAGCAGCTATACCGGGAATACCGAAGTCTTCCTGATAACTCCCCGAACCAGTAGTAGCAGGCCAGGCTTTCATAATTGAATACAGTCCGTTTACCTCTGATTGAAGTTTGGATGGATCATTATTAATGACTTCAGTCAACTGATCCTCTGTAATTGAGCCACCATCCGGGGCCACATTTAGTTTATCATCACATCCGAAAACGAGAGAAGTGATAACTAATAGCAATATGAATCTTATATTTTTCATCTTCATGTTCTTTTGGCGTTAGAATTTGATGTTTGCCCCCATAGAAATCGTTCTAATGGGAGAATAAATAAAGTCAGTGGTGCCACTGAAATTTTGACGGGGATCAAGTCCTTTTCGCTTAGAGAACAAATAAACGTTGTCAGCAGCAAAATACAAACGAATAGCCTCTAAGTCTATCTTATTTAAAACTTTCTTCGGTAAAGTATATCCCAATGTAATATTATTGATACTCAAATAGGAAGATGAAATCAGGAAGCGATCTGAAGTTGCTCCAATATCTTTACCTCCAAAGTTTACCATCGGAATATCGGTATCGGTATTACTTGATGTCCATGAATTCAGGATATCTTTATGCCAGTTAGTACCAGCCTCATTTGCCTGACCTCCATGCATCAACTGTTGATAGATATAGTCGTAAGTTAAACCTCCCAGACCATAAGTACAAGATACCGAGAAATCAAAACCAAAAGCATCAACCGAGGTTCCAAAACCTCCTTGTAAATCAGGAAGAGAGGTACCCGGACTATCACTGTTTTGCTTTAATGAAGCCGTAGAATAATCCTCAGTTACACCATAAGTCCCATCATCATTTGTGGTTCGCCATTGTGGAGCACCCGTTTCCGGATTAACACCAGCATAGACTGGATACCAGTAGTCATAAATACTTCCTCCTACACGCAAAACTCGCCTTCCATTAACGTATCCATCAGGATCTGAAAACTGAGGAGGTAAGGAGAGAATCTCATTTTTGTAATGTGTTCCGTTTACATAAACAGACCAGGTAAATTTCGGAGTGTGAACCAATCGGGCATGCAAATCGACGTCAATACCCCGATTTCTCATCGAGCCAATATTATCTGGATAAGCTGAATACCCAACTGTAGGAGGCACAGGAATATAGTAAAGCATATTTTCTACTTTCCTATTGAAATATTCAACTGAACCACTGATTACTCCATTAAACAACGAAAATTCAAAACCCGTATTTAAGTTATAACTGGTTTCCCAGGTTATATCCCGATTCCCTTTATAGGTAAGTTCAATTGCGAAATCGTCGTTTGAATTCTTGACATCGTATTGGTCCTGGGCAGGGTAATAGTTTTGACCATCAGCTGCATTCTCATACAGCAGCGCATCGTTACCCTGTGCTCCATAGCTGATTTTATATTTTAGCATATCTAACCAATCAGCTCCAGCCAGAAATCCCTCTTTTTCCATTAGCCAGGAGCCACCAACTGACCAGAAATTACCCCAACGATTGTCTGGCGAAAACCGGGATGAAGCATCCCTTCTATAACTAGCTGACAAGTAATATTTTTGAGCATAATCGTATTGTACTCTCGAAAGATAACCTTGTACGAAATACTCATCGCTATTCGAGCCCGTTTCCTGTCTCAAAATTGCATTTGACAACTGTTCACTCTCCGGATTAAAGAGATTATACTTAATCCCATACATCTGCTCCCATTGCCGATCATAAGTTTCATGGCCAACGAGCACGTCAAATGAATGCTGATTAATCGATTTTTTATAGGTAAGCAATTCCTGCAAGGTTAAGGCACCATAATGGCTACTCGTCTTATATATGTTTCCTCCAAAATCGGCACTTTGGCCATAATAAGCATTTCCTTTATCTAAATAACGTGTATTATCAACATCGTAACCAACATTCAATGCAAACTTTAGTCCTTTAAGAAGATTAAAATTCGCAAAACCCTTGATGGTAATTAAATCGGTTTTATACTGTTGCTTATCAAGTTTCAAGTCAGATGCCGGATTCGCAATAGACATCACCGGACGGGTTAATCCTGGATATTCCCCTGTTCCATAATCATATAAAGTATGTCCAAGATCATCTACGATTATTTGTTTGTCCGCTCCTCTCACATATAAAGGATAAATTGGAGCAACAATACGGCTTACATAGAATAGATTCTTCGAACTCAATCCTTCCTGATCTGATGGCGAACGGCTGACAGAATTTGCGTAGCTAATATTACCTCCGACCTTAATCCATTCATTCAATTGATAATCGGTATTAATACGCGCAGTAATTCTTTCAAACCCGGAATTGGAAATAATACCTTCATCATTCAGATAGTTTAAAGAAAAGAAGGTTGTTTGCTTATCATTTCCTCCGCTTACCGAAAGATTAACTTCCTTCCGAGTATTGGTTTTACCAAACAGCTCATTATACCAATTATCATTAATTAGGTAATAATCGTTGTCCCAAACCCGACCTAATGTAGCATTGGGATTAATCTTGCCGTTCTGATCAATCAAATTTTGACCATCAGGGACCGTATAAATATTATATTCCAGACCTTGATTCCCAAACATCAATTGATTGGCTTGAACATTAGCATCTGACGGAGATAATCCTGCCGCGATTTGATTATTATAAATCCCTTCGTAGTATTTTTCATAATACATGGCCGGGTCTGTCATAATATCATATTCGGGTACAGAACGCTGATTAATTCCTGCCTTCACATCCAAATTAACAGAGACTTTTCCTTTCTTTCCTTTTTTAGTTGTAATTAGGGTCTGCTGATTTTCTATGCGCCACACGAGTTCGATATTGGAATGAGCAAAAGGTTTTTGTCAAATAATTCTAATCTCAGCAGGTTTTTGATGGCCGCTTTTAGTTTTTTAAGTAAGAGCGCAAAAGAACCTTTCCATTTTTCTGCCACTTGCAGCAATTTGGCCAGGTTCATGACAAAAAGGATCGCATTGACCCATGATTCGGACGTTTCAGGAAGCCTGGCCATGATATTGTTGAGCCCGTATCCTCGTTTGCCTTGTCCAAACTTGCCTTCTACGTGGTTTCGTTTGGCTGCTTCTTTTTTGTCACGGTATTTCTGACTGGCAGTTTGGCTGTCATTTTTCGGTGGCCTTCCCAGGGGTTTGCCGTAGATCTTAATCCCTTTTTCTTTCAGGTATTTGCGGTTTTCCCTTGTCAGGAAAATCTGGTCGCCAAGGAATACCCGGGGATAGCAACCATAGGTATGTTTAAAATTTTCTACCTGCATTTTCAAATCCGTGCTTTCATTGTAGGCATCCCAGCTGAACCGGTCTATCCGGCAGAATCCGTTCACCTCACTGATGTTGATTTTCGCTCCAAATTCGGTTTTCGCTTTGTCTTTTCCCCGGACAATCGGACGCACATGGGGCTGGAAAATGTTCACAATGCGGTTCTCGCATTGATGGGTTCTATTCTCATACATCAATTTTTGCTGGCTGTAAACTTTCCGAATGGTTGCCATCAGTTCCCTGTCGCGTTTTTCCAGCAATTCCGACCGACCGGGTTTTAACAATAAGCTGTCAACTATTTTTAGATCGCGGGAAATGTATTGAAGCTATCCCCTGATTCCCCGGCGAATCTGCTTCTTTGTCTTCTTTTTCTTCTTTGCAATGTTCAGGTAATGCTTGCGGGCATTCCTGCGGTAGGTTCTTGGTTTTGTTCCATCTGCCGGGCGAAGGTACAACAGGTCTATGATTCGTTCCAGATTTCCCCTGGAGGTGTTTAAGAGTTTCAAATCTGTCGGATAGGTGATCTCCTGGTCGGCCACAGTCGCATCTACTTTCAGTGTTCCCCGGTTATCATTCTTTTCGGGCCCGTCGTTTTTGTCCTTATCCTTGTCCGTTGCCTCTTCCTTTTGTTGCTGTTGTTTTCTTTTAATGCGGGACTGATGTGGTTTAATTTGTTCGGATGATTCGATGATTCGTTGGTTGAAAGCTTCAAACTCATCGCCTCCCAATCTTTTGCGGATATCGACAAACAGGCTGGCATCAAAAACCGGTTGGGTGGTAAAACACGGCAGCCCGCAAAAGTATTGCAGGTAAATGTTTTCCTGTATCATTTCTATGGTACCCCGGTCATCCAGGCCAAGCTTGTGCTTGACTATCAAGGCCGCTATCACCGTGCGGATGTTGACACTTTTACGCCCCGAGCCCGCATCGAGCTTCCGGCTATAAACGGCTGCAAGTGAATCCCAGGGAATCAATGCGGCTAATTTCACCCATCGGTTCTCCTTGTCCAACCCTTGTTCAAAAGGATGCTTGAACATATTTAAACTTAATTGGCTTTGTGGTGTGTAATCAATCATATCTGCAAGGGTTTTGAACCCAATTTATACAAAACCATGCATTTACACCAATCATCAGCCTTGAAAATATGAACAAATAAATGTTGATAATCAATGTATTAAATGTATTCTTTGAGAATATCAGCAGACCCTATTTAATATTACACCATTGGCACCACGTGCACCATAAAGAGCTGCAGAAGCAGCATCCTTCAGTACGGTCACTGACTCAATATCCTGTGTACTAATTGAAGAAATATCTTCACCATAGGGTATCCCGTCCACAACATATAAAGGAGCACTAGATGCACTCAATGAACCTACCCCCCGAATTCTGATTTTAGCAGAGGTACCTGGCTGTCCAGTATTACTAGCTGCTTGAACACCGGCAGTAACTCCTGTTAACGCCTGGGTCACGTTTGATACTTGTCTCTTTTCAAGAGTTGAAGCGTCAACAACTGCTGCTGCTCCGGTAAATGACTCCCGGGTTGCGGTACCATAAGCTACAACCAGTACCTCATCCAACCCAACCAAGTCAGAACGCATGTTTACATTAATGACACTACCTGATATCGCCACTTCCTGTGTTTCCATTCCCACGAATGAGAAAACCAGTGTTGTTGCGTTTTGGGGTACACTAATACGGTATTTCCCATCAATATCCGTTATTGTTCCCAATGTTGTACCTTGGACTGAAACAGAAACTCCCGGAATGGAACTTCCGTCATCGGCACTGGTAACTGTACCTGTAATCACCTTGGTTTGCGCCATCAGAGATAGCAAACCAAAGGCAGAAAATGCAAGTAATAGCACAAGTTTTTTCATAAATAATTGTATTAAAAGGTTAAGTAGTCGTGAAGCCAGTTATTTTACATAGACGGTTAAAAATATGAAAAAAATATTTTTTAATGAAAATTAACATTTTTTTTCTTTCGTTAAGAGTGAAATTGTGCGTAAATCCTTCCCTTAAATTACAAATCAATGCTCTTTACAGCATCAGCCTACCATTCTTCACTACACTGATATACTGATACATACATAAAAATGGCTCTCTGAATCCAGAGAGCCCTTAAGCTTTACTATTGAAGATATGCTTATTAACATATCTTCAATAATTATGTGTTAAAATATGTTACCAAATGCCTCAATCATGAGTGATATAGAAATTATCCGTACCTGGTCTTTCCCCTTCAGGCTGATGTTTTCAAAACAATATGCTTGAAATTCCTCTCTAAAGCAACTAATAACTACCGATACCTCCAGGAAAAACAAGTGTGGTTTTACCTAAAACCTAAGGTGATCTTGACTGAAACCTGCAGTGAAATCCCCCCAAACCACACATGATTTGACGCCAAACCACACGAGGTTTCGGGTAAAACCTGCGTTGAAATCTGCGTATACCGCAAATTATTCCTCTTTGAAAAGAAAAAGCCTGAATACCGAAACAGGAATAACAATGAGAGTTTCCGCGTATTTCAGGTTTTAGAAACAACCCTAAGTCTGTTTTCAGGTTTTGCTGTTAAAAGCGACGGGCCACGTAGGAAGATAAAAAGAAGTATATTTGGAATCCAGTTGTTACGAAATAACAAGCAACCGGACTCACCAATTAAGTATAAATCTGTCAAGCTATTTTAGGGGAGGTCACTCACCAATTAAGTATAAATCTGCCAAGCTATTTTAGAGGAGGTCGGCTGGGAACTTTTCAAGGTGCCCCGTTTCAAAATATATGTATCCAAAACATGTTTTGCGGTTTGCCGTGGAAAAAAGTATGTATCCATAACATATTTCTGGGCGTGCAGTAGGGAAAAGTATGTATGCTTAACATGTTTTGGCCTGTGCTGCGAGGAAAAGTGTGCTTGTTTTAGTTTCAAGGGAGTCTAGGAAGAGACAACAAAATATTTCAGTGAGCATCCGATTGCCAACCTAACACTAATATCCAGTCCACAAAGAAGATGTTGTATCAATAAAAACTGGCGTTTAGATAACATTCTAAAAATCTGATCGGTGCAAGTCATTTACAGCACCACCTATGTGTTTTCATTGTGTTATAAACCTACAAATTGAAGAGGTGACTTTTCGTTACCCACCACTTTAATCAACCTTAATAATTGTATAGTATGAAGACAAATCTCTTTTTCTGAGAATGGCATGTAATAAAAGAGCCAGTCTATTGCAGACTGGCTCCTTATGGTCATAAATTATTGAAATGCTGTTTAATTCTTTGTTAAGACGAAATTATATGTTCCAAAATCTCCCTCATCAACAGAAATGGCAAAGCTCATTGCATAGGTGCCGTCACAAGTACTTAATTTACCACTACCTTCATAAGCAAGATTGTGATACCCCCATGCATCTGAAGCTAACACAGTTTTAACTGCTGTTACAGAATAATCTAATGGATTCACAAGCATCTTTAATGGGCCCTGATCTTCATTAAGACCTTCAATTGCCTCTAAACCTGAAACATATACAGTATACTGATCAGTTGGGTCGACTGTAATGGTCACATCACCTTCTGAGCCCCAGTCAGCACTTTTTGCATGATAGCTACCAGTAACCAGATCCGGGTTATAAGCGCAAACAACAGCAGCATCAATACTTGCATTTGAACGGTATGTCTTACCATTGCTGGTAGTTAGTACTTCAATGGTAAATACATCACCCAACTTCACGTCGCTCAAACTCATTCCCAATTTTTCGGCTAAATCAGCCAATGAGATTTTCACCGTCGCAGGAAAGGAGTTCAAAGTGGTATAATCTACTCTCTCCTTTTGTCCATTATATGATACCTGAATCGAACCGCTACTTACGCTCTCACCATCAGGAATCTTGACAGTAAATTGAACGTAAGTATTTCCCATATCGTTGGAATCAAATACGGCCGGATTCAAATCTGTTATTTCAGGTACAACTGCCACTCCTCTTAAACCGGCTGGATCCTCATCGTTTGTACTACAGGAAGCGAAGACCATAACCATAGCAGCTATTAATCCTAATATATTTAAATTTTTCATTTGCATAATTTTTTAAATGTTAAGAATGGCCTCTTGATTATCGGGTTCCTCCTGCCCACCATACATTTTCAGAATAAACATATGTTCCATCGCCATAAGCCTCCCTCACATTGGCATTCGTCGTTACATCGTCTGCACCATAAGTATAGCGCAGAGGAAACTGTGTCGCATCTTTGGGATTATCTAGTTGGATTACATTATCTCCCATTGCCTTTAACCGGCGATAATCATTATATGCTTCCATTGCTTCCTCTTCATAGCTTGCTATATATTTCTGATTCATCACCTCTGACAACGGATTCGCATCAAATTTGGGTTTCACCTGATTTGTGTAATAATCATCCGCATCGGCAGCTGTCAGACCGATGTTTACCTTAGTGAATGAAGCGGTAATGGCTTTTTTCAATGCATCCTCAGCATTCGTCAAGTCATTCAACCGAACATAAGCCTCAGCTTTCAGAAACTCAAGTTCGTGATAACTCATTAGATAGGTCGGTGCCGTCGCACTACTAATTGCAGAAATACCATAAACTCCTTGTACCTGGTCGGGTGTTCCATTTGGAGCAAAAACTAAGTCGCTGGTTCCAGGATAAGCTTTAAAGAATATTGTATCCCGCGGATCATTTCGGGCCACAAGCTTATCATGTAAACTTTGACTCGCACCAAAATAATCCCTGTCTTTAAAAAACTGAAAGAATGGACTGATCGTTGTACTGCCATCGTAATTAAACTGACATTGCTCGCTGCTAGACGTAAAAGATTCATCTGCAAACTTAATCACATCAGCATAGTCCGGATTCCTGAGTGACAAACGCATGGTATAACGAGCCTTCAGACCGTAAGCAAATTTTTTCCAAAGCGAAGCATCACCACCATAAATTAAATCCTGACTACCTAATGAAGGATAACTGCTCTCTTTACTAAGATTCGCAATTCCTTCATCCAGAAAATGAAAAATCGTATCATAGAGGTCTTTCTGACTATCTAATTTCGGCGTAAAGATGACACCTGGTTGTAAAGCTTCACTCCAGGGAACGTCTCCAAACATGTCAGTAAGGACAGCCAAATTGTATGCAGACAAAACCTGTGCAACTCCCAAAGTATGATAGTTACCTTCTTCAGAGCCTCCTGCCGAGCACTTGTCAATTACTGTTTTCAGATTATACAAGTTGTTATAAGTAGCTGACCATGAATTATTGTAAGTTGTAGAATTGGTCGGATCACCACTTCGTATCTCTGCATTGTACATTTGGTTATAAATACCAACATTCTGCTCGATATAACAAGATGCATAAAAGGCCAAATCACTCCCCGTTACGGTAAATGCAGAACTGGTCATTGCATCTGTTATAATCAGATTGGACGAAACATCAGTGGGAGCATTGATGTTCTTGTTGATAGCATCCATCGTATCTTCGGAACAGGACCAGACCACAATTCCTATGATCATCGCCATGCTTATATTAAATATCTTTCTCATAATTATCTCGATTTACACCATTATTAGAACGTTATATTGACACCCAATCCATAGCTGGTTGTTTGCGGCAAAGAGAACCTTTCAAATGATCCACCCATGTTGGTGTTTCCTTGAGATGATTCAGGGTCAAAATTAGGCAAGGCAGTCCAAAGGAGAAGATTCCTTGCATACAGAGAAACATTAAATTTCAGCGTTTTGTATACGGGCTTTGGACAACTATATTTCAAAGAAACCTCGCGAAGTTTTACAAATGAATTGTCGTGAATGTAATATTCATCGATATTGGACAACACATTCGTGTACAAATCCTGCAGCGCCTTCGGATCATTGGGACCTCCGCGAACGATATCATTCGGAGTTCCATCAGGTTTCACCCCTTTAAATACAAACGTTGACGTCCGATCTTCTGTTCTTTTTGACATACCATAAAGATCCAATAACCCATTTGAACCAGAATACATCTGGCCGCCACTCTTCCATTCTACAGAGGCAGTCAGCGAGAAGTCTTTATACGTGAAGGTATTGGATCCACTCAATATAAAGTCCGGCGACACATGACCAATTACACCCGGAGCTCCCTGCTCAGGCATACCGTAATTCGATGCCCCTGGAGTATCGTTAACTACAATATTCCCTTTATCGTCGCGAACAAATGTTGAGCCATAAATTACCGGATAAGTAGCTCCAATGCCCGCACGAACCTGTGGTGTGGTAAAACCTCCCAAGAAAATACTTTCAACACCTGGAGCCAATTCATCGACCACATTATGTATTTTGGAAAAGTTCACATTCATATCCCACGTAAAATTGCGGGACTTAATAGGAGTCATATATAAAATAACCTCATGTGAAATGGTATGAATCTTTCCACCGTTCATTGTCAGCTGAACCATACCGGTTGAACCCGCCAACGGTACAGGAAAAATTTGATCGGTAACATTCTGTCTGGAATATGTATAATCAATTCCCAACCGGTTATGCAGGAACTTCAAGTTGGCACCAAATTCGTAGGACTTAGTATTCTGAGGTTTCAAATTCGGATCAAATTGCTCATTATTGGGAATATAAGAGTTAATACCACCAATTGACCATCTCCCGAAAAATGGATTGATCAAGCCCTACAATCCAGTCATATCAGGGGTTTAAAGATGTTTATATATGAGGAAAGCTGGTTTAAAAAGGTTATTTTTATTGTGCAAACAAAAGCAAATAATCTCTAAAAACCAGCTCATGTCAAAAGTATTAACAAAACAGGTACAGAACAAGATCAGTCGCTATTTTCTTAAGCTTGAGGGTCAATTAACAAAACCGGAAGCCCGATGTATCAGGGAAATGACCACCGGGATACTCAAGACAGGTACAGTATTGGTCAATAAGATAGCCACAGGCATTTGCGATACGATCTCGTTGAGCCAGACGACCAAGCGCTTTAGGAACCATTATAACAAGAAAGATTTTTTCATGAAGTTATTCCGGGGACATATGAACAGTGTAAAAAGCAAAATCTGTCATGGGGACTACATCCTGTTCGATGGCTCTGATATCCAAAAGAAATATGCCAAGATGATGGATGGGCTGGACTATGTGAAAGATGGCGATAAAGGAACCATTGGCCTTGGGTATTGGCTGATGAATGTTGTCCACTTTAGCAAAGACCAGGAAATGACTCCCCTGTACAATAAGCTTTACAGTTTTGACCATGGCGCAAAAAGTGAAAACAAGGAGGTTCTTGAAGCAATGGGCGAAGTAGGGGCAATCATTAACAAAGATGTCACAACAATATTCGACCGGGGAATGGACCGTCCCATTTGCAGGGATTTCATTATTGCCAATGAAGGCAACTTTAACCTGCGCCTGAAGAAAACCACAAAGCTGATGTACAAAGGCGAAGAAATGGCAGTGAACAAAATAAGCCAGAAAGTGCCGTTGTTCATGAAATTAACGGCTACAAGGATACAGAAAAGCAAGAAGCGCCAGTTGGTCTATGAATGCGGGGCGATAAAGGTCCAGTATCAAATCAAGGGCAAGATGCATGATCTTTGGCTTGTTGTAACCAAAAGGGCCAATGGCGGATATTGCTGGCTACTGACACGTTCTCCAAAAGACAGTATTGTTGAAGTAATCAAAGAAGCATTTACAGCCTATGGTTTTAGGTGGAAAATAGAGGAGTACCACCGACATATCAAGGAATGTTACAACCTGGAAGACATACAAATCAAAACATTCGAAGGCTTACAAAGCATGCTGGCAATACTGACAATAGCCATGAGCATCATATACTCATCGCTTTCATCCCTGCACACAAGGCTGTTGCTTGAAAGTGGGGTAAAAACACTAAACAAAGAACGTATGTACGAACTACGCAATTTTATCTATTACAAAATCAGCACGATAATAAAAGTATTGCTGGCCAATATGACACCAAGGGCTTTCCTTCCTCAATCAGATCCATCTCCTAATGACGGACAGTTAAGCCTTTTACTAAATTTTGAAAACTAAAAACGGGAGATGGTCAATTAATACCACCAATAGGATATTGAACCGGAGCATTTGTCCAAAAACCTCCACCATAATAGTAGCCCGGCTTAGCGTAATAATTCTGCATATAAGAACCGGCTTGTCCAACTTCTGCATACGAAGCCCGCAGCTTGGCAAAACTCAACCACGACAAATTTTTTAGTCCCGAAAGCTCAGAAGCAACAAATCCTAAAGAGACTGACGGATAAAAGAATGAGCGGTTATCTCTCGGCATTGAAGATACAATATCCCGTCGTCCCGTAGCATTTAAAAACAACATCGATTTCCAGGATAATGACATGCTACCAAAAAATCCTACTGTCCGGTCTTTATTTTGTGATTCTGTAGCCGTTACAATATTGGCATTATCAATATGATTCCAACCACCAAAATTAAAGTTAGTTCCAGTTTCGTCATAGTACTTCTTATTGGTCTGGTTGATTTCATTTCCAAGCAACATGGTGAAATCCAAATCATCGTTGATCGTCCAATTATAATTTGCTGTTAACAGTGAATTAACGGTCGCAGAAGTTACACCGTAATTGTCCATGTTACCATCCTTGCCTTTACTGCCATAGCCGAAAATATCCTGATAATGGGTGGTATAAGAGTCTGTTCCAAGTTGATATTTAACATCCAGCCTCATATTGGAGGCTAAGTCAGCGTTAAAATCGACATATCCATTTCCAAAGAAACGCTCAGTTTTTTCATTGAACGTATTATTCTTTGCGATCCAGTAAGGATTGTCAAAAGTCATCGAACGATAGTAAATCTGAGTATAAGGGTCTCCGGGCACATGGTATGGGTATCCCTTCAAATTGTAACTTGCCGGAGCTGAAAGTACACCCGCCAATGAAGCATCATTTGCGCCAGACAGTTTATCAATATTGTCTTTTGAATAGTTACCATTGAAGCCGACCTTAAAATTTTTATTCAATGTTCTGTCAGCACTAAGTTTGCCATTCCACCGGGTCATACCAGTATTCAACGCAATACCCGTTTGATCCGTTTGACTGAGCCCTATCGCAAAATGACCGCTTTTAGTGGCCTGACTTACACTAACGTTGTTAGTTGTAGAGTAAGCCTTTTGGTAATAATCTTTCCAGTTATTATAGACCTTAGGGGCTACCCATGGATCCATATTAGCTGTATTCAACTGAGGAACGTAAAATAAGCCGGGATGTCCATTACTATTTCCACCGTAAGTTGGATCATCCGGTAAGGCTGAAATCTTCGGCCCCCATGACATTGACTGATTTGGCACATACTGACCATAACTACCCTGAGCATAGGTCGTTTGATAATCTGGATTACGGGATACAACCGAAATATTACTATTATGAGAAATATTCACCACCGGCTTGCCAATTTTATTATCGGCGCCACTCTTGGTCGTAATAATTATGACACCGTTCGATGCGCGAATACCGTAAAGTGCAGCCGCCGCCTGACCTTTCAAAACGTTAATACTCGCAATATCAGCAGGGTTAATGTCAACTGCCCGGTTCGAAATGTCAGCACCCGTAACACCATTACCAGTTGAATAGTCCGCGGTTGATTCGATAGGCATACCGTCTACGACATAAAGAGGAGCGTTATTACCAGTAAATGAACGAGCCCCCCTAATTGTAATTTGCGAAGATGCTCCAGGCATACCACTGGAAGGTTTAATATCGATCCCTGCCACTTTCCCTTGTAAGGCGGTAGCAAAATCTGAGTTCCCGGTACGATCAATATCATCTTTAGAAACAGCCTGCACGGAATACCCTAAAGCCTTTTTGTCTTTTTTAATACCCAGGGCCGTCACAACAACCTCTTTAACGCCAACAACATTGGGCTCCAATTTCACGTCAATTTTCGAACCTGAAATTGCAATCTCCTGTGTTTTCATTCCTACGAAAGAAAAGATTAAAGCTTTCGCATCCTGAGGAACACGAAGAGTAAAATGGCCATCAATATCGGTAATAGTACCCATCGTAGTACCCTTTACCGATACAGAAACGCCAGGAATTGAACTTCCATCATCTGCGGAAGTTACTGTTCCTGTAATTTCCCTGGTCTGCGCAAAAACTGACTGCAAACCAATCGCTAAAATTACAAGAAGCAAACCTAAGTTTTTCATAGAATAAATTTTTAGATTAATAAAACAAATACCCATAGTGGCCTCACACCAAGCCACTATAAGATTCACTTAAAATTACATACAAACCCTAATAAAATTGGAAATAGGGCAACAATAACACACATTAAACTTAATACAATAAATATCGTAATCCTATGCATTTCTTTACCAGAGGAGCAAAAATAAAAAGAATTTATCACAAACCACGGACTTTCCGTGTAACACTTGTAACCATAAAATTGAATTTATTGATAATCGCAAGTAGGTTCATATGACAAAACCCTAATTTAAGTATTAATTCACCTTTTTCTCCACCAGCTGTACAATTTCCTGCTCCAACTCAACGGCTCGCCGGGCTACTTCTTCACCTTTGTTAAGTAGCTCCCGTTTTTTTACTTCATCCGTTAAGCCTGAAGCATTGATCCGCACATTCATCCAGGCGCCAAGTACGGCGGTACGAGCACACAAAGCACCAACCCCGGCATCAGTAACTGAGTTCGGATTGCCTTTCTCTACCATGGCACGAATAACATCAAACGATGCCAGCGAGGTTTCCATCACCGAAAGCGGAATTTCCATGGCGTTGAGCGTGGCAGCCTGAATGGCTTCCGAACGTGCCGCTTTTTCTTCATCCGAGCCTTTCGGCAACCCAAAGGCAACCATAATATTATTGAATGCCTGCGTATCTTCATCCACCAGTTTCAGTAGCCTTTCCTGAATTTCGATCCCGCGTTCGGCCCATTCGGAAAACTCTTCCCAACGCTCATCCCAGCCACGCTTGTGTGCTGACAAGTTAGCGACCATGGTTGCCAATGAAGCTCCCAAAGCACCAACATATGCTGAAACGGAACCTCCTCCCGGAGCAATGCTTTCCGAAGCGGTTTCTTCTGCAAACCCACGGGCTGTTAAGTCAATCAGCTTCTTCTCTTCTTTATCATCGAGCATATACTCAATGATCTTTTTCTCCGGATCAAAGGGTTGAAGCTCGTCCAAACCAAGTGACTTAACAGCTATCTTGATGATTTCCCTTTCGGGAATACCGGTGGACCGATTTTGCTTTCGCAGGAAATATTTACCGGCGTCAAGGATGTATTTCAATGGCATAATACCCACCAGTTCCGAACCGGTCACTCTGATGCCCCGCGATTCGGCACTGCGGCAAACCTTATCAAAAGCTACATGGACAGGTGTCACGGTCAAATCGGTCAGGTTCATCGATATCTGGGCAATTCCGTACTCTTCGATGTACCACCCGATGGCTCTCACCTTTTTCAGGGTTCCGGGAATACGTACCGGTTCACCATTTTCGTCTTTCGCGATTTTCCCGGTTACGGGATTTCCTTCCCGCTTAACACGCCCGGCTTCGCGCACATCAAATGCGATGGCATTGGCACGGCGCGTAGATGTCGTATTCAGGTTAATATTATAGGCAACAAGGAAATTACGGGCGCCAATGGCAATTGCCCCGGTTTGGGGAACAAACTCCGCCGATCCAAAATCGGGTTTCCATTCGGGACGTTTCAGTTTATCAGGAAGGGCTTCATATTCGCCTGAGCGGCAAAAAGCCAAACTCTTGCGTTTTTCGGAAAAAGCAGCAAACTCATAAGCGTAAACCGGAATACCCAGCTCATCGCCTACTCTTTTTCCTAATTGACGGGCATATTCAACAGTCTCTTCCATCGATATACCCGAAACGGGGACCAACGGACAAACATCCGTAGCTCCAAAACGGGGATGTTCTCCGCTGTGTTTCGACATGTCGATTAGTTCGGCAGCTTTTTTAATCGCTTGAAAAGCGGCTTCTATTACCAGTTCGGGCTCTCCTACAAATGTAACAACGGTACGATTAGTGGCATGTCCCGGATCGACATCCAGTAATTTGACTCCCTTTACCAACTCAATTGTATCCGTAATTTTTTTTATGACAGACAAATCGCGTCCCTCTGAAAAATTAGGAACGCATTCGATAATCCGTTTTGTCATAGAACTTTCATTTTTTTAGACACTACAAAATAGAAGCGTTAAACTGATAATACCATGATAAATCACATCTTTCTCATACATCACTGAATCTCGCCCCTGAGGATTACTGTCGCGATAAGTTCGGAATTGTAGGCGTACGGAAAATACTGATACGAAGGAATATCCCTGGTTATAAATACATTGGCTGCCTTACCCCGGGCAATACTTCCATAGCCATCACTAATGCCCATGGCATAGGCGGAATTGATTGTGGTAGCGTTAATTACCTCTTCCGGAAGCATCTTATACCGGATGCACCCCAGCGACTGCATGAATTTCATGTCGCCCGAAGGCGACGAACCCGGGTTGAAGTCGGTAGCCAATGCCACCGGAAGCCCCGAATCTATTAGCTTTCGGACTGGCGAAAGAGGCAAGTCGAGGAAAAAGGCGGCACCAGGTAAAATGGTGGGCATGGTTTGCGAATGTTTAAGAACATTTATTTCATCATCACCTAAATATTCAAGGTGATCGACCGAAAGAGCCTTGTTTTTCACTCCCACCTGTACCCCACCGGTGAGCCCTAATTCATTGGCGTGTATTTTTGCCCGAAGTCCATACGTTGTTCCAGCTTCGATAATTCTTTCCGTATCGGCAACCGAGAAAAAACCGGTATCGCAAAATACATCGATGTAGTCAGCCAGCTCTTCTTCCGCTATGCGCGGCAACATTTCATTGATAACCTGGTCGACATACACCGAAGGATTATCCCGATATTCCATCGGAATGGAATGTGCCCCAAGGAATGTGGATTTTATGGCCAGTGGTGTTGATTCTTTTAACCGGCGAATGACACGAAGCATTTTGATTTCATCTTCCGGGTTCAAACCGTAACCGCTTTTAATTTCCACTGCTCCGGTACCTTTGTAAATGATCTCGGATATCCGCTCAAAGGCCGAAACATAAAGCTCCTCCTCACTCATTTCGTGCAAACGACGGGCCGAATTCAGGATACCTCCGCCTCTCCGGGCAATCTCTTCATAGGACAGCCCTTTGATTTTGTCGACAAACTCCTGTTCGCGGCTGTCCGGATAAACTAAATGTGTATGCGAATCGCAGAAGGATGGAAAAACCATTCGTCCCGTGCAATCTATTTCCATCAACACATCGTAATTATCCAAATCGCTTCCGTTCAACTCCTCCATCGGACCAAAATCAACAATCATTTCGTCACGCAGCAAAAGAAATGCATCCTTAATCGTGTGGACTCTAGCCATATCTTTTCCGGCAACCCATAGTTTTGGTTCTTCTTCGACCTGCACCAGCTCTTTGATATTTACCAACAATATTTTCATCTGCTATTTTTTTTAAAGCGCCCCGAAAACTCATCCCGAATAACGGGTATCCAATCAGAAGCTTTTTTAAGACTTTTCGTACCCGGAGAATCAATGGATCGTTATTCGTTGTCAACAAAATCCAGAATCAATCCGCGCATCTCAACAATCACTTATCAGTACCGACCTCTATTACTTATTTTTTGAAACGAATAGGAATTTCATCTCAAGTAGTAACAGATTAAGCTTCGTCAGGCCAGGTAGTTTCATAAACTCCATACTCTTTATAAGTATGAAAGTTTAATAGTAATAAATAAATTTAAGGAAACGCAAATAAAAATGAGACATATCAGGCATAAAACGCTAATTTTTTTGCCCTTTTAAATATTTAGTATGATTCCATTTCGGAAATGGTAAGTATCCGATGCCGGCTATTCCCGTTGCAACTTTCGTTTTCCTGCTAACAGGATTTCTGGCTTTACGAAAAACCGTTCATTATTTCATACTCACACTCCTCCTGTTCACCATCATATTCCTGACTATCGGGGTGATGGGATACAACGGGTATGTGATGGAAATCGCCACGATTTTCCTGGGATTGAGAATTGCATCAGGATTGGCGACCGGGAAAAGCGGCAATGAAATAACCAAACTTTTCATTGAAGGGGCGAAAGATATTCTATCGGCTGCCATGGTTGTCGGACTTGCCGGCGGAACCATCGTTATTCTGAACGATGGACATAGTCGATAAAAAAGCCTGCTCCGACAGGGGACAGGCTTTTTTTTATGCTTTTCCTGAGATTACTCTGCCGGAAAAATAGCTTCAACAGGACAAACCTCTGCACAAGAACCACAATCTGTGCAAAGTTCCGGATCAATTTTGTAGATATCACCTTCACTAATCGCTTCCACCGGGCATTCGTCAATGCAAGTTCCGCAAGCAATACATTCGTCATTAATAACGTAAGCCATAACTTAAATGGATTTTTGTTGATAACATTTTATTAGGAGCAAATGTACAAAGATTGACTAAAAAACAAATTCTCTACATGTGTTAATAACATTTTTTTGAGAATTTTATAATCATTCCAAAAACGTCGGGAAACCGTTATTTTCAACAGCTTTTATTATTTTCGTCTTATAATAAGGGAAAAACGGCCTGTAACCAACTTATGCTAGACCCATCATATGGAGATATCCGGGAATATTCTAACCGCGTTTCTGCTCACCCTTTTTGCCGGTTTGTCAACCGGAATAGGTAGTGCCATTGCCTTTTTCACCAAGCGAACCAATACCAAGTTACTGAGTTTGGCCCTTGGTTTTTCGGCGGGTGTAATGATTTACATCTCGTTCATGGAAATTTTTCCGCATGCACAGCATATATTAATCGAAAAGTTAGGAAAGCTCCGTGGACACTGGTATTCATTAATCGCGTTCTTCGGGGGCATGTTGCTGATTACCTTAATCGACAAATTCATCCCGAATTTTGAAAACCCGCACGAAGTCAAGGCTGTAGAGGATATGGACGATAAGAGCAAAGCCATTGCGTTCCGGAAACTTTACCGCATGGGAATCATGACAGCAGTGGCTGTAGGTATTCACAATTTCCCGGAAGGATTGGCCACCTTTGCATCTACACTGCAAGATCCATCCATCGGAATTGCCATTGCTATCGCCATCGCTATTCACAACATCCCGGAAGGAATTGCCGTTTCGGTACCTATATATTATGCTACCGGAAACCGGAAAAAAGCCTTCTGGCTTTCGTTTCTATCAGGCGTTTCGGAACCAGTTGGCGCATTGCTTGGTTATTTGCTGATTCTTCCGTTCGTTACACCGGAAAACATGGACTTGATTTTCGCCTACATTTTGGCTGGTGTCGCCGGGATTATGATTTTCATCTCTTTCGACGAATTGCTACCGTCGGCCGAAGAATATGGTGAACATCACCTTTCCGTTTACGGCCTTATTGTCGGAATGGCTGTGATGGCGCTCAGCCTGATGGTGCTTTCCTGAAAAGGAATTAAGAAACCGTTTAAATTTCTCTGGAGAAAAGTTATGATACCCCTGTTTTCTCCATTTTTGTTTTGTCCCGACCCAAATGGGAGCCAAAAATGAAGAAGACCGGAGCTTTTTTACTTCGAAGCAAAACCCTGAATCAGTTTTTAACAGGTTCTAAGCTTCTTCTTTCGTCAACTTTTGCTGGTAATATTTGCAGTAAGGTGTTAGTCCGCATTTCTCACATTTCGGTTTTCGGGCCAGGCAAACGTACCGGCCATGCAGAATGAACCAGTGATGTGCCGTGGCGATCAAATCTTCCGGGATGTATTTTATCAGCTGCCTTTCGGTTTCCAGCGGCGTTTTGGCATTCGTACTTAAACCCAAACGGGCCGCCACACGGAAAACATGTGTATCGACTGCCATGGCCGGCTTATTAAATACCACCGATGCAATTACATTCGCAGTTTTCCTACCGACACCTGGTAACTTCACCAGCTCTTCCACCGTGCCCGGAATTTCGCTGTTGAAATCCGCCACCAACATTCTGGCCATGCCCACCAGGTGTTTGGCTTTGTTATTCGGATACGAACATGAGCGGATGTATTCGAACACCTCCCCCGGCTCCACTTCGGCCAGTTTTTCCGGCGTAGGAAATCGCTGAAGCAGTTCAGGCGTTAGTTGGTTTACCCGTTTGTCGGTGCACTGAGCCGAAAGAATGACGGCAACCAGCAATTCATACGGATTGGTATATTCAAGCTCTGTTTCAGCAACCGGCATCTCTTTCTTAAACCACTCGATAATACAGGCAAAGCGTTCTTTCTTCTGCATCGGTTAATTCGTTTGTGGTAAAATTAATTTTTTCGCTGATGTAAATCACCAATCCAACTCAAAACAACCGGATTTTGTTCAGTCGTTCCCGATTTTTCCATCAATGTTATAACAGGCGACATTTGTAGTTTTTCATGTAATTCCTGCTAATTTTGAGGGCTAAAATAAGGATTGCATGAAGCCATATCTCCAGGTTGAAAATCTGACAAAATACTGGGGCGAACTTCCCCTCTTCGAAAATATCAACTTCACCATTTCGGAAGGTCAAAAAGTTGCCTTGATTGCCAAAAACGGCACGGGCAAATCGACGTTGATGGATCTGATTTACAATATCAACCCGCCCAGCGAAGGCAGCATTAGCATTGCCAGTGACATCCGTGTGGGATACCTGCGGCAAATGCCCGATTTGGACCCAAACGATACGGTGATGCAGGCGGCTTTTAAATCATCGGACGAATTGTTGGAAACTATCCGGTTGTATGAGGTCGCTGTGGAAAATCAGGATCATGATTTGCTGGCCGAAGCGATGGAAAAGATGAACCGGTTAAATGCCTGGGATTTCGAGGTGCGTATCAAACAGGTTTTGACCCGGCTGAAGATTACCAACTTCAATCAACGCATCAGCGAGCTATCCGGCGGCCAGCAAAAGCGCGTCGCACTGGCCAACGTTCTGATTACCGAACCCGACTTCCTCATTCTGGACGAGCCGACCAACCACCTCGATTTGGACATGATTGAATGGCTGGAAAAATACCTTGCCAAAGCTAAATCGACCCTGTTTATGGTGACCCACGACCGCTATTTTCTCGACCGTGTATGCGACGAGATCCTGGAGCTGGATGACCAAACGATTTACCGTTACCGGGGAAATTACTCCTATTACGTCACCAAACGGGAAGAACGAATTCAACAGCAAACCGCTGAAGTAGAGAAAGCCAAAAATCTGTATCGCACCGAACTGGAATGGCTTCGGCGAATGCCACAGGCCCGTGGGCATAAAGCTAAATACCGGGTGGAGAATGCATACAAACTTCAGGAAAAAGCCGCCCAGGGACGTTCGGACGAAGCGGTGGAACTGAATGTGCAAGGCGCCCGGTTGGGAAAGAAAATCCTGGAAGTGGAACACCTCTCCAAAAGCTTTGGTGACATCCGAATTTTGGAGGATTTCTCATATAAATTCAGTCGTTACGAAAAAGTGGGTATCGTGGGAGAAAACGGAACCGGGAAAAGCACCTTCCTGAACCTGGTTACCGGCGCTATTCCCGCTGACAGCGGAACGATTGACGTAGGTGAAACCATTAAATTTGGCTACTACCGGCAGGATGGTATGCAGTTCAAACCGGAAGAGCGGGTGCTGGACGTTGTGAAAGAAATTGCCGAAGTAATCGATCTGGGGAACGGGCAGGTAATGACTGCCGCACAATTTCTGAACATGTTCCTCTTTCCGCCGGAAGTGCAATATTCGTATGTAGAAAAACTGTCGGGCGGAGAACGAAGACGGTTGTATCTCTGTACGGTTTTGATTCGGAACCCCAACTTCCTTATTCTCGATGAGCCGACCAACGACCTCGACATCATGACGCTGAACGTCCTGGAGGATTACCTGAAAAGCTTCAGTGGATGCGTGATTATTGTATCGCACGACCGTTTCTTCATGGATAAAATTGTGGATCACCTGTTTGTGTTCCGGGGCGAAGGACAAGTCAAAGATTTCCCTGGAAATTACAGCGACTACCGCGACTGGAAAGAGGGACAGGAAAAGCTGGAACGCAAGCAGGAAAAACAGGGGAAAGCGAAAAAAACAGAACTGGTTAAACCGGGAAAACCCAAACCGCGCAAACTCACCTACAAAGAGAAAATTGAACTGGAACAGCTGGAAACAGAAATTGCCGAATTGGAAAAAGAAAAAGCATCCATCGAAGAGGCGATGAATGCTGGCCACTTATCGCCGGAAGAATTGGTCGAACAATCCAACCTTCACGGTAAAGTACAAGACTTACTCGACGAAAAAGAGATGCGCTGGCTGGAACTCAGCGAACTGGCTTAATGCTCAAACGGAAAATGAATCCTTAACTTTTATATCCACGTTGTATTTTTCTCAAGTTCTGGAGCCAAGCTTGTTAAGTTCAATGTTGGCAGGTGAATTGGAGACATCCCCGATAAAGTTGTCAATGACGCTATATAAGCCCTAACGTAAGGAAATAATTATAATTACCGTCAGTTTTCCGCTCGATCAATGACCGAACTATGTTGTATTTAATAAATTGAAATGCTGATTGGACTGTTTCGGACATACTATCAGGCGGCTAATGCATAATTATTCTCATCAAAAATATATTCCTTATTCTCAATCCCTCTGAACATATTGAACTCAAATATATCATTTCCATAAACCGAAACTGCAAACTCAATTTCCTAAATTGACAAATTAAATTCGGTTCCGGTATGTTCAATAACAAAATCAGGTTCATCAACCTGAATCAATGACTCCTCATTCACAAAAACAAGGCTTTCAGGAAAGAAAAGATTGTCAAATTCAAAGGTCATATCACCCTCTGCATCTTTGTATTCTTGATTTGAAACATATTGCTCTATTGGAGTAACCTGAACAATATGCAAATTCTCGATTTTGTCATATTCGTAAGAAAATGAAATCTGAGGAAATTTATTTACTATTCCTCTCAAATGCTCTTTAATGTACTCTTGGCTTTTCATACGTGACAGTTCTTTTTAAGCATTCCAACAATCTCTTCTGATAAACGATAAGCTCGTTCACTTTGTTCAGATGTGACATTTATATTAATATAGTCAGATTGATTTCGGAACGCTTTTAACTCTTTGATATTTCGGGTAAATGATAAGTACTCATTCTTCGATAAATCTCTTAACTTTCCACTGAATCTATTAATTACATACTCATGAGAGCCGATACCCTTTGCCCCTTTACTTCGCTTAAGATCGTTTAGTTCACTCTCCTGCTCCTCATAGTCAATTCCAAAAAATGAATTTAAAGTATGCTTTGTAATCTGGAATGAGCTATAGTAGGAACAATGAACACTTGGAGCGTGTAAGCCCTCTTTAATAAGAAATTCAGCAGCAAAATGCTTAACTAATCACTCTCCAGCGTTTTCTTCCTTTCCAGGTATTCTTCACGTGAAATCTCGCCACGGGCATAACGCTCTTTGAGGATTGTCATGGCCGAATCGTGACCGGTATCGCGAGGCGGTTGCGAAACAGGTCCCCGTCCCCGTGTTAAACGCACGATAAACAAAACGACCAGAATAATAAATGCAAACCAAATGAGCCATCCAAAGGGCCAACCCCAGCCCCATCCAAACTGAAAGCAATCGTTCATAACCATATTATTTTAATTTCAATAAGTAAATTTAGCGTTTTTTACCCCGCTTTCAAGAACCTTCTTGTTCTCGCTTTTTGCGCCATGGCCAAAACTGTAAAGCTTATTTTATTGTACAGGGGCGTCATTTCCCGGCCTTTGCTAAAATGGGCAACATTCATCAGCCAATAGCCAAGGCCAATGGTCCCTTTATCGCCATCTTCCACATAGTCCGGCCCATCCATCGTCCTGGCATATCTCTTTTAGATATCAGGGCCATCGAACAGGATGTAGTCCCCATGGCAGATTTTGCTTTTGTTTACACAATAAAAATAACCTTTTTAAACCAGCTTTCCTCATGTATAAAACATGTTTAAACCCCGATATGACTGGATTGCAGAACTTGATCAATCCAATTTTCGGGAGATGGCCAATTGATACAAAGAATTATTCGTTTTCGTTTCTTCGTTAAAAACAAATGAAAGATTGTAATGGTCGCATAAAGCAAAAATAATAAACCCATTAGCCAATTAGCTGTTTTTCTCAGAAAGAAATCACGCAATTCGCTGTTTTTAATTCTTTACATTTCAGTAAACCATAAAAATTAAACTTATGCAGGAAATATTCAGCAGTGGCTTTTGGTCGAAAGCCTACACCACATTTGCGAACTGGTCAATCAGTAATGTCCCTTCCATTCTTCTCATCATCATTTTGTTCGTGGTAACTCTCAGGTTACTTCACTTTCTGGTGAACAAGATGCATGCACTCATCCTCAGGAGAGCAACCCGGGGAAACGATCAAACCAATCTGGAAATGGAAAAGCGGACCAATACTCTGATGGGAATTGTCAGGGGCGCCGGTAAAATCATTATCTGGATTATTTTTCTGATGATACTGCTGCGCAAGTTCGGTGTCGATATCGGCCCCATCATGGCCAGTGCCGGAATTGTCGGACTGGCTGTAGGTTTTGGCGCCCAGGAGTTAGTACGGGACTTCATTTCCGGTTTTTTCATTTTATTGGAAGACCAAATCCGCATCGGTGATGTAGCCATCATAAATGGAACCGGAGGGTCGGTGGAGAAGATTGAACTTCGAACCATCACGCTACGCGATTTTTCAGGCGTTGTGCACATTTTCCAGAATGGCAAAATCAACTCCCTTTCCAACATGACCAAAGAGTGGTCAGCCATGGTTTTCGATATTGGCGTTGCCTACAAAGAAGATGTGGACCAGGTGATGAATATCATGAAAGAAGTTGGCGCCGATATGCAGCAAGATGATGATTTTAAGGACAAGATTCTGGAACCTGTCGAAGTGGTTGGGCTCGATCAGTTTGGTGACAGCGCTTTGGTTGTTAAAGCCCGGTTGAAGACGCAACCCGTTCAACAATGGTCGGTTGGCCGGGAATACCGGCGCCGGCTAAAAATTGCTTTTGACAAGGCCAACATTGAGATCCCGTTCCCGCATACCACCATCTATTGGGGCGAGAAAATCAATCCGTTGCAATTACAAGTCAATCCGGCCGAAAAGCGCTTAGCCGAGGATCCCAAAAATTGATTTTCGATCCGTCAGATAACGAGTGTAAAAAACGATGCTTACAAAATTAAATTTCATGCTTATGATTTCCCAATTTCATGCTTACGAAAAAAAATTTCATAGGCATGAAATTTTAAAATCATGCCTATGAAATTTGTTAACGCCAAACATCCTTTTTTTAAAGGGCTTTCGGGGATAAAGGGCGTGTTTGTTTTTAGTCACGAAAACGTTTCAGCAAATCGCCGTAAGCATCGATGCGGCGATCGCGTAAAAACGGCCACCAGCGACGAACATTTTCCGAACGTTCCAGATCAATATCGACCAACAGGTTGGCTTCCGAATCGTTAGGAGCAGTTGCCAGTAGTTCTCCCTGTGGCCCGGCCACGAAACTATTTCCCCAGAACTGGATACCGTTGGTTTGTCCGGAATGATCGGGCTCATGCCCCACCCGGTTGACGGAAATAACCGGAAGACCGTTTGCTACAGCATGTCCGCGCTGCGAAATCATCCAGGCATCGAGCTGCCGTTGTTGTTCATCTTTCGGGTCGGAAGATTCCCAACCAATGGCCGTTGGGTAAATCAGCACTTCGGCGCCAGCCAAAGCCATCAAACGGGCTGCTTCGGGGTACCATTGGTCCCAGCAGACCAAAACGCCCAACCGGCCTACCGAGGTATTAATTGGTTCGAACCCCGTATCGCCCGGCGTGAAATAGAACTTTTCGTAATAAGCCGGATCATCGGGGATATGCATTTTACGGTATTTCCCGGCAATCGAACCATCTTTCTCGAAAACCACCGCCGTGTTATGATACAAACCAGGCGCCCGCTTCTCAAACAACGATGTGACAAGTACAATACCATGTTCGCGGGCAACCTGGCTGTAATATTCCGTAGACGGGCCTGGAACCGGTTCCGCCAAATCAAACTGACAAACCTCTTCCGTCTGGCAGAAATAGAGGCTGTTGTGCAACTCCTGCAACACGACCAATTCCGCACCACCATTCGCACAAATGGCAATGTTCCCGGTCACTTTATCAATGTTACCCTGAATGTTTTCTGAATTTGACTGCTGAATCAGTCCGGCTTTTATTGTTTTGCCCATAATTCTCTTGATTTTTCAATTTCTACAACACGCCTTTGGGAAACTGCATGGTGACGCAATGCAACGAGCCGTGCTGTTTGATAAGGGGCAAACAGTTGATGCCAACGACTTCCCTGTCGGGGAAAGCTTCCTGAAGCACTTTCCCGGCTTCTTCATCCTTCTCTGTTCCATAAAACGGCAGGAGAACGGCATTGTTCAGAATGAGGAAATTGGCATACGTAGCCGGTAACCTGTCTCCGTCATCGTATACAGCATCAGCCATTGGTAAGGCCAGCAAACGATAAGGTTTTCCCTCCAACGTTGTGAAAGACTTTAATTCATCTTCCATTCGTTGTAAAGCTTCAAAATTCTCATCTTCCGGGTCCGAACAGTTGACGTAGGCAATGGTTTCCGCATCGCAAAACCGGGCCAGCGTATCGACATGACTATCGGTATCGTCCCCTGCAAGGCGACCATTGTGCAGCCACAAAATCCGCTTCAAACCAAAAACATCCGTCAGCAGATGCTCAATTTCTTCCCTGTTCATGTGCTCATTCCGGTTGAGCGATAACATGCATTCCGTGGTGGTGAGTATTGTACCCTCGCCATCCGATTCAATAGCGCCACCTTCGAGCACAAACTGCAGAAAGTTAGCGTATCCGGCATTTGCCGAAAAAGCCTCTTTGTTGAAAAGGCGGCGGGTAATCTGATTATCGTGATTTGAAGGGAACTTCTGGCCCCAGCCATTAAACCGAAAGTCGAACAAAATCGGGGCGCCATTGCGGAACACCGTAATCGGGCCGTGATCGCGTGCCCAGGTATCGTTGGATCGAACTTCGTACAAATGCACATTCTCCAGGTTGGTTCCAGCCAGTTTCTTCTTCAATCCGGCTGCATCCGGACAGACAATCAGTAATTGTTCGCGCATTGCAATTTCTCTCGCTATCGCGATGAAAGTCTGCTCCACTTCGTCAAGCATTTCCGCCCAGTCCGTCCCGGCGTGAGGCCAGGTCAGCATCACGCCGCTTTGCGGATACCACTCGGCCGGAAGAAAGGTGTTTGCACTTACTTTTGTCATGGCGCAAATGTAGAATTTTTCTGTTATTGCTTATCAGCCGGAAAGGCAGCTAATACTTCTTTAAGAAAACCATCCTGATTGAAATGTTCCTGGGAAAATCCCAACCGGACCACCACCAATTTCTTTGAGGGAATGATAAACACCCGCTGTCCGCGATGTCCATCGCAATAGAACATATCTTCCGGCGCATCGGGTATCGATTTATCGCGGTTCAGCCAGAACTGCGCACCATAATTGCCTTTTGATGCAGGAGCGGGAGTCCGGGTATATTTCACCCAATCGGGAGAAACAATGGTATCGCCCTGCCAGATTCCGTTGTCCAGGAACAAAAGTCCGAACCTCGCCCAGTCACGAGCCGTGGCATAACCGTACGATGAGCCAACAAAGTTTCCGGCGGCATCGGTCTCCATCAGCATGCTGCGCATCCCGATTTTATTGAATATTTCCTTCCGGGGAAAATCGAGGTAGTCACTATCATTACCGATGATGTGCCGAATCATTCCGGAAAGAACATTCGTTGTACCCGAAGAGTAATACCACTGAGTTCCGGGCTTCACGCCGTAAGGCGCGTTCGCAGCTGCTTTGTAAACATCAGCCTTGCGGTACAGCATCACGGTTACATCGGATACATTACCGTAATCCTCGTTCCATTTCAACCCGCTACTCATGTGCATCAGGTTATTAATGGTAATACTCTTTCGCTGATCATTTTGCCATTCAGGTATCGGCGCCGGTTCGTTGACATTCAGTTTTCCTTCCCGTTTTAAAACACCCAACATGGCATTAATGATGCTTTTGTCCATCGACCATCCCCACAGCCGGGTTTCCGGTGTAATACCTCTTTGCACCCAATACTCCTCGCCTACCAACTGATTTTTATACACAACAACAACAGCGGCAGTCCTTTTCAGATCTTCGTCTGCATGGTCGAAGGCACCATCCATGGCTTTCTTCAACTTTGTATAATTAATCTCGGGAAATATTGTATCCTTTAATTGGTCACCGGTAGGCCAGGCCACCTCAAACGGGTCGGCAGGTTGCGGCGCTAATTGTTTATGCGATTCAGAGCGAACTTCTTTCTCCGGCATATCACCAACCAGCGTGCAGCCAAGCCCTTCACGGTAAACGGCCGTTTGATGGGCCACTCCCAAAAAAGAAGTTGTTACGGTTTTCTTCTGATAATCAATCTTGCTATGGGTATATTTTACAATGGAATAATCCAGATCCTGAGCAATTACCTGATTGGCATTCCGGTGAGCGACAAAAACTCCGGATGCCAAACATTTGGCACCATAGCCGGTAGCAATATAAAATCGGGGATATTGCCATGCAACCAATGCAACAACGATAAGAACCAATGAGAGAGGGATAATCCTTTTCAGCTTCATTTGATGGAATTTTATGTTTCAAACCAAAGATAATGATAAATCTGTGACCATTAAATGTTGCTTAATTCCGTTAAATACACCCGTTATCCATGATAGCAATTTTTTGTTACTTTTGAACATTTAACCGCCAGGCAAACCACCGATTCCATGAAGAACACACAGGCCTATCGTTTGATTGAAGTCATTGATGAGCAAACCCATAACGAGTTTTTCGATCTACCGGTACAACTTTACCGCAACGATAAGAACTGGTCACAACCGCTTGATAATGATATTCTTGCCATTCTCGATCCGGAACGCAACAAACTTTTAGCAGAAGGTGAAAGCCAGTGCTGGATTTTAAAAGACGAATCCGAAAGTACTGTTGGACGAATCGCCGCATTCTATGAAAAAGAATCAGCCGTTACGAACGAGCAGCCAACCGGAGGGGTAGGTTTTTTCGAATGCATCAATGATAAAGATGCTGCTTTCATGTTGTTCGATGCCGGAAAAGAGTGGTTGAAAGAGCGGGGTATGGAAGCCATGGACGGACCGGTAAGTTTAGGTATGCGGGATTCATTCTGGGGCTGTTTGGTTGATGGATTTCACGAGCCGGTGTATAACATGCCCTATAATTTCCCTTACTACCGTGAATTATTTGAGGCCTATGGCTTTCGTGATTACTTCAGACAACACACTTACCAGCGAAAATTTGAACCCGGAGGACTACATCCGGCCATCAGAAGGCGTGCCGATTACCTGCTCAGCCAACCCGAATATCATGTAAAAATGATAGAAAAGGGCAACAAGCAATTTGCCTACGATTTCAAGGAGGTTTATAATAAAGCGTGGGCTGAATTTAACGGGATTAAAGGACTGAGCGAGCAAGAAGCGATGGAATTGCTGAAAACCATGGAACCCATTATGGACGAACGCCTGGTTTACTTTGCCTACCACAAGGACCAACCCATTGGCTTTTTCGTGATGATGCCGGATCTTGGGCAAATTTCCCGCCGTTTCAGGGGCAAATGGAATTGGCTGACCCGGTTGAGATTCTTCTATCACCTGAAAATATCCCAATCTGTCGATCGTGTCATTGGACGAATATTCGGCGTGATACCGGAATTTCAGGGGAAAGGTGTGGAAGGTGCCATGGTGATGGCCTTCGAGAAAGAAGCGATGAAACCATCATTCCCCTACAAAACGCTCGAATTAAACTGGATTGGCGACTTTAATCCGGTAATGATGAAAGTGGCCGAATTTATCGGCGGCAAAATCTACAAAACGCATATCACCTACCGTTATCTCTTCGACCGGAATAAGGAATTTAAGCGGGCTCCGAAAGTCAACATGTCGAAGAAAAAGCCGGCCAGTACTCCTTCAGTCAAATTTTAAAGGCTTGAGTGTAGCCACAACAGAATCATTCGCATTAAAAACGAAAGTAAGGGTTATACCTCATTTTTTATTCTACTTTCTTTCAGTTGGTGTAGATAATTGGCATATTGCATTTTGTAATATAACGATTTGTGCATGAAGAAGAACGCCCCGGAAAAATGGATAAAAGCCAAGTTGACGGCAGGCTTCCTGATTGTGTTTGTCATTGCCCTTCTATTCTTCGGGATTAGTTACGTGAGTGTGGTTCGGGTTATTAAAAACCAATCGTACAACGATAACTTCCCCAAAAAGATGGTCCTCCTCAACAGGGCGCTTTCACAGATGATTGAAGCAGAAGGATATGGCCGGATTTATGGTATTACTGAAGATCCGAAATTTAAGGAACTGTATCACAACAAACGAGACTCTATAGAGATATTGGTCAATAATCTGCACCAATATTTTTCCGACACGCTGGCTTTAAACCAAATCGACACCATCCAGAGCTTGTTCAGCGAAAAAGAACAATTGATGGAAAGCCTCATACAAATCAACATCATCAATAAATACCGGAAACAGTACGGTGAATTGATTAGCATTATCCCCGATAGCCTGGAATTTGAAATTACCTACACCAAATACACGTCGACTTTTACTGATTCCATTGAAAAAAAGGGTACTCCATTAAAACGTAATACCCTGCAAAAGCTTTCTGATTTCCTTACCGGGAAAAAGCAAGAACCGACAAATTACAAGGTTCCCGTGATTGAACAACGGATCGATTCCTCAAAAGTAAGTCATATCCGGAAGGATTCAACCTTAATTCAGGTTAAACGTGAACTATCACAGTTTCAGGCACAACAGGCCAGGTTTGCCCGGGCCCTCAGCACGCAGGAACAACAACTGGTTAAGTTGGATAACCAGATTATGAATAAGATTCGGGAAGTTGTTCAATCACTTGAAGATGAAGCTTTCCGAATGTCTGCAGTGAAGAGCCGGGAAATGGAATCGATGCGTGGAAAGACGTTCAATCAACTAATTTACCTGGGAATTTCAGCGTTGATCATCTTTGCATTATTCATTCTTTGGGTTAACCGTGACATCCTACGTAGCCGCCGCCTGAATGACCAGCTACGCTCATCCAAGGATAAGGTGGACGAACTACTAAAAGTGAAGGAAAAATTCCTGGCCAACATGAGCCACGAAATCCGTACGCCATTAACATCAGTCATCGGTTTTGCCGAATTACTTTCGGAAGGATTGGCCGATAAACCTCAAGCCGACATGGCTAAAACGCTGCTAAGCTCAGCGCGTCATCTTCACCGAATGGTCAACGAGATTCTTGATTTTTCAAGGATTGAAGCAAACATGGTCAACCTGAGTGAAGATGAAATTAAGGCTGATGAGTTGATGAAAGAGGTCTTTGAAGAGATGAAACTGGCCGCTCAAAACAAAAAAATTGGCTTCAGCTTTGAAGTCGAAGAGGGGCTTATTGATTTCAGCGCCGACCGGATGCGGTTAAAGCAGGTGCTTATTAACCTGGTTGGAAACGCAATTAAATTCACACAGGAAGGGTACGTCAAGTTCTCAGTAAAACGGGAAGATCACAAACTTGCTTTCGCGGTAACCGATACAGGTATCGGCATTCCGGAAGATCAGAAGGAGAAAATTTTTGAAGAATTTTCACAAGTAGACAATTCGAAAACGAAACAGACCGGAGGTACTGGCCTTGGCCTTTCCATCAGCAAAAGATTGATTAAACTGATGGAAGGCGCAATATGGCTGGAAAGCGAAGAAGGAAGCGGAAGTACATTCCACTTTACCATTCCGATGAAAGAGGCGACCGGAAATCAACTAAGTAATGAAATAATTGCACCTGATTTTCTTACCGGGAAAAAAATACTTTGTATCGATGACGATCCATTGGTACACCAGTTGCTGGAAGCACTCATTCATGATATGAACGGCGAAAAGATTTCAGCTTATACACCCGTCGAAGCGCTGAATTACCTCAAAAAAGACACTTTCGACCTGATTATTTCCGACGTGCAGATGCCCAACACTGATGGGATTTCATTGGCCAAAACCATCAGGGAGAAATTTAGTTCCTACACGCCGGTATTAATTTTGACCGCAAACCTGAGTGAAAGCAGGTTAGAAGAGATTTCGCTTATTGAAAATGTGTGGGCGATGCCCAAACCATTTACCCGAAAATCGCTTGCGGAGAAATTTCATGCCATCCTTAACGGGAAAGATATCGAGGACTTCCAGCGAAAAGAAAGAACGCAGGCAAGTTTCAGCCTGGACGAGATTAAAACTTTTTCGGGCGAAGATGATGAATTACTCCGCACCGTTACCGAAACCTTCATCCTGAATGCTGATGAGAGTATTTCGTTGCTAAAAATGATGGAGAAGGACAATGACATTCCCGGAATCAGGAAAACCGCTCATAAAATGCTGACTGGCTTCCGTCAATTTGCTATTTCGGATGGCGTAGTAATTCTGAAACAACTGGAATCCGCAGATGATAATCCATCCACACGGGATATAATCCGGGCCTCCATTATTGCATTAAGCCAGTTATGGAATGATGTCAGAGCACTTATTATTGAAGACGTAATATCTTAAAGTTCAATATTATACAAATGTAATTTATTGTACAGTGTCTTTCTGTCAATCCCAAGTAATTTGGCTGTCTTCGTCTTGTTATAGCGGGTTTTTTCAAGCGCCTGTAAAATGGCTTCCCTCTCAGAAAGACTTTTGACTTCTTTTAAGTCATTGGCCGATTGTTGATCGCCCTGATGATTGTTGCTTTCTGAATTATTCCTGTAGATTTCTTCCGGCAGTACCTCCCGGTGAATTTCATCTGATTTACTAAGCAAAACAGCGCGGCGAATAATGTTCCGCATCTCCCTGAGATTACCGGGCCATTCATACCTCATAAATATGCGCTGTACTTCTTCGTCAAATCCCAAAATGAGTTTATCAAATTCAGCGACCGCATCTTCCAGAAAAAACTCAGCAAACATCATCAGGTCGGCTTCGCGCTCACGCAAAGGAGCAAGCACCATATTGAATTCGTTCAAACGGTGGTACAAGTCTTCCCTGAACCGTCCCTCGTCGACAGCCCTTTTCAAATTTTCATTCGTTGCAGCAATAATTCGTGCCTTGATAGGAAATTCGTTATTCCCTCCTACTTTCCGTCCCATTCGTTCATGAATGGCCCGTAAAAGCTTTATTTGCACATCATAGGAAAGGTTGCCAATTTCATCCAGGAAAATGGTCCCCTCGCCTACAGCTTCAAAATGACCTGTCTTATCATTCACTGCCCCGGTGAACGAGCCTTTTACGTGACCAAACAATTCGCTGGCAGCAATATCGGGATGCAGGGCGCCACAGTCAACCGCAACAAACGGTTCCTTTTTACGCTTACTCAGCTCATGAATCCGACGGGCTACGTACTCTTTCCCGGTGCCGCTGTCTCCGATAATTAAAACAGAAATATCGGTTGGGGCAACTATGCGAATATGTTCTTCTATTTTCCGGGCTTCCGCACTGGTTCCCACCAAAAATTTCCGGCGGTTCCGCGGTCCCTTTTTTTTCTTTTCCGAAGTTTCCCGCTTTTTCAACCCCTCTTTGATAACATGAAACAGTTCATCGGAATTGACAGGCTTGGTAACATATTCAAATGCCCCTAATTTGACAGCTTCGACAGCTACACGAATATCGGAATAGGCAGTAATCAGAATAACAACAGTGGCAGGCGCCAACTTCTTACTCTCCTTTAACACATCAATACCGGTACCATCAGGCAAACGGTAATCAGTTAAAACTAAATCATAGGTATTCTTTGCCAATGACTGACTGGCCTTTTGATAATCATGAGCAGTATCGGCTTCAAAGCCTTTTCGTTTTAAAAACCCCTGCAATAGCATGCAGAAGGAGGTATCATCATCAACAATCAGTAATCGGGGCATGTCCATTAATTATCAGGCAAAGATTATCGGTAAATAAATCGGTTCGCGAATAAAGATAAGATTTTTAGGTTGAAACCCTTTTATTCAACGCATAAAAGGTAAATGATATTATACAGTAAAAAATAAAAAAGCGGATTGTTCAAACAACCCGCTTTTATGTAAAAAACTTTAAATCGGTAGGATTCCCAACCTACCTTAGTGAATTCTCTCAAAACCTAATTTATAAGAACGCCTGACATTACTCTATTAAAACGATGGGAGCAGAATCAGCAGCCATCCCCCTTTTTTATGGCTGCCTTCATCTTTTCCCGGTCTTTCATGAGTAGTCAATAAACATTTTGTGCCGTCTGTACCAGGTCAACCCCCCGGGTAATATCCCACCATTACACCGAAAGGTTTGGTTCCTGTCATTTCCGGCACATCTTGCGATAATAAACCTAAACCTAAATTCTGAATGTGTCGTCGATAGGCCGCCCCATTGTGGCCAACCGTGCCAGGAAAACCACACGAGAGCAGCCTTGACTAAACAATACAAGTATGAACGGTATTTAGAAATCAACGATTTAAAGTTTATTCGTGAACAGTAAATGTCCTGGTGTCTTCACAATTGGTTTTCTAATTTTCGTTGGAATTTACTGCCCAATTAATCACCCGATTATGATTCAGGCTCATATTTACTGCCATCCTCATTATAAGTAACAGTCATGCTTTGTCCATTCAGTTGGAGTACAACCTGATATACTTTTGATCCATCTTCAGTAGTCGCAACTGAAGCCTGACTGATTGTGGCATCTTTGTAGTCATTGCTCACAGCCGTTGTTACAGCTTCGGGCAAATCAGCCACATCAACCGAAACAAATTTCAGATCCGATTGCATCTGTAAAACAGAAGATGTCTTCATGTTTTTTGAAACTGAATTTGCTGCATTCGATACATAACCAGTGCCTAATGCAAAAACTAATACCAATGGAATAATTACTTTTTTCATAACTAACTTGTTTTAAATTGTTTGTTAATATTTAGAAATTTGCTGGTGATCTGTTTTTCTCTTAACTCATTTGGTACCGTGAACCATCTTCATTGTACATGACAGACTCTTCCTTTCCCTCAACATTCAACATCACTTTGTACAATTTAGTACCATCATCCAGTTTTGCCACATATGCTTCGGTAATGGTTGCATCCTTGAATTCGTTCATTTTTTATACCAGGGAAATATTTACTTCAATCTTCTAATCTTCCTTTAATTTTGTAACTGAGCAACATACCTTTCACCATCAGCTTTGTACAAAACATTGTTTATTCCTGATGGAGACCGAAAGGTTAAGCGGTAAACCGGCTTTCCACTGATAGTACCGGTAATCACCTGGTTCGATAAACGGCATCCGGTCAATTCTTCGGCAACCGATTCCTTTACGGCCATGGGTAAATCACTCAACTGAATAACGCTAAAAACCACCTTTTCCACAGAAGAGCTATTCTTTGAGTGCCCACCTTCTATTTGTCCGGTTATATCGGCTGATGAAACCGGGAACAAAAGAAACGCTATGGACGAGTGATTTTTCATGTTAATTCATTTATTTATTCAAGTATCTGCTTGTCTTCGGCAGATAATATAGAAAAGGTCGTGCCAAACTCAGAACACCAAATGGAGATTACAAGACAACACATACAATATTTGACACTTACACTTCTTTCATTTTTCGTTTACATTATTATGATAACATGATTTTATATCAACATGTAGAAACAATTCCACATTTTGAGTACACAGCTTGTGGATGACAATATAATTTGTGGAAGATGAGTGGAAAGGATATAGTCAAAACAACAGTAAGTAGATATAAAACAAGCGAATATCATGATTTTAATCACGTTTATATTCTGCCGTAAAGCAGAAATGTTAAAAAACATCTATGGCATTCACTTATAAACAGTTAAACACATATCGTTTTGAAAAACTGTTATTTGAGGGTACTGAATCGGAAGTGGCACTCATGGCATCAACATATATTGATAATTATAGTCATATGCTGTATAACCTGTTTCCTTTTTTCTGTTCACGGTAAGATGTAAATTGGCAGAACAGAACACGAAACAACATGATGATGTTACAGTTTAAGTAAACCACCAAACAAGAAATTCAAACCCAACTGAAATGAGCAGAACATCAGAATTACAAACAGTTAAATCTTTTCAGGAACAAAAGAGAAGATTTAAGAACAGGATTGTAAAAGAGATCATCAGTAAAGATGAAAGATTGACGGAAATAAGAGATTTTTGGGGAAAGAGCCCGAAGAAGTTAACAGACATTCTGATCGTCCATGAACTGGATGAGGGAATAACTTTCGACTACACGGATCATTACAAGATCCCGCCGTCAGTCGACGCTGAAATCGAGATGATTTTCAAAGAAATTTTTTTATCATAGGCCGGAGTTTATCCGGCTTTTTCTTCGTAAAGAATACTGAATATATCTCAGTCGCGGGGAAATATGCGCTTATTCAATTCCGAAGGTTCCTGGGAATAGCTATCAACCTGACAGATTAAAATACTAAGTTTTCATTCGCTTTTGTAAAGGTTTCGACAACATGTGGCGTACAGCTGCTCCCGGACGATAGAGTATCATTCTCGGTCCGGCCCAACGCATTACTTCACGAATTCTTTCCCGCATTGCTGGTTTATAGCAATGAACCGGGCAATGTTTGCAAGCAGGCTTTTCATCACCAAACACACAATTGTCCAATCGTTTCGCTGCATAGTCAATTAACTCCTCACAGTCAAAACAGATTATTTCCCGCCTATGATTCTTCCGACAATACAATTCGATCATGAGTGTAACGATTTGCTTTTCTTCTGAACGTTTTCCAGTCATTGCTCAAAATAAATGAAAATCCCACCGAACAAGATCCAGTGGGAATAAAAACGAATCAACCTAAACTTAACCCATGAAAACCTCAATGTCTTCATCTACGGTTTTAATTCCGGCAATTCCGAAATTTTCTACCAGAACGTTGGCCACGTTTGGAGAAAGGAATGCAGGAAGTGTCGGTCCAAGATGAATATTCTTTACTCCGAGATAGAGCAACGCCAGCAATACAATCACTGCTTTCTGTTCGTACCAGGCAATGTTATATGCAATCGGCAGCTCGTTAATGTCATTCAATTCGAATACCTCTTTCAGCTTCAGGGCAATTACTGCTAACGAATAAGAGTCGTTACACTGCCCCGCATCCAACACGCGGGGGATGCCACCAATATCACCCAGTGAAAGTTTATTGTAACGATATTTAGCACAACCGGCCGTCAAAATTACCGTACCTTCGGGAAGTTTATCTGCAAATTCAGTATAGTAATCGCGGCTCTTCATGCGTCCATCGCAACCTGCCATTACAAAAAACTTCTTGATAGCTCCGGTTTTTACAGCATCAACAATTTTATCGGCCAATTGTATTACCTGGTTGTGTGCGAAGCCACCTACAATCGTTCCGGTTTCCAATTCCGTCGGTGCAGCACATTTTTTTGCATGCTCAATGATGACTGAGAAATCTTTAGGTTGACCATCTTTCCGGGGTGCAATGTGTGTTACACCTTCAAATCCTGCAGCGCCAGTGGTATATACGCGATCTTTATAGGAAGCGGCTGGAGGTACAAGACAATTAGTCGTCAGCAATACCGGACCGTTAAACGCTTCAAACTCTTCTTTCTGCTTCCACCATGCGTTACCATAGTTCCCAACAAAATGTTTATACTTCTTGAAAGCCGGATAATAATTGGCCGGTAACATTTCGCTGTGCGTGTAAATATCCACACCAGTTCCTTCGGTTTGCTTCAACAATTCTTCAAAGTCTTTTAAATCGTGACCACTAACCAGGATACCAGGATTCTTCTGTACACCCAGGTTCACTTCCGTGATTTCCGGATTACCGTAACTTTCGGTATTGGCCTGGTCGAGCAATGCCATCACATCCACACCATATTTTCCGGTTTCCATGGTTAAAGCAACCAGCTCATCAACCGTAAGATTATCGTCAGTAGTAGCAGCCATTGCTTTCTGCATGAATGCATACAACTCTTTCTTTTCGTAACCGAGATTAAAAGCGTGCTCAGCATAAGCAGCCATTCCTTTCACACCATAAACAATCAACTCACGCAAAGAACGAACATCAGGATTCGCAGTAGAGAGAACTCCCACGTTAGCAGCTTTTTCTTCGAATGCTTCCAGTGTATCAGCTTCCCAGGTAACCGATTCATGCGTATGGGTCAGTTTGCCACCTTCCGCTTCAAAACGGTTTTTCAATTCAGCACGAAGCTTCAGTCCTTCACGAATTTTTTCTTCGATTTTTGTTTTATCGAAATTGGCATTGGTAATGGTCATGAAAAGAGCGTCAAACACAAAGCGGTTTACAGGCTCCCATTCGATTCCCATTTGACGGGCTTCCTGCGCGTATATCGATATTCCTTTGGTAACAAAAACCAGTAAGTCCTGTAAATTGGCTACATCATCGGTCTTACCACAAACACCTTTGACGGTGCAGCCTTCGCCTTTCTTGGTTTCCTGACATTGAAAACAAAACATACTCATAATTATTCGTTTTAAAGATTAAGTTTTATGATTAACTATTTATATAATGGCACTTATACCCACTCTTCTTCAAGTACTTCACCACGAATGCTGACAGTGATGGCTTTTACCGGAACTTTTCGGCTAGCCCGTTGTGTGGCCATTTGAACTATTTGATGCAAACCACCGCAACAAGGAACTTCCATCATAAGCACCGTAATCGTGTTCACCTTTGCTTCGTTGATCAGTGTGATTAACTTTTCGAGGTAAACCTCTTTGCCGGAATCCAGTTTCGGACAAGCAATAACTAACGATTTATCCTTCAGGTAATTTTGATGAAAATCACCCATGGCAAAAGCAGTACAATCGGCTGCAACCAACAAGTCTGCACCTCGAAAATAAGGCGCTACCGGATTAATGAGATGCATCTGCACTGGCCACTGTCGAAGCTGTGATGCCAATGAACCATTTTCACCCTTAGGCAGCAGCTTCAACTCCTCCGGGTTAAAAACTACGGTTTGAGAGCTTGGGCATCCACCACCACAACTGCTTCCATTCACCGGCTTCGGCCCAGCATGAACAGCATCCTTAACCGACTGAACAGAGAAGGGCAAAGTCTTTGCATTTTCCACCAAATATCCCATTCCCTGCTTCAAAAATCCTGTCTCATTGTGCCCACGCAGATGCTTCAAATGTGCCACTACCGTATTAAATCCTTTACTCACCATGATCTCTATCACCTTCACTTCATCGTATGGCTCCGCTTCACGGTTTTCAATGGTAATGGCCCCTTCCGGACAGTGCCCGATACAAGCTCCCAAACCATCGCACATCAAATCGCTGATTAGAACGGCCTTCCCGTCAATAATCTGCAATGCACCTTCGTGGCAGTTTGGCACGCAAAGACCGCAACCGGTACATTTCTCGTCGTCTATATGGATGATGTCACGTTGCATGTTCCGTTTTGTTTGTTCTGTTGTCTAAGTTTTACATCATAAATGTAGAGCGGATGCTACCAGGAAAGTGTAACAGCTGTTACAATTCGGTATATTTGCATAAAAACCTTCAGAGATGAATACGGTTCTTGCCCAATCGCCCATATTCAAAGAACTTCAACCACTAGAAGTTGAAAATCTACTGGTTCAGGTCCCACATCAGATTCGACACTTCCACAAAGATGATTTGCTGGCCGTAGCCGGGGAAGAAGTGAATGCAGCGATGATTATCATGGAAGGAAAGCTTCAGGGTGAAATGGTTGACTTTGGCGGGAACAGTTTGAAAATAGAGGAATTAACTCCACCACAGATGGTTGCTGCCGGTTTCCTTTTTGGACGAAACAGCCGTTTCCCAGTGAATCTTTCGGCTATGGCTGATGGCAAAATGCTAATCATTTTAAAGCCCAATTTTACGCGGCTGTTGAGTCTCGACAATCGTGTTCTAAATAACTTTCTGAACATCATTAGCGATAAAGCACAATTCCTTTCCCGGAAAATCAGCTTTCTGAATTTTAAAACCATCCGCGAAAAAATTGCCTTTTTTCTGCTGCAATATTACAAACCAGGATTCCGGAATATTCCACTACCACAGAATCAGCAAAGTCTGGCAGAAATGTTTGGTGTGGCACGACCTTCTCTGGCGCGCACCATTGGCGAATTACAGCGTGAAGGTATTTTGGAATGGCGCCGTAGCGAAGTAGAAATCAGGAATGCCGAAGCGCTAAAAAGTATATTACAGTAAGACCCCGTTTCATTATTGGTATATTTACCGATAAACATCATTTATTAGTATTTATACCGATAAAATAAATTTATTGGTATACTTACCGATATTGCATGTTTATTGTTATATTTACCAATAAATTGATTACATAGAACGGACGAAGGCAATAATGAATGATGAAAAACAGGGCAACCATTTCATGCGATATCATCTCTTCAACGGCTTTGTCTGCCGCAAATCGAGATATGTTGTCAGAAAAGCTGAAAGAGTTGATGACTAAACTTACGCGGCACTTTGCCAATCAGGGATTTTACGGCCGAGTGCTGAAAGGTGATTACATCGAATGCGCCTTGGATACTCCGGAAACGGCCCTGCGTGTGGCCCTACTTATTAAAACGTTTGTACGGGCAATCGAGTTGCCAACATCTAAAGAAGAAAACAAACGCATAAAATACTTCAAGGAGCATGGCGTGCGCGTGGCCATCGCGGTAGCTCCGCTGGAAAACTACCAGCCCCGGAAAGGAGTTATGGACGGAGAAGCCATATATCTTTCAGGAAGAGCACTAAACCGGAACAACACACACGACAAGCAAAAAATCGTCATCAAACGAACATTGTATTTTCTTTCAAACGATCTGGCTGTTCAACGTTTATATGAAACCATGCTCGAAATGCTGGATGTAATACTGGTACGTTGTTCGGCCAAACAATGTGAGGTCGTATTTTATAAATTGCTAAACAAATCGGAAGTGGAAATCTCCAAAATTCTACAAAAGAACCAGTCGACCATCAACCAGCATTCGACAGCTGCCGGCTGGAATGCCATAGACCGGGCGGTTTCGTACTTCGAAGAAAACATACACTGACATGATACTAACCCTCTTGTTCCTGCAGCTTACGGCCCATCTGGCAGCCGATTTCCTTCTTCAAAGCGAACGCTGGAGTTTACAGAAAGAGAAAAAAATAGTCAGCAAGATTCACATCTGGCATATCCTCATCGTTTTTGCTTCGGCATGGCTTTTTTCATTGCAATGGGCTTTCTGGTCAGCCGCATTTGCCATTGCAATATTGCATTTTCTTACAGATATGGCGAAGAGCTTTATCAGGGTAAAGTGGAACAAAGATTGGTTTTTCATCGACCAATTTATTCATGTAGTGATTATCATCGCCATTGTGTGGCTGTATGCACAATCCGGTGTGAATCAAATCCCGGCATTCATCAATACCCAAACAGCTGCCATCATATTTGCTTACACCCTCTGTGTGAAACCATCGAACATCATCATCCGGTATATTTTTCGCTACTTCTCAATTCCGGCACCAGTAGAAACAAATAACGAAAATGGCGGTGGATTGCCCAATGCCGGCAAACTGATTGGCATTACCGAACGGTTATTGGTTCTGACGTTGGTACTATTGCAGCAATATTCAGTCGTGGGTTTCATCATTGCAGCCAAATCTATCTTGCGCTTTAGCGATGCGCAGAAAACCGAATATGTTCTTGTAGGAACCTTGCTGAGCTTTGGAATAGCCATTTTGATGGGCGTTATAGTAGGCTATTTCTAGCATTAGCGCCTCTACAGTCCGCTCAACCAATTCTCGATCATTTTCCTCCCATCCGGTGTCATGATTGATTCAGGATGAAACTGAATTCCCCTAACAGGCCAGGTACGGTGTCGCAAGGCCATAATGTTTCCGGTTTCGCCACGGGCCGTTATTTCCAGTTCTTCCGGGAAACCGGCATCGTCCACCGCCCAGGAATGATAAAGACCTGTATCAAAAACAGCAGGAATATTCTCAAAAAGCAAATCATGAACCAGTGCTTTGGTTTGAATGACGGTGCCGTGATAAATGGCATCCAGGTGTTTCAGTTTACCGCCAAAAGCTTCGGCAACAGCCTGATGCCCGAGACAAACGCCCAACATAGGAATTGACGATCCCAATTGGCGAATAATTTCCCCCATCAATGGTACATCTTCAGGCAAACCTGGTCCGGGCGAAAAGATGATGCGATCGAAACCCGCCACTTCGTCTAGCGTTACTTCATCGTTCTTCCGAACAACCACTTCATCTCCGCCCCACTGCTCTACAAGCTGCACCAGGTTGTAAGTAAACGAATCGTAGTTATCGAAAATCAGCACCCGCATCGGTGGAAAAAGTATTAATTTTGATGCGCAAAACTACACCATTCTTTGGCATGAGTGAACATTTCGCGGAAAAAATGAACCGGCTGGCCGCACAACATCAACCGTTTCTGTTCGTGCTTGATTTCAAACTTAAGGCACCGTTGGTGCTGGAATTATCTGAAGCAACTGCCCAGGGCATTTTGTTCGACGTGGACGGCCAACGAAATTTCAGACCGGCCGCTTTCCCGAAAAAAGCTGTACAGTTCCGGAAACATCCGGTATCATATGACACCTACCGGGAAGGCTTCGACAATGTAATGCGGCATATTCGGCACGGCAACTCGTTCCTCACCAATCTCACATTTCCCACTCCTGTGGAAACCAATTTATCATCTGAAGAGATTTTCCATCGCAGCACTGCACCCTATAAGTTGCTGGTTCCTGGCAAATGCGTTGTTTTTTCTCCGGAAATTTTCGTCAAAATCACCGATGGGAAAATAGCATCATACCCGATGAAAGGCACCATCGATGCAGCTATTCCCAATGCTGCCGACCAGATTCTAAACGATCGGAAAGAAACAGCTGAACACAACACAATTGTCGACCTGATTCGAAACGATTTGTCGATGGTGGCGAAAAATGTGCACGTTTCCCGATTCCGGTACATCGACGAAGTGCAAACGCATGAAAAAACGCTGCTGCAGGTTAGTTCTGAGATTTCCGGTGACCTGCCTTCAGGCTATCATTTCAACATTGGAAGCATAATGGCTGCGTTGCTTCCGGCGGGTTCCATTTCCGGGGCACCGAAACAAAAAACGGTGGAAATCATCAGCGAATCAGAAATTGATAAACGTGGATATTACACCGGCGTATTTGGCCTTTTTGATGGTCATAATCTCGATTCAGCCGTGATGATTCGGTATATTGCACAGGAAAACGGACGAATGGTGTTTCGCAGTGGCGGAGGCATCACCGTATTCAGCGAACCGGAAAAAGAATATCAGGAAATGATTGACAAAGTGTATGTGCCAATTCATTGAAACCATCTGTATCCGAAATGGAGAGCCGGAACGACTTATATGGCATAACGAACGCCTGAACCGAACACGGCAGGAAGTCGTTGCCCATGTCGACAGAATCGATTTAATCGATTACTTAAGTATTCCGGTGAAAGCGAAAAATGGCCTTTTTAAATGCCGTGTTACCTACCGGGAAAAGATTGAGAAGGTTGAATTTGAGCCTTATTCCATGCGGCCGGTGCATTCGCTTCGTTTGGTGAATGCCAATGATGTTGATTACCAATATAAATATGCCAACCGGGAAAAACTGCAAGATTTGTTTGCTCAACGTGGCGATGCCGATGATGTGCTATTGGTCAAAAACGGGTTCATCACCGATACATCGTATGCAAATATTGTTTTCAGGAAAGGAAAAAAATGGTATACGCCGGATACACCTTTGTTACCTGGTACCCGCCGGGCCTGTTACCTCAACCAAAGCAAAATTAAACTTCTCCCCATTCGTCCGGAAATGTTGCCGGAATTCGACGAAGCACGCCTCATCAATGCGATGGTTTCATTGGAAGAATCACCGGTAATTCCAATTAAAAATATAAAATGGTAGGTTTTAACGGAGAACAATTTCGCGAATGACCTGACGCCCAACGTGGTTGTTCATCGCATCAACTATCTGATGACGCATCATGAAGAGCTCATTGCGCACAATGGAAGAACGGAGATGTACATACAACACGCCATTTTTGATGTAAATGTTGGTGGTGGCCCGGGCAATGGTTTTCCCAATAATGGCCTCCCATGAATTGATCGCTTCCACTTCGGCCAGTTTCCCGTCCATCCGCGATTCTTTCAGGTATTCCTTAATCACACTACCCAATGACTGTGTTTCGCTTCTTCGCATTCCTGTTGCCTGTTTTCTTGCATAAATTCCTTACCACAAATGTAAAGATGCTTACCGGGAAAAGAACGCATCCCTTCGATTTATTATGAACATCTTTCTTTGAACACCTGTTTTGTTCGGGTTACCGTGAAATAATAAACAGGCATGCATGTTCTGGTTTTAATCTAACCCGAAAATGGTTGAGCAAAAGTGTTTCAGCGTTATTCTTATAAAAATGGTCCAAAATCACACTTCGTGCTTCCCATTATTTCCATTCTCAACGACCGCCCCATCGGTTACCCGGAAAATGCGGTAGTCGGCACCCACACGGGGAATAATCCGATCGAGATGCTCCCGGTTGGTATCGGTAATGAAAATCTGCCCGAACGTATTTTCTGAAACGAGTTTGACGATCTTTTCCACTCGTTCGCCATCCAGCTTGTCAAAAATATCATCAAGGAGAAGCATGGGCATGGCCTCGTTCACCGAACGGATAAAATCGAATTGAGCAAGCTTCAGGGCCACCAGGTAAGTTTTCTTCTGCCCCTGCGATCCCATTTTCTTCATCGGAAAATCACCAAGTTTCAAATCTAAATCGTCTTTATGAATTCCCACCGAAGTAAATTGCAAAACCCGGTCACGCGGAAGCGCTTCCGTTAATTGTCCGGCAAAATCGCCATCATTCAGCTGCGACTGATATTCCAATGTAACCTGTTCATGGCCATCCGAAATAAAGTCGTAATATTTCTGGAAAATAGGTTGTAGCTCCCCAAGAAACTCCTGCCGGCGCTTATGAATTTTTTCGCCCAGCATAACCAGTTGAGCATCCCAAACTTCCAGACTGTCGGGTTCGAAAACGCGATTGGCAGCAAAGTATTTCAGTAGATTATTACGCTGAAGAAGTGCCCGGTTGTACCGAATCAGATGTTCGAGATATTGCCGGTCGTTTTGCGAAATCACACTATCCATGAACTTACGGCGCTCATCGCCCCCCCCCATTATCAAACGTGTGTCTGAAGGGGAAATCATTACTAATGGTAAAAGGCCGATATGTTCCGACAGTCGCTTATACTCTTTCTTATTACGACGGAATTTCTTTTTCTGCCCTTTCTGGAACCCACAATAAATGTTCTCATCCTCATCCAGGCGGCTATATTGTCCCTGCAACACAAAAAACTCATCTTCGTGGCGGATATTCTGTGAATCGACCGAATTAAAATAGCTTTTGCAGAAAGAAAGATAATAGATACCATCCAATAGGTTGGTTTTCCCTACTCCGTTGTTTCCAATGAAACAATTTAATTTGGGCGAAAATTCCAATTCAACCTGTTGCAGGTTCTTAAAATTAATGACAGATAATTCCTTAATGTACATGAATGAGATATAATTGAGGGAAATAATCCAAATACAAAACTAATAAATAATCGCCCCGAACAGTCGTTTGGAGAATCTGAATTAACATTCAAGCTGTTTATCAAACACTTAATATGAAATATCTTTAAAAATTTTCTTTTGTCGCCGCCTTTTATTTTTATGATTAAAAATACCATTGATTCCTGAAAAAAATTTATTTTTGCCTTCACGTTTACACGACCTGAAAATTAAAGAGATAAAAAATACGATGAGTAAAGGAAAAAACAAACACACCAATGAAAACCTACAGGAAGTTGAACACGCGCTGACGTCAAGTGAACAGTTTTTTGAAAAGAATCAAAAGATCATCACTTACATTTTTGTAGTTGGCGTTATCATAGCCATCGCTTTCCTGGCCTTCCACAGGTATTACAAAATTCCGCGGGAGAAAAAAGCACAGTCTCAAATGTTTGTTGCCGAAGAATATTTCCAGAAAGATTCATTCAACCTGGCTCTTAACGGCGATGGTAACTATCCTGGTTTCCTCGATATTTTGGATGAGTACGGAAGCACAACATCTGGTCACCTGGCACGTTATTATACCGGAATCGCTTATCTGCATCTTGGCCAGTACGAACAGGCTATTGAATACCTTGACGATTTCAGTACCGATGACCCGCTGCTCGGACCAATTGCCAAAGGCGCTACCGGTGATGCATATGCCGAACTGGGGAATAACGACAAAGCAGTAAGCCGATATATGGATGCTGCCAACATGAACGACAACGATTTTTCAACTCCTATTTACCTAATGAAAGCAGGAAACCTATATGGAACCATGGGTAATTATGACGGTGCGCTGAACGTCTACAAAACGATTAAGGAAAAGTACCCGGAAAGCAACGAGGGAAGGCAGATTGATAAATACATCGCCCGCATTAAAATCCTGGCGAAAAAATAAAAGAATTAGTTTTCGATAACTCAATCCCCTTCGTTCGAAACGGAGGGGATTTTTTATCTTTGCAAAAATCCTAAAAAAATGGCTACAAAAGATTTATCTGCATACGATATGGAAAAGGTTCCATCGTCCGAAAACATGAAATTCGGTATCGTGGTATCGGAATGGAACGATGAAGTAACCGGAGCGCTGGTGCGCGGCGCTGTTGAAACACTGAAAAAGCACGGAACAAAAGACGAAAACATTCGGGTAAAACACGTACCCGGAAGTTTTGAATTAACCCTGGGCGGTCAGCTTTTCGCTGAAAATACCGACGTAGATGCTGTTCTGTTGCTTGGTTGTGTTATACAGGGAGAAACCCGGCACTTCGACTTTATTTGTGAAGGTGTTTCTCAGGGAGCGACTCATTTGAACATAAAATTCAATTTGCCGGTAATTTTCGGTGTTTTAACCACCGATAATCAGCAACAGGCCCTCGACCGTGCCGGCGGCAAACATGGCAATAAAGGCGATGAAGCAGCCATTACTGCCATTAAGATGGTTGCCCTTCAACGTGATTTGGAAAATGGTGAGTAACGAGAAATCATAAACGATACAGTTATCATTAAAGCTGCCCAGGATTAGGCAGCTTTTTCTATGATGATTTTCAGCGAAAGCTAAAAAAAGAGCGGCCCAAAATTGGACTCCCTCTTTCTATTTTATAGAGAATATCTCCGATTATTTCTTCGGTGCTTCCATGCCACGCTGGCGGGCCATATCTTCCAAACGTTTCTGGAATTTCGACTTCTTCGCCGGTTTTTTCTGCTTAGCTGTAATCTGCTTCCGAATCTTATCTTCATCAATAGCTTTCTTGAAAATGAACATCTGCAGGAAGGTCAGCAACAACGACAGGAAGTAATACAAACTTAATCCCGCAGAGTAGTTGTTAAAGATGAACAGGAACATCACCGGCATCAGGTACATCATCGTCTTCATTCCCGGCATCTGTTGTGTTCCGCCCGCATTCATTTCGTTATTCATTTTAATGTAGAAGACGTTGGTAACAGTCATCAACAGACAGAACAAACTAACGTGATCGCCATAGAAGGGGATGGTAAACGGCAAGTGGTACACGGAATCGTACGATGAAAGGTCATGTGCCCACAAGAAACTCTGCTGACGCAACTCGATGGATACCGGGAAGAACCGGAACATCGCAATCAGAATCGGGAACTGAAATAGCATGGGCAAACAACCTCCCATGGGATTCACCCCGGCTTTCTTGTAAAGTGCCATGGTAGCCTGCTGAGATTCCATCGCCTTATCTTTGCCATACTTCGCCTTGATCTCGTCAATTTCCGGTTTCAACGCGCGCATCTTCGCCTGCGACAAGTACGACTTGTAAGTAAACGGAGAAATGATGAGCTTGATGTAAATGGTCAGCAACAGGATGATGATTCCAAAATTGTTGATGTACCTGCGAAGGAAATCAAACGCCGGAATCACAATATATTTGTTCACCCAGCCAATAACTGTCCATCCCAGATTCAACTCCTGATCAAGCTGAAGCTTGTACTGCTTCAATACATTGTATTGGTTCGGGCCAAAAAACATTTTCATCGGAACTTCCTGGGCCTGTGTATTGTCAACCGGAATCGATACATCGGCTGAGAAGTGCCCCAGGTAGTTAGGATTGTCTTCGGTCTTATCGTTTTTGATTTTTGCGCTGGTAAAACTATTATCAGCTATCAAAATTGAAGAGAAAAACAACTGCTTGAAACCAATCCATTTCACAGCGGTCGTCAAATCTTTACTATCCGACTTAGACGAGCTCAGGCTGTTAACTTCATCCTGATGGTATTTATAATAAATGGTGGTGTACCGGTCTTCACCGTATTTCGATTTCTTTTCCTGACGGGGAACATCGATGGCCCAATTAAAGCTCATGTAGGCATTCTGTCCCGTCAACTGACTTAGTCCCTGAGAACGAATATTGAAATCCATCATATATGAATTATACTTCAAGGTATAAACATATTCGATGAATTTGCCATTTCCGGCATCTACACGCATCGTCAGCGTTTTCGAGTCGCCCGGATGCTCTTCATTAAATCCAATACGTCCCTGTTTTCCTTTCGGGACCTTTGGCCCGGTAACAACCAAACTATCTTCGTCCAAAGAAGGTGTGAAATACAAATTATCCGTTTCGATGCTACGATTCTGTGAGAAAAAGTTCAATCCGAACCGGTTACTATCACCTTTAAAGAGAATCAACGGCTTATCGTCGTATGTTTTATAATCCTTAAGTTCTACAGAATAAACCCGTCCCCCTTTTGTCGAAATTTTCACCTTTATCAGGTTATTTTCCAGGGTAATAAACTTTTCTGTTCCAACAGCGGCATGGCCAAATGCACCATACTCATCTTTCCGATTTCCAACGGAAGTTGAAGTTGCAACGGTAGAATCCGGTTTTTCCTGTTCTTTTGGAGCGGTAACTTCCTTTGCCTTCTGTTCGGCTATTCGTTGTTGTTCGGCCTGGACCTGTTCAATTGAGTCACGCTTACGCTTTGCTGCATCAACCTCTTCCCTGGAAGGTTTATTAAAATAACTGAATCCAATCAGTATGACAAAAATGAGAACAAGTCCGCGAATGGTATTTCTATCCATAGGAGTCTTTTACAACTATTTAATGATTTACTCTTTATTTTTCAATACAGCATCGACAAAAGCAACAAATAACGGATGTGGCTTCAGAACTGTACTGCTGTATTCCGGATGAAACTGTACACCAACAAACCATGGATGTTCGGGAATTTCCATTACTTCGACCAAACGGGTCTCAGGATTTATCCCAACAGCTTTCATTCCTGCGCTTTCAAAATCTTTGAGATATTTGTCATTGAACTCGTACCGGTGACGGTGACGTTCATGTACTTTTCCTCTGTTGTAGGCAGCAAACGCTTTCGAATCTTTCTTTAACTGGCAGGCATAAGCGCCGAGCCGCATGGTCCCGCCCTTCTCGATAATGCCTTTTTGTCCTTCCATCAGGTCTATAACCGGATATTTTGTAGAGGGGTTCATTTCACTTGAATCGGCACCACACATGTTGAGAACATTTTGTGCAAATTCAATCACAGCGATTTGCATCCCCAAACAAATACCGAAGAAAGGAATCTTATTCTCGCGGGCATAACGGGTAGCCAGAATTTTTCCGTCAATACCCCGATGTCCAAATCCCGGTGCAACCAAAATTCCGTCACAGCCTGCCAGTTTACGCTCCAGATTTTCCTGGTTGACACGTTCTGAATGAATCCAGGCAATTTCAACATGCGCTTCGTTGGCGGCACCGGCATGAATCAACGCTTCGGAAATAGATTTATAAGCATCGTGCAGCTCAACATATTTTCCAATCAAGCCAATCTTAATCTTTTGCTTCGGATTTTTGCACCGGCGCAAGAAATCATTCCAGGCTTCAAGCTGGGGCGAAACACCGAGAGGGAGTCTCAGTTTCTTCAACACAATTTCATCCAGTTGTTCTTCCTTCATCTTAATCGGCACCTCGTAAATCGTCGGTACGTCAATCGACTCAATTACAGCTTCTTTCTCAACATTACAGAACTGAGCTACTTTGCGTTTAATATCCGGGGTCAGTTGATGCTCAGTACGCAATACCAGTACATCGGGCTGCACTCCGTTTTCAAGCAACATTTTTACCGAGTGCTGGGTCGGTTTTGTTTTCAACTCACCAGATGCGGATAAGTAAGGAACAAGCGTCAGATGAACAATAAGTGCATTCTCCCCTAACTCCCATTTCAATTGTCGCACAGCCTCGATATATGGCAACGATTCGATATCACCAACTGTACCACCGATTTCCGAAATCACTACGTCAAATTTCTTCTTCGAGCCGAGGACCCTAATGTAACGTTTAATTTCGTCGGTGATATGTGGAATAATCTGTACCGTTTTCCCAAGGTAATCGCCGCGGCGCTCTTTATTTATAACCGATTGGTAAATACGGCCTGTAGTAACGTTGTTGGCTTGCGAAGTAGGTGTATTCAAAAATCGTTCATAATGTCCAAGGTCTAAATCGGTTTCTGCTCCATCTTCCGTTACAAAACACTCTCCATGCTCGTAAGGATTCAATGTTCCGGGATCGACATTAATGTATGGATCAAGCTTCTGAATGGTCACCCGGTATCCCCTGGATTGCAATAACTTAGCCAAAGAGGAAGCGATAATCCCTTTCCCCAGCGAAGAGGTTACACCGCCGGTCACAAAAATATACTTCGTTGCTGCCACGTTCCTGTGATTTTTTGAGCTTTTTGAAAGTATGCAAAGTAACGAATAAAATCCGAACAGGTGAAGCCTAAAATTAAATTTAGGGTAAATCCGGGCATGAAAAAGCCCGTCGAATCTCGTCAACGGGCTTTCTCGTACTTTATGTCAATCTACCGGGATTCTTCTCCCAGTTCATCGATTATCTCAATTTTCGATTTCAGGTAATCGATTTGTGAGGTTATCCGATCAATCTTCGATTGAACATTTTCGGCCAGCGACTGGGCTCCTTTCGAATCACCAAAAAAACCAATGTTGTTTTGCAGCGTTCCCAAATCACTCTCAAGCTGCTTAATACGCAACACATTGCGATCCCGCTCACTGTTGATGCGTCCCCAGCCGCGTGGAATAGTCATCCAATGAACCATTTTGTTTCTGAACTTATGCAGGTTACGTTCCTGTTCGTCCATTTCAATCTGATCGAATTTATCATTAATGGCATCCCTGAATTTAGACTCCACATCATCTTTTCTCCGAAAAGGTACGCGTCCGGTACTCTTCCAGCGTTCCTGGAATTCAGATAAAATGGCAACGTCTGCTTCAACATCTCCGGAAGGTTTAAAATTTCCAACTTCCTTAATTATCGCTTTTTTGGCTTTGAGGTTGCCTTCCTGCTCCTCTGTCATACCGGAGAAATGAGAACCTTTTCGGTTGAAAAATTCATCGCAGGCTGCCCGGAAACGTTTCCAAACAAGGTCACTTTGTTTCCGAGGTACGGGGCCGATTGCTTTCCATTTCGTCTGCAAAGCAATCAGCTTATCGGTCGTTCCCTTCCAATCGGTACTTTCCTTCAACTCCTCAGCCTGTTCACATATTTCAATTTTCTGTGCCAGATTATCATGAAGCTTTTCTTTGCTCTTGGCCCAGAAATCACGTTTCTTCCTGAAAAAAGTATCATTAGCAGCACGAAAACGCTCCCACACAAGCGTATTATCTTTTCTTGGTGCAAAGCCAATCGTCTTCCATTTTTTCTGTAAAGCAATAATTTTCTCAGTCATTTCATTCCACTCACGCGGATTGGTCGAATCGAAATTGGCAAATTCCTCCGCCCGCTCACATAATTCAACCTTCTTTTCAAGATTTTCTTTTTGCTTTGCTCTCTCCTCCTCAAAATACTGCTGATATCTCTTATTGATAACTGTTGTTGCCGCCTTAAAACGCTCCCACAATTCCTGCTTGTTCTCTCGCGGAATAGGGCCTATTTCGCGCCAATTTTCATGCAGCTTTTGCAGCTGCCTGAACGTTCTTACCGGATTGGATTCGTCTTCAGCTAACGCCTCTGCCCTATCACACAGTCCAACCTTTTTATCCATGTTCTTCTTCAGATCGAGATCCCGAAGTTCACGGTTTATCTTGATATAGTCATAAAAATTCTCGACATGGTGATGGTAATTTTCCCACAGGTCTTTCACTTTTCCCTGGGGAACCTGCCCCAATTCACGCCAGCGGGACTGGAGTGCATTGAATTCCTGAAAAGTAGCATTTATCGATTCTTCTTTATTGATCAATGCTTTCAGTTCATCAATTATTTCTAATTTCTTCTGATAATTTTCTTCTTTCTGAACTTCCTGTCTTCGGTGATATTCCGTTCTTAGATTTTTAAATTCCTTCAGCAGGTCCTTTAAATCATTCTCATACGGATCGGGGGTGGGCTGAAAATCTTCTTCTGCTCCACCCTCTGCCATAAACGCTTTCTTCTGTTCCTCCAGCTCTGCATTGTGTATTTTATAGAAGTTTGCCTTAATGGCTTCTATTTGAGGACGAATATCCTCGCCAATACCTTTAGGCAATATTTTTCGAAAGGTATTTATTAACTGATCTTTGTTATATCCCGAATAATCCAGCGAAGCTTCACCAACAGCCTCATCGTCGGTTTCTTCTTCCTCTCCTTCTTCATCTACATCATCCGGATCTTTTTCCAACTCAATGGATTCATCGGCTGGACCACTTGCTTGCTTTTTGGACACTTCCCCTTCGTCTGAAGCAGTTTCTTCCGAGGAATATGGAGTGTCCCCCTCGTTTGCTGATTTTCCTTCAGCTTCATCCGAAGCAGAAGCAACTTCTTCTCCCGCAAGTTGCCCTTCAGGATCGTCTACTTGCTGAGCTTGTTCAGGTTCCTGTTCATTTGCTTGTTGCTCATTGTCAACCGGCGTTTGTCTCTCCTGCGAGACTTCTTCATTTTCTACCCTCTCGTTAAGGTTACGAGATTCGTCGTTGTGCTCTGGCATAGCCGAGTTTTTTTGTTCGTTGGACTCTATCAGTTAATCGAATTTGACCCAAAATACAAAAGCGTTAAACCTTTGTAATTCTTACGAAAATATAGAATTGAGGGTTAATCCTCAAAGAAAATAAACATATATTTTGAATTTAGCAAAAAGAAGGGGACTGCGTGAGTATTTTCCAGCCCCCCTAATTCAAAAAATCCAACTTCCGATATTGCTGTTAACCAATCTTAATCCTTCGGGGCCCTTTGTCAATATTTTCTTCCCGTTTCGGTAATCTGATTTCGAGTATTCCGTTGTTAAACCCCGCCGTGATGTTTTCTGTGTCAACAGAATCAGGCATAGAGAACCGACGGCTAAAATCGCCTGCTACAAACTCGCGGGTAGTGTAGTTTACCTTTTCCTTTTCCTGCTCAATTTGTACCGACTCGCCTTTAATGGTCAGGATTTCATTCTCAAGATGTATATTGATTTGTTCTTTGGTGAAACCAGGGGCCACCAGTTCGATGACAAACTGATCCTTTTCTTCCTTTACATTCGCTTTTGGACGACTTGAAGCAGAGCTGTCGTTCCATACTGAGTCGTTAAATAATTTATCCAGTAAATCATTGTTTGATTTCACTTTCGGATATGCGTTCGAGTAAGTCATTAAGTTCAACATGATATTTTCCTCCTTAATTACGTTAATTTCTTCAATGTTAATTTTCAATTTCTGACGGACTTTATTCAAACGATATACCAATTAAAAAATCCTACATTTTCACAAAACTAATGCGTCACATTGTCTGTCTTGTCTATTTATATGCGCCAATATGTCACTTTCACACAAAGTCAACCAGACAAAACAGGTAATTAAAGTGAGAATTGAAATACTCAAAAGGGAAATTTTACTTTTGTAAAAACTTTGACACAATGCGAATAGATATACTTACCGTTTTACCCGAATTATTAGAGAGCCCGTTTAATTATTCGATTCTCAAACGAGCGCAGGACAAAGGTCTGGCTGAGATTCACGTCCACAATCTGAGAGATTGGTCGACAGACAAACACAAGCGGGTAGATGATTATGCGTTTAGTAAAGGTGCGGGCATGGTCATGATGATTGAGCCCATCGAAAAGGCGGTTAACGAATTGAAAAGCCAGCGTGAATATGATGAGATAATTTTCACTTCGCCCGATGGCAAACGGTTCGAACAAAACGACGCCAACCAGCTTTCACTGAAAAAGAACATCATTATTCTTTGCGGACACTACAAAGGCGTTGACCAGCGAGTACGCGACAACCTTATTTCCCGTGAAATATCGGTCGGCGATTTTGTCCTGACGGGAGGTGAACTGGCTGCCGCTATTATCTCTGACGCAGTGGTCCGGCTGATTCCCGGCGTACTTTCCGACGAAACATCTGCATTGACGGATTCTTTCCAGGACGGGCTTCTTAGCCCACCGGTTTATACGCGACCGGCTGATTATAACGGTTGGAAAGTCCCGGATGTGCTCTTATCAGGAAATGACCAGTTGATAGAAGACTGGAAAATGGAACAGGCCTACCAACGAACAAAAGAGCTGCGGCCTGATTTGCTCAAGAAGCACAATGACGAATAAAAAATTCAATATTTCATCCCGGGTCGATTTGCACTCGCCGGGATTTTTTATCCCCTCCGGCAAATATTCTTATAGGCGCAGTAGCGGCATGTCTCTTCCTTTTCCGTTTGGAAAAAAGGTACATTGGTATCAAAAATTTCTTCCAGGAGGCGAACCAAGTTTTTATTGAATGCCTCCTGATGTTCCACGTAATTGACCGGCTGATTTCCCAATTCCTTGCTCGTCACAGTCGGTTGGAAATCTTTTTCGAATATTCTGCGCAAAGCATAAATACCAGTCTGAATAATTCCCTCCGATTTCCGGTTAGCATAGACAACAGCTGCATAAATCAACGTCTGAAGAGCTGCCTTATTTCGGTTCATTTTTTCGCGATCGAACAAATCATCCAGCATTGTAAAGCTTAAATCGGCCTTACCTGTTTTGTAATCCAAAATTTCCAGAACGCCATCCCGCTTATCAATACGGTCAACTTTTCCACCAACCAGCACGGTCCTTTCTCCGTCGCTTAAAGGAAAATCGGCCTTGAATTTGTTTTCGAGCCCTTCGATGGTAATTGGCGCACGTTTTTTATCCACCTCAAGTACCTGCCGCACATATTTCTTCACAATTTCTCCAACCAGCCAATTGCGCCCGCGAAGGACAACCTGTTCAGAACCGGTTCCTCCCTTGAAATAATTATCGCGGAATGACTGCAGCACTAAATTCTGAATCTTCTCTACGTCGTCCATCAATCCCTGAATATCACCGGCACCCAATTCTTTACAAAGAAAAGGTGTATACAACGCCTCCATGGTGTCGTGAAACAAATTTCCAAAGATACGGGCGTCAACCTCTTCGGTTACTTCATCCGGCTCTTCCAAGCCGGCGCTGTACCGGAAATAAAATTGTAACGGACAGGTCAAATACTTATCGATAGCGCTGGGCGAAAGTGCCCGTTTGCCATTAAGATACGGCAACAGAGGAGCCATCACCTCTTCTGTTTTCTGAACAACTATTGGAACCGGGGAAAGCGTGGAAACCTCCATTGAAACACTTGTTTCCTTAATATCCAACGGCGTTTCCATTTGCAACTGGTATAAATAACGGCTCTTCTCGCCGACAAAAAGCCCCTCGGTACCCGAATGATAGACAAATGTTACATTCTCGGCCCGCTGAAGCAGCCGGTAAAAATAGTAGGCGTACATGGCGTTCATCTCTTCGACTGAAGGCAAACCAAAGCCACGCCGCAAATTATAAGGAATGAAAGAGGCTTTCGCCGAAGTTTTTGGCATCACACCATCGTTCATCGAGAGAATAACCAGGTTGCGGAAATCAAGCGCCCGGGTTTCCAGAATACCCATCACCTGTAAGCCCTGAAGCGGTTCTCCTTCGAAAGGCACGGTGATACCTCCCAGATATTGGCCCAGAAAACGGAAATAGGTCTCTCTTGTCAGGAAATCCTTGTTTCCAAAAATCTTCTTACCACTGGTTTGCAACACATCTTTCAGCCGGTTTACAGCCAGGTACAACTGAAACAGATACTCCTTGTGCAATTGATGCCGGATTTCATTTTCATCAGAAGGCAGCCGGGTAAATACCGAGCGAAGGATATCCAGGAAATAACCGGAATAGGCATCAATGGATCGCGGCAATTGAAAAATCAGGCTCAGGAATGGCGTTTCCTGCAATTTTCTCACCGGAAGGTACACTATGTTTTGAGAAATAATCTCTTCCGTCAACTTCCGGCTTACTTCCGGCTCAATAACCGAAACCAACTGGTGCCCCAAAAGCGCCAGTACATTTTTATAGTAAAAAACAGGTTCCCCATGCGTGCGGATATTTCGCTGCAACTCGATCAGTTGATTTACCAAACTATAGGCAGGACTGGCGTTCACCGGAAATCCCATCGTCACATTCACCTTTCCAATTTGCTGCGGCAAAGTTCCTAAAACCGGTAAAAGTAAACCTTCGTCACACAAAACGACAGCCGCATCATCAAACTGCCGGTCGGGAACCGGTATTTTCATCAACTGATTGGAAGCAACCTGTGCCTGTCCTACCTGCGAAGGCACATTAATGATTTCAACCTGCGGAGGATGTTGCATAAAACCAGATTCACCACCCAAAGAAGCTGACTGCGGAAATTTTTTCAGGTTCTTCCGCATAAACAAACCTGCTTCCTGCTGCGGGTCATCCAAATAATAGCGGTCATAATCCCAATAAAACCGGGCTTTTTCGGTTTCCATGAAGAACGAAAACAATATCTCTTCACACCGGTTCAGGGCATTAAAACCCGCCAGTATAATATCGCCGTCATGCTTTAGTTGCAGCTTTTTCTCCTTAATTCGTTGTGCGGTTTCCCGATAAATCATCCCTTCAAAAGCCACGCCTTCGTTTTGCAGGCGCTGTCTGAATTTTTCGTATATAGGAAAGAGCGATTGCCAGATACGTAAAAATTCATTCTGGTTCGGCGTTTTGTCGCGGTTATTCAGGCTACGCCAAAAACCAGTCATATGCTCCCGGCTTTCATCATCGTAATCCTGAAAAAGTAAATCAATCTCTTTTAAATCGGAAATATTTTGGAAGAGGGCGGCCGCATCAACATTGTATTTATCGATATCATCGAAATCGTTGACCAACATTTCGCCCCAGAAATAAAAATCATCAAATGATTCTTCCGAGCCGGTAACTTCGCGATAGATTTCATACAAATAAAAAACGAGCGTGAGTGGATCGGCAACATGTAAATCGGTCTGACGGGCAAAAAAATCGCTGATGGTAACGATTTCCGGACTGAAAATCGGTTGAGAAACCTTTCGGTTGAGATAATTAATGAAAAAAATTCCCGCCCTCCGGTTCGGAAAAATGATCATTTGCCCCGAGATATTGTCTCCGTAAACCTCGTATAAATGGTCGGCCAGCCGTGCTAAAAATCCTTGCATAAAATTATTTATCTGTTTATTCAGAACTATTTAAACCTTTATTGGTTTTCACTGGGAAAAATGAAGCAGAAGTGTAAAGTTGATACTTTTTTATCAATCATCACACTTCTTTGAAAAATCATCAACGAAAGTTTAAAATTTTACTGAACATATGTCGGTACATCTTTGTATTGTTTTTATCATCAACTTATGAATAACACTAACATGGACAAATTCTCACAGGTTGGCAACCAAGAGATTGGGGCGATAGAGGATCTATACAAAACGTACCTTGAGGATCCGGAGAATGTGGATGCAAGCTGGAAAGCATTTTTCAAAGGCTTCGAATTCGCCCGTCAGTCGTGGGCCGACGCCGAAACACCTGAGGATTGCAAACACCTGGACAAAGAGTTTAAAATTCTGAATCTCATTCACGGTTACCGACAACGAGGTCACCTGTTCACCCGGACCAACCCGGTGCGAACACGCCGGGCTTACTCACCGACACTTGATATCGAAAACTTTGGTTTAAGTGACACGCATCTGAATACCGTTTTCCAGGCGGGAAACGAAATTGGCATCGGTCCGGCATCGCTGCGTGATATTGTCGCGCACCTTGAAACAACGTACTGCGAATCAATCGGTGTGGAGTATCTTTACATGCGGGACCCCGAAGTGATTAACTGGCTTCGCGAACGCATGGAGAGTACCAAAAACCAGCAGGAGTTCACCGACGAAAACCGGAAGCACATCTTCTATCACCTGAAACTGGCGGTAGGATTTGAAAACTTCATCCATAAGAAGTTTGTGGGACAAAAGCGTTTTTCCCTGGAGGGAACGGAAACTCTGATTCCGGCGATGGACGCTATCATCGAACGTGGTGCAGAACTGGGAATCGAGGAATTTGTGATTGGAATGTCACATCGGGGCCGATTAAACGTACTGGCCAATATCCTGGAAAAACCATACAGGAATATTTTCAAGGAATTTTACGGAACTGAATTTGAAGAAGGAATTGCCCTTGGCGATGTAAAATATCACCTGGGCTATGAAAACGAGGTGACCACCGATCAGGGCCATAAAGTAAAACTGAACCTTCTTCCCAACCCATCGCACCTGGAAGCGGTGGCACCGCTAGTAGAAGGGGTAGCCAGGGCCAAGCTGGACCACGAATATGGTAAAGAATTCAAGAAACTGGCCCCTATCGTCATCCACGGCGATGCCGCTATTGCCGGTCAGGGAGTCGTTTATGAAACGGTTCAAATGTCGCAGTTGAAGGGGTATAAAACCGGAGGTACCATTCACCTGGTAGTGAATAACCAGGTTGGTTTTACCACCAACTACCTCGATGCCCGTTCCAGTACGTACAGCACCGACGTTGCAAAGGTTACCCGCTCTCCTGTATTTCATGTCAATGGCGACGACGTGGAAGCCCTCATCTTTACGATAAAATTGGCGATGGAGTTCCGGCAGCAATTCGAATCCGATATATTCATTGATATTCTTTCCTACCGGAAATACGGACACAACGAAGGTGACGAACCGCGTTTTACACAGCCTACGCTGTATAAAGCAATCGCCAGTCATCCCAATCCGCGCGATCTCTACGCTGAAAAACTGATACAAAAAGGTATCATGACCAAGGAGGAGATCCAAAAAGAAATTGATGATTTCAACCAAGCGCTCGAAGTAAATTACGAAGAGAGCCAGCACATTCAAAAGCTTCGTATCCAACGGTTTTTGCTTGATGAATACAAAAATTACCGGTTACCGGAGCCAACTGAATCGGACCATGATACCGATACTGGTTACGATATCGGACAACTGAAGGCTATTGCCGAAAAAATGAACACGCTTCCGGATGATAAGAGCTTTTTCCGGAAAATTGTCAAGCTCCTCAACGATCGGAAAAAAGCAGCATCCGACAACCGGCTCGACTGGGCGATGGGCGAATTACTTGCCTATGCCGCATTGTTATTGGAAGGTCATCCGGTCCGCATAGGCGGCCAGGACAGCGAACGTGGTACATTTGCCCACCGGCACGCGGCATTGGTAATGGAAGCTACGGATGAAAAGTACTTCCCGCTCAAACATCTTAGCGAAAGCCAGGCGCCTTTTCATATTTACAATTCGCCGTTGAATGAATATGCGGCCATGGGATTCGAATATGGTTATGCCCTCGCGTGCCCGAAAGGATTAACCATCTGGGAAGCTCAGTTTGGTGATTTTAGCAACGTTGCCCAGGTAATTATCGACCAATATATCAGTTCTGCCGGTGAAAAATGGGGCATGATGAACGGTCTGGTACTGATGCTTCCGCATGGATACGAAGGCCAGGGACCGGAGCACTCCAGCGGCCGCATCGAGCGTATGCTTTCGCAAGTTGCCGGCAACAACATGCAAGTAATGCTGCCAACTACTCCGGCCAGCCTGTTTCATATGCTGCGCCGTCATGTCAAATGGGATTTCCGGATTCCAATGATCATTTTCACACCGAAGAGCCTCTTGCGCCATCCGAAAGCTATTTCCAGCTTTGAAGATTTGGCTCATGGTAAATTCCAGCCGCTGATTCCGGATAACACCGTTAAAACGGGAAAAGCCTCCAAACTGGTATTTACTACCGGAAAAATTTATTACGAGTTGATAGAACGGCGCGATGAATTGAAACAGAATGATGTGGCCATTATCCGCATCGAACAATTATATCCGTTCCCGGTAGAAACCGTCAGAAATATTATCTACGAAAATAAAAATGCCAAATGCAAACTCTGGGTTCAGGACGAACCGGAAAACATGGGAGCCTGGCCATACATTGCCCGCAAGTATCCGGGCTTGAACCTTGACGTAATTTCCCGGCCCGAAAGTGCCAGTCCGGCCGGCGGATTGATGGAACAACATAAACGACGCCTCGAACGAATCATGGAAGCTGTTTTTAAATAAACCAAAGCAATCACAATTCATCAAAAAAGTATCATAAGATGATCATCGAAATAAAAGTACCCAGTCCCGGTGAATCTATCACCGAAGTAGAGATAGGAAGATGGCTCGTTTCTGACGGTGATATAGTGGAAAAGGACCAGGAAATAGCAGAAGTTGAATCAGATAAAGCCACCCTGGCCCTGGTGGCTACCGAAGCCGGAGCAGTAAGTTTTAAAGCGGAGGAAGGTGATTCCATTAAGGTAGGCGGTGTTGCCTGCACCATTGACACGGACAAAGCCGGAGAAGCTCCTGCAGCACCAAAGGAGGAACCTAAAGCTGAAGAGAAAAAGGAAGCTACGGAAGAAAAGAAACCAGAAGCTGAATCGAAAAAACCTGAACCACCCAAGGCGGAGAAAAAGATAGAAACGACCAAACCACCAGGTGAGGATGTATCTCATGTAAAAACGACTCCTGCAGCCAAAGCAGTAATGGAAGCCGAAGGTTTATCTGTAGAAGAAGTGCTCGAAGGATTACGGCGACTTTCCCGCAAGGATGTCGAAACAGCTGCAGGTGCACTGAGAAATCATCCGTCGCTTCAGAAGCTGGAAGCCAGTCGCGAAGAGGATCGGCAAACAATGACCTCGTTGCGGAAAAAGTTGAGTCAACGCCTGGTTTCCGTGAAGAATGAAACGGCCATGTTGACGACATTCAACGAGCTGGACATGAGCAGGGTTATGCAATTACGCAAAACTTACCAGGAAAAATTCGTTGAAAAACACGGATTCAAACTGGGATTCATGTCTTTCTTCACTAAAGCAGTCAGCGAAGCCCTGAAACTACATACTGGAATCAATTCCATGATTGAAGGCGATGAGATTGTTACACCTCGTTACCATGACGTGGGTATTGCCGTAATGACTCCAAAAGGACTGATGGTCCCGATTGTACGCAATGTGGAGGCCAAATCGATTCCGGAAATTGAACTGGAAATTAAAGAGCTGGCAGCTAAAGCCCGTAACCGGAGGCTGACCATCGAAGAAATGACCGGCGGAACCTTTACCATTACCAACGGTGGTGTGTTTGGCTCACTGATGTCTACCCCCATTATCAATCCGCCGCAAAGCGGAATTCTGGGAATGCACAGCATCAAAGAACGCCCCATTGCCGTAAACGGTAAAGTGGAAATTCGTCCGATGATGTATACTGCCCTCTCCTATGACCATCGTGTTATCGATGGAAAAGATTCGGTCGGTTTCCTTGTCGACTTAAAGGAATTTATTGAAAATCCTGAGAAGCTGCTTTTCGGCGGAAGCTCTCCCGATGAGTTACTACTGGATTTATAATATTTCAGCCAAAACATTTGGCATAAAAAAGCGGGGCCATTTTCCAGGTTCCGCTTTTTCACCTTGATATATTGTCTTTTACCGGGTAATTGTAATGGGGACACATTTTTCGAATACCTTCTCATCCGTTGTCACAGAAGTCAACCAAATTTCAAAATCGCCAGCTTCATCCCCTGTATCAAATGCAACATGAACCTGATTATTTTTATCAGCAACTGCATCCGGGTTCCGGTACAAAGTATTTCCCGGCATCAATGGCGTATCGACTTTATCGGCATAAAACAGCGGCGGGTCCTCGATGTAGCGCCATGGTTTGTCCCATAAGGTTCCACCCAGCCTGCTTTGTGTATGCTTGCACTGAAACATCCGGCTCAAACCACTTCCCCAGCGAATGCCACCATAGGCACTGGTCATATTGCTAACCGGAGCGCGGGCCATAGCTGCAGCAAACAGATTGTTTTGCGTCACCAGGTAGGCGGTTTAAAATTGTCAAAGGTTAGTGGTTTCTTCTCCTGCTGAGCAGATACGCCCGCAGCAAACCAGACAAGAAACATTGAAAGGAATATTTTTTTCACTTGGAAAGAATTTATTAGGTTATCAGTTTTCAAACTCGAATATTGAGTCTGCTCCGAAAAGTCTGAGTTCATTGATTTTCAACTTCTTTACCCCTGATCCCTAAAGGGGAACTCGCTGAAAATCAATGAACTCTTCAAGGTCCCCTTCAGGGTTCCGATACTTCGGAATAGGGGTTTTTGACTTTTCGGAGTGGACTCAATACTCACACCTTTCATCCCTGAAAAGAAAACAATAAAAATGTAGATAATAAAGAGCATTATGTGACTTAACCCACTTCTAAGTTTATTTAATTCTGTGTATCTTGAAAAGAAAAAGGCCGCTGCTCTACTGTTTTTGAATCATAAAGTATGAGCAAGTATCTCAAAAGAATGTAAACAAAAACCGATATCCACATTAAAGTCTTATTTCCGAACGCTTAATCTGACACAACATGAAAAACTACTTCCTTATATCCATCATAGCGCTGGCTGTATTTACAGCCTGCAAACCAGGGCATCAAAAGGAAGCGCAGCGAAAAGCAGCCATGGAGACCGACACAATCATTTCGATTCCGCCCCACACGGTGAATGTATATTATTTTCACGGCGATAAACCCTGCACCACATGCCAGGCCGTGGGTAATGTAGCGAAAGAAACGGTGATGAAATACTTTGCCGATTCGATGAATGTTCACTTTATCGACATCAATATTAACCGGAAGCCTAACCGTAAACTGACCCGCTACTACCATGTTACCAATACATCCATCGTAGTTGCCGGACGCGAAGGGTACGATAACCTGACCAAAGAGGCGTTTGATTATGCTGTTAAAAAGCCTGATAAACTGGAAATAATAATAAAGGAAACTATTATGCAACGGGAAGAGTATAACAGATAATATTCGTAACCATACCCATTCATTCCCCTGTTATTTGTTGCAAAAGAAACGGCAGGGGAATTTTAATTTAATGTGAGATATTACAACCAGCCCTTGCGGTGAAAATACCAAAGCGTCAGTACCGAGGAAGCCAGCATCAGTAAAGGTGTCCTGTAAAAATTCCAGACGTTCGAAGCTGAACGCCGTATGCCCCAGCAGCGAACCCACATCTTTCAGCATAATGTGCAAATGTCCCTCCTTCTTGTTATGAAAACGTTCACTTTTCAGGTTGGACGACATGACCCGCTGCTTGTCCACGATGTTCTCGCGCAGCAACATGGTGGCCTCCTGCAAGTGAGTAATTACGATTTCACAGCAGGCCCGAAACGGGCCGTACAAAATTAATAAATTCGGTGGGGCAAACACCACCCCGCCAATTCTTTTTCCGTAACCGGAAAAGGCCTACTCGTTGGCAAACCCGTACAACATAGCAATTTCTTCGGGCCAGGCTTCCGTGTCCGGCGTCTCCAGAATAATGGGAATGTCATCGAAACGGCTATCCTGCGCCATCCGGCGGAATGCCTCCTTCCCGATGAAACCTTTGCCAATGCTATCGTGCCGATCGACGTGACTGCCCAACTCCTTTTTCGAATCGTTCAGATGAATACCCTTCAGGTAATGCAGCCCGATAATTTCCTCAAAGTTCCCGAACGTTTCCGCATATCCTTCATCAGTTACCAAATCGTAGCCGGATGTAAACGCATGGCAGGTATCGATGCATACCCCCACCCGCGGCTTGTCTTCCACCTGGTCGATGATTTCCGCCAGCTGTTCGAACGAAAAGCCCAGGTTGGTTCCCTGTCCGGCTGTATTTTCAATAACAGCCGTCACGCCCCTGGTTTTCTCCAGAGCCAGATTGATGGAACCGGCAATCCTGGTCAGGCATTCCTTTTCCGAAATTTTATTCAGGTGACTTCCCGGATGGAAGTTGAGTAACGATAACCCCAACTGTTCACAACGCTGCATCTCGTCTAGAAACGCATCCCGCGATTTTTGCAGGCCTTCCTTTTCGGGATGCCCCAGGTTAATAAGGTAACTATCGTGCGGCAAAATGTGCTTCGGGTTGTAACCGTATTTTTCGCAGTTGCCCTTGAAACCGTCAATACTTTCCTGCGAGAGCGGTTTGGCTGCCCACTGCCTTTGGTTCTTCGTAAAAAGGGCAAAAGCTTTCGCCCCGATGGCATGGGCATTCGCCGGCGCGTTTTCCACACCTCCGGCTGCACTCACGTGTGCTCCTATGTATTTCATCTGTTTATCATTTATTTTCAATTGTCAGATGGAACTCGTCCCGACGTTTCGGGACTCGTTTCATGTTCTTTAAATTACCAGACTTAAATTTCATCCGATTATTTTACCCCACCCAACCTCTCTTGAAGGAGCGGCTTTGAAGTCCCTTCCAGTGGATTTAGGGGTGACGTCTTCCGGATAAAGGATTAACAAAATAAAAAGTTCGTACGTACGGAACAAAATAATTCACACTCACGCGACTTCTCATCTTCAAGTAGCCTTAGCGTACTTTTCCGTTTTGTAAATAAAAAGGAAAACGCCATCTTGCCGCCGTCATCTGGCAATTTGAAAAACCTGAAATGAAAAAGATTCTTTTCCTGTCCGCTTTGCTTGCATTTGTTCCGTTTTGGGGCATAGCGCAGCAAGACAATCAAAAAAATACTGAGAAAAAAGAGATAAAAACCGGATGGAACATGGGCGCGCTGCCTGCCATTTCGTTCGACAGCGACCTGGGTTTTCAGTACGGCGCGGCCGTGAACTTCTTCAACTACGGCGACGGCAGTAATTATCCCGGCTACAACCATTCGCTGTATTTCGAAGTTTCGCGTTACACCAAAGGCAGTGGAACTTACCGATTTTACTACGATTCGGAAGCGCTGATTCCCGGCATCGAGATCACCACGGACTTAAGTTATTTGCCCGATGAAGCTTACGATTTTTTTGGCTTCAACGGTTACGAGGCGGCCTACAACAAAAACTGGATTGACGATACCTCCCCGGATTACCGTACCCGGATGTTTTACAAGTTTCATCAAAAGCTCTTCCGGTTTAAAACCGATATTCAGGGCGATTTGGGCAACTCGAATTTCCGCTGGCTGGTTGGTTTCAACCTGCTGAATTTTAATATCAGCTCCGTTGATGTCGACAAAATGAACAAAGGAAAGAAAGAAACCGACAAACTGCCACCGGTAAGCGAACAACCCGGACTGTACGAAAAATACCAGCAATGGGGCATCCTTTCGGCGAAAGAAGCGAATGGCGGTTTTGTCCCCATTGTGAAAGCCGGGATGGTGTACGACACCCGCGACAACAAACCCAACCCGATGCACGGTACCTGGGCAGAAGCGGAACTGGCCACCGCTCAAAAATTTATGGGCGCCGAAAGCAGTTTTGCCAAGCTGTCCATCACCCAACGACAGTATTTCACCCTGATTAAAAACGACCTGTCGTTTGCTTATCGTGTTCAGTGGCAGCAAACCATTGGCGGTCACGCACCGTTTTATTACCAGCCACAAATCATTTCATCGGCACTGCGCGGCTCATCGTCGTCGGGATTGGGAGGCGCTAAAACCTTGCGGGGAATACTCCGTAACCGGATTGTCGGCGACGGAATTGTGATGGGGAACACCGAACTGCGCTGGAAATTTGCCCGCATTGAAAAGTGGAACCAGCATTTTTACTGCGGACTGAACGGTTTTCTCGATTTCGGACGTGTGGTGAAGAAACTGGATATACAGAATAAGATTACCAACATGGCCGAGCCCATGAACCAGTATTTCAATTTTGGCGCCGAAAAGATGCACTACAGCATCGGTGCCGGACTTCGCCTGGCCATGAACCAAAACTTCATTGCAGCGCTCGACTATGGTATTGCGCTCAATAAACAGGATGGTGATTCGGGTATCTATATCGGGTTGAATTACCTGTTCTAAGAAAAACGTATTTCTAATCAGGCATGCAATGATTGGATTCGATAACGGCAAAATAACCTTGAGCATTCGTATATCAAGATGGTTGCCCGCCTCACACACAACGTTCAGAAGCATTTTACCGTGCCGCCCTGTACATTTTCCCCACGCAAATGCCGAAGTATACTTCATCGTTGTATAGCAGGGAGCTCACCTGGCTTTGAAAGTCTACTCATTAAGAGTTCTTCAATAACTGAATCACTACATCCAAACCATCGAGATAGTAAATAATAAAATATTTTTTTATATCTTCCCCTTCCCAAAGGAACAGCAGTTTCAGTACAGATAAAATAATCAGTTTACAAATTAAGAACATGAACGTCATGTTTGTATGTATTGCCTGAAAAACAGGCCAAAGAGAAGACAAGATTAACCTAAATCCAGGCGATGCCTATGTAAAAGTCAAAGCAACACACATCACAAATGCACCGGCTTGTATCCAATAGCACATGTCGGAGTATTATCCAATCCACTAGTTGACATTACGATAAAAACGAACCAGACTAAAACGCGATTAATTTTTGGGGAACGGATAAGGAGTGTACCTGAGATTACGAAAACGATATAGCTAATCTCTATTGGAATGGTATGCCCCGATCTCCAACCTACGCAGAGGTTCATTAACTAAAACTAGTTTTCTATGAAAAAGAAAAAGTTTCTTTTCCACATTTTGATTGTGGGTTTAATCGTACTGTCATTTACCGGAAAAACCAGAGCACAAAACGATGCCATGATGCAAGCCTTTTACTGGAATGTACCGGTTGACGAAGCAAACAAAAACGGTACTTGGTGGGACAACCTGGCATCAAAAGCCAGCGAACTAAAAAATGCCGGAATTACCGGAATCTGGATTCCTGCCCCATCCAAAGGGAACTGGGGAATTACCGATATGGGCTATGGAATTTACGACCATTACGACTTGGGGAATTACAATCAAAAAAACACGGTCGAAACGCGCTTTGGTTCACGTGCCGAATTGGAGAACATGATTGCCACCATGCATAATACAGCCGGAGGCGCACCCTACCTGAATGTTTATGCTGATGCCGTGCTAAACCATGTTTATTCCGGCGACGAAAACGATGAAGCCAATCCGGCCGTAAAAGGATATGTGTTCGACGAAGCTTTCCGGAACAGTACTCAATACGTGCCCTACCCCACCAATGAAATTAAATGGGTCATTCCCAATGCTGCTGCAGGTAGTTATTACATCAAAATAAAGGGTTACTATCTTGATTACTCCCTCAACTACACCGATCGGGGCTATGACTGCGAAATTGACTGGACCGGTGCCGGATTTAGTAGCGCTTATAACTGGGAGGCCGAACCCAATAACGGAAACGGTGAAACCAATGATTTCGGAATATCAGGTTCTACCATGCGTGGATTTATCGGTTACGACGGTGACATTGATGAGTACGAAGTTACCTTGACTTCAACTCATGACATCGTCATCAAACTCACTGCCCGTAGCCAGGGAACTGACGGAAGCTGGAACTGGGCCGATCAAACACATGGTTACTATCCATTTGAGATTTGGTATAACGGAACCAATCTGGCAACTTCTACATTGGAAGCCCATACGAATACTCATATCACCTATGTGAATCACACCGGAACGGATGAAGCAAATTATGCCTGGACCTATACCGATTTCCACCCGGTAGATGCCAATGACTTTTTAACCGGTTGGAACTGGAACGGACAAGATGCCTTAATCCCCAATACCAAAGGATTTGGAAACGATTTCAACACCTATAGTACTACACTACAAAGCCGCTTGAATGCCTGGGGCTACTGGATGGCCAATCAAATTGGGTTCGATGGATTCCGCCTTGATTTTGTGCGTGGATACCAGATTGATTTTATCTCCTCCTGGATTAACAACCTACCATTGGAAGGTGGTGCCCAGCGTTTTATCGTCGGTGAATATTGGGGTGTCGACTACCAGATTAAAAACTGGGTGGAAGGATTGGCCGCACAGGGTGCCGACGCCGATGCTTTTGACTTTCCGCTGAAAAGCTCATTAACCAGTATGTGTAATGGCGATGCCAGTTTTGATATGCGTTGGCTGAATCATGCCGGAATGGTGCGTAACGACCAAGGAAATACATTACCGGGAACTTCGGTAGTTACCTGGCTCGAGAACCACGATACCGGGAAAGAACATGACAAATGGGTAACAAAGGACTGGGAAATGGGGTACGCATATATCCTTACGCATGAAGGCCGCCCCTGTATTTTCTATCCTCACTATTTTGGAGTTACACTGGTTGATAATAGCAACTCAACTCTTACTGTTTCTATACCATCTAGTCTGAAGGACGATATCAACAAGCTGCTTTTTGTCCGTAAAACCTATTTGAATGGCGGATTAACGGTGCTGACCGAAACCGGAGATCCTTACCCTGCAGGTAACGCAGCCAACGTATATGTGGCCCGTCGTGATGGCAATGGTACAAAAGACGGTGCGATTGTCGTGATAAACAATAACTCTTCTACCGAAGGTGTATGGGTAACCGCTAATGCTACCGGTTTTTCAAACTGGTCGAACACTACACTAAAGGATGCATTTACCGGGGCAACGACCGATGTTTATGCCGACGGCCGTGTCTGGGTTGAAGCGCCCGCCCGCGGTTACGCCATCTACGTACAATCGAACGATTATGAAGCCTATACTGCCCCGTTAAAAGCAGCTACTATACCCCAGTTAGACAAAAGTAAAGTAAGCGCCGAAGGCATGGTGGTATACCCCAATCCGGTGAATGAGATGGCAACCATTTCTTTCACCTCCGGCGAAGACGGAATGGCCAATATTCAAATCTTTGATGCGGGCGGACGTGTGGTTAGATCATGGAATCAATCGGTTTCAGAGGGGAGAGAAACCAGCATCCAGTGGAGTGCACAGAGAGAACAGTCCGGGTTGTATTTCTGCACAATTTCCCTCAACGGGAAAGTGACCAGTCAAAAAATTATTGTCAGACACTAAAACCTTGAAATCCCGGTGATCACAAACCCTGACAGGCCCGTACCGATAGGGATAAACCTGTGAACATTATCATTGCAGGCAGCAATGTTGAAATTCTTAAATTGTTCCATTTTCTAATTTTACTTTTAAATTAAACAATATTTATTAAAATTTAAAAGATAAACCAGATGTTGAAAATCGCTTTGCTTCTCTCAATGCTTTTTCAAGTTGTTGCTACAATTCTCGCAATCAGCCTAATACGTCGAACAAGATTTAATATATCATGGATATTAATTTCCTGCGCTTTTATTTTAATGGCTTTACGGAGATTATTTGAGTTTTCAGAATTTTTCTGGGAATCGAAATTATTTCTTAAAGAAGAAATAAATGGCTGGATTGGAGTTTTGATTTCGGTGTCTGTTTTTGTAGGGGTGATTTTTATAAAAAAGATTTTTAATCTGCAGGATGAGATTGAGAAGTTAAGAAAAGAAAATGAAAAAAAAATCTTGTCTGCCATTATTAACACAGAGGAAAAGTCAAGGCAAACATTTGCCCGGGAATTACACGACGGAATGGGGCCGTTGTTATCGTCGATAAAGATGACACTGAGCGCTGTGAATAAAGAAAACCTGACCCCAATAAACCGTAAAATTATTGAAACCGCACACAATGCTGCAAGCGATTCAATTGTTACGCTAAAAGAGATTGCCAATAACATGAGCCCGCACCTGTTAACAAACTATGGCCTAAAACAAGCCCTTGACACATTGGCGGCTCAACTTTTTTCTCAAAAAAACATTGGGTATGAATTTGATTTTCAATTCGATGAAAAACGGCTATCAGATGAAATGAACATCAATTTCTACCGGATTATTTCTGAATTGATGAACAACAGTTTTATTCATGCTAATCCACAAAAAGTATATGTGGAGATAAAAGAAGAAGAAACATATATTCATATCCGCTATCTGGATGACGGGAAAGGCTTTGAATATGAACCGATAAACGAAAAGTACAGCGACAAGGGAATGGGGATGAATAATATTTTTTCCCGGACCAAATCACTAAACGGACATTATTCAATTGTAACAGCACCGGAGAATGGTTTTTTAATCGAATTCTTTTTCCCGTTAAACAAAACAAAACAATGAATAAAGTTGATATTTATATTGTGGACGACCACGGCCTGTTTAGGCAAGGATTGAAACTGTTGCTTTCCAACCTTAATTTTATTGGAAAAATAGTTGAAGCAAATAATGGAGAGGAGTTTATAACAGGTTTGAAAAACAATCCGGTTGATGTGGCTTTAATTGACATTGAAATGCCGGTTATGAACGGAATTGAGGCAGCCAAACGGGCCAGGGAAATTCAACCTTCCATCAAAATCCTTGCTTTATCCATGTATTCCGATAAAAATTATTACCTGAGCATGATTGATGCAGGAGCTTGTGGTTTTCTGCTGAAAAATTCCAATTTTGATGAAGTGGAAAAAGCAATTACAGACGTTTGTAACGATAAAAGCTACATATCCATCGAAATCCTGAACGAAATCCTGAAATACCCTGACAAAGCCAGTTTTAACGTTCTTGACAGTGAATTAACTGAACGGGAAACAGAAGTTTTGTTGTTAATCTGCAAAGGGTTAACAAACAGTGAGATTGCAGACAGGTTGGCACTCAGCAAACGAACGGTTGACAAACACCGGGAAAACCTTCTGCTTAAAACCCAATCGAAAAATACGGCCAACCTGGTTATCTATGCCATAAAGAACGGTTTGCTTCAAATCTGATAATCCTTGTTCTACGTTTAAAGACGTAGTCGGAAATTTACGTTTTTAGACTGTTCCCTGATTGATTTAGCCAAAATACTTTTGTAAAGTAAGTTTTAAAATCAATCAGGAGAAATAAAAGTGTGAAAAAACTACTTTTTACAATCACCCTGCTGGGAGTTGTTGCTTTCACAGCAAAATCGCAAACTTCTGACGACATTTTGAATGTCCTCACGCAGAAAAAACTGATTAAAGCAAGCGAGGCGGGTTCCATCCGCTCTGCCAGTAAAAACAGTTCGACGCCAGTTTTGGCAGGTAAAAAAATACAATTGTCTGGCTATACGCAGGTACGTTATCGTTCGTCCGTTGAATCCGGTAAAGCTGACGGCTTCGATATCCGGCGCGCCCGGCTTGGCCTGAGAGGCAATCTTTCCAAAGTATGGGGCTACCGTTTACAGTTTGAACTGGCCGGGACACCTAAGATTCTTGATGCATATGCTGAAGCGAAGTTGAATGACTGCTTCAAATTCACATTCGGGCAAGCCAAAATTCCCTTCTCGCTGGAAAACCTGGCGGGTTCGGCCAGGCTCGACCTGATTGATCGCTCGCAGGTAGTGGAAGCACTTGTTTCACGGGGAAGCGATGTTTTGGGTAACCAGAGTGGACGGGATATCGGGATCCAGGTTGGAGGAACACTTGTGAAACATGAAAATCGTTCACTGCTTGATTACCGCTTGGGAATCTTTAACGGTGGCGGTATCAACACGGCAGACAAAAATGATAACAAAGACTTTGCAGCACGGCTGGTTGTTCACCCAATAGCAGGATTAGACCTGGGCGCATCCCTGTATAATGGAAAACGCTTTGTTCCCGGACAGACTTCCGGAACGGTGACGACACCCTCCCGCAACGTTGACCGCAACCGTTATGGGTTTGAACTGGCTTACGATTATAAAAGCCTGAATGTGACCGGTGAATACATTCATGGTAATGACGGCAATACTGATCGCGAAGGTTATTATGTGAAGGCTGGGTATTATTTTGTTCCAAAGAAATTTCAGTTTGTAGCTAAATATGATTTTTACGACCCGAACCTGGATATAACTGACAATGCCCCTGCCTGGTACGTTTTAGGAGGCAACTACTATTTTATCAGCAATGCAAAACTTCAACTCAATTACACCATCAAACAGGAACAGGGTACAAGTATTGATAACAACCTGACAACCTTGCAACTTCAAATAAATTTCTAGTTATTCAATCGTTAAATATTATAAAAATAGAGAAGTATGAAAAAGAATAATTTTAATTTAATTTTATTTATGGCTGTGTCCATTCTTTTATCTGCTTGCTCATCAAGCAAAAAGAAAGAACAAACCATCAGTCTCTCCGGGGCATTTGCACTCTATCCGCTGGCCATTAAATGGAGTGAAGAATACAAAAAGGAAAATCCGGATATACGATTTAATATTTCAGCCGGTGGCGCTGGTAAAGGTATGGCCGATGCACTTTCGGGCACGGTTGACCTGGGCATGTTTTCACGCGAAATTGCACAGGCCGAAATCGATAAAGGCGTTTGGTGGGTTGCCGTTACAAAGGATGCCGTTATTCCAACGGTTAATGCTGCCAATCCGGTTTTTGATATTCTGAAAACCAGGGGGGTAACAAGGGAAGAATTCCAGGGGCTGTATATTGATGGAAAGTATTCGAACTGGAACCAGCTACCAGGAATAACTATTGACCAGCCCATTAATGTCTTCACCCGTTCTGATGCCTGTGGCGCTGCCGGTACATGGGCAGCCTACCTTGGAGGGACACAGGAGGATCTGAAGGGAGTGGGTGTGTTTGGCGACCCCGGATTGGCAGATGCTGTGGTAAAAGATGAAAAAGGAATCGGGTTCAATAACTCCATTTATCTGTACGATTTAAAAACAGGAAGTAAGAATCAGGGGATTGAAGTAATTCCGATTGACGTTAACGAAAACGGGAAATTAGATGCGGAAGAAAATTTTTACGACACGTTTGACCAGGTGCTGGCGGCCATTGCTACCGGGAAATACCCTTCGCCACCGGCACGCGAACTTTATTTGGTCGCCAAAGGAAAACCAACAAAACAAGCTACGCTCGATTTTCTAAACTGGGTAGTAACCAAAGGGCAAAAATTTGTATCGAAAGCTGGTTACGTCCCTTTAACACAATCAAAGCTGGATGAACAAGTTGCCAAATTGGATAAATAACAGAGTTGATACACACCTGAATTGAATAAAAAAACAAAACAAAATATGAACAGAAAAAGGATGTTAACCAATTTATTGGTTAACATCTGGATGCAGGGAGGCCTGTATATTTTACTGGCTATTCCTGTTCTCATTGCCATTGGGTTGTACTGGAAAGCTGCCCCGCTTTTAAATGAACATTCGCTGGCAGACCTGATTTTTTCTTCGAAATGGTTCCCCATGAAAGGTGAATTTGGTTTTTTGCCTTTTATTTTCAGTTCGTTTTATGTAACCCTGCTGGCTTTTATCCTTTCAGCGCCACTATGTTTGTTTGCTGCCATTTATCTTACCCAGTTTAGCAACAGGCGATTGTTGAATTTTATGCTTCCGGTTATCGATATCCTTGCCGGAATTCCATCGGTGGTTTATGGGGTTTGGGGAATTCTTGTAATCGTTCCGTTGGTTTCGGGGCGCATTGCTCCTTTTTTCGGCTCAACCAGCTCTGGTTACAGTTTGCTAGCCGGAGGAATCGTTTTGGCTGTGATGTGTATTCCTTATATGCTGAATATGCTTATCGAAGTTTTCCATACCATTCCGGTGGGGATGAAAGAGGCTTCTCTGTCGCTGGGCGCCACACACTGGGAAATGGTAAAACATGTTATCATCCGAAAGGGCTTCCCCGGAATTATTTCAGCCTTTGGACTGGGAATTGCCAAAGCTTTTGGCGAAACTATTGCCGTTTTAATGGTGGTTGGAAATACACTGAACCTTACACTTTCTCCGCTAAAACCGGGTTATCCGTTACCAGCACTAATTGCCAATAATTACGGCGAAATGATGTCGATTCCCGATTACGACTCGGCGCTTATGTTTGCCGCATTGCTCTTATTTGTTGTGATTTTAATTATCAACCTGTTTTTCAGGTATTTTATTCACAAAACCGAAAAAATATGAACCGCTGGAAACTAATAGAGGAATGGATATTTAAAATTATTTCTTTCGTTGCTGCCTATTCTGTGGTGCTAATACTGTTATACTTATTGATTGTTGTTTTCAATAAAGGAATTGGCGCGTTATCATGGGAAATTGTGTTTTCCATGCCTGCGGGTGGTTACTATTTTGGTGGCGGCGGCGGAATCTTAAACGCTATCGTTGGTTCTTTTTACGTTTCAATCGGGGCAACCGTTCTGGCGATAATTATTGGACTGCCGGCGGCATTGTTTATAAATGTTCAGCTTATCAGGTTAAAACGGACTCAGAACACAATTCGCTTTTTGCTTGATGCACTTTGGGGAATTCCTTCAATTGTGTATGGGGCATTTGGTTTTGCAGTAATGCTTTTTTTCGGACTAAATGCGTCACTTTTAGCCGGAATAATAACCGTGGCATTATTGATAACGCCAATTTTGGTCCGCGCTTTCGATGAAGTTTTAAAAACTATTCCGGTGGAACTCCAGGAAGCTTCTTATTCGCTCGGGTCAACACGGACAGAGACTGCATTAAAGGTGTTGTTCAAACAAGGTTTTGCAGGTTTCATAACAGCCCTTTTACTTGCCTTTGGACGTGGGATTGGCGATGCTGCATCGGTGCTTTTTACAGCGGGTTTTACCGATAATATCCCGGTAACATTTGACGAACCTGTTGCGACTTTGCCCCTGTCTATATTTTTTCAATTAAGTTCTCCCATCGAAGAAGTTCGGCAACGTGCTTATGCAGCTGCAGTTGTACTAACCGTAATTATTTTAATCATCAGTGTTTCTGCACGCTTCCTTTCTAAAAGATATTCAAAAAACATTATCAAATGAAACAACTGGCGTTTACACATCAACCAAGTCTTTCATCAGAAAGCGTTACCCTGCAAAACGAAATAGAAATGGCAGAAGAAATTAAAGATACCCCCATCATCGAAATAAAGGATTTAAACGTGAAAACCAGGGAAGGGAAAATTTTAAAAAACATCAACCTTGAAATCCCCAAGAACAAAATTATTGTCCTGCTGGGGCCATCAGGTTGCGGGAAAACCACGTTGCTGAAAAGCTTAAACCGGCTGACCGACCTGCACAAAGAACTGGAAGTTTCGGGTAAGATTCTTATTGACGGGCAGGATATTATGAAGGCGGGCCAAAATCTTGCAGCCATGCGGCAAAAAATGGGTTTGCTTTCGCAAAGGCCGTTCCCGTTACCTGCTTCCATTTATAAAAATGTGGCTTACGGGTTAAAGCTAAAAGGAATACGCTCTAAAAGATTAATTGCACATAGTGTGGAAACAAACCTGAAAAGGGTAGGTTTATGGAATGAGGTAAAAGACCGGTTGAAAAGCCCCGCCACCAGCCTTTCCAATGGCCAGCAACAGCGGCTCTGCCTGGCCCGGGGCCTGGCAGTTAAACCGGCAATTATTTTAGCCGATGAGCCAACATCAGCCCTCGACCCGATTTCGACAAAAATCATTGAAAACTTATTTAAGGATTTAAAACAACATTATACCATTATCCTGGTAACACACGTGCTTAGGCAGGCATTACGCCTTGCCGACCATGTGGTATTTATGTATTATGGGGAAATTATTGAACAAGGCCATCCTGATGAAATTTTGAAAAACCCTAAAACGGCAGTTCTTAAAAAGTATCTGGTAGATGGGAACTGATTATGCATTAAAATGATGTTAATGCGCGTGTTAAGCCAAATATGTATTTCCTGTTTCCCGCAAATCTGCCCGGCTGTGCCATTCAGACGGGGCGCAGGGGCGCAAAGTTTTTTACAATTCTGCTTCGTTAAATTTTACTTGTTTTTTAGCGGCCTGGCGTGAATTTGATTTTCGTTATCGGGGCATTTTGCGCGGCCGGCCAATGCAGAGGAGTATAACGAAACAAAAAACGGGACCAAAAAGGTTAACAGCACGCGGTAAATACTTATACCTTCAATTGAAAAATTAAAAAGTTCCGGATTATTTATAATATTCAAAATAACGCCAACCAAAACCGCCACCCGCAAAGCTCGTTTCACTGCTTCCTTTTGAATTGGCAATTTCAAAATATCTCGTATTGGTTTGTATTGGTCCATTTAATGATGATTATTCTGTAATTTAATTTTAATTTGTTCTTTTAGCTTTTCAGTATCAGTTATCTCAGCAGGTCTATCGTTAAAATGTTTCTTTATTCCTTCCTCAATAAATTCACTTTGCTTTTCGTACATCGTACAGGCATCGCACATCATTTTGTGCATCTCAAGCTGCATTTTTTCCCTCATTGTCAGTCTTACTTGAAGCTTTTTTTCGATTAATTCCGTTGCTTTCAGACAAGAAAGAAACAGAAAGTGCATTATTTTATTTTTCATCGTCATATCAATTAAACCAATTCTTTTCAACGCATTCCCTCAACTGAAGTTTTGCCCTGTGAATGATTTGCCAGTAATTGGACGCAGAGATATCAAGTTCCTGACAAATCTCGTCACCCCTTTTTTCAGAGAGGTATTTTAATTTCACACAAATGCCCCATTGGTCCGGTAAAGCGTCGAGACATTTATTCAGTACATTCTGGAATTCCTGATCATCCAGCAAATTTGAGGCGTTATCCTGTTCATGCCAGTTTTTTGGTTTACGATTTTCCCGCCAATCTCCCTCTTCGCTGAAAAAAAGTAAAAAAGACTGGCTTTCGAGTCGTACCGGTTGTTTTATTTTTTTACGGTAGTGATCCACAATTTTGTTGTTTAGGATACTGAACAGCCAGGTTTTTGGCGAACTTTCATTTTTAAATGAATCGATTTTTTCTGCTGCAGCAAGGAACGTGTCCTGAACCAAATCGGCAGCAATTTCTGAATCTGACACTTTATGCAAAGCCCAGGAAAACATATCGTCAGTAAACATCTGAACCCAGGAGGAAAGGTCTTCTTCTATTATGTTCATAAATCTACTTTTTTAAAAATTCAGTCAACGGCTTTATAAATCTTTCAAATGTTTCTATATGGGGAAGATGGCCTACGTTATCCAATTCTACCAATGTCGAGTTTGGTATCGCTTTTTGTGTTTTCTTTCCTAATTCATTGTAAAGCCCCATTTTCGACTGTATGTTTTTCGGGGCCCTTTCTCTACCTATCGCTGTCCTGTCGCGTGTACCGATGATAAGCAGTGTAGGGCATTTAATGTTTCCGAATTCATACACTACAGGCTGGGTAAAAATCATATCCATAGTCAGGGCTGCATTCCACGCGACAATTGGGTAATCTTTGTGCAACGTCCAACCAGCTAAAAGGTTAAGCCAACGGTCATATTGAGGCTTCCAGGTATTATCATAATAATATTTTAACTGGTAGTTGCGATAGCTTTCTACTGTGTTCTTCAACTCACTCTGATAGTTAACGTCAATGGTTTGATAGCTGGTCAGGACTTTGTAATCCTCCAGGCCGATCGGGTTTTCCAGAATGAGTTTATCTGTCATTTCAGGATAAGATAATGCAAATCTTGTGGCAAGCATTCCACCCATCGAATGTCCTAATAGAATAATTTTGTTGATTTTCAGGCTATCAAGAATTGATTTGGTGTTTTGGGCCAACTGCTGAAAGCTGTATTGGTAGTATTCAGGTTTGGTGGATTTTCCAAAGCCAATCTGGTCAGCCGCGATTACACGAAAGTCTTCTTTACCCAGCGCCTTTATGGTTTGCTCCCAATAAGCTATACTGAAATTTTTGCCGTGCATGAGCAGTACGGTTTTTCCATTAGGATTTGATGGCAACACATCTACATAAGCCATTTTCAGGTCTTGTCCCTGCGATTTAAACGTATGAAATTTGACCTCAAAAGGGTAATTTACAGTCGTAAGGCCTTTATCCAACGCTACTAATGTATCTTGGGAGAAGCATGGAAAAAATGTGGCCATCACTAAAAGTATTAAGATATTTGTTTTCATACGTAAATAGTTGTTTTTAGTTTGTCTGTATAATAAATCAACACCCAACCAGTTTGAATAACCTTTAACAATAGTTTTCCCTTGATAGGTTTTCAGCCAGTTTTTTGTCATAGAAATCCTTTTGTATTTATTCAATGTTTGTTCAAATAATTCCTCAAAATACAAATAATAATCTTCTCCATAATCCCATCCCATGTCATTGGCGCATTTGTTTCCTGCATTCACGTTCGCTCAACCTACGTTAAAACTTCAGCCTGGTTGGGTATTTCTTCGGGCGAAAGCTGAATACCCGGTTGCATAAACCAGTAGGACTCATTGGTTCGTACTGGGGCGGCTCCTGCGTGCAGGCCTGGACACCGAAAGAGGCCTATAAAGGGAACAGCCAGCTCCGGCACGAAGCCGAAGACCTTCCGGCAGTCAGCTGGTCGCCGGTAGCGCCTTCGGTCATCTATAATACCATGATTCACCCGATACTCAATTACAAAATTGCCGGGACCATCTGGTACCAGGGCGAGCAAAATACCGATAGGCCACAGTACTACGGCGGCCTGTTCAGGGCGATGATCACCAGCTGGCGGAAAGCCTTTAACAACGATTTCCCGTTCTATTTCGTGCAAATTGCTCCGTGGAGCGGTTACGGCGGTTTGAGCGGGGCCATTGTCCGCGAGCAACAGGCGTCGGCACTGAGTTTGCCCAAAACGGGCATGGTCACTGTTGGTGACTTGGTGGATGATGTGACAAACATCCATCCCAAATCAAAAGAACCGGTTGGCGACCGACTGGCCAACTTAGCATTAAAAGAAGTATATGGATTCAGTCAACTGCAACCCTATCAGCCGCAGTTTGCGTCAATGGCCATCAAAGGCAACAAGGCTATCATTACCGTCAAATCGGTTGGAAAACTAACCGTGAAGGGGAAAACCATCGAGAGCTTCCAGGTTGCCGGAAACGACCAGCGCTTCTACCCGGCCCAGGCCAAACTGAAGAAAGGCGGAACGGTTGAAGTGTTTTCGAAGAAAGTGAAACACCCCGTGGCGGTTCGCTACTGTTTCACCAACGGCGGCATGCCCAATTTATTCGATACCAACGGCCTTCCACTGGTTCCCTTCCGGACCGATAATTGGAAAGTAAAATAATATCGGAAGATGAGGGCGTCTGAAAAGGACATCAAACATTTTCAAAATTATCAAATTGAAGGTAGCCACCAGAATTTCACCCCTATTCCGAAGTATCGGAACCCTGAAGGGGACTTTAAGCCGCCCCTTTAGGGGAGGTTTGGAGGGGTAAAACAGAAGGACCGGTTACAATTCGTAAGGTTTTGACCTTGCGGTTTGACTTTTCAGACACCCTCATCTTTTTATTAAAACCGGCTAACTTCTACTTCCAGTTGTTTCACCAGTTCGTTCAAACCGTTGTTCCCGGTTACTTCGGCCTGCATAGGCATAAACATCAGCAGTTTGCGCAGGGCTTCCTCCAGCCCGGGACGGACCGATGTGGCAGCATCCACTTCATCGGCGTCCGATTTTTGCGCGTTAAAAGCCCGCAACGTGGTTTCGAAATCGGTGTTGGCATCCTTCAGCAACGTCAGCCACTCATCGGCGTGCATAGCGGCCAAATCGCCGCCATACCCCGATTCGAGGGTCTCGGACAGGTTCTGGATAATAGCCGACTCGGCTTCGTAGCTCTGCTGAGCAACCCTTTTGCCATTCTTATTAATCTCGTCGAGAATGGTCGCCGCCTTTGCCCCCAGCGACGGGTGCCGCAGGTAATTCTTCACGTGAATACGCAGGGCCGACCACATCTGGTCGCGGAAGCTGTCTTTTTCCGCAATCTCGTCGGCGCTCAGCACCGACTTTTCCATAGCCGCTTTGTACCCGGCGTACGCTTCCTCAAAGCGGCCAAAGTAAAAGTCGATGCCCATTTCCTCGGTTTTCACCGATAAAATCAATTCGTAAATCCGCTTACACAAGGTAAACAGGGCGTTGTTTTTCAACCTGGATAGTGCAATTTCAATCATAGTCCTAACTTTTTTTTGGTTAGTATATACGAGCCGGGAAATTCTTCCCGATTACAGTTCTTAATGCAGCCCGCCCTCCGGAATGTTGCCGACAAAAATCGGCAGCTCATCCGGCCCTCGGGAATGTTGCCGACAAAAATCGGCAGCTCATCCGGCCCTCGGGAATGTTGCCGACAGAAATCGGCAGCTCATCCGGCCCTCGGGAATGTCGCCGACAGAAATCGGCGGCCCAACCTACCCCCCGGAACGCCGGCTACAAAAAATGCCGGCGATTCCTCTCCGTTCGGGCTATTGTTTTTTTCATTATAGCCGTTTCGAAACCCCGGGCATCCTCTATTCCTTTTCTCTTATTACCACGAAAAGCTATATGCTAAGTTTGCTGTCCCATGTCGGCAGGTTTGCCAACTTTTAAAAAAATCTCCACGCAACTTAAATATTATATCGTTAAGAATCAATCAAAATAAAGAACATGCGCGGCGAAAAGTGAACCCTGCTACCGCGAAAAATACGATGATGCCAGGTATCGCCGGCGAACATCCGACTCTTTTCGGGCTACCGGATAGTTGTTTTTGGGGAGGTTATTAACCGGGATGATATCGTACCCCGATAGCCTTTTCCCGGTAGGAAAATTCCTGGTCCGTCAGTTGGACGTGACCATTCAGTAACCGAATAAAAACACCGGGAAGATGTACCATTGGAGGCTAAGGAAGCGCCGGTGGTACATTTTCTTTTTAGGGGCGCAAGCTGTTTTCGTCGACACTTTCGGGAATCATTTCCACAAACAGGCAATTGATTTCGCGTTCGCGGAAATATTTTTCGGTTGCCACGCGATTTTGGGTAAAACCGAGCATATAACCACCGCCTCCCGAGCCACAAAGCTTTAATGTAAAATCACCTGTTTCCAGGCCATAACGGAAATGTTTCCGGAAGCCCATCGGTATCATCGGACGAAAATGGTTCAGCTGAAAACCGGAAATACGCTTCAAAACCGGATGGACTTTGTCGATTTGTTCCAACAACAAATTATTAACGAGCACTTCAATACTTTGGGCTAATTCATTTTCGAAAACTTCGCGGAAAGCAGGGCGTTGATGCTGCTCCATAAACCAATTGACCAGGTCGCCCGTTCCGCCTGGCAGTCCGCTGTCGATTAGGAACACCGCATATTCATCGAAAAAACGCTCCGGCCACCCGGCTTCGACGCTAATCTCTTCCAGGCCTTCGATCCAGAGCGGCCTTTGTACAAACGATACCAGCGGATCCAATCCCGAGCTGGTTCCGTGATAATATGACTCGATGACGGCCATATGCGCCTTAATTTCCGGCAAGGCCTGACCAAGATTCCGTCCATAGCGGTGATACAAAGCAGCCGTGAGAGCGCCGGAACTGCCCACTCCATATTGATTGGGAATATTGGACTGAAAATACAGTCCGGTAGCCAAATCATCCCGAAAGGAGGCCAAATTTAAAAAAGCAGTTGCCGCTCCTTTGTTCTCCAGGAAACCGGCCAGTTCCGTTAAATGCTGATTGGAAATTCGGGCCGTCTTCTTTTCCACCAGGCTCATCTTCCCGCCGGGAAAAGCCAGGTTGCCCCCGTATAACTCAAACGGAAGCGCCAGGCCTTTCGAGCCTGTAATAATACTGTACTCGCCGAATAATAATATTTTCGCGGGGAAACGTTTCATTCATTTTCTACTTTATACGGACCTTTTCCTACCTGGTCATCAATCCATTGGTTGTTTTCGCAGAAAGAAAGTAATTCTTCCTGAATAAATTGCCGAACCAGCACTTTGTCTTCCTCCCGAAAGAGCAAATGCACATTGGGGCCGGCATCCAGCGTAAAACAAATCATCAATCCGGTTTTTTCGCGGAAAGCACGAACCGCATTGATAATATTGAGCGAATTCGGTTTAAGCAACATTCCATCCGCCGAAGAAGCCATCAGCAAACCGTGCAGGCTCAGCGCCTCGCTTTCCACCACTTCGATGAAGGTTTTCTCATCCCCATTCTGAAGGGCCAGCATCATACAGTTCAGATGTTTCCTGGCCTGATGGTACCGACCTTCGGCAAACGGATGATTGTTCATCAATCCATGTCCTGCGGTGCTGGAAACTTTCTTATGGGCGCTGCTCACAATCAACACGGCGTCACGCAGATTCTGCCATTGTCCGGGAACCGGTTGCTCCAACGGCGAGGCATAGCGATCCGACGAATCCGGCAACAAACCATCTTCGCCCCAGGCCACCCAGCCGCCATACACCGAGCGGCACGCGCTCCCCGATCCTAACCGCGCTAAAAATGATGCCCGTCGGAATACATCCTGCGTAGGAGGCTTCCGTAACCCCAACTGTTTTTCCATATCGACTAAACAAAGTGCAATGGCGCTCATGGACGAAGCCGAAGAAGCAATTCCCGCTGAATGCGGAAAGGTATTCGTGCTGCGAAATTCCAGCTCGAAGTTCTGTAAATAAGGCATTTCGGTATGCAAACGTCCCATATATGTGATGACTTTTCGCTCAAAAGCCTTATTCCGCTGTCCATCGAACCAATAAGCAACTTTCAAATCCCCGGAATCCGGCACAGGCTTTTCCAGTTTCCGGTAACGAAGTTGCGTTTTTGTGACCGAATTCTTCAGCGTCAGACTTAACGACGGATTGTTGGGCAACTGTTCCCCGTGCTTTCCCCAATATTTAACCAGGGCAATATTCGAGGGGCTCACCCAGGTCGTTTCGTTCCAGCTGTTTATCTTATCAGTCATTTAAAATTATTTCGTTAAACGGAAGAACAGTTTCATATCCCCGCTCTCCAAACCATTTTCTCACTTCCTTTTCCGGCTGCTTTGTCGCCGCCAGCACAAAATCACCGCCCCATGCGCCCAACGACTTGATGCAGCCGTCAAATTCGGGAAAAAGTTTTTCCTTAACAGGAATCAGACCGGTCATTCCGCCAACCAGTTTTTCGTGCTCATTCAAAAGATTACAAAAGGTATCCAAACCGTCAGCCAATACAACTTCTTCCGAAAGCGCAGATATGCGTACGAATATTTCTTCTTTCACATTCTGCCCGGCGAATGCTTTTACCGCATTCTGTGAGTTCTTCTTTTCGTTCAGGTAAACCAGCCACAGATTATCGGCAAATGACGGCCGAAATTTGGCAGCAATAATCTCCGGCAATTCATTCACCCTTCGATACAGAATCGGACCGTTGGAACGGGCACAGGCCACATCGTATCCGGAACTGTGAAAAACCCGACGGTTCAACTCAAACGGATCACATTTCGCCCAATCAGCCATATTGGAGACTAAAGAACTGCTGGAACCCAATCCCCATCCGGGAAGAAATTCCAACGTAGAAGTTACCTGCAGTGCTTTTTCCTTCTCCAGGAACCCGGAACGCAGTTGTCTGGCAGTCAAAATCAACTCACGCAAAACACCGGCCTTACTTTGGTCGGTGCTGGAAACAACGTCAATCTCCGGCAAACGGAACCGGGCTTCAAACCATTTCCCCGAAGGAGAAGTACTTTCCCATGACAAAACGCCGGGCCCGTTTCCTTCAATCACTTCCATATATTGTCCAAGCCTGGACGGAAGAGCCAGGGCCCTTGCACCCCGAAGCACAGCGTATTCGCCCGTTAGCAATAATTTGCCTCGGGAATAAAATATCCTCTCTTGTATGCTTTTCGTTTCAGGCATTTGCACTCCTGATTTGATTCAGGTATTTCTCCACTTCCGCGTAGGCGATGTTTTTATCGCTGAAATATTGTACACAAGCACTCTTTTCTTCGGTATTAGCCCCTAACTGATTCAGTATATTAGTCAAGTGCATTTTCATGTGCCCTTGTTGGATGCCAACCGTCGTGAGCGATGCAACCGCCGCAAAATTGTTCGCCAGGCCGGCAGCTGCGGCAATCATCATCAAGGTTTCCGCATTAGGGTTCTCCAGCAGTTCCAGCGCCAGTTTGGAAACCGGATGGGTTTTCGTCAGGCCTCCCACCGTCCCGAGCGCTAAAGGCAGTCGCAACGTGTAGCGAAAACGGTTACCGTCGATTTGGGCAAATGTCAGACTGCGGTAATTCCCATTAGAAGCCGCGAACGCGTGACCACAAGCCTCCACCGCCCGCCAGTCGTTTCCGGTAGCCAGCACGACAGCATCCACGCCGTTGTAAATTCCTTTATTGTGCGTTACCGCCCGCGAAACATCCAGCTGTGCAATGCTGCCGGCCATTTCAAATTTCCGGGCAAATTCTTCGGGTTTCAGTTTTCCGCTAAATGGGGCCAATTCATTAATATCACATTCCACCCAACATTCCACCAGGCTATCCGGCGTATAATTCGATAGAATCGACATGATGACACTCGCTTCGCCTTTTCTTTCCGGGTTATTCAATTCATCGACCAAAACGGCGGCCATGGTCTCCAGGCACGAATTGATGAAATTCGCCCCCATGGCGTCGGCTGTTTCAAAAGAAACGTCTACCTGGTAATAGTTTTCCAGGCCTTCTGTTTTATCGACCAACTCAACCGCGATGATACCTCCGTTCCGCTGACGCATCCGTGAGGTCAACTCTTCTGTTGCCGCCAGCATTTTCTCTTTCAGAACAGGAAAAACCTTAGTCAAATATTCAGCTTTCCCTGACCAGGTGAAATGCACCTGTCCTTTTTTGACCATTCCGGCCACCCGGGCCCGAAATCCCCCTAACGAAGCCCAGAACTTGGCTGCTCTTGCTGCAGCGGCAATCACCGAACTTTCTTCAATCACCATCGGAACGATGTAAGACTTACCATTCACGACCATGTTGGGAACGACGCCCATGGGCATAAAGAAGTTGGTGAGGAAGTTTTCGCTAAACTCTTCGAAGAGCGCTTGTGTAGACGGATTTTGATGCAAGAAATTATCGAGTACCAACCGGGAAGCCTCATCAAGTCCCAGCCGGTCTCCTATTAAATCGATTCGTTGCGACCGGTTCAGTTTGGAAAAGCCACTGATAATCCGTTCGTTTTTCGTCATTCAGAATAATTTTCGTTAATCCGAAGAAATGCTTTGGCTATCCGCAAACCTTTCAGCTGGGCTTCCACATAATTTCTCAGCACCTCATATTCCCCCTGGCTGTATTTCAGAAAAGCAGAAGCCTGCGCATAGATGGCCGGCAATTTCGATTTTCCAGTCAGGTAGTAACCGTCGAGGAAATTTTGTATGCCGCCGGAAATAATCAGCTGGCGGCACTTGATTTCTTCACCTCCATCAACCATTTGATTCACCACATCGAGCATCTGCTCAGCGGACATTCCGACCCACACAAATGGCCCATACAACTCTTTGTTCAGTTCGCTGTTGCGTTCCAGCTCGATTCGGGCAAAGTTGGTTCCGCCAAAAGCGCCAAAGTCAACTGCTGCCAATGGAAGTTTTAAAAGCCGGAGCAGGCTCTCCGGGCCAAATCCCTGGCCTACTTCCTTCACGATAACCGGAAAATTCACTTCTTCCAGCAAGCGTTCCACCGTTTCAATCGGCGGATGCTGAATGAAGTTTCCTTCCGGCTGAAGCCACTCCTGCATCGGATTGATATGGACAATCAATCCATCGGCACGAAGGCGATCGATAAGCCGTTCGATTTTGTCTGTCTGCCCCTTATCCAACAGCACCTCCACCTGCGCAATACCCAAATTGGTATAAAGTGGCTGTTGCTCACCGATATCGGCACGGACGTCAAAATCGGGAAAATACGTATCACCATCCAGCAGTTTGCGGCAGGAACCCAGTCCCATGCCCAGTCCAAACTCACCACAAGCCCGGGCCAGGTTGTGGTTAATGGTATTAGCCAACCTGGTACCGCCGGTCATGCTCGAAACCCAAACCGGAGCTTTCAGCTTCTTCCCGGCAAACGGAATTTCTTCCGGTTCGCCTGCCGGATGCCCTGACAACATCGGTTCGTAGAAGAAGCGGTTATCAGCAGCTATTCCGTTCATCTGCGACTGAAAAGCCAGTTTGATGTGATCCAGTTTGCGATCGGCGCCCATGGTTATCTGATTTCGTTGGAAAACAGTTTACGATTTTAAGACATAACGGCCAATGACCATCCTTAGAATTTCGGAAGTTCCTTCACCAATCTGAAGCAAACGCTGGTCACGATAGAAACGCTCGATATGATTTTCGCGGAGCAAACCGTATGCTCCGTGAACCTGAACCGATTCATCAGCCACATATTTGGCTACTTCCGAGCAATACAACTTCGACATCGCCGCTTCTTTTCCGAAAGGTTTTCCGGCATCTTTTAACTGGCAAGCCCGGTACAGCGTATTTCGGGCCAGCTCAATACGCATCGCCATTTCAGCCAGTTTAAAGGAAACCGCCTGGAATTCGGCAATCGGCTTACCAAACTGCTCACGTTTCCTGGCATGTTTCACGGCCATCTCGAAAGCGCCCTGCGCCAAACCGAGTCCCATGGCCGCAATCGACAAACGTCCGCCATCGAGTGTGGCCAGCATAATCTTGATGCCTTCGCCACGCTTTCCCAGTAAATTTTCTTCCGGAACGTGGCAATCAGTAAATTTCATTTTGCCGTTGTCCACCGAACGCCACATCAGTTTTCCTTTCACCGGCCAGGTTTCGTACCCCGGGGTAGTCCGTTCTACCAATATGGCGGTCAATTCTTTCTTACCCTCCTTTTCGCCGGTTATCGCCTGCAGTGTAATGCCCGACGCAATTTCCGATGCGCTGTTCGTGATGAACATCTTGGAGCCGTTGATAACCCACTCGCCATCGACCAGTTCGGCACGCGATTCCACACCTTTTGCATCGGAGCCGGCAGTCAATTCGGTCAATCCAAATGCCCAAAGTTTCTCACCTGTACACAAACCCGGAATGAATTTCTTCCTCTGTTCCTCCGTACCATAAGAATAAATTGGCGCAATCCCCAGTGAATTATGGGCAGCTATGGTAGCAGCCGGAGAGCTGTCCACACGGGCCAATTCTTCCACGGCAATAATGTACGATAAGGTATCAAGCCCCTGTCCGCCGTATTCCCTGGGAATGGCAATTCCAAAAAGTCCGGCTTCACCCATTTTCCTCGTCAAATCAACCGGGAAATGCTCGTTTTCGTCGTTCCCAATTGCAACAGGGTAAATCTCCTTCTCTGCAAAATCCCTGATTCGCTTACGATAGTCTGCGTAGTGTTTGGGCAATAATTCGTCCATAGTTAAATATCCTCCAGAATAATTAAAGGCATTTCGTCAGTTACCTGGCTGCCTACTTCCACAGCAATGGATTTGATTTTTGCTGCGCGGGGCGATGTGACGTGGTTCTCCGATTTCATGGATTCGATCACCAGCAACACCTCCCCTTTTTTAATGGTTTGTTTATGTTTGACTTGAATATCGATAATCTTTCCGTGCAGCGGCGAGCGGACCACCGCTTCATTTTCGGCGGTTTCAGGCTCTTCCCCAGCCGCTTCACCGTAGTAATCTTCCAGTAAATCCGGGCTGGTCACATGAAAATGGAAACCATCAGCATCCAGCCACTTACCGGCAACCGGATGATTTGACCAGGAAATTACGTGGTTCTTCCCGCCCAGGGAAACCGTTAACCACTGATCTTCTGTTTCTTTTACTGAAACCATCCGCATTTTAGCCCCGGTTTGTAACTGAAAACTATTTCCCTCCCGGGAATGAAAAGCAACCGAAAACATCTGACCGTCAACAGCTATCTCTACTTCATTTTTTAAACGAAGAAATCCGACCTGTTCCCAGGTATCAGCCGCGTTATTTTGCTTTCGCAGAAAACCGAGGTACAAATACGCAGCCAACAGCACTTCCCGGGAAATATTCTCCCGGCCCTGCTGTAATCCATCCAGGTGTTCTTCCAGCTGTTCGCCACAATAAGCGGTGTGTATGTTGTTGTTTGCGAAAGAAGGTTCTTTCAGCAAATATTTCAGATACAAAAGGTTGGTCTTCGGGCCGTGAACCGTCAGTTCATCCAGTGCCAGCTGCATCTTCGCCAACGCATCGTTTCGGCTTTCGCCGAAAGTAATAATCTTGGCAATCAGCGGATCGAACAGACTTCCGGCAACATTGTCTCCATCCAAATCGGTTTCCAGCCTGACACCATTTCCGGGCAACCGGTAAAAATGAACCGGTACAGACGACGGCGCAAACGCTTTTTCCGGATCTTCCCGGTAGACACGGACTTCGATAGAATGTCCCTTCAGTGAAACATCACTTTGCCGAAAGGAAAGCGGCCTGCCGGAAGCAATTCGCAATTGTTCCCGAACGATATCTACTCCAGTCGCCTCTTCGGTTACCGGATGTTCCACCTGGATACGCGGGTTCATCTCCATGAACCAAAAGCGGCCATCGGGTTCCACTAAAAACTCTACTGTTCCGGCGCCCGAATAGTTGGTTCTTTTTCCCAACAACAAAGCTGCATCGAGGAGTTTCTTCTGCACGGAAGCCGGAAGATTCGCTGCAGGCGCTTCTTCTAATATCTTTTGATGATTCCGCTGCAGCGTACAGTCACGTTCGAAAAGGTGGACCAGGTTACCGTGGCTATCGCCTAAAATCTGCACCTCGATATGGCGGGCCTTTTCAATGTAAGGTTCAATGTACACTTCGCCGTTACCAAAATAATTAGCAGCAGCTCGCGATGCCTGGGTCAGTTTTTCATTTAGCTCGTCAGCCGAACCAACAATCTGAATACCTTTTCCACCACCTCCGTGGGAAGCTTTAATTAACAATGGATACTCCAGCGTTTGGGGTTCACCGTTCAATTGTCCGGCAACCAATGTTTGTCCGAATAACACAGGAATTCCCAGTTTTTGAGCAAACAGCTTGGCTTCCATCTTATTCCCCATCAGCCTCAATACTTCCGCATCAGGGCCAATGAAAATGATACCGGCTTCGGCGCAAGCTTCCGCAAAGCGATAATCTTCCGAAAGAAAACCATAGCCCGGGTGAATGGCCTGGGCACCGGATTGGACCGCTACCTGAATCATCTTTTCAATATTCAGGTAGGTATCGTTCAGCGAACCTTCTCCGAGCGATACCGATCCGTCAGCCTGGCGAACATGCAAAGCACCGGCTTCCCCTTCGGAATAAACCGCTACCGCGGAAATGTGCATGGAACGCGCTGCGCGGATGATCCGAAGAGCAATTTCACCCCGGTTGGCGATTAATATTTTTTCCAGTCTCTCCATCATCAGGGCCAATCGGGAGTTCGTTTCTCTAAAAATGCAGCAATGCCTTCCTGGGCTTCGGGAGTAACCCGCACTTCTGCCAACAGTTCCGGCATTTGTTTCATATATTCGTTCATCAATGTTCCGTCGGTCAATTCATTGATTAGCTGCTTAGAGCGAACAACAGCACGCGGTCCCCCCTTCAGCATCTGTTCCAACAACTGGAGGATGAACCGGTCCATTTCTTCAACGGATTCGAAAACCCGATCAGCTAAACCATTTTCAAAAGCCTCAGTTCCGTTAAAATGGCTCCCTGAAAAAATCAATTCTTTTAGCCGCGAGGGTTTCATTCGTTTCAGCAGCAAAGGTGTAATACTGGCCGCCACCAGTCCAAGACGGGTTTCACTCAATGAAAACCGGGCGCGGGTAACCGTATAAGCCATATCGCAAGCTGCCAACAATCCGGTCCCGCCACCAAAAATATTACCATACGCAGCACCAATCACCACTTTCGAACTTCGATAAATGGCCATCAGCATTTGTGTGAGCAACCGGCTATCTTCCAGGTTCTCCGCTTCACTTAACGTTGCTGATTCTTTCATCCAGTTCAAATCGGCACCGGCACAAAAGGATTTCCCGTGGCCACGAATCACAACGAAACGAAACCCCGGCTGTACTTCTGCCCACTGAAAAAAACGGTGCAGCTCAACCATCATCTGACGGTTAAGCGCATTGTGCACTTCACTTCGGTTTAACCAAAGATTTAATGTTTTTCCTTCCGGTTTAACCGATATGGTTTGGTATTCTTCCATAGACCAATGCTTAGGCAAATCAATCAGGTTATGCAAATACAGATTTCCCTGTGAATCTCGTTTTATCAATCAATTCAACACTTATTCTACATACGGTAAATACCGGTTTTAGGTTCAGCAATTTTCCGGTTTAGTGATACGGAAACAACCAGGCCCAGCACACTGCGCGTCTCGGTAGGATCGATAATACCATCATCCCAAAGGCGAGATGTGCTGTACAGTGCGCGACTTTCCTCATCAAACTGGCTGACCAAATCGGGTGCGCCGCTCTTTTCACCTTTCTTTCCGATAGACTGCAACACCTGTGATGCCTGTTCACCTCCCATCACCCCGATGCGGGCGTTGGGCCACATAAACAGAAAATTCGGGTCATATGCCCGGCCCGCCATTGCATAATTTCCGGCACCATATGAACCACCAATAATCACCGTAAAACGAGGGACACTTGCCGTGGCCACTGCATGAATCAGTTTTGCACCATTACGGGCAATGCCCTCCTGTTCGTATTTTTTTCCGACAATAAAGCCGGTGATATTCTGCAAAAACAACAACGGAACCTTCCGGAAGTTGCATAATTCGATAAAATGAGCCGTCTTTAACGATGCCTCCGACGTAAGGAACCCGTTATTGGCAATAATCCCTACCGGGAATCCCATCATCCTGGCAAAACCGGTAATAATGGTTGTTCCGTAACGCTCCTTGAATTCCTGGAACTTGCTGCCATCTACCAAACGGGCTATAATTTCCCGCATTCGGACCGGCTTTTTCAAATCGACCGGAGCCAGGCCATACAGGTCAGAAGCTTTGTACAAAGGAGCTTCCGGTGGAACCACATCCAACATCTGTTTATCGGGCAATGGCAGCGTTTCAATAATATTACGGCACTTTTTCAGGGCATCAATATCGTTCTCCGCCAGGTGATCAGCAACACCCGAAATTCCCGTGTGCACCAGTGCGCCACCCAGCTCTTCCGCGTCCACATCTTCGCCGGTAGCCGCTTTCACCAAAGGCGGACCTCCAATGAAGATGGTTCCCTGGTCCTTCACCATGATGGTTTCGTCGCTCATGGCCGGAACATAAGCGCCGCCAGCCGTACAGGAGCCCATTACTACCGAAATCTGCGGGATTCCTTCCGCCGACATCCGGGCCTGGTTATGGAAAATGCGGCCGAAATCAAACCGATCGGGAAATAACCGTGCCTGCTCTGGCAGGAATATTCCCCCCGAATCGACCAGATATACACACGGCAAATTATTCTGCATGGCAATCTCCTGTGCCCTGAGATGCTTCTTCAACGTTTCGTGCACGTAGGTACCACCTTTCACGGTTGCATCGTTGGCAATAATTACCGTTTCGCGGCCATGGATACGACCGATACCGGTAATGATTCCTGCCGATGGGAATTGGTTATTATATTGATCGTATGCAGCCAAAGGCGAAAGCTCCAGAAAGGGAGTCTGCGGATCAATCAGTAAACTGATGCGTTTACGTGCCGGCAGTTTTCCCCGGTCCAGATGCTTTTTCAACGCTGGCCCCTGCTCCCGATCAACTGTCTGCCTGAGCGCTTCCCGGTAGGAATTCAGCACATTTTCATACTCCCCGGCTCTTTCCATAAAGTCAGGAGACTGCTCGACTATTTCGGATCTAAGCTGTTTCAATTCTGCCGCAATATAAGAGTTTCATGTCTTAAATGAATATAAAAGTTTTTTGTTCAATTAAATTTGTACAAAAATGAAACAAAAGGGCAGGATTTTTTCAACGGATATTGAATATCAACCAACAAACCGGGGAATGAGTAACAAATTGAGCCGAATCATTCAAGATAGGAAGTATGAACGTTTAACTTTGTTGTGGGTTGTGAACGCGGGTTGCGAGCAGGAATATCAGTACGGCAATCGTAAGGGAGAACATTCCGGCCGTATAATAGCTACCGGTTTGCGTTTTGCTCAAACTAAAAATCAAAGGAGCAATAGCACTGCCAAAAACAATCATCGACATGTTAAAGCCCGAAATGGCGCCGAGGTGCTTTCGGCCAAAGTAGCGGGGAAATGCCACCGCAGAAAGAACAGTATATATACCGCTCACAATTCCGTTTCCTATAATCAACACATAATAGGCCCATCCATCACCAAGCAAAATTAACCCAACAGAAGACAATATGCCTCCCAATGCCATAATGAAAAGAAGATATTTCAAACGAACGAAATCACTGATGTAATTTCCGCCAATGGAAACAATGACGGAGATAACCGTAGCTGGAAGGAAAATCCCCAGCGCTTTGGATTCATCCATTCCAACGGTCTTAAAAATGGATAAAATATGAAAGGTTAATCCGGTAATAAAAAATCCGTTATAGGTATTGGCGATAGCAACGCCCCAGAATGCAATTGTCTTTCGTGCCTCTTGCAAAGTAAACTGTTTTCGATTCTGCTGAAGTTTCTCATTTTCGGTTAAAGGATGAGTCATTTTGCCATCGGGAACGAGTCCGCAGATTTCCGGATTATCGCGGTAGAAAACCAATACAAGTACAGCGAAAAGTAGTAATAATACTGCCAGCCAACGCCATGTCCCAAACCATTCGAACCGGTTGATCCCCCATGCCAAAAACAGTGGCGACAACGAAAAGCTGAAACTAACAAAAGCACTGCTCAGTGCATTGGCAAGACCACGTTTCCGGTCGAACCACTTCATGATCATGTTGCGCGACGCCAATGTCATTACGCCTTGTCCTGAAAAGCGAATCAGGAAAAAGAGCAAACTCATAACGAACACGGCAAAATAGGACAAGGGTAAAAACGCAAGTCCTTTCCCCAATAAAACAATGGCTGGGGAAAACGATGCCAATACCAATGCAAAAGCCAGGGTAAGTGTAGCTCCACTCATTACCAGGCGAACTCCGTAACGGTCGTACCATTTTCCCGCAAGGGTGAGAAACAGCGAACTGCCAATCGTGCCAAACATATACGCCAGGCTGATTTGGTCGCGCGAGATGTTCAACTCACCAATCAGGTGGTCGGTGAATACCGAAACACCCATCGTTTGTCCCGGGATACTGAACAAAACCCCCAGGGTTCCTATCAACACAATAAACCAACCATAGAAGAATGGCCAACGATCGGCCCGAAAAGGGATTTTAGCGTAGTTTGGCATAAGAAAGAAATTAAGATGCAAAGGTATAGAATCAAAACTTCTGTGGAATGTTTTGGGAACTTACGCGTGCAGCTTTAACGGAAGCTTTAAATGGAATATTTCTGCCCCGGTATTTTTCTTGTCCCAAATCGATACCTCCAACGAATTACAAAGATTAAGATTTGTTCATTTTATTTAAGAGATAAAGGTCAGGAATTTAACGAAGCCTGATAATATCAAAAACCCAACGGTCCGATTTAAGCATTTGGTAACGAGATGAAGCCATCTATTGAGACCGCTAAAAAAATAGCAAAGCTGGTTGGCACAACCGTAGGTTATTTATTGGGGAAAACTGACAAGGAAAATATTCTGAAAGACCCCGAGATGCTTAAACGCCTTAACGAGATTGAAAAAATGGAAGAGGCCGACAAAGGGCATATTCTTTCGGTTATTGATGGGTTTATAAAATCCATTAAGATTAAAAATATCGCTGCATTGTAAAAAGAAAGAGGGTGTCCGAAAAGTCCAAAGAGCATTTTCAGAACTATCAAATTGTAAGTACAGCTTTAGTTATTTACCCCTAAATCCCCTGAAGGGGACTTTAAGCCTCACCTTTAGGGGAGGTTTGGAGGGGTAAATCCAAGATTGCTTTCAATTTGAAAGTAAACACTTTTCCAATTCAACTTTTCGGACACCCTCTTTCTTTTATTAATATGTTGTCTTCTTTTTAAACTTACCTTTTTTATTGTATTTTTCAATGTAATTTATAGAACCATCTCTTTTATAGAAAATCAGCTTCTCAATAGGTTTTCCTTTATTAAAGAATCCTTCTACTCTTTTATTTCCATTTGCGTAATAGTCTACCTGTTTACCCTCACATTCTTCACCACAACAACAATATCCAATAAAATTGGGATGTGAAGTCGGTTCAAGACAGGGAGTAATAGTCATTAGCCTTAGGGTATCACTGTAACTTCCGGCAGAGTTGAAGTGATATTCCTTTCCTAATTGTGTGCTATCAATCATAGTAAGGGCATATGACAATGCATAAGCACCGGTATCTTTTAATTGAAGAAAGCCTGAAGAATCTTTGACCGAAAAAATCTTGTCACCTTTTTTTAGACCAAAAAAATCTATCCTTTTAACTTCTTCTGTACAAGGATTGTAACAATACAAGTTAAATAAGACATCTTGGCAAATTCCCTTCAGTGACAACAATAAAAAGAATACTAAAATTAAATTTGTTCTCATCTCTGTGGAGTTTTAATAAAAAGTTTTCCCATTATACCTATACGCCTGCTTCATTATTTTAGATAATCGCTGAAGTTCATAGGGGTTCATATCGCTTAACTTTCTTCCCTGGAAACTATAGTTATGGACATTTATAGGTCCTTGGGGAAGACCGCTATATCTCTCTGGCAAAGTGCTTATGCTTGTAACTCCTTCATTACTGCCAAACATCCATTGCCTAGCATAGCCTGCAACTTCATTCGTCTTATCTAAAAGAAAACTATACCCTTTTGCGCCAGCAGCTCCCAAACTAATTTGACCTGTCTCAAATTGATATCCATGTAAAAGTTCATGTGCAAAAAGACCTAATCCCGCACCGGGAGATACTGTAATATCTACATTTTTAGTATCAAAGTTAAAGGATGTGTAAGCTACTTCTGTTCCCATGCCAGGAAGAGGCCCGCTTTCATTTTGAGAAGAGCTCTCAACCACATTATACGTCTGGTCAGAGGCTGCCGTTGTTGCAACTTCACCTCTTACTCCTTCCAACGAGTTATTTTGGCTTTGAAGATTTCCTATTTGCCTGTTTAACCTCTTCTCTTGTTTTGCAGATAGACCGCCAGCATCCAGCTTTGCTTGTTTGTCAGCAATTCTTGCATTATTGCTTTCTTGCCGACTGTTAACCTCCGCAATTAACTTATTCACCCATTCCCATGCAGCATCTGTAAATTCCATCCCCGTTAGGTCAATATAAATCATGGGGTTATTAGCACAATAAGCATATGGAGAGATAGAGTAGTATTTATCAGCTGATGGGTCAACAACATGCCATCGTCCCAGTTCAGCATCATAGAACCTTGCCCCGTAGTCATAATTTTCAAAGAACTCGTCGTTTAATTCCTTACCGTTATAAAGGTACTTATTTTTATCGAGATTGTTCCCGGTAAACAGGCTGCCAAACGGATAGTACTCAACTTCCTGGTCGACTACCGCCGTGGTACCACTGTAATGGAAGGTTAGACGGGTATTCCCCAGGTGATCTTTCAGGTAATAGTAGTACCGCCCTGCCGACGGGTCGTAATACCCTTCGGAGGTCAACACCTTCTTCAGGGTGCCGTTTTCGTAGATAAAAGTACCATCATAAAGCGTGGTGGAGGCAACGCCCGAAACCGTGGCTGTTTTGCGCCACTTAGTCCCCAGTCCATCGTAATAGTAATCTACCTTGTTAGTGGAATTCTTGTAATACTGTTTCGGCAAATTAAATTCTTCAAAATAACTTATCGTTAAATTACGTATTCCATCATAGTTCAGGTTGCCGTTTTTATCGTAACCGACAGAACTCAAATCATAGGCTGAAGTATTCGCCCAGCTTCCTGAATAGGTCCCGTAATCGGCTACGGTCAACCGGTTCAAACCGTCGTAGGTAAAACCATACCCTTTTTTGCCATTACCCGATAGCCGCCACATGGCACCACTGATGTTGCCGTTGTACTGTGCTCCTCCTGCCAGGGCGATGGATGGGCTGGACTATGTGAGAGATGACGATAACGGGACCATTAGCCTTGGCTATTGGCTGATGAATGTTGCCCACTTTAGCAAAGACCGGGAAATGACGCCCCTGTACAATAAAATAAGCTTTACAGTTTTGGCCATGGCGCAAAAAGCTAGAACAAGGAGGTCCTTGAAAGCGGGGTAAAAACGCTAAACAAAGAACAGATGTACGAACTATTCAATTTTATTTATTACAAAATCAGCACGATAATAAAAGCATTGCTGGCCAATATGACACCAAGGGCTTTCCTTCCTCAAACAGAGCCATCTCCTAATGACGGACAGTTAAGCCTTTTATTAAATTTTGAAAACTAAAAACGGGAGATGGCCAAACTCTAAATTTGACAATAGGATATGAACTATAAAAATTACTAGTGCCAACAATTAAGACTATTTTACACCTTTTTATGACAACCGCTGCTTATAATCCGAGTAACTGAACCCCCGCACCAGACGGAAACCGGTTTCGTCGTTCCATATGCCGATGGAGGGATGGGCAACCCCGTTGAACATGGTGGTTTTCACCATCGTGTAGTGAACCATATCTTCGAAAACAATCGAATCGCCGGGCTTCAGCTCTTCGTCGAACGACCAATCGCCCACAAAGTCACCGGCCAGGCAGGAATTTCCACCCATACGGTAAGTCGGTTTGCCATCCACCGGGTCGAAATGAGCGCCCTGGATACGGGGCTTGTAAGGCATTTCGAGGCAGTCGGGCATATGGGCCGTAAACGATACGTTGAGCACGGCCGTACGGATGCCTTTGTTTTCGACTACATCCACCACAGTCGATTTCAGCACGCCGGTTTCCCAGGCAAACGCACTGCCCGGTTCCAGAATCACCTCCACATCCCACTTCTCACGAAAAGCTTTCAGGAGATTGATCAGGTGCTGCGTATCATACCCGTTGCAGGTCATAAGATGGCCGCCGCCCATGTTCACCCATTTTACTTTCGGCAGGAAACGGGCGAAACGCTCTTCAAACGCCGCCAGTGTTTTCTCCAAATCGACCGGGTCCGACTCGCACAAAGTATGGAAATGCAAACCTTCCACGCCTTCGGGCAGTTCATCGCCCAGTTGCGATGATAAGATGCCTAAACGCGTTCCCGGCGAACAGGGATTGTACAAATCGGTGCCTACTTCCGAGAATTCGGGATTGACCCGAAGTCCGACCGATATCCTGCGCGAATAGTTTCTCACGGCCGGCAGGAACCGCTCCAGTTGCGAAAGGGAGTTGAAGGTGATGTGCGACGAACATTCGAGGACTTCACCGAAATCATCCCCGGCATAAGCCGGCGAATAGGTATGCGCCAAGGCCTTCATCTCCTCCACTGCCAAACGGGCCTCATAGGCGCCACTGGCTGTCGCACCGCTAATGTATTCACGAACAATGGGGAAAGCACTCCACATGGCAAAGCCTTTAAACGCGAGGATGATATCCACTCCTGCGGCGTCCTTCACGCCCCGGATGAGTTCGAGATTTTTCCGCAACAAACCTTCGTCGAGTACGTAACAGGGCGAAGGAACCTTACTCAGATCGATAGCCATAATTGCCGTGATTATTCATCAAAAACCGGCTGCAAAGTTACGCTTTTCCCGGTAGGATAGAATAGGAATGGAACCGATAAAAACAAACCATGTTAATCAGGGAAGTAAATAACGCTTCATCTTTTCCCATCAAAAGATTAATAGCCTTGTGTACAGCTGTAAATCGATGGATGTTTACACATAAATTATCAGATGGAACTGACTAATCGTAAGAAGCTGGAATGATTGATAATCGCACAAAAACATCTTGCCGGTCATTTCCATGATTTTTTAATTATCAGATCAAATCCGGAGTTCGTTGACTGATTGGTCGCCTGCAGGTAAAGCCAGCGGAAAATCTGATATTCCAACGTAATCTTTTGTGGCTGAATAATTTTGGTCTTTTTATCAAGGGCAAAAGTCTGCTGATAACTGAGAAAGAGATTCTTGGTAATATATTTTCCTACCGCTACACTGCTCAACGACCAGTTCTCGTCTCCTGAAATCTCCAACATATCGAGGTTCAATGTGGACTGCACCGCGTCCTTCAGCAGTGCAGAAACCTGTCCGAGCGCCAAGTTCTTAGCAACTCCCGATGCACTATTCACACTCGAGCTTTGTGCAGAGGTAAGTTGACTGGACGAACGACCAAATAAAATATAAGCCAGTGCATCCTGCTCAGTAATCACCTGTCCATCGAAACGAAATTCAAATGTAGGTGCAAGTGCCCGGCCGGTAATATGCAAAGTAATTTTCTTCAATTGCTTTTCAACATCACGGAACGAATAAGCAATGGTAAAATCAACCACTGGGTTCATCATTTCATCACTTCCGGTAAAGGTCAAACTACCCGACTCAAAATCGAAGCGTTTGCCATACATCTTATAAAATCCGCGCTGCACATTCAGCGTACCGAATAGATCCACCAGCTTTCCTTCCTTCACCGCACGCAAATCCCCTTTCATCTCAAAATTCATGTCTTTTCCCGCAATCCAAAAATTCCCGGGAATGCGAACGGTAAAGTTTCCGCTCAGGTTGCGGTAAAAGTCGACAGACTGGAACGAGGGAACCTTATACTTCATCGCTGAAGGGTGGTTACCCGTTGTATCAAACGCTGATGCCTGCTGAACGGCCTGCACCAGCAAGGGCGGGTTGGGATCGTCCGATTTCACTGCCATCCGGGCACGCAAAGCATCCGCGTTTAAATGTGCCTGGTTGACTGTCAGATTTCCGGAAAATACAGGCTTTTCCGGGGTTCCCTCTAAAAGCAAATTCGTATTAATCACAGCATCCAGTAAATCAGAATTAGCCACGGAAAAATCTTTCGCGTTGACATTCAAATGAATAAACTCAGGAACAGCTTCCAACTGCGGTTTCAACTGCACATACCCATTCATTCCCAGGTATCCTTTTCCTGCCTTCATGCCCAATGTATCAATTGAGAACCGGTTGCCCTGAAGGCCGCTTCGTAACATGATATTCCGGTAATTCAATCCGTACTCTTTATCATCAAATTGTCCGTTATCGAGACGGATATGGCCACCAATTTTCACATCGTCGATGGTATTAGAAAGCTGCACATCGGACGAAAACAAGCCACTCATTTTCATTTTCTGCGGTGCGATGAACTGGTTCAACCGGGCAATTTCCAGACTATCGACCCGTAAGTACCCGCTAACCGGGGCCGTGTTCCGGAGCAGATAAATGCTATCGGCGAACGAAAGGTGTAACGGGAGATCTAGTTTGGCAGTTAAGAGTGAGTCTTTTTCACCCAACGCAACTACCTGCAAAGTTAGTCTTTCATCCACGTAATTTATTCGGGCCGCAATCTGCTTCAGGCTAATGATATCGAGCGTTGGCTTTTGTACATCCAGAAAGGCTTGTATTTCAGGCTTGGATGCCTCACCTGTCAACCGGATGCCCGAAGAAACAATTCCCTTTAAGTTTTGGGGCATCCCTTTAAACCGTGGAATCTGTGATAAATCAATATTTTCAACAGACAGGTTTAAATCTTCACTACCATGAAAAGCAAACCGTCCATATACTGCTATTTTTTGCTCCTGCGAAGCCAATACCAGGTTCCTCACAACGATGGAACCACTGGACGGAATAATCGAAGTTGAATCGCTTCCTCCGTTCCACTCCGAGCCGATCAAATTCAAATGGAGCCGTTTCAGATCAACCCGGAGAACATTCCTGAAAAGGACATTTGCTTCGACATTTGCTTTCAACGAATCATTCATTATCAAATCAACCTGATTCTCCAAACGTCCATTTTGAAACTGCGCCTTCAGGCCAAGGGATTTCATTTTCGTCCCATTGATATCCAGTGAACTTGCCTGCAAAACAGCATCTCCACGATAAACACTATCCTGCACTATGGCCTGTATATTTCCGGCCAACGAGCCCACGCTGATGGAATCATAACGCAGGTATTGAAGATTGATGTTTCCGGCAAAACGAAGTGAGTCAACCGGGCCGGTTACTCTTCCGGCAATAGTCCCCGTCATTTCCGACGGCGGTAATCCCATCGGCATAGCCAGACTGTTAATGTCCCGGGCCTGAACAGTTACTGAAAAGTCGTTGCCCGAGTGAATGTTCCCCTTCCCCCTCGCGAAAAGATGAAAGGCCGGAACCTCGAAGAGCAGACTATCCAATTGATAATCGCCTGCATCATAACGCATCCGGGTATGGAAATCGGAAACCGGTTGACCAAACAATACAGAAGCTGTCGATTTAATTTCAGTCTGTGCCTGCAAGCTATTCAAATCCTTGCCGGAACCACTCACTTTTACATCCAGGTTCAAATCTGACTTCAGCGTATCAGTGGGTAAGAAATCACCGGGATCCAGATGCCTCAGTTTCGCTCTGAGCAGATATTCCGGTTGGGTAAATATCTTATCCAATTGCGCTACAACTTCCATGCTTCCCAACCAGGTATCCGCATCAATCCGGGCATGCATACTGCCAGCTTTTTTGTCCAGGTTCACTGAAAGATTCTTCACCGTATAACCGGAATAGTGAGCATCGTTCAATTGCCCGTCCAGTTTCAGCCGATTATTTTTCAGGTTAAAACCGTCACCATCAACGGCAAAACGTCCGGAAATCAATGAGGTCAACGTGCTATCTCCCGTCCAGGTTGCTGCATTCAGACTGTCGATATTAAGGTGCAAATTGTACTGTGGGTTCGTGCGCAAATTACTGGACCAACCATCAAGAGAAAGCCGTTGCTTTGCCTCCTGGACATTCAGTTGCACCTGGGTTTGCCGCATCCCGCCTTTCAGCGAAAGCTGGATATTGGGCGTACCATAAAGCGGCTGTTTCAGGAAAGGTTGCAAATCCGCTAAATCGAGTGGGGAAAAAGCCAGCTGCAAATCAGTTAAATTGAGTGAATCGAGTGGCAGCATTCCGTTACTGGTCATTCGCGAACGAGCAGTTTGGAATTGCAGGCCGCTCCACTTCAACCGCCGTTTCGCCACCTCCAGTTTTCCCGTCAGGTTGTCGATAACGGCATCCGGTTTTTGCGTTTGCAGGTGAAACTGCTTTAAGTTGAGTGCCAAATCGTCCGGTTCGAACCGGAAAGATAATGCTAAGCCGAGCGCCAATTTTCGCGGAATAATTGTGGCCGTATCAATCGGGAGGACTGCTCCCTGAAAATCTTTCAGACGAAAGTCGGATATGTTCACCTTCCAATTACTTCCGCTTTTCAATGTCGAACCCGGCTGCATTTTTGTGGTATCCGCCGGAAGAATGTGTTCCAGATTCCAGGTCGAATCTTTTTCCTGGACAGCAAAAACACGAAGTTGTCCCAGCCCGACATAGTCAACGTTCACGTTCTTTCGGAGGATCGATGCCAGAGAATATTTTACTTCCAGCTTTTGAAAAGCCAACAATGTCGTATCATTCCGCGAAAGCGAGAAATTCTTCAGATAAAAATCTCCTAACAGGTTTCCCCGGATGGAATCAAGTTTCACATTGGCATGCAGCATTTCACTTCCCTTGGACGAAACGACAGAAGCCAGCCATTGATTCAGCATTCCGGTACGGATCACCAGCAGCACAGCGAGAACCAGAATGATGATTCCGCCAACCAGCCAGCTTACTATTTTCACGATTCTCCTTACCATCCTAAAATGCTTGTCCGATAGAGATGAAAAACTGCGTTCGAAACTTATTCTCAAACACAGGTGTCGCTAAATCCAATCGAATGGGACCGATAGGCGTTTTCACCCGAACACCCAGTCCGACATCACATTTAAGACTGGCCAGATTGTACTGTAAGGCTTTAGGCCACACGTTACCAAAATCCATGAAAGCGGCACCTCCGAATATTCCATAAACCGGAAACCGGAATTCCGCACTTCCTTCCAGGACACTGTTACCGCCAATCGGCACGCCGTTCCCGTTTACCGGAGAAACCTGGTTACGTCCCCAACCGCGCAAGGAATTGGCTCCTCCCAAGAGAAACCGGTCTTCCAACGGACTCTCCTTATCTCCCCCTATGGGACGAATAACACCGGCACGCAACCGGGCGGCAAACACCCAATTCACGTTAAACGGAATATAGTGCCGCACATCTGACTCGACTTTGATGTAGTGATATTTCGATTGAAATCCAATTCCCATATAGGTAATGTACGTATTCAATTTCCAACCTTTCGTCGGATCAAAAACATCGTTGGTCGTATTCCGGGTGACACCAAAAGTGATTCCCGATTTATTGTGAATCGAATCCTGAGGATTGACCGTTGAATCAGCAGTTACCAGTGTCTTATTGGTCAGCCAGTCTTTTTCCAGCGAATACATCAAATAGCCGGCAGTACCGGAAGAAAATGTTTGCTGAAAGGTGACGCCGGTTCCCAGTCGATCGACCTCAAAACCGGTTTCATTTTCCCGGATATAAAACGGGTTCAGGATAAAATCGAGGTTATCGCGAAAAATATCAGGCTGAATAAACTTAGTATCAAAACTGAAGGGGAGAAAATGAGAGTGTTTTCCATTAAAAATCAAGCGCCGGGCACCTCCCAGAAAATGTAACCGGGTAAGTTCAGCCGATACCCGAACACGGTCTTCTGTACCATATCCCACACCGGCTTTTAACAACCAACCCGGATTTTCCTTCAGGTAAACGGCGACCGGGACACTGTCTCCCTTGATACTATCAATCAGTGCACGAACAACGACATAACTGAATAATTCGGTATTGAAAAGCTTCTGCTGTGTTTTTTGTAATTGCTTTTGGGAGAAGCGATCACCTGAAGAAAACTGAACCTTGTTCCGAATAAATTTTTGGGGTACCAGGGAATCGCCGTGACAGGTTATCTTTCCAAACCAGGCTTCCGGTCCCGGATGCACCTGAAAGTTAAGGCCAACGGAATGTTCTGTGGTATCGACCTGGATATCGCGTTTTACCTGCACCAGCGGATAACCCTTATCGGTAAAAGCATGGGTTAATTTATCCTCCGATTGGTATACTTGCTGATCAACAAAACGACTTCCCTGCTTAACTGGAAAATCTTTCCGGACAGCACTTATAATGGTCGAATCCAGTCGTGTTGTACCATCCTGTACTTTTACATCACTGATAAGATAAGGCCTTCCCTCGTTGATGTGGATTAGGACAGAAATTCGTCGGCCTGCTTTATTGGAATCAAGCGAGTAACCGATTTTAGGATGCAAAAATCCATTGCGCTGATAGTACCTTTTCAACCGCTCGATATCATCATCCAGAATGTAATTTGAAAAAGCCGGAGCCGATTTCCAAAATTGTAACTTATCGAGAAATGTCGGGCTTTCCGTATTCATCTGCCCTGCGAGGCCTTCATCAGTCAGCGTGGCATTTCCTTCGAACGCCACTTTCTTAACCACCGGTTTCTTTTGAGCAAATGTCTCAAACGGCAAAAGACAAATGAAAGAGAATAAAAAAATTCTGAAGAGAGCCGGCATACAAGTGAATTTGACCGATTTCGAACAAGTGAACCAATCCGTGAGGTGCATACAGCGAAACACCACTGTTATCACCACCTTGAAACGGTCAAGTTACTATTTTAGTTTAAAAAACTTCAATACGGGCAAATCCGAACAACGACCTTCTAAATGCTTCAAAATTCCTGCTGTCTTCAGCCATTGTACTTAAAAAAAAGAGCTGTCACAAATGAAACAGCTCTCCTGTAAATATATTTTATCAATGTTTTACAATTCCAAATCGACGTCATGCAATTCGTGCCATGGTAAGCCGTGTTTCTTCAATTCCTCCATAAAGGGATCCGGATCGAACTGCTCGACGTTGTTCACCCCGGGTTTTCTCCATTTTCCCCGCATGAACATCATGGAGCCAATCATCGCCGGAACGCCCGTAGTATAACTAACAGCCTGCATACCGGTTTCCTTGTAAGCCGCTTCATGACTGCAATTATTGTAAATGTAATAAGTCTGCTCCTTGCCGTCTTTCAATCCGCGAATGCGGCAACCAATAGAAGTTTCGCCGTGGTAATTTTCTCCCAAATCACCTGGATCCGGCAACACTGCTTTCAGGAACTGGATCGGCACAATCTCTTTGCCCTCATACATAACCGGCTCAATTCCGGCCATACCAATATTTTGGATCACGCGCAAGTGTGTTAAATATTCCTGTCCGAAGGTCATCCAAAACCGGGCACGTTTAATGGTCGGGAAATTTTTCACCAGCGATTCCAACTCCTCATGGTAAATCAGATAAGACTCTTTCGGACCAATGTTCGGATAATTCAACGGTTTGTGAATTTCATGTGGCCCGGTCAAAACCCAGTCGTCATTCTCCCAGTACTTTCCTTTCTGTGTCACCTCGCGAATATTAATTTCGGGATTGAAATTGGTAGCGAAAGCTTTACCGTGATCACCTGCATTACAATCGACAATATCGAGATACTGAATCTCGTCGAACACATGTTTTGCCGCGTATGATGTAAAGATACTAGTCGCTCCCGGATCGAAACCACACCCCAAAATAGCCGTCAAACCAGCTTCTTTGAAACGATCATGGTAAGCCCATTGCCATTTATATTCGAATTTGGCTTCTTCTTTCGGTTCATAATTGGCTGTATCCAAATAGGAAACACCCGTTTCGAGGCAGGCATCCATGATGGTCAAATCCTGATAAGGTAAGGCCACATTCACCACTAAGTCCGGTTGAAACGAACGAATTAACCCGACCAGCTGCGGCACACTGTCAGCATCTACCTGAGCCGTTTGGATGCGGTCCCCACCTATTTTTTCAGCAATTGCATCGCACTTTGATTTGGTGCGGCTTGCCAGCATGATTCCCGAAAATACTTTAGGAAGTCCGGCCATTTTGTGAGCAACAACGGTTCCCACGCCACCGGCACCAATGATCAACACTTTACCCATCAAAAATATCTGTTTTATTCAGGTTTAACAATTCAAAAGCGGCGTAAAGTACGCAATTTTTCAAGGCAAGAAGGTAGGGAATTTAAAATTAGAATGAAACCGGAAAAGTCGGCACTTTCGAAATAAGTATTCCCGCCATGAACGGGAAACCGGAAACGTGGGTTCAATGGATTAATGTTCCGATACTTAATAACAACGGAGGAATTAGTGAGATACAATCGAGTGGACGGGACATTACCAACATCAAACAAATCCCGGTTTACCGGTGATTGCTTTTACTGCTTATGCCATGTCTGAAGACAAGGATAAATGCATGGAAGCAGGATGTGACGATTTCATGGTGAAACCAGTCAACCGTTTTGAGCTACCGGCAAAAATCGAGAACTATTTTCAGTCGCAGGAACGATAAGCAGGACTACTTGTAATTGCCTGACTGAGTGATAAAAACTATCAGGAATAATTTCAGCCTTCGTTGAAATAAACCAATCTGCAGGCACCTGCCTGACCTGATATACACAAAACATCAGAATCAGGAAAAAATAATTTATTTCGAAATCACTGAAAATAAACGCTATATTTGCACTGGTTCTGATTTGATATTAAGCGTGCATATACTAATTCCACATTTGTATTAGTTAAACACTGCACTTTTTTTTAAATCCGTTTTCGGCACCGACACATGCGGATCAGTTGTTTTACACTGGTAATCAACCAATTTAACCGGACCGATTTACTGTAATCAACATACACGAAAATATTTCCGAACGACAGGAAGGGCCTTTCAGTAAACTGTCCACTTCTGACATTCGGGATACAAAAGACCGAAATATTCGGTACTAAAATGGAGTAAATACAAACAGTCAGATTTATTATCAATTAAAATTATTTATGGGTAGATCACAAGAAACTTTCAACAAAAAAGAAGTAAGAAACAAGAAAGTAAAAAAGAGAAAAGAAAAGGTAATGCGGAGGCAGGCCAAAAAGGATAATGAAAAAAAAGGTAGCCTCGACGATATGATTGCTTACGTTGACGAAAACGGAATGATTACGGATACTCCTCCTGATCCGGGTAAGAAAACAAAAACAAAGGCAGAAGATATTGAGATCAGCATTCCGAAGAAAGAAGATATGGAGCAACCAGATCCAATAAGAAAAGGAAAAGTTACTTATTACAACGATTCCAAAGGGTATGGTTTTATCAGGGATACCGAAACTCAGGATAGTGTGTTTGTACATGTAAACAACACGTTGGATGAGATTAATGAAGGTAGTAAAGTTACCTTTGAGGTCGAACCTGGTCCCAAAGGCCCGGTTGCTGTCAGGGTAAAACTGCTCGATCAGTAATCAGCTGTAAACTTTAGTCAGAACGATGCACTAATGCTGGTTCACTGGCTGTTTCCCGGCAATTACTTTGGTTTCTGGCAATTAAAGCAGACAAAACAAGTTCAACAAAATAAGCCGTCACTCGATACAGATACTGTATTTGGTAACGGCATTTTTGTACGAAGTTCATACCGTTTGCCCCGGAAAGAAAAAAGGGGAAACCCGGGATCAAACTAAAACTTTCACATCATTAATTCCAAATCATCACATCATTGTTTTCCGCTCCTAAAAGCATAATTTTGTGTCAAATTTCACTCGATGCAAGTACTGTATCCCAACGAATTTCTTAGTAAAGCAGAAAATACACCGGTAGTTGACGTTCGCTCTCCGGCAGAATACGCCGAGGGGCACATATCCGGAGCGTTCAATATTCCACTTTTTTCAAACGAAGAACGTGCCAACGTAGGAACGGTGTACAAGCAACAGGGAAGGCTCCAGGCTATCGAGCTAGGACTGGATATCGTGGGGCCCAAAATGTCAGGATTTGTGAAAGAAGCACAGGCTTTAGCTTCCAGTGGAGAGTTGCTTGTTCATTGCTGGCGTGGAGGGATGCGCTCAGAAAGTATGGCCTGGTTATTCGAGCGGGTAGGTATACAATGCTTCACGCTGAAAGGAGGTTACAAGGCTTACCGAAACCTGCTGATGGAAGAACTTGGGACCATTCCCCACCTCATTGTCCTGGAAGGATTTACCGGCAGTGGAAAAACAGAGGTGCTGCAGGAATTGGACCAACGAGACGAACAAATTCTGGACCTGGAAGGTTTGGCCAACCATCGCGGTTCCGTTTTTGGCGGTGTGGGACAAGGAGAACAACCCACCACACAACAATTTCAGAACAATCTACTGGCAGCTTTACGAAAACTGGACCGCGAAAAACGTATTTGGGTAGAAGGTGAAAGCAAAAGCATAGGCCGTGTCTCTCTACCCGATTCCTTTTGGAAAAACATGAATCAAGCCCGAATTATTGAAATTGAAGTACCGGTTGAAGAGCGGGTGAAGCGAGTTGTCAAAGATTACGGAATGCTTGAAAGGCCTCAGATGGAAAAGGCTATTTCGTCTTTACACAAAAGGCTCGGTGAAGAACAAACCAACATGATTCTCGAGTTATATCAAACGGACAAACTGGAACAGGTCGCCGCCATGCTGCTCAGTTATTACGATAAAACGTATCGCTACAGCCGTGATAAATACAAGAAAAGTGATGCCAGCATCAATTTGAGCGGGATTAATAGTCAGGAAGATGCCGGAAAACTAGTGGAAAAAGCGAACGAATTAAAGTTATAAACGGAAAATGGAAAAAAAATCAGATAATCAACCAGCCATTAAGCCGCTAAGGCTCACTCAATATTCACACGGAGCGGGATGCGGTTGCAAAATATCCCCAAGGGTTTTACGTAACATCCTGGCCGAAACAAAAACCGAGATTGACGACCCCAACCTTTTGGTCGGTAACGGCACACTTGATGATGCCGCGGTGTATGCCATTGATGATGAAAAAGCGCTCATCTCCACAACCGATTTCTTCACTCCCATCGTTGATGATCCGTATGATTTCGGAGGCATTGCATCGGTTAACGCCATCAGTGATATTTATGCAATGGGCGGAAAACCACTGATGGCCATTGCAATCCTGGTCTGGCCGGTAGACAAGCTTCCGGCCGAAATTGCAGGTAAAGTCCTTGAAGGGGCGAAAAGAGCATGTGCACAGGCAGGTATTGCCATTGCCGGCGGTCACAGCATCGATGGCCCGGAGCCGATTTTTGGCCTGGCGGTTACCGGAATAGCCTCGAAAAAGCACATCAAAAAGAACAGCTCTGCAGTTGCCGGTTGCGAACTCTATCTTACCAAACCGCTGGGAGTTGGTATTTTAACCACAGCGCAAAAACAAGGCATCCTCAAAAAAGAAGATTTGGACGTCGCCCGCAACTCGATGATTACCCTGAATAAAATTGGCCAGGAACTGGGAGAACTGGAAGGAGTAACAGCCATTACCGACGTAACCGGATTCGGACTACTGGGACATTTATCCGAAATATGCGAAGGCAGCAACCTCAGCGCAACTATCGATTCGACTAAAGTACCGAAGCTGAATAATCTTGATTTCTACATCAAGCACAAAACGTTCCCGGGTGGTACATTCCGGAATTTTGACAGCTATGGGCACAAAATTTCTCCCCTGACAGAAGAACAAAAGGTGGTACTTTGCGATCCACAAACCAGCGGTGGACTTTTGGTTGCAGTCGATCCTGCCTACCGGGAGAAATTCCTTGAAGTAACCTCGCGTTACGGCATGCAACCGGAGCCATTTGGCCTGCTTACCAAGCCGAAAGAATTTATTGTCCAGGTAAACTAAACCAGGTGATTAAAAACAGATCAACAGCAGCCATTACCATCTACCAGAATACCCGGATGGTGATGGCTCTTGTATTCAAACTGAAGTGTTACATGCTCGATGCCGTAGTCGCGATGCAGTAATTCTTCAATATTGTGACGCACATCGAGGGTTTTACTGGTCGGCAAATCATTTTGCAGGTTAACATGAGCCTCAAAATAGAGACTCCCTTCCGACAGCGCCCATGAATGAAGGTGATGGACGTTATTGATTTCCGGCAAGGTTTCCAGTTTTTTCTTGGCCTCCACCAAATCAACCTCCGACGGGGTAAACTGCATCAGCACCGAAGTTGATTCTTTCAACAATCCAATTGTGTGATACAGAATGTAAACACTGATAATGACAGTCACCAGCGGGTCAATCCAGTAAATCTGCCACATTTCAATCACAATGGCACCAATAATAACAGCCAGTGATGTAAGCGCATCGCCTAACAAATGAAGATAAGCTGCCCGAACATTGATGTTACTTCCTTTATCCTTTTGGAGAAGAATCACTGAAAAGGTATTGGCCACCAATCCAATAATTCCCATCCAAAACATGACGCTGCCGTCAACCGGAGTAGTATCGGTAAAACGCTTTGCAGCTTCCACTATCAGGTAAACCGAAATGGCAATCAGCGCAACAGAATTGATGAACGCTGCCAGAATCTCACTTCGGCGAAAGCCGAAAGTTTGACGTGGCGTGCCCGGCTTTTTTCCCAAGCGGTAAGCAATCCATGCAAGCAATACCGCAATGCCGTCACTCAGATTATGTAACGCGTCGGAAATCAGCGCTAAACTGTTCGACAGGATTCCTCCCACAATCTGAGCAGCGGATATGAGAAAATTCAAAATAGTCGTCAAAAAAAGTTTCTTTCCGGTCATATTATCAACCGAAGCATGCTCGTGGTGATGATGTGAACTCATACGAATACAAATTTAAAAACCCCGGTTCAATCGAACCGGGGTTGTAACCCTTAAAACACCAACGCAAAAGAAATCAATCAAAAATTAAACCAACTAACCTAACTTAACAAACCATAGAAAAAACTACTGTACTCATTTCCTGTAACGTAACGGGTGTGAAAAAGTTTACAAATCAGCATGAAATTTGCAGTCAATTTGCAGAAATTTTCCTTTGTCTAAAACTTCAACGAAAGTGAAAAACCAAGCCTGGGAAAACTTCTAAAGAACGACGCATAATCCTATGATTTTTTATATTTTCAGACGGACGAAATCAAATAACCTGGAATCCATGAAACAGAAACAACAGATCATTATCCTTCTTCTCCTTGTATTACCAATCATTGGAAAATCGCAGAACGCCATGCTCAAAACCATCGACGATGTACGATTCTCCAAAATGATACAAGGTGAGCATTTTGGCATTCAAAACCTGTCGCTGAAAGATATCCAGGGTTCACCCTACCTGGAGGACCAATTTGTAAAGGGAACTGTCTTTACTACCAAGAACGATAAATACGTCGATGTCCCGTTGCGATACGACCAATACCAGGATGAACTGCAGTTTGAGAAGGACGGAAAAGCAATGACATTTTCACCCAGGGATATCGTAAAAAGAGCCGAGTTCGGCAATCGCGTATTTACCTACACAACCTACCAATTCACTGATAGCAAAACCAAAGAAGGTTACTTTGAAATTTTGGCCGATGGGAATGTTCGACTCCTGTCGCAACACACCATCAAATTCTTCGAAAAAGAAAAAGAGAAACCCTACGTAGATCCCAAGCCAGCGCGGTTTGACTGGCCACTGGAAGATTTCTACATCCAGGTAGGCGCTTTACCTGCTCAACATATTACCAAGAAAAAGAACCTGCTGGAAGCATTTCCAAAACATCATGATGAAGTAGCCAGGTATTACAAATCCAATAAGCTGTCAGCGAAAGACAAAGCGGATTTGATTAAGCTCGTACAATACTACAATTCGCTGAATTAATACACTTTATCAATGGATTATGTACTCATCACCATCAGTGCCATCTTAATGTTAGTTGGCCTAATAGGTTGCATTTTACCTGCTCTCCCCGGACCAACACTTTCGTACCTCGGCCTGGTCGTCCTCAGCTTTTCTGACAGAGTAACTTTTTCAACAAAATTCTTCGTTGTCTGGGGAGTTATAGCCCTGATCGTCACGGTTCTCGACTATCTAATTCCCATTTGGGGAACAAAGGGATCAATTCATAATTGGGGTGGATTTTTTAGATTACGCATAAATCTTAGCCACTCTGAAAAGGAAAAATTCAATATCGACAACTCCTCTTTGAGTTGCACGGAAAGCTTTAAGTTTGGCATTAAATGATTCAGCAGAAGCATTAGTGCTTCGGTTGTCAAAGAAGTTTAATATTTCAGGATAATGCGCATAGAATGTAGCAGATATGGTATTGAAAGATTTAAAACCGGATTCAGTAACATCGTTGAACCACCTGGCCATTTTAGTATAAGCTACTTTCTTGTCCGTGTTTTTCAAAAATATCATTCTTAATGAATGTGTCAGGGAATATGCTTCTTTAATGTCGGGATAAAGCTCAAACAATACAGCAGCTCTTTTCTTTTGCTTGTCAGTCCATTTATCCCCTGATTTAAACAATAAATACCGGCTACGGGCCAGAAGTTGTTTTTTAGTGTCTCCATTGCTTAAAACTTCAGGGATATATTTTACGCCATCAGCTTTTGCATTTTCAATTGCATTGGTTTCTTCATTAATGGCATCCCAACGGTGTTTGATACGTATCTCCTGCAATGCATCATAGGCCAGTTTCTGGACATGAAAGCGGTCAATAACCCGGCTGGCTTTTGGAAAACAACTTTTTACTATTTTTCGCATGGAACTGGCCATATCCAGTGTTACCTCTTCAACTGCATTTCTTTCTTCTTCTGATATCTTATCTAAAACTTCAATAACTTTCCCTGCCTCTGTCCCTTCTATCATGGCCACTAAAGAGCCCTTTTTCCCTTTCCCTGCCTTATTGGTCACCACGGTGTAAAGTTCTCCATTGGTAAGTGCTGTTTCATCGATACTCAATCGTGTCCCTATATTCCCTGGAAAAAGGATCCAATCCTTTGAATGGGACTTCTGTTCCCATTCATGAAAATCGCTCAAATGATCCTTGTATTGTTGCCCAAAATAATCTCCGTTGATATAATAATGTTTCTCTAAGCTATTCGAACTTATCGGGTATTTGTCCAAGTAACCCTTTTAAAAAAGCAGCAAACTCTTTGGTGTAGCTGGTGCCTTTGGCTATTAAATCCCATCGGGAACTATAGATCTTTCCTGTGTGCTTGTCCTTCCATTTTCGTCGCCTGACGACAAAATAGACTGTCTTGTCCCTTAACGGAAAATCTTGGATACGGACAGGCTCGTCGAATCCATTTGAAACCAGCTCTTTATCAGCGTGCTCCAAGGGCTTAATTGACTTTTCATTTAAATGTAGCTCTAATTGTCCACCTTCTACTTCCTTGAAATCAATCAAATCAAAGTATTCAAATATTTCCTGGGGCAATAAGTAACGTAGTAAGCTTTCTATTTCCATGACATAAAAGTAGAATTTTTTGTTGCCCACCCTAATATTGAAGTGAGCCGAACAAAGCGGTTCGGTGGCAGTAAATATGGCGTTTGGGGAAGCATCATTGGGCTTTTAGCAGGATTGTTTTTCCCGCCGGCTGGATTCATCATCGGGCCGTTTGCCGGGGCCATTATCGGAGAAATGTATGCCGGCAAACGTTCCAAAGAAATGTTTCGTGCCGGCCTCGGTTCGTTCATCGGATTCCTGGTAGCCACTTTCATAAAAATTCTCATTTCGGGCACCATGTTCTTCCTTTTCTTCAAAGGCCTTTTCTGATCGTGAATAACTTAGAATGATTAAGTAGCGGGGCTGCAGGTGTGTACAGCCCCATATACCCGGTTAGGTCCGAAATGGATTTGTACCTAATCCTTTTACCCAAATGGCAAAAAAGGTTAGGCCGCCCAATTTATTTATCCTGACCGAAGATAAAATAATTTTTATTTGGAACAATATTAAATATTAGTATTCGGGGTGTGACCTATACCGGTAAAAACGGGTATGTCAACATATTCAGACATCCAGTAATGTCACATACTCTTTCAAAACCTGACTACCCGGCGCTTTTATTCTTTTCCCAAAATCCTCCAGCCACGAAACCATGTCCCTTTCTACTGCCAACGACTGAAGCACAGGAAGAGCTTCCCTCATCATCAACGAAAGTCCCGGCATTCCCCTGGAAGCCAGATAATCCTCTTCTGATTTATACAATGCACAATACATCGCCTTCAGTTCGTTGATTCGACCGAAAGCTTCGCGCATGAACGCCGAATCACGCAATACGCGGAAATACTGATACAACATCTGCGGTTGCGAAATGGCGTATTGGTAATTGTGCTTGGTAGATGCCCCGTTAATCATATTAAAAGCAGCCTCCGCTTCCAGAACATGCTTTGATTTGGCATATGCCATCGCCAAATTAAACCAGTCGTGACGGGCATTACCCAGTTTACAGGCTTTTTGGAAGTAATTAATAGCCTGGTCAAACTTTTTCTGTTTGTACATCGCCATTCCGGCAATCTGCAAAGCCTCTAGTTGCACCTCTCTGTTCGTTGATTTCAGCGGCAACCGGATTTTCCGGAAAGCCTCTTCACGCTTGCCATCATGAAACAACTTCCAGGCCTCCTTTATTTTTCTTTCGCGATAACTCTTTAAGATATTTAGTGGCATAATAATAGTTTTCATTAAGTTACAACTGGGATGAGCAGAAGGTATATTTTACTCATTATTTGATATATACCCATCAAGCACTTCCAGCTTCATGTTACGTTCCATGTTGAACGTTCCCTGATCGCTTTCCAGAACCTCCCAGGTAATCTTCACTTTTCGAAAACAATTGGAAGCTACTTCCGGTTTCCCCAAATCGTCATAAATCCAGCCAAGCTGATATAACATCTCCGACAGGATTTCCATTCCGGCAATACCGGGCTTCCATAGCTCCTGAAGATTCTTTCGAAAATCATCATCCGAAAAAGAGAGATAATAATCCGGATCGTTATCCAGCATACCTTTCAACGAATCAGTCGCGTAATGCAGTGCTCTTTCGCTTTCGCCTTTTTCGCGAAATCCCAGCAAAGCAGCAATCACCCGGCCAAGTTCTTCAAACTGGCGCACCAGAAAATCTTTACGTTGAATGCCCATGGAAATGATATTTTATAACGAAAGTAAGGAATTTTTACCATGAAAATACTAAAGCCAGTCGCCAACTATTCGGGGTACTTTAGCAAACTTAGCCGGTAGAGCTTCAGCCTCGATCAAATAAGCTTCGAACTTGTGCGGTTGAGTTTCCGCTTTGGGCAAATAAGCTTCGAACTTACTTACTTAAAAAACGGAGATGCCCAGTTTGGTCGTAAACCGTTCCAGTGCCTCCATGGCCAGCACCGAATTGCCCGACACATCCAGTTCGGGGCTCCAAACGGCAACACCCAGCAAGCCGGGAATGATGCCGACAATACCGCCACCCACACCGCTCTTACCAGGAAGGCCAACGCGAAAAGCAAACTCACCGGCCTCATCGTACAAACCGCAAGTTAACATTAAGGCCGTCAGTCGTTTGGAACGGCTTTCGTTCAGTATTTGTTCTCCGGAGTGAGGAACAATACCATGATTGGCCAAAAACAGCAAGCTGCGCGAAAGGTCACGGCAACTCATCGACAACGCACATTGGTGAAAATAAACGTCGAGCAGCTGGTCCACTTCGTGGTGAATATTCCCAAAGCTCTTCATGTAATAGGCCAAAGCCCGGTTCCGGTCACCATGAATCCGCTCCGACTCCGCTACTTCCCCATCATAATCGACCGCGTCATTCAGCGTTAGCATGCGCACGAATTCAAGCAGGGATTGGCGCGGATTGGGAAGGAAATCCATCAACATATCCGACACCACGTGCGCACCGGCATTAATGAACGGATTACGCGGATAACCGCCGTTCGTTTCCAACTGCGTAAGTGAGTTAAACGGTGTCCCGGAAGGTTCGCGCCCCACCCTTTTCCAAACCTCATCGCCTTTTTCGCGAAAAGCCATCACCAGCGTAAAAACCTTGGAAATACTCTGAATGGAAAAGGGCACATCGGCATCACCGACCGCATATTCCTGGCCGTTCAATAACGAAACCGACATGCCAAATTGCCGGGCCGGGATTTTGGCTAAAGCCGGAATATAGCCGGCTACTTTGCCCTTGCCATAAAACGGTTCCACTTCACGGGCAATCTCGTTCAGTATAGCCTGTAAATCGATGTGCGTCATGAGATGCTAAATTAGCTGATTCACTAATCCGGTAAAGGATTTTCGTCTGTTTCTAAACAGGCTCTTCACGGCGAAAAACCTGATATTCTCCCACCCTTTTTTCCAGTAAAAATCATTAATCTCATTCATCCTGAAAATGATTTTCCCAGTCCTTGGGCAATCGATAATCTCTTGTTAAATTTAAGGCTCATCTAAAACAAAAACAGATGTCGAAAATTCCTACACGGGATGAAGCACTCGGGCTTCTGAAAAAGTACAACGACTCGGACAGCCTGGTCCGACACGGAATGGCTGTAGAAGCCGTGATGAAACACTTTGCTGAAAAGATGGGTGAAGACCCCGAAAAATGGGGCATTATCGGATTAGTGCACGATTTGGATTACGAAAAGTATCCCGAACAGCATTGTACCATGACCCGCCAAATTCTGGAAGAGCAGGAATGGCCGGAAGAATACATCCGTGCCATTATGAGCCATGCGTGGGGAATGTGCACCGATGATAAACCGGAACTACCGATGGAAAAAGTGCTGTATGCAACTGATGAACTAACCGGACTGATTACAGCAGCAGTGTATGTTCGGCCGTCGCGCAGCATCCTCGATTTGACAGTCAAATCGGTGAAGAAGAAATGGAAAACCAAATCGTTTGCCGCTGGCGCCAACCGTGAAGTCATTATGCAGGGTGCAGAAATGCTGGGCATGCCGCTGGAGGAACTGATGGCAGAAACCATTGCCGGAATGCAGAAAGAAGCCGATGCACTTGGACTTCGGGGAGAACTCTGAGGTTCTCACCGCATTTCCGGTAAGTTCCTGCCAACTTAGTCTCGTCATAACTAAACCAATACACCATGCATTTCAGAAAAATTGCAGGCTTTGTTCTGTTATCATTATTTTCATCGCTCGCTATGGCACAGAAAAATTATCAACCCACGCCTGGCAACCTGGAAGCCCGACAATGGTTTCAGGATGCCAAATTCGGTATGTTCATCCATTGGGGCCTTTACTCGGTGTTGGGCGATGGCGAATGGGTTATGAACAACCAGCATATCAATAAGAAAAACTACGAGAAGCTTCCGGCTTTTTTCAATCCCATTGAATTTAATGCCGCCGAGTGGGTGAAAACAGCGAAAGAGGCCGGAATGAAGTACATCACCATTACCTCCAAACATCACGACGGCTTTTGCATGTGGGATACGAAGCTGACCGACTGGAACATTGTGGACAGAACACCTTACGGGAAGGATGTCCTGAAGCAGCTGGCAGATGAATGTCATAAACAGGGCATTAAGCTCTTTTTCTACTATTCCCAACTCGACTGGTATCAAAACAACTACTATCCGCGAGGTAATACGGGTCATTATTCCGGCCGGCCGGAAAAAGGAGACTGGTACGCCTACCTCGACTACATGGATGGCCAGCTAACCGAATTGCTAACGAATTACGGTGACATTGCCGGTATTTGGTTCGATGGCCGGTGGGACAAAAAAGATGCTGACTGGCGGCCCGACAAAACATACAGCCTCATTCACAATCTGCAACCGTCGTGCCTTATTGGAAGCAACCATCACCAGGCACCCAAACCGGGAGAAGATTTCCAGATGTTCGAAAAAGACCTGCCCGGACACAACACGACTGGTTTTAGCGGTGAATCAGAAATTGGCCAGCTTCCTTTGGAAACCTGCGAAACAATGAACCATTCGTGGGGCTTTAACTTACAAGACAATAATTACAAATCCACAAAAGACCTCGTTCATTACCTGGTAAAAGCCGCGGGTTACAACTCCAACTTCCTGTTAAATGTTGGTCCTATGCCTAACGGGAAGATACAGCCGGAGTTTATTAAAACACTTGGTGAAATCGGAAAATGGATGGATCAATATGGTGAGACCGTTTATGGTACCAGGGGCGGCCCTGTTTCTCCGCATAGCTGGGGCGTTACAACCATAAAGGGAAACAAAATTTATGTGCACGTCCTTGATCTGGCCGATGAAAATCTGCTTCTACCTGATTTTGGTAAGAAAGTGAAAAAGGCCTGTTTGTATGACAACAAAACTCCGATCGATTTTCAGCAAAACAAATTCGGTACAACCATCAATATTCCGCAAAACAAGCGAAAAACGTACGATACCATTTTAGTCATTGAAATCTGAGAAAATTCAATACCATGATAAAAGAAGAGGCTTCCCGATAAGGAAAGCCTCTTCTTTTTAAGTATATTCAATTCCGTCATTCAGCTGGTTTATTGCCTAACAAAACCTGGTTGATTAATTTTTCGAACATAGCCTTGGTTTCCTCTTTGCTTCGCGCAATACCACTCGTCATAGTCGGTTTGCCGTCCATAGGAACCCATAAAAAAGCGGGAATGCCGCGAATACCAAAAACTGCAGCCAACTCTTGCTCTACCTGTGTATCCACTTTGTAAAACTGCACCTTGCCTGCATACTTTTGGGCCAGTTCATCCAGAATTGGAGAAGCCTGTTTACATGGTCCACACCAATCGGCATAAAAATCGATGATACATGGCTTACTTCCTTCGTATTTCCATTCATTCGGATTTTTCTCATAATTCATCACCTTCTCCAGGAACATGGCTTTTGTCAGCTTAACCGGCTGAACATCTGCGTCCCCATTACCGGGTGCAGCTGCCATCACTCCCTGAGCAACAAAGGCAACCAACGCTACGATTACAAAAATTTTCTTCATAATACTTCAAACTTATTATCTTACCTTCTGATTCAGAAACGCCTAAATCGCTTCCTTTATTGTTTTATATATCTACATTAGTACATATATCATGCCAGGAATGTTTTGGCAGATAAGGCCTCAATGTCTTAAAAATCATCTCAAAATAGCAAAATAATACCCGGGAAATCAAATCTCCCGGGCAATTTTAATGCTACTGACAATTATTTTTTTTAACAAAAATTCCCACCAACATGAAAATCAAAAGATTTTCGATGATTTATTCCTTCATTTTCAACAGTTCAGAATAGAGATAATACCCACCATCGAAAACTACGTGCGCATTAGCAGGTAATTGATTAAGGCCGCTAACCTCAGCAAAACCGTTATTCCGGTATCCGGGTTCCACTTTAAGGTGCCGAAAAGTAACGCTCCCAGACTTTTCCGGATCATCTTCTGTATAAAACAGGATGGAATTATTATTTTCATCATAAATCAGCGAAGCTTCAGGTACACATTGTGCCATATGGGCATCCACCCGAATCATGGCAGCGACAAACATGCCCGGCATAAGTTTCTTCGGCATCTCGTCTGGCTTCAGGAGCACACTAACCACTTTAGCGGTTTCTTCCACCTTACCACCAATAGCCACTACTTTGGCGGGATAAGGCTTATCACCCAAATTGGAAGGAATGAACATGACATGTTGACCCACTGAAATATGGGGAATATCGCGTTCCAGAACGGAAATTTTCAATACCAACCGGCTTAAATCCAGCACTTCGAAAAGTACCTGATCAGGAGAAAGAATCTGGCCTATTGAGAAATTAATCTTGTTGACCATTCCATCAATAGGACAGATGACCGGAATTTCACTCTGAATGCCATCACTCATTAGCTTGTCAATATTGATGTGTTGCAGCCGCAATCTTTCACGTAGTGATTGCACACCTGCTTTTTCGGATAAGTAAGCAGCCTTCGCCTGTTCAATTTGCTTCCGCGAAGAAATATTATCCCCTTCAAGTTGCTGAAGGCGTTGGTAATCTTTCTCAAGCATTTCCAGCGTGTATACACTTTTGAGGTAATTCTCCTGCATCATAATCAATTCCGGTCCGGTTAGCATCGCCATAACTTGTCCACGACTAACCTTCTGCCCCATATGCACAAAAACCCGTTTCACAATGCATGATGAGAAAGAATTGACAAGCGCTTGCCCATCCGGTGGCAACGCCACCACCCCTCTCGCCGGTATTTCGTCCGACATATTTTTCTCCATCGGTAGCCCGAAAGCAATATTGGTATGGGCAATTTGTTCTCGGCTAAGTTGTAACTGTCCGGAAGCTCCGGCTTCCTCGTTGTTACTGTTTTTATTTGGGCCGCAGGCTGTAAAAATCAGCACGACTGCGGCAAGGATGATAAAAAGTTGATTTCTCATGGTTATTTTGTTTCCGGGGAACCCATTACTAAATTCAATTGCAAAACTGTCTCATTATATTGCTGAAGGATATCGAGGTAATTGAACCGGGACAGAAACGCCTCGCCTGCCATTCGCGAAAATCCGATATAGTCGGTTTGTCCCACTTCACGGCTTTTTATCGCAGCCTTTAGCAGTTCCCTGGCTCGGGGAACAATTTCTGATTCATACATATCCAGGCTTTTGGATAATTGTTGCTGCTGCATGATCAATTGTTTCTGAAGCGCCCAATCCTGTTGCTGCTGCTGAGCTGCCTGATAAGTCAACGATTCACGCTCCAGTTTCAGCGCTTTGGTTTTTGATGTTTGCGACCAGAACCAGATCGGAATCTCGAGGCCAACACTCCAGCCGTCATATCCTTTGTTTCCATCGAAACTCTGATCGAAATATCCGACAGAAAAAGCCGGCGCCCAATTGTTTCGCGAAAGTTTGACTTCCGCATTTTTCCGGGCCACATCTTGCAGCATCATCCGGTAATCCCATGAATTCGATGTTGTATCAGGTAATAAACGGACCGGTTGAAAATGTTCCAATTCGCCAGATACAGGCATGATTCGTTCTTCTGAATACAGGAAAACCTGCAGTTGCCCCAAGTGTGTCTCAAAAGCTGCTTGGCCAGTCAACAGCTCCTGCCGGTATCGCAATGCCTCGGCTTTTAACAGGTTATACTCGCTCAGCCCAATGGCACCACTTTCCAATTGCCTGTCAGCGGCCTTCTCCATCGCCCCAAACAAGCTGTCGCGCCGGCGAAGCAACCGAAGTTTCTCACCTGCAATCTGGCTGCGGGAGTACAGCATCTTCACCTGTGTTGTCAGCATCGATTTTTCTTTTCCGAGCGCCAGTTCACTTTGCCGGATATTTTCATTTGCCAGGCGGGCATTAGCTCCGTACATCGTTGGAAATTCAAATCGCTGCCGCACCTGAAAATTGTAGTCGTTATAATTGGTATTTATCTTTCCTTTATCATACTGCAGCATAACCGGATCCAGAGAGAAAGAAGATTTCTTCAAAGCCTGTTCCCGTTCCACCATCAACGAACGGGCTTTCACCGAAAGGTTATTATTCAGCACCATCTCCACTGCCTGGCCTAGCGTAACGGTCCTGGCCGGTCCCTGCGCCCAGCTTTTACCTACCGGGAAAAGTAACAGCAACAGAACGGCCGTAGCCACCGGTTTCTTTTTCCATTTAAAAAGATTCTTCCATTCGCCCGAATGAAACAGGTAATAGATAACCGGCAGAACGACCAATGTGAGGAATGTAGAAGTTATCAAACCACCGATAACTACCGTCGCCAGTGGACGCTGCACCTCGGCCCCGGCTGCCGTCGAAACGGCCATCGGTAAGAAACCTAATGCATCAGTCGAAGCCGTCAGCAGCACCGGGCGTAAACGCATACTGGTCCCTTTCAACACCCGCTCATAAATATCAGCTACTCCCTCCTGTTCTAATTGGTTATAGTAGGATATCAACACGATACCGTTCAACACCACAATGCCGAACAGGGCAATAAAACCAACACCAGCTGAGATACTGAAAGGCATACCTCGCATAAATAACGTCCAAACACCTCCCATGACAGCCAATGGAATAGCCGTAAAAATCATGGTAGCCTGTTTCAATGAGCTGAATGCGAAATAGAGCATAATGAAAATCAGCACGAGCGCAACCGGAACTGCAATGGATGAGCTCTTCTTGGCCGATTGCAAATTTTCGAACTGCCCACCGTAACTGAAATAATAACCCGGAGGTAATTTTACTTCAGACTGCAGCTTATTGTTGATATCGTTGACAAACGATTCCACGTCGCGGTTTCTAACATTGATACCGATGACAATGCGCCTGTGAGTATTGTCGCGGCTAATCTGCATCGGACCATTCTCCATGGTCACCGTGGCCACCTGGTTCAACAATATCAGTTTGCCATCCGGTTTATTAATGCGCAACCGCTCCAAAGCCCGGATATCTTTCCGGTAAGCTTCATCCAATCGTATAACCAAATCAAACCGTCGTTCACCTTCGAACACCAGACCGGCCTTCTCACCCGCAAATCCTGTCCGAATGACATTGTTGACATCTGTAATATCGAGGTTATAATGAGCCAGTTTATCCCGATCAAAACGGACCATCATCTGCGGAAGCCCCGTAACCTGCTCTACTCGAACATCACCTGCCCCCTGAACTCCCTGAATAATTGTAGCAGCTTCGTTCGCTTTCTCGAAAAGCAGGTTCATATCTTCGCCGTAGATCTTAACGGCCACATCCGCTTTCACACCTGTCATCAACTCGTTAAAACGTAACTGAATGGGTTGTGAAAAATCGAATGATGCCCCCGGAATTACGTCCAGTGCCTTTTTCATTTTGGCGACCAGCTCCTCCCGGTTATCTGCACTCACCCACTCTTTCTTATCCTTCATGATAATCATGATATCCGCATCTTCCACAGCCATCGGGTCAGTCGGAATCTCTGCAGTTCCGATTTTCGAGACCACCGTTTTTACTTCGGGAAACTGTTTCATGAGAATTTTTTCGACCTGCGTAGTGGTTTTGATACTCTGCCCTAACGACGCCCCCGGAGCAATAGTCATCTGACAAGCCAAATCACCCTCTTCCAGCGTTGGCATAAACTCACCACCCAACCGCGAGAATGAGAACATAGTCGCCACAAACAACACGATGGTAACGAGCAAAACCATAAATTTGTGCCTCAGCGCCCATTTTAGAACCGGCCGATGTGACCGGCTCAGAAAATCAATGATCCGGTCCGCCAGGCTATGTCCTTCTTTTACCTTCCGGGAAAGAAAAACAGCGCTAATCATCGGCACATAGGTCAAAGACAATATCAATGCGCCCAGCAATGCAAAACTGACAGTTTGTGCCATCGGCTTAAAGTTCTTTCCCTCAATGCCGGTAAAAGCCAAAATTGGCAAGTAAACTATCAGGATGATAATGACGCCAAATGCCGCAGAGCGACCAACCCGGTGTGTGGCCGTCGAAACAGTGTCATCCATTTCGGCGGCCTTAAGTATTTTGCCGTTAAACCGCTGATGTAAAAGGTAGACAATTCCCTCCACCACAATGACGGCACCGTCGACAATCAAACCGAAGTCGATGGCGCCCAAACTCATAAGGTTTGCCGTAACCCCGAAAATATTCATCATGATGAAGGCAAACAGCATCGAAAGTGGAATAACCGACGCAACAATAAGCCCGGACCGATAATTCCCGAGCAATAAAATCAGGATGAAGATAACTATGATACCTCCTTCCAGCAGGTTTTGTTTAACGGTATTAATTGTTTTGGCGATAAACTGCGAACGGTCGAGGTATGGCTCGATTATTAAACCTTCGGGAAGACTTTTTTGAACCAGATCAATCCGTTTTCTTACCTCTTTGATTACCTGAGAAGTATTAGCTCCTTTGAGCATGAGCGTGATTCCTCCCACCGTTTCTCCTTTACCATCCTTGGTCATGGCTCCAAAACGTGGCGGAGACGAAAGCTTCACAACAGCAACATCTTTAATAAACAGTGGGTAGCCATTTACATTCTTAATGAGAATATTCCCGATGTCCTTTTCATCACGAACCAATCCCTCTGCCCTTATATAATACCGGTGAGGGCCTTTTTCGATGTAACTGCCCCCCGTATTCTCATTGTTCCGTACCAGCGCATTGTAAATCTCGGTGATGGTCACATTCATTCCCACTAGGTCACGGGGCTTTACCGCTACTTCGTACTGTTTTACCTCTCCCCCGAAACTGCTGATTTCGACAATACCAGGAATTCCGGACAATTGCCGCTTGACGATCCAATCCTGAACCGTGCGGATCTTCATCGGATTGAATGCCTTTTCATACCCCTTTTCAGGAACCAAAACATACTGAAAGATCTCGCCGAGACCAGTAGTAATTGGCATCATTTCAGGCGTACCATAACCGGCCGGAATATCCTGCTCCGCCCTCTTAATCTGCTCACTCACCATCTGCCTGGCAATATGGGTATCTATCCGGTCTTCGAACACAATGGTGACCACCGAAAGGCCAAACCGCGAAATGGATCGAATCTCTTTCACTCCCTGAATGTTGGCCATCACCACCTCGATGGGAAAAGTGATGAACTGTTCAACTTCCTGCGGAGCCAGCGAAGGAGATACTGTTGTAACCTGCACCTGGTTATTGGTGATATCAGGGACGGCGTCTATGGGTAACCTGGTAAAGTTGAAAATCCCCAATCCAATCAGGGCAAGGGTCAATAATCCGATGACCAACTTGTTCCTGATGGAAAATTCAATAATTCTATCAAGCATAGGAACATCTGTTAGGCTAATTTCACAAACAATTATTCGACTGATTTGAAGAAGCTTTCATCTTTTTCAACTGGCCGCTATTAAGTTTAGCGTCCGAAAAAGGAATCAAACATACAAGCAACCTCTGGTTGCGAGAGCCGAATCGAACCGGCTTCATCACAGTTTAAAGTTAAAGTCCGGTTTTAGTAGAAATAAAATATATAAATTTTTCATGCCAAACAACTGAAAACAAACACAGTTAATAAAAAATTAATAACTTACATTTTGAAATTCCTGTAGCTCAAACAAATAGTTCATCGCTAAAAACCGCCTTGCTGATTTGCATTTATTCCAGGCAAAATTCTTTCATGCAAGTGCAAGCAAACACCACCGAGCTCATTTGCAGGCATAAGCAGTTAAACCATTTCGATAATTCATTGTTTCTGACATCGACACAGGTTTAAGAGCCGACGCGTATGAAAAATCCACACATCAAAAGGCGCAATACCCGGAAAAAGAAAGTATCTCAAAAAACCGGCCTGCCACCCGGCAGCATGGTTTTCATTGGCGACAAACACGAAGAAGCCCCTGAATTAACCATCATCGATTACGATGCTTCAAAGTTTGAAGTCAATACCAACGCCACCCTGCAGGATGCACTCAGGCGAAAAGAGGCCAATCCGGTAAGTTGGATCAACATCGACAAGCTACACGATGTGGAACTGATGGAAAAATTGGGTAGCCACTATGAGATACACCCTCTTTTAATGGAAGATATCCTGAATACGGATTTACGTCCAAAAGTGGAAGACGAGGATGATTATGTGATGCTGAGTTTGAAAATGCTTAGTTACGAGGAACAAACAGGCAATCTGATAACTGAACAAATCAGCCTCATCCTGGGAAAAAATTATATTATTAGCTTTAAGGAAAAGCCCGATACTGTATTCGAACCTGTTATAAATCGGCTCTCTTCATCCAAAGGAACCATTCGCTCGCGGGGAGCTGATTACCTTTTTTATGCACTAACCGATGTGGTCGTCGATAATTATTTTACCATTATCGAAAATATTGGGAATGATTTGGAGAAACTGGAAGACTGGATTTTTAATCATCCCGGCGAAGAAGCACTTCAGGAAATTCACCGCATAAAAGGGGATTTACTTCAGCTTCGGAAAATAACTTACCCGATTCGCGAAGCAATGCGAAAACTGGAGAACGATGATATTGAATTAATTGAAGATAAAACCCGCAAATATTTCACCGATATTTATGAGCACATCATTCAAATCATCGAAACCGTTGAATCATACCGGGAAGTAGTTTCCGGGCTGAAAGATTTGTACCTGTCAAGCATCAGCTTCCGGATGAATAAAGTGATGCAGGTACTCACCATCATTGGCACCATTTTTATTCCACTCACATTTATAGTAGGCGTGTACGGAATGAATTTCGAAAACATGCCAGAACTTCACTGGAAGTACGCCTATTTCATTTTGTGGGGAATCATGATCACTCTTGTTCTTATCCTCATCTGGTACTTCAAAAAGAAAAAGTGGATTTAACCCATTCGTTACAAGTTATAACCAAACACAATCTCCCTATCTACAATTCACGTTTTTTTGCTGATCCTGTAATTCTCGCTATATTCGGTGCCAAAGCCTTTCGCTGTGCATAACCCGTATGCTTATGAAAAAAATAAAGATAGATCTTCACTGGCAAATTCTGATTGCTCTTGTACTCGCTGTTGTCGTTGGTATATTTTTCAAACCTGTAGTCCCTTATGTGAGCTGGATGGGTGATATTTTTCTCAGGTTACTGAAAATGATTGTCATCCCTCTGATTCTCACTTCCATTATTTCGGGAATATCCAGCATTGGCGGGCACGGGAATTTTGGTCTTCTCGGGTTAAAAACCATAGCTTACTACGTTGTAACCAGCCTGTTGTCGATTACCACCGGGCTGGTTTTGGCCAATCTGGTTAAACCGGGTATCGGCGTCGATATTACAGCGATTGAGAATGTTGACAAGCTGCAGGTTCAGCACAAAAGTTTCAGCGAAACCCTCATCGACATTGTTCCGGACAATATCTTCAAAGCAATGGTTGACAACGAGTTGTTATCCATCATTTTTGTCGCTATTATCATCGGAATATTTCTGTCCAGACTGAATAGCCAGCATCGTAAGTTATTAGTCGATCTATTTACTTCCAGCTTCGAGTTGTTCATGAAAATTACCATGTTCATCATTAAGCTGGCACCTTACGGAGTATTTGGATTGATTGTGAAAGTGGTGGCTGAGCAGCAAGATTTTGGTAATCTGGTTTACCGTCTGGGCGCATTTATGCTAACCGTCCTGGTAGCATTATTCATTCATGCTTTCATCACTTTACCCCTGCTGGTCAAATTTGTGGGAAAGGCCAAGCCATTCAAGCATATGAAAAACGTAGCTACACCGTTGTTGACGGCTTTTTCCACAGCCTCATCGGCAGCTGCATTGCCCTTGAATATGAATGACACCCATGAAAATTCGGGCGTTTCGGAAAAAATAACCAACTTCACTTTGCCGATTGGCGCTACAGTCAACATGGATGGCACGGCTATTTACATCGCTGCCGTTGTGATGTTTATCGCACAGGCACAGGGAGTTACGATGGACTTAAAAGAACAATTCATTATCCTAATCACCGCGTTGCTGGCCAGTATTGGTACAGCGGCCATTCCAATGGGAAGCCTCGTTATCATTACCATTTTGCTGAATGTACTGGGATTGCCTTTCGAACTAATTGCCCTGGTGCTTCCGGTCGACCGGATACTCGACATGTTCCGGACAGCCACCAACGTGTGGAGTGATTCCTGCGGTGCCGTTATTATTGCCAAATCGGAAGGAGAAGAGCTAAACGTATAGCAACTGAGGCTGCCTTTTTCGGGCAACCTCAAATTTTTTCCAGATATTCAATTATCATTTATGTATAACCCTTCGTGAAGGCTTAGGATGAATATGACGCTTAATCTCTTCCGGTGAATAATCTTTCACTTTCTCCTGATGGGTTGCGGCGAACACTTCCGGACAAGCCGTCCAGATATCTTCCAGCGCTTCCCACAAATTATTCATTGCCTGAACGTTTTCATGAGTAACGACCTCTTTTTCGTGTATTGTTTCAGCCAAATCGATCTCCATTCGTTGAAGATTTTTCGACAACAACCGAAAATCATCTATTATCCCGGACGGAAAACCACGTTCTTCCAGTTCCGGCAAATGCTGATTAATATATTTCAGCAACCTGGATATTCCGGACTGAATTTCCCAAATGCGTTTTTCAACCAATATGGTCCGCAATGAATTAATATCGTCTAAATCAACACTTTGTTCAAGAGCATCATCTTTAGCCGTCTTAAAATAAAGCTCAGTAATGTTAAGCAACGGGCGCAGGTGACTGGTCATAATCAGCAACTTTTTCTGCTTCCCGGCAACTTTTTCATCCAGAAAATCCAGATTAGGAAGTTCGCGAATAGCATTTATCCGTTCTTCCAGTGCCTCCTCAAATTCCTGATTAAAATCGGGAGAATAGCGCTCAAATTCATCATGATCCCGTTGAAAAGTCTGATAAATATACTCAGCTACCCGGGGCATATCATCCAACGTAAATTGATATTTCAATCGTTTCATCGCAAGTAATCGTTCGTTTATCACATATTACAGGGGCAACACACTGGTTACCTGAAAATACTCTTCCCCCCAAAAAGAGAAAGGGAACCGCTCCAACACATTTAATCTGGTTTATACGAAAGAACGCTAATTAACAATATTGGTTTTGTTTGGCAGTTCTCAAATTTACGACAAGCATTCAACAAAGTCAATGAGAACAAGCAAAAGGTGAAGCAAATAGCTTCTATTTCGACATTTTCCTGACGCACGAATGAAACCTCTTGCCCGGTTATGCGTTATGATGAATGACCAACCAGGCCGAGTTAGTCAAGAATCGTTAATTTTACGAATGGAACAGTTTATTAAAAATCTCCCTAAAGCCGAGCTGCACCTGCACATTGAGGGTAGCTTTGAGCCTGAACTCATGTTTGAAATTGCTGAGCGTAACCATGTGAACATACCTTACGCCTCAGTTGAAGACTTACGCAATGCATATCAATTTAGCAAGCTGCAGGATTTTCTTGATATTTATTACGCCGGAGCCAATGTGCTGCAAACCCGTCAGGATTTTTACGACCTGACCTGGGCATACCTAAAAAAGGCCCATGAAAATAAAATATTACATGCCGAGATATTTTTCGATCCCCAAACGCATACTTCCCGTGGAGTACCTTTTCAGTTGGTTGTCGAGGGAATTGTCGATGCGTTGAACGATGGAAGAAAAGAGCTCGGGGTTTCCTCCAAGTTAATCATGAGTTTTCTGCGCCATCTTTCTGAAGAGTCTGCTTTTGAAACATTAAATGAAGCGCTGCCCTACCGTGAAAAAATTGTAGCTGTTGGGCTCGATTCATCTGAGAAAGGCAATCCGCCCGGAAAATTCGAACGAGTATTTGATAAAGCCCGCGAAATGGGATTTCTAACGGTTGCCCATGCCGGTGAGGAAGGCCCTTCGGAATATGTATGGGGCGCCCTTCAAGCCCTGAGTGTATCTCGTATCGACCATGGAAACCGTAGCCTGGAGGATAACGATTTGGTCGCTTTGCTGTCAGATGAACAGGTCCCGCTCACCATCTGCCCACTGTCAAATCTAAAACTGCAAGTGATAAAAGATATGTGGGAACATCCTTTGAAAATCATGCTTGACAAAGGGTTGAAAGTGACCATTAATTCCGATGATCCCGCTTATTTTGGAGGCTATGTCAACGAAAATTACCTGGCCGTTACCAAAGCACTCGAATTAAATAAAGATCATTTGTACCGGTTGGCACGAAATTCGTTCGAGTCTGCCTTCCTGCTTCCGGAGGAGAAACAGCGCTACCTGGCCATTCTGGATGCTTACTTTCACAACAGCAACCGGAAACTTTCGAGCTAAAACAGCGTACAAAACAGGTATGAAAGCATCCCGGCATGTATTATTCATCCCCTTTATTCTTTTAGCGGGAATCATTGCGTCGTTTTCATTTCCCAAAAATGGAAATCAAGATGGACATGCCCAACAGAAAGCACCAAATATGAATGAAAAAGCCAAATACGATACAGCAACTTTCGGTACGGGTTGTTTCTGGTGTACCGAAGCTATCTTTAGTGAATTAAAAGGAGTAAAGGAAGCCATTTCCGGTTACTCGGGCGGTACTGTAAAAAATCCATCCTACCGGGAAGTTTGTACCGGAAAGACCGGACATGCCGAGTGCATCCAGGTTATTTACAACCCCAAAGTCATTTCGTATCCGGAATTACTTAAAGTATTCTGGCAAACGCATGATCCGACTACGTTGAACCGTCAGGGACATGATGTAGGGACGCAATATCGCTCCGTGATTTTCTATCACAACGAAAAACAAAAGGAGTTCGCTGAAGGCTACAAGAAAAAACTTAATAGTGCAGGCATTTGGGATAACCCGATTGTGACGGAAATTACAAAATTTGAAGTTTTTTATCCGGCAGAAGATTACCACCAGAAATACTACGAAAACAACAGTACCCAACCGTATTGCCGTCTGGTGGTTACACCCAAACTGGAGAAATTCCGAAAAGTCTTCAAGGATAAGCTGAAATAGCAATTTGCTATCGCATAGCACACTAATCAATTACAAGATCGGCCAGTTTACGTTTGGGCACATGATGGACATTATCTTCATCACGGTAGTAGCGCGAGTCACCGTCGGCTCCCAAATCTTCAATCTGTATCACTTCGGCCGGTTTTCCCAACGCAACCACATCCATAATATCATACCGTTCGGAAATTTGAAACAATTTGCGCAAAGCCGGTTTATGCACTGCCCGCAAAATACATCCTCCCAACCCTTTATCAACAGCGCCAAGCAAAATGTTCTGCATAGCAATGCCGTCATCGCAAAAGCATTGTTGCGCTATTTCCCGGTCAAGCAAAACAAGGATATAAGCAGAGGGGCGCTCACCTTTTCCCGGCCCGGGCCAATCGGTCAGGTAATTGGCCCATGCCAGGTGCTCAAATACCTTTTCGTTAATTTCAGGTTCGTAGCTCAGTTTATATTTCAGTGGTTGCGCATTCTGTCCTGATGCAGCATACCTTGTCAACTCAACCAAATCGAGTAATACCTTCCGGTCAATCCGGAACTCTTCGACGTACCGCCTGTAACTGCGATTTCTCATGATTAACTCCCGAAGTTTCATCTTATTTCGTTTTAGACAAATTTAAGCATTCATCGGGTAAGGCTCAAGTATTTAACGAATCAACCAGCTCTTTCGATTTTTATTTACCTGACAGAATGCTTATGTTTACAGGGCGCACCAATGTCTCTTTGACCTATAAGTATCTGATGGATATTGTTTTTCTGATCATCATCGGCATTTTTACCGGACTTGTTACCGGCCTCACCGGAGCCTCCGGGGTTATGGTTGTGGTTCCCCTCATCCACCTTCTTTTAAAATTTTCCATCCACGAAGCCATTGGTACCAGCCTGCTGGTGGATGTGCTCACTCCACTCGCCATTGCGTATACATTTTACAAGAATGGAAACATCGACATGAAATCCGGTGGATTTGTCGCACTGGCGTCCATTATTATGGCGCTGGTAGGTGCGCGTTTCTCCGATAAAATTCCCGACCACGGATTAAGTTCATCATTTGCTTCCATTCTTATCATATTGGCCATCGTCATATGGATTAACGGGATTCGCCGCGATCGTCACAGTGACGACAGCGACGGACAGGATACAAAAATTCCGGATATTCCGGTCTGGCGCAGCATTTCAGCATCAGTGCTTGCCGGAGGAAGTGGGTTTATAACGGGTTTTATGGGTGCCGGAGGAGGAACGAATCTTTTATTGATTCTTCTGTTTGTCAATCGCTTCCCAATTCACAAAGCACTAGGAACTTCCATTTTGATTATGTCGCTTACCGCTGCCTCGGGAGTTATTGGCCATGCCAGCATGGGTAACGTGAATATCACAGCCGGACTAACCATTGCCATGGCTGCTATTTTTACCGGTATCTTCTGCGCCCGAGAGGCCAGTAAAATCAGCGAGAAATCCTTGTCAAGACTAATGAGTATTGTCTATCTGGTTCTGGGGATATTAATGCTCACCATTCAGGTCCAGGCCACCTAAACAACAAAGTGCAAAAAAATCCCCCTGGCGTGAAAACCAGGGGGCAGTAAATTTATAATTTATCGGACTGCCATACAAATCAGGTAGTATATACCGAATTGAATAATACATAGTCAGTCGTCAAGTCACTTCCCCAACCCGTAGCTGTAGCACGTCCGTTATTTAAATCGAGCTTCACGTAAATGTGCGATTCGCGAAGAAGTTTCTTCATGAAATGCCGATCATATTCCAACGGAACTCCCTTCTCCAGCACCTGAATTTGCGTCTCTTCATCTCCCAGATAAAGGTCCACATTTTCGTAATTGAATGGAACACCGGCATTTCCGGCTGCACAAATAATACGTCCCCAATTCGGGTCACGACCAAACATTGCCGTTTTCACCAGCGATGAATCTGAAATTGTCCGAACCAACTTTCGGGCAATTAATTCGTCAGGAGCATGTGTAACCTGGTACTGCACAAATTTCGATGAACCCTCACCGTCCGAAACAATCAGCTTGGCCAGGTGAATCATCATGTTCTCCAGGTTTTCATAAAATACTTTACACCCCGGATCGTTTTCCTTCATCAGGACATCGTTCCCGGCCATTCCGTTTGCCAATACTGCTACCATATCATTGGTCGAAGTATCACCATCAACGGTAATCATGTTAAAAGATCGATCGACTGCTTTTTTCACCAACCGTTTCAGCAACTTGGGTTCAATAGCTACATCAGTTACCAAAAAGGAGAGCATCGTTCCCATGTTCGGATGAATCATACCCGACCCTTTAGCAATGCCGCCCAGATTTACTTCATATCCATTCACATCGAATTCAATAAATCCCTCTTTGGCGAAGGTATCTGTTGTCAGGATAGCATTGGCCACAAAAGCCCCGGCATTCGACTTATTCGTCAGCTTGTCTACATTTTCCCTGATCCCTTCCACAATGTCATCAGTAGGGAAAGGTTCGCCAATAATTCCTGTTGATGCAACAAGTACCAAATCCTTGTCAATCCCCAGCTCATTGGCATAGGTTTCTGCCATGGCTTCGGCTCCTGCGAGGCCTTGTGCGCCGGTACAGGCATTGGCATTTCCTGCATTGACCACAATAGCCTGTGCCTTGCCGTCAGCAATATGCCTGCGCGATACCTTAATCGGCTCGGCAACTACCTGGTTCTGCGTAAATAGAGCAGCTGCACTGGCAGGCACCTCCGAATAAATAAGGGCCAGGTCACGACGCATCGACTTCACACCGATGTGCGCCCCCCAACACTTGATTCCCCTTACATTCGTAATATTCTTAATCATCGTGTTTCGTTGTTTTGACTCCATTTTTAAAAGTACTTTTTCAGAGTTTTTGAAGGCCATTCTAAATTTCTCTTCCAATTAGCGGAATAGCATATTAGTTTTATGGATTCACCGGGGCTTGTTTCAAACCATCGGTTTCGTTAAGGCCCAGCATCAGATTCATGTTCTGAATAGCCTGACCAGCAGCACCTTTAACCAGATTATCAATAGTGCTCAGCACAATAATATTCCCGGTCCGTTCGTCGTACGTAATGAAAATATTGCAGTAATTCGATGCCCGCACATCTTTGATAGACGGCGCTTCCAGGGTGATGCGTACAAATGGATGGCCTTTGTAATAACGCAGGTAAAGAGCATTCAGGTCAGCGGTCGTCACTTCTTTAACAGGACGAGCATAAATGGTCGACAGAATACCCCGGTCAACGGGCAGCAAATGCGGCGTAAATTGCAGATTTACTTCATCGGAAGAGAGCTTATTCAGTGTCTCCTGAATTTCAATGGTATGCCGGTGTTTTTTCAGGCCGTAAGCCTTGAAATTATCGTTCACGGTCGGAAAGTGGGCCACCTCTTTGGGCTTCACGCCCGCTCCGGTAACGCCGGTCTTGGAATCTACAATAATCCCGCGGCTTTCAATCATGCCTTCGCTGAGCAGCGGCGCCAGTCCCAAAATTGCAGTTGTGGGGAAACATCCCGGATTAGCGACCAATTCGGATTGTTTAATATTTTCGCGGTTCAATTCCGGTAAACCGAAGACCGCTCTATCAAGACCTTCTTTGTAAATGTGTTCCTTTTGGTACCACTGTTGATAAATTTCCGGTGAATCGAGCCGGAAATCTCCCGACAGATCGACAATCTTAAACGGTTGATGATGGTATTTTTTAACGAAATTCATGGAGACGCCATGCGGCAATGCGAGAAAAACCAGATCGAGCTCAGTTTTTTCAACCTGCGAAGCCGGTTGAAGAACGATGTCTACGATTCCCCGAAAGGAGGCATGAATGTCAGAGAATTTTTCGCCGGCCCGGCTTTCGGAAGTAATCAGTGCAATCTCTACCTCCGGATGGTTGACGAGAATGCGGACGAGTTCGGAGCCCGTATATCCGGTGGCTCCAATAATACCTATCTTATGTTTCTTAACCATGTTCTCTTAAGTTTTGTAACGAAATCTTCAGTACCCTGAGCACTTCTTCGAGCTCCGGATAACTGATGTTCAACGGCGGTACCAAACGCAGGATATTTCCGGCTGTGGCATTGGCCAACACGCCGTTCTTCAGCATTTCAGCCACCAGTGGTTTGGTTTCAAAATCGAATTCAACGCCTATCATCAATCCTTTTCCTTTGATTTGCTTGATGGCCGGCTCGTTCAATTCCGAAAGTTTATCACGCAGCCACTTTCCTTTTTCAACAGCTGCTTTCAACAGGTTCTCTTCTTCGATTGTTTGAATGGTGGCCAACGCAGCCGCGCAAGCCAGTGGGTTTCCTCCAAAGGTGGTTCCATGATCACCAAAGTTGATGGCCTGGCTCACTTTCTCATTCGAGAGAATCGCTCCTACAGGAACTCCCCCTCCAAGGCCTTTGGCGAGTGTTATAATATCGGGCTGTACGCCGAAATAGTCTTTGGCGAACCAATGGCCCGTTCTTCCCATTCCACACTGAATCTCATCGAAGATGAGTGCCAGGTCCTTTTCGTCACATAAGGTACGTAAATCTTTCAGAAACTGCTTGTCTGCCACGTTTATTCCGCCTTCGCCCTGAATGGGTTCGACAATAACGGCAGCTGTTTCCTTATCCACCAGGCTCTTAACCGATTCAATATCATCGAAAGTTGCCTGCACAAAACCTTGCGGAATGGGTTCGAATCCCTCCTGCATCGCTTTCTTTCCTGTAGCAATCGTAGCCAGTGTCCGGCCGTGAAAAGAGCCGCTCATGGAAATGACCGTTCCGCCATGTCCCTCGCTATGAGCATATTTTCGTGCAATTTTAATCGCCCCTTCTACCGACTCGGCGCCGCTGTTACTGAAAAAAACACGGTCAAGTCCCGACATTTCCACCAGCTTCTGCGAAAGCTCCACCTGTGGCCGGCTCAGGTAGAAATTGGAAATGTGGATAAGTTTACCTGCCTGTTCGCGAATGGCATTGACCACGTTGGGATGATTATGCCCCACGCTGTTCACCGCAATGCCTGCCAAAGCATCCACATAGCGGTTACCTTCCACGTCCCAAACGGTTGATCCTTCTCCTTTTTCCAGAACAATCGGATATCGTCTGAAAGTTTGTAAATAATACTTCTGATCGACGTCGTGATACGCCTGATTGTTTTTTAAAGTCATGATTATTTGATTATGGTTGTACCAATCGGGGTTTTCCCGATAAGGTCTGAAATCTGCCCGGGTTTGGTCCCATTGATAATACGGGCTGAGTCGGCCCCGTTAGCCAAAGCAATGCGACAGGCATCCATTTTGGGAAGCATCCCTCCCTGAATAACACCAGCCTCAACCAGCGATGGAATTTCCGCCACATGCAATTTGTCGATGAGCGTTTCCGGTTTGTCTTTATCCATTCGCAAGCCGTCCACGTCTGTCAGGACAATGTACTGCCTGGCATGTAACGCCCCGGCCAGATGACCGGCGAACATATCGGCGTTGATATTGAAATCATTCCCTTTTTCATCCGAAGCAATACAGGTCACCACCGGAATGTATCCTTCACTCAGTAAATATTCGGGCAATTGCGGGTTGATATATTCCACATCCCCAACTTGTCCCAGATCAAAACCCGTCCATTTTCCGTCAACCATTTTCCGGTGAAGCCGTTTAGTGGCAACTGCCATCTTTCCATCCTTCCCGGAAAGGCCAACGGCTTTGTATCCTAAACGATTGACCAGATTGACCAGGCTACCGTTTACTTCACCTTTCAACGCCATCTCCACATATTTCAAGGCTTCAGGTGTCGTTTTGCGGTGGCCGTCAATAAATTCCGATTCAACGCCAACTTTCCCCAGAATGTCTTTTATAAACGGCCCTCCGCCATGGACTATGACCACATGATATCCCATTTTTGTCAACGAACACATCTGCTCAAGCACCTGTTTCTTCAGCTCGTCATCGGTCATAGCATTCCCGCCGTACTTAAACAGAATCACAGGCTTTTTCTTTTTGATCATAAACTTTTAATTTTCCTATTTATGAATGCAATCCTCATGCATTAATGAAAGGCAATTTTGGCCCCGGCCAAATGGTCGATTTTCAACCAAAATATTGATTAAAAACAATGCAAATTTACTAATAATTCGGCAGTTAGCCATAAAAAGACTATTCAATGAAGCTGAAAATCGCTGTACGGGTATCGTTGCGAGTGGGTTACCGGATTTGAAATTTTTTCAAAAATCGGGGAGGTTTCCGGCCAATTCAGGTTAGAATACAATAAAAATCAGAGCAGCGAAAATAATATAAAATACCCCGAATCTTTCATCAAAAATCAGAAGGAAACGGGGGTAAATATTATAGTTGAAAAAGTGGATCATTTTACCAAAGGAACATCCAGGCCAGAATAACAATTCCAAGCACAATACGGTAATAACCGAAACTTTGGAAAGTATGTTTCCGAATGAAGTTCATCAGGAAGGCAATAACCAGTAACGCCACAATGAAAGAAACAACAAATCCGGTTCCCAGCACAATCAAATCGTGACTATTGAGCGAAGCTTGATGTTTCAGCAACGAATAACCGGAGGCTGCAATCATGGTCGGAATGGCCAGGAAAAATGAAAACTCGGCTGCCGTTTTCCGATCGGCCCCCAGCAACATGGCTCCAATGATGGTAGCCGCCGACCGGGATGTTCCGGGGATCATAGCCATACACTGAATTAAACCGATAAGCAGGACAGTTTTGTAGTCCATGGTAGCCACATCGTGAAAGCGGGATGGCCGGTCTTTCCGGTCGATGAGAATCAAAACCAGGCCACCAATCACCAACATGGTCGAAACCACCACCGGATTGAACAATTTTTCTTCCAGGAATGAACCAAAAATGGCGCCCAATATCAAAGCAGGCGCCACTCCGACAGCCGCCCGGGACCAAATATCAAAAATGCGTTTGTTTTCAGCAATGTTCAGGCTTTTGGGAATAATCTCCTTCCGGAAATAGTAAATTACAGAAAGAATAGCGCCCAATTGAATCACCACATCAAACATGTTGGTGAAACTCTCTTCGAATGTTATAAACTGATTGGCAATAATAAGGTGCCCGGTAGACGAAATCGGCAGAAACTCGGTAATACCTTCAATAATACCGAGGATAATGGATTTAATAATATCTGTCATGGAAACGCGATTTGTTCATTAGTGATTATTTCCGGTTAACCGGAAGATACAGCTTACAAAATGGAAGACCATCGAAGCGCCGCCTAAAATACAAAACTGAATGAAAAGTTGACTCATCACCAATGAAATTTAGGAAAGAATTAAGACGGGCAATTATTAATCGGTTCCGGTTGAAGCAACGAATGGATCTATAACTTTGTAGCCAGCTCGAACAAATACTTTTTTTACACTTTGTTGTGATGACAAGAACCTTTCTAAAACCTGCCTGATCATTGAGAACATTTTCTATATTTATCGGCAACGTTGTCAATTTTCAACTACGCAGGCCTAATCTTCAACTGATTATTAATCCATTAAATAAAAACGATGAGAAACTTGCTTTTCCTGTTGCTTGTCTGCACAATTGCGACTGTTAACGGACAAACCAACAGTCTGAACCTGATTCCTGAACCGGTCAATGTGGAACCGGCTGATGGGTTTTATTCCATCACACCCGCATCTTCTGTTGCATACAACATGCCTGATGCAGAACATGTTGCGAATATGTTCACGGCAAAAATCAATACGCCGACGGGTTTTAACCTGAAAGCGAAGAAGGGAACTGAGGGAACCATTCAATTCAACCTGAACACCAAAACCGGCAAAACCCTGGGAGACGAAGGTTACACGCTGGATGTAAATCCCAAAGGAATTGTTGTCGCCGCCAACAAACCAGCCGGCCTGTTCTATGGAATGCAAACGTTGCTCCAACTGTTCCCAAAAGAAATTGAGAGCAAAGTAAAAACCGCCGGGGATTGGAACGTCCCTTCAGTATCTATTACTGATTACCCACGTTTTACCTGGCGCGGCCTGATGCTCGACGTGAGTCGTAATTTCTTCACCAAAGAGCAGGTAGAAGAATACATCGACCAGATGGCCCGGTTCAAATACAATACTTTCCACTGGCACCTGACCGACGATAACGGTTGGCGCATCGAAATCAAATCGCTGCCCAAACTCACCGGGTTAGGCGCATGGCGGGTAAAACGCTATGGACACTTTGGCGATCGCGAAGCTCCAAAACCCGGCGAGAAAGCAACCGTTGGCGGTTATTATACACAGGATGACATCCGGGAAATTATTCAGTATGCCAAAGAGCGTTATGTTACCATCATTCCGGAAATCGATGTTCCCGGACACAGCATGGCCGCCATTGCATCTTATCCCGAGCTTTGCTGCACACAGGATACCAGTGTTAAAGTAAATCCGGGTTCAAGTTTTGCGAAATGGAATGACGACGGTACTTTCCAGATGTTTGTTGACAATACCCTGGATCCGTCAAACGAAAAAGTGTACGAGTTTCTCGATAAAGTATTCACGGAAGTGGCAGCACTCTTTCCCAACCAGTACATTCATGTTGGTGGAGATGAGTGTTACAAAGGCTATTGGGAAAAAGATCCGGGTTGCCAGGCGCTCATGAAAAAGCTCGACATCACCCATGTAGAAAAGCTTCAAGGTTACTTCATGAACCGGGTTGAAAAAATACTTGAGTCGAAAGGAAAGCGTTTGTTGGGCTGGGACGAAATTCTCGAAGGCGGCATCACCCCCAATGCCACCGTGATGAGCTGGCGCGGAATGAAAGGCGGAATTGAAGCGGCGAAAATGAAACACGAAGTAGTCATGACCCCGACCACTTATGCCTATCTCGACTATTGCCAGGGAGAGCCGACGGTTGAGCCGCCTATTTATGCCAATCTGCGCGTATCGAAAACCTATAGTTTTGAGCCGGTACCCGATGGCGTCGATCCCAAATACATTCTCGGAGGCCAGGGTAATTTATGGACCGAGCAAACCCCAACGTTCAGATATGTAGATTATATGACTTATCCGCGCGCCTGGGCCCTATCCGAGGTGTTCTGGTCGCCCAAATCAGCCAAAAACTGGAATAACTTTGCCACCCGGATGGAGAACCAGTTTTCACGTGCCGACATCGGGAAAATCAATTATTCCAAGGCCGTTTACGATGCAGAAGTTACCACAAAAAAGGAAAATGGTAAGTTAATGTTGGTCATGAATACCGAAATCCCTGACCTGGCGATTTACTACACCATCGACGACACCATGCCCGACAATTTCTGTCCCAGATACACCGGCCTGGTTGAATTGCCGGATGGGCCAATTACTTTACGGGTGATTACCTACCGGGATGGAAAACCCATTGGCCACCTCATCACGCTGAAGCGGAAGCAACTGGAAGCACGTGCAGGGCAATAACTAACAATTTTAAGCGGAATTGGGAGGGCGTTCTCAGGTTAAATATGCCAATGATGCAAACTTTAAAAATATGTTCTTAAACTGGGCCCATTCGTTTTAAGAATATTTCAGAATACTTTGTCGTGGAAAAACTTAATTTTGCAGCTATGTATAAGATTTGAGGGGACGAAATGGACTGAATTATTAATCTGAAAAATTGAAAATTATGCCAGTAATCACGATGGAAGGGCCTTTCCTTCCGAATGAAAAAAAAGAAGCCCTGGCCAAAGGCTTTACAAAGTTAGCCAGTGAAATAACCGATATCCCAAGAGAAGCTTTCGTGGTTTTTATTAAAGAGAATCCCTATGAAAATATGGCACAGGGGGATTTAATGATTTCTGAAAAACTGAAACTTGAAAAAGAGAAACATTAAAAAGAGGGGATGAAAATGTTGTTAAAGGGAAAAGTTGCAATTGTAACCGGAGCAAGCCGGGGTATTGGGGCCGCAACGGCTGTTAAACTTGCAGAACACGGCGCTGCAGTGGCCGTAAATTACAATCAAAGTAAAGAAAAAGCTGCTGAAGTGGTAGCTGCTATCCAAAAGAATCATGGACGTGCCATAGCTGTAAAGGCCAATGTTTTTGACCGTGAAGAGTCAGATAAAATGGTTCGGGAAGTTGAACGTGAGTTTGGGAAAATCGACATTGTGGTGTTGAATGCCGGGGGTAATTTTAAGAACGCGCCTTTTATGGAACAAGCCTGGGAAGATTTTGAAAAAAAGATTTTACATGAAGTGAAAGCGAGTTTCTGGACTTTGAAGGCTGTGCTCCCGTCCATGATAGAACGGAAATCAGGCTCGGTTATTATTATTTCCAGTGGTTTGTCAAGAAGGCCCAATACAGGATTTTCGGCACATTCAACAGCCAAATCAGCGTTGGATGCATTTGCAAAATCGCTGGCGTTTGAAATGGGGCCTATGCAAATCCGCGTCAACGTGGTGGCTCCCGGCCTTGTACTTACTGATGCTACCAGCTCCATGCCGGAAGAAAGGGAAAAGATGGTTGCCGGTATGACTCCATTAAGAAGAATCGGGTTACCTGAAGATATCGCGGGAGCCGTGCTGTTTTATGCTTCCGATGAATCCAAATTCATCACCGGGAATTATCTGCCTGTGAATGGCGGACAGATGATGTTGTAGGTTATTTCCCCGGCAAAAATTCCAGCGGATACTGCAACCAGCTGCTGCAGGATTTTTCACTGTGGTTTTCTCCGGGAAAGAATTTGGTGATCCAGTCATTAGATTACTGCTTTGCGAGTTTAATACATATTTATGGCGGATGATCCTGCGCACATACCACCTGGATGGTTCACGTTCCAGTACTTCTGTAACATCCGGGGGCAGTTCGGTGCTGTTTTCACGACCAATATTTTCCGGGGAGAGATGGACTTCTTCCCTGGGAAGACTTTCCGGCAGGGATGTTTTTCACTTCAAACTTTCAATTTCTCCAACCAGACGTTGCAGTGTATTTTTACTGTTGTCCAGCCCGGCTAAAATGCCTGCTTTGCCGTCGTTGAATTTCTCTTTCGCAGAACCGCCAAACAGCCCCCGGTAATAGGTAATTCCTTTATCGATATTATCCGCAAAAGAAGATAAGTATTTCACCTGCTTTACCGTCACCAATTTTTTGGCCTCATTCACCTTATCCTTCAAAAAATCGAGGTAAATATTCAGTTCCTTAACAAACATATTAGGCCGGTCAGCCCGCCCCATTACGTTACCACGACCATAGATGTGATCGGTAATTTCCTTCAGGCTAACGACCTTGTCAAAATAGGCCATATCCGGTCCGGGACAAACGGATACCCCTTCTCCTTCTTCAATGGTATCGAGATGATGGGCTTTCAACGCTGAGGTTCCCAGTCCAACGCAAATGCACGACTTGTCAATGATCTGGTTCACTTTTTCCTGGTAAGCTTCCGGGGACATGCCCTCTTTTTTCAGCTCTTTCATCTTCAGTAGCTGGTATTGCCGCGATGCCGGACAAATTCCCTTTTCGGTGAATTCATTATTCAACGCCACATATTTCTTCGGACAGGGACTTCCCGGCTTGCCACCTTCGGCCCAGAGCATTTTCTCCACATCCTTGGTGTTACCGCGCAGGTTATTAAAAGGCACGCCCAATGGCGAGATATTACTCAGGTACAAATCTTTTTCTTTGGCCTCCGCCAGTTTGTTCATGGTTTCGTCATCCACACTGGTTGCTTCAGGAACCAAGAGGAAGGGTGAACCCCATCCTACTGAATCAATCTGGTAATGATTGATGAGGAATTCGTGCTCTTCAGCGGTACCGACACCACCCTGCGCCGTTATTTTCAGCGGAAGTTCTTTCTCCGGAACCACACGGTTTTTTGCAACAAGGGCTTGTACCATGATTTCGTGCACGCCCTGGATCAAATCTTTCCGGTTGTCCCGGAATTCGGCCAGGATGGGGCCCATCAGGTTACCTTCGGTGGCAAAAGCATGACCGCCGCAGTTCAACCCCGATTCAACCCGGTATTCCGAAACCCACAATCCTTTTTTCGCCAGAAATTTGCCCTGGATAAATGCCGAGCGGTAATCACTTACCTTCAGCACAATTTTCTTTTGGATGTAACCATTCTCATCAGGGAAGAAGTCGTCGAAATGTTCCAGGTAACCATACAAACGTGGGTTCATACCCGCCGAAAGCACAATGCTCGAATGCAAATCGCTTTGGGCAAATCCGCGCAACGCGGCATGTGCATCGTTATATTCTACCGGCAGTTTTTCCTTTTTCAGGTAATTGTCTTTATCAATCTTGGTCATGATGTTCACATCGATGCTTCCCAGCGAAAGGTTCTCCCGGAGCCAGCTACCGACTTCATCCCAATTGATGTACTTAGCCGTCCGTTTTTTGAACTCTTGCTTGATGGTCGAGCTGTCGGGCAACAAGTTGAAGTATTCCCTTATCTCCTCTCTCCTTTCCAACGCCGCACTTTTCAACTCTTCGAGCTTGCGTTCGGCCACACTGTTCACCAGGTTGAGATAGGAAGTAATCCGCTTGGCGCGGAAATCTTCAATCTTTTCCGTGATTTCCTGGTAAGGCATTTCAAACTTCTCGCAATACATTTTGCGCAGTTTTTCAAGCAACATATCATCTACCAGCGAAATGACAGAATCGATGCCTAAATGTGCAACTTTTAAAGGTGTATCAATGGTATATCCAATTCCCATAACGGGAATATGAAACGAATGGGTGTTTGCCATAATGTAATTTGTTAATCGGTAAACGTTGGAATGTACGGGTAGAGTGGCTTATGGGTATTCTTTTTAACCTTTGGAGACTTCCGGCAGGCGGAAAATTATCTGTCCTTCCTCTTCAAATCCTTCGTGCCGCCACTGCCTGTCAGGCAACGCTCAGCTTTTTATTTATTCATGCTATTGTCATTCAATTAGCGCAAGATAGCTGAAATTTAGCTGCATCAACGATCTACCCTCTTATATAGACTTATTCTGTATTGCGTTTACAGGTTTCATGTTCTGTTTTGGGGTTTAGCCTAATCGTCCTCTTTATTATTCATTGTTCATTTCTCATTGATTTACAGGTTTCAGGTTGCACTTCGCTGTTACTGTGGTTACTGTTGTTAAAGAAGTTTTAAGTGTTAAACAAAAAAAAGGATGGATTCATCCGGCTGCCGGAAGATATCCACCCTTTCTCATATTTTTGATTGAAACGCTTAACTGAACTTCAGCCACGAGCTATTCTCATGATATTCGACTACCGGAGCCGTTTGTGTCTGAAACTTGTATGAGCTCACCAACATGGCAATATCGTGCCGGATGGTTTCGATGCTTTCCTGAATCAAATCGCTGCGGAAACCTTTCGAACCAAGCGTAACCACGTGATTGGCAGCAATCACCTTGCTGATAATTTTGCCCAAATCGACCACTTTGCGCTGTGGCAAATCAAAATTGACCTTAAAGTTGACCAGCGACTTGAAATAATCAGCAGCGCGATCGGTCAGGTTGTACGACTGGAAGAAATCCAACAGGCTCGTCACTTTTTGCTTGCGCATCATCTTCAACACACCTTCCGAAACCTGGGTGTACAGCATGTCGTTCGAACCTTCGAAAATCTGGAATGGACGCGAATCCATGATGCCCCGTGAGCCCACGCTCTCAGCTTTATAACCGTTGGCCCCCATCAATTGCGTCAGGGTTTGGGCTGCTTCCTGCATCAGGTCGGTGATGTATGCCTTCATACTGCCGGCTTCCACCGCATCGGGCGATAAATCATGCTCGATACCGCTGTGTTCCGCACTGCGCGAACACATGGCAGAACTAATGGTAAACGCACTTTGAATACGGGAAATCTGGTGCTTCACCTGGTCAAGCGACATTAGCGACTTGCCCCCGACAAAACGGGAAGTCACCTGCCTGATGGCATCATCCAGCATCCGGTTGATAAAGCCCATTCCCATGCCCGGAAACTGAAACCGGCTGCGGTGGAGCAAATCCATCATCAACTTAAGCCCTGTTGTTTCGGGCTGGAGTTTATTCTCTTCGGGTACTTTGATATCGATCTTATTTCTCCCGTAAGGAATCGGGTATAATCCAATGTTGTTGTAATACTCTTCTACTTCAATACGCTGCCCGGGCTGATGGGCGTCGCAAACAAAAAAATCAATGTCGCGTGCCAGACGGCCGTCCTTATTTTTGGAGCGTGAGGCCATCAGCCAGTAATCGGCCATACCCGTCAACCCCTGCCAGTGCTTGGTTCCCTGAATATGATAGTGTGACCCCTCTTTCACATTAAATGTATGCATGTTTAACGCATCGCTGCCATAGTCGGGCTCGGTAATCATCAGTCCCCCCATGTTCTGCTTGTTCATGAACCGTTTAAAGATGTCGCCTTTAACCAAATCCTGGGCATATTTCACCACCGGTTCCAGGAAAAGGGCCATGTTGATGCCGAATACCAACGACAATGGCAACGACTCGTACGACGCCGTTTCCAGAACGCCCAAACACTCCTTCACCTTTACGCCCCTGCCGCCATAGGCTTCAGGAATGGCTACCGATAACGGATTCCGGGACATGATGTCACGCAATACCAAGGCAGGAAAACCCCTTTGCTGAATGAATTTTTCAATGTTGTCCCGCTCATAAAAAACACTTTTCATTGTCTCCTTCAGCGAGTTGAGAAATGCGTTAAACGGAACCTGTCCTGTACTTTCAGAAATCGTCATTATTGTATCTTGTTTGATGTAAATGTCATGCTATTTAAATGTCTCTAAATTTACGTTTAATCATGCAGAATCCATAAATGAATATCCGATTACAACAGCGTTCAGACAGGCCATAATGTTCACAGATGGAGTAGAAAAACAATATAAATGTGATTATGATTAACCTAAACCTCTGCCAAATCCAATTTCCGATGAATGGCCCTGTATCCAGCTTTCCCGGTTTTCCTTGCGGAAAAGGTGTACCATCAGGAAATCGCCGGCTGCAGCCACCGTAAAGAAAAATGGACCACTTGACTTTACCATATCGACAATTCTTTTATTGATGCTTAAACCTAATCGGTGAAGCAATTTGAGGAGCTCCCCGTAGCGTACCTGTTCCGTGCGGACGCCCAGTGTTTGCAAGCGTTCAGCTTCTTCGGCATGAAGACGCTTAAAGTAAATCTGAATTTTGTTGTTCATCTCTTTTCTTCTACCCAGAAGAAAGTTTGAACATACGGACTGGATACATCTAATTACCCCCTATCAGGGTTGAAATATGTTCCGCGCTCATTTCATCGAAATTGCTGATCGTCAGAATGGCCCCGGCTTTCCTGAGTTCATCATCCGAATGGCTGGTGGTTACCCCAATCACTTTGATTCCCGCCCCGACAGCGGCTCTTATTCCTGCCAGGGAGTCTTCGAAAACGACACATTGCGAAGCGGGCATGCCCATTTGCTCCAAAGTAGCCAGATAGATTTCCGGATGTGGCTTTCCGTGGGTTACCCGGGCCCGGTCAATAATGAATTCAAAATACTCTCTTAACTGAAGCTTGTCCATTACCATATCGACATTCTTAGTCGGCGCCGACGTAGCTACAACGATTCTGTATCCGGCTGAACGTAATTGTTCCAGGAAATTACGCAATCCCTCAACGGGTTCCACCCCGTCCATCCGCTTTACCATGCTCCGGTATTCTGCATCGACAGCCTGATTGAAACTGTCTACCTCTTCCTGTGCCATCTCTCGTTTCATCAGGATCCGGATAGCCGAATCGCCGGTGGTACCAAAAATGAAATTGGTAAAATCTTCTTCGGTGATGGAAATACCTTCCCGCCCGAAAACCGTACGCCAGGCTTTTTTATGCAGCGGATTACTGTCTATGATCACACCGTCCATATCGAATATGAGCCCCATTGGAGCAAAGTTTTCCGGACTTTCCATCGTTTACGTTTTCTTTCTATTGACTAAAAGTAAGAATTTATCATCCTTTTATTTTCATGCGCAGCAAAAAAACAGGCCCGGAACACTACCGGGCCTCTCCGCAGTTCACCTGTTAAGACGGGCTTATGTATTTCGGGGGCAGCTCCGGCACAAGCCAAATCAATATCCAAAAATATCTTCGAGCGCCAGCTCTTCAACCGGACCGACTTTTTTCAAAGCATCCAAATCGGCGTCATCCCGGTTTCCAACCACCAGGTAAGTAAAGTGCTGGTTCTTCATATGGTCGTTAAAGAAATTCTGCACATCGGCAATGTCCGAATTCTCAACCTTGTTATAAACATCTTCCCGGATATCCTTATCGATACCCAAACGCTGGTTCCGTAACCAGGTCCAGAAGATGTTCGTTTTGTTGATGCGCTCCGTCTGGATATTCTTCATCACGCTTTCGCGGGCAATTCCAAACAGACGATTATCGGAAATCATGTTATCCAACAAACCGTTCATGGCACCAATCGCATCCATCATTTTATCGGCTTGTGTGTACACGGCGCCATTGATGTAGAAAGGTTCTTCTTTCTTCGATGGGGCACTGTATCCGGCCCATGCAGAATAAGCCAGAGCCCTCGATTCGCGGATTTCCTGGAATACGACTGAACTCATCGAGTTGCCGTAATATTCATTAAACAACTGCGAATTAACGTACGTTTCGGGCGAGAACGGTAAACTTTGGGACATCATCCGGATATCAACCTGCGATTTATCGTAATTCACAAAGAAGACCTTATTCTCATTTGTCGGTTGCATCGCAAATTCTTTTTCTGCCGGGATCGATTTCAACTCAGCCGGAATCTGATGCCCCTCCTTCACCATCTGAAAAACCTGCTCGGAGGACGTCGGGCCATAGTAGAATACGCGATGTGGGTAATGACTAAATTCATGTAATTTGGCTACCAAAACAGCCGGATCAACTTTATGGAGTCCTTCTTCCGAAATCACATTGGTGAAGGGATTCTCCTTTCCGTACTGTCCGTAATACTGAAGAGCACGTCGAATCTGGTACTGGTTCAGCTTGGCATCGGCACGTTCTTTCAGAATTCCTTCCACCATTTTATCATAGGCTTCCTGATCGGGTTGGGCATTGGCCAGCAAATGTTCCAGCAGTTCCATTCCCTTCTTCGCATTCTTATCCAAACCGGAAATGAACACATAGGAACGGTCGTTACCGGTATTCACATTCAAATCAACTCCCAGCTTATAGAATTCCTTTTTCAGGTCAGCAGCCGGATATTTATCGGTTCCCAGGTAAGGCAAATACTTGACCGCTAGTTCGAGCAACGGATCGTGGTTCCGGCCCATGTCGACTACATAATCCAACTGGAAGAGCTCATTGGTTTCGTTGGGAATATAATCCATCTTCACTCCTTCTGCCAGCGGCTTTTCATCGATAGCCTCCTCAAAGTTGACAAACCGGGGCTTCAGAGGCTCTACCTTCTGCGCCGTAAAATCGGTGAAGAATTTCGACTGATCCTGCCGGTTGATGGAAATAGGCGTAATTTCCGGTTTATCGACCTTCACCAGCCCTTTGGCTTCTCCTGTCCGTTTATACGCAAGAACATAGTTATCCTTGTAATGCTCGCGGGCAAAAGCCACCAATTCGTCTTTGGTAATTTTTTCCATTTCATCGTAAAACGCCAGTTCGTCTGCCCAGTTGGTTTTCTTGATAAAGGAATTCAGGTAATTGAAGACTCTCCATTTTCCTTCGTTCTGACGAATGGCATTTAAACGCAGGTTATTCACTGTTGCCTGAATCAGCCAATCGTCAAATTCGCCATTCTTCACTTTTTCGATCTCTGTCAATAACAAGTCACGAACCTCATCAAGCGACTGTCCCTGTCGTGGTGTTCCATACAAACGATGTTCGCCATATTCGTTGTGAAAGTTGCTATAGCTGCCTGCTTTCAGTACTTTCTGACTTTGATTCAAATCAAGGTCGATCAACCCGGCCGTCGAGTTGGTCAGGATGTAGTCAATCATGGTCACATATTTCCGGTCAGGCGAATGATAGCCACTGAAACGATAAGCCAGCATCACCCGCTCAGCATCCGGTCCATACACTTCCTTCACTACCGGCTTCTCAATCGGTTCCAGTTTAGCATGTTTTACTTCCGGAAGCGGTTTCGATTTATATTTACCGAAAGTGGCACCGACCATCTGGATGGTTTTATCGTAATCGAGATCTCCAGTCAGGATAACTGCCATATTGTTTGGAACGTACCAGGTATGATAGAAATTCATGATGTTAACCATCGACGGATTTTTCAAATCTTCCGGTCGGCCAATTACATCGGTACCCAGCGGATGCCCAGGATAAAGATCACTGATAATAGCGCGGTTCAGCCGGCGGCCATCGTTATCCTGAGACATGTTGAATTCTTCGTACACCGTTTCCAGTTCAGTATGGAACAAACGAAGAACCGGATCGCTAAAACGCTCATATTCCATGTTGATCCACTTATTCAGTTCATTGGATGGAATATCGTTCATGTAAACGGTAAACTCATATGATGTACCCGCATTGGTATACTTTGCCCCAATTGTGGAAACCATTTTGTCGTACTCGTTCGGAATCGCATATTTCGAAGCTTCCTGCGAGACCTCATCAATCTGTTTGTAGATGGCTTTTTTCACTTCCGGATCAGTTGCAACCTTGTGGGCTTCGAATAAGCCGGAGATGGAGTCGAGCAGTACCTTTTCTTTTCCCCAGTCATTGGTACCAAACTCATCGGTTCCCTTAAACATCATGTGCTCGAAATAGTGAGCCAGTCCCGTTGTTTCTTTCGGGTCATTCAATGAACCGGCCCGCACGCCGATAAAAGTAAAAATACGGGGTTCGTCTGTGTTCTGAGACAAATAGACCTTTAATCCATTATCCAATGTGTAGATTCGGGTTTTCAATGGATCATTGATCACTTCTTCGTACTTATAACCGTTGGAATCGGTCTTTTGAAGGGTTACATACTTCGATTTCTTCTCGGTGCAGGAGAAGAACAGACTAATGATCATCATCACCATCAGCACCCGGAAAAGCCTTTTCATAAGTAAGTTAATTTAAATATTGATTTAACATTTAGCTGCTTAATTAAATTGTATATCAAGTTACTAAAAAAACAATACAATTCAATTGGGCTTTCTTTAAGATGAGTAAAACGATCTGATAAGTTGCGTGATAACTTTTATATAATAAGACCCGGGCCGGCTTATTTCAGTCCCAGGACAGCCTTTCCCTGTTCAAAAACAATGTCTTTCGGAATACCGGCCGCAGAAATACGATCCAAATCGCTTTGCAGTTCCGGACGAATGTAACCATTCTCTTTTATCAGTTTAGCGGCAGCCTCATAATCGCCGTCGCCCTGGATTTTCAGCAATTCATCCGACAAAGCAGTCATCGCCTTCTTCATTTTATCAAAATCGACATGGTACGTTCCGGTTTCAGTATCCCGGGTAAAAGCTCCCTGCTGCTCAAAATAATAGAACCTGATCATGTTGGCTTTTCCATGTGCACTGGCAGCGCCAAAACGCACGGAACGGAAAATTCCCGCCATAAACGTCACATAATTGTCCATCAGGCCTTCACCCGACAATTCCCCCATATTGTGCAGTTTGGTAATCACCCACAGTCCCAGGATGTCAGCTTTGCCTTCTTCAATAGAAGTGTAAGTATCTTTCAATGCTTCCCGTACCGTTGACTTACCGTCGATAGTTTTTCCAAGCCCCAATCCGTGAGCGACCTCGTGGAACATGGTATTTTCGAAGAAAGCATCAAACTTGATGTGCGAACGTTGGCCGGGAGCAATCAGCAGATCGGAAATCGGTACCAAAATCTTGTCAAACTTGGCACGCATCGCATTTTTCAACTGCAGTTTCCGGCTGCCTTTATCCGCCCGAACGCGCTCGTCGTTGGGAAGGTTGATAGCAATGGTTTTGGAACCGGCATTACAATCGCCTGCATAATATAATACATCATATGCATTCAGATCGGAATCGGAGCCCGGCATTTCTGTTTTATACCCGGGAGGACAAGGCAATGCCCGTTGCAAATCAGGCAACAGCGCTGCAAACTTAGCCAGTCGTTGGCTCCACTCTTTGTCCTTTACCAGGATAAACGCTTCGTGCGATGTTTTGTAACCGAAAAGCTGATCCTCATAATTCTCGATAGGCCCCACCACAAAGTCAATGGTGTTGTTCTTCATATCGAGCCAGGCCATATCGCTGTCGTAATAATTATCCGTCAGCAAGGCTTCGGCACGCAATTCCAGGTACTTTTTCAGTCCCGGATCTTCAGCCAGTTCTGCAGCCTGACGAATCAACGATGCAGCCTTCTCAATCTTATCCTTAAAATATTCATGATAAGGAATCGATATTAACTTACCTTCTTTATCACGACGGATGATGGTGTATTGACTGGTTTTTGTGGAATCATTCCAGTCGTTAAATTCCTGTTCCGTCATGTCCTGAGGATAAAAATTTGCCCCTTTTGGTTTCAGGCCGGCTCCTTCCACAAATGGTTTGTTGCCGTTCAAGCGCTCCCAGGGACCATAGTTAATCATGGCAAAATCCCTCTCTGCCTGTGTTTTCAGACTGGTGAGCAACGCATCTTTATCGCCGTAAGCTTCTTGCCAGAAAATATCATCCATGATATCAGCCGCATCGAACATCAGCGACAGCATTTTTCCCTGATTTTCATCAAGCTGACTCATATCAGTCGTCAGCTTAACTTTCGAAAACGCTTTTACCTTCTGTGCAACAACGTCTTCCTGCCCGGCATCTTGTTTTGGGGAGTTCTTGCATCCCCCTACCATCAATAATACAATCATCAGTGAAAACAAAGAGATTCGTTTCATACCTATCAGTTTTTGGTCATATAAATTTCAGTGATTCAATTGTTCTGACATCTTTATCATTTCATTTAGGCGTACCAAAGCTATGAAAAGTAAACTAAAAAACCCTTGACATTCCCCCATATTAATCGAAGGCTTTTTATTACTTTGCTCAAAATCGACAGATATGAAACTGAACATTTTCTTTTATATAGCTGGCTTGTTACTGATGACATCATGTGCGTCCACCCGATTGCCATGCCCCTGCGAAGCATCCAGCGTCATTCTTTTAGATGATACAGAGTTCCACATTCATTCGGAGGTCATCCTTCAAACGCGTTCCGATACCGACAGTGAGGGCATTACGATTATCGCTCAAATAATAGCCTCAGGCGGAAAACCTTTACCTAAAGGATTACATGCCGAAATATACGCCATCCGTCCCAGCGACATGAGTTTTGATGGGTACGAAGGCAAGTTTGATAAAGAATTAACCGATATACCAGGAGGTTTCATGGAACTCACCGCTGTTAACGGTCCCAACTGGAAAGTAGGAACTCCGGTTGATGTGACAGTGCGGTTAGCTGACGATACAGGCAACAGGAAATACATTAAGGAGGACAAGATCGTGATCCGGAAGGAAGACGTTCCTGCGACCAGCAAGTAAAAAGCCAGACCTGCCCCCTTTTTTCTTTTGAAGAAAATATTTTGCGGACAAAAAAAATCTCCTACTTTTGTGCCCCGGAGTCATGGTAAATTAGCCGGAGTTCAGCACCGATGGAGAGGTGCAGGAGTGGTTGAACTGGCACGCCTGGAAAGCGTGTGAACCTCTAAAGGGTTCCGAGGGTTCGAATCCCTCTCTCTCCGCTGGCAAAGCGTAATCAGTTTTTTGGTTACGCTTTTTTTTTTGCAAACTCTTTTCCTCATAAATCAGGGCTGAAACATTAGCTATCGTTGCTATTCTGAACTCTTATAACAATTCATAAATCATACCAATTACCTATCCAGTTGTTATAAAACATCTCTTTAAAAACTTGCTAACAAACGATTTTATTGTAACTTATATATAGGAAAAGAGAAAAACACCAAACGTTCTTAACAAGACAACAATACATTATTAACCTAACAACCAAAATCTTTCTGAATATGAATAATTTTGCAACAACTCTTTTCCTTATTAGCCTGATTATTATCTTTCAAAGCCCTTCATTCGCACAGACCAGACCTCCGGCACCACCCGTTCCATATAGCAATGATACCGAAAATGCCCTCTTCGATAACGACCCGGTTCCCGAATTCGGGAGTGTAACCTTCAAGCCTTCGCCCATGACGGACACCGAAGTAACCGGAAACAACACTGTTTCGGCTTCCATTTCAGATGATGGCGAAGTCATTTCAGCTATCATGCTTTACGGAACACCCCCGGGTAACTTAACGGAGTCATTTACGCTTAGTTATTCATCGGGCACAAAATGGAAAGCGGATTTACCTGTTCTTGAGGACGGTACTTATTATTACCAAATCAAAGCAACTGATAACTCCCAACAGGAAGCGACGAGCGCCGAAGCTTCGTTTGAAATTACAGCCGGTACTCCTGTCGCACCCGAAGATTTACAGGCAGGTTCGGTTGACTATAATAAGTTTACACTGGAATGGCAGGCCAGTTACCAGGCAACATCCTATTCCCTGATCATCAGTACAGAATCGGACTACACCAATCCCATTGTGGATGAAGATATTGGAAATGTTACTTCATACGAAGCGACATCCGTTCAATTCTCAACCACCTATTATTGTCAACTGAAGGCTATACGGCTGATGGAAGACAATTCGGTGAAGGAAAGTGAGATTTCCAGCGGAAAAGTCACTACGTTGGATCAACCAGCCCCGAAAGTAACGGTTTCAGTCGAAAGTCTTCCTGATTTTGGTGACGTGGTTACGGGTGAGAACTCTGCGACATCATTTTATACAGTTACAGCCCAATATTTGAGGGACAACCTCGTTATTACGCCTCCTGCCGGGTTCGACGTTTCCACCGATGAAACCAACTGGCAGGGAAATACAGCTCCTCTTTCACTCGCCGGAACAGACGGTGAATTATCCGCAACCATCCATGTCCGTTTTGCCCCGGATGCCCCAGGGACGATGAGTGGAGATATCACCCACGAAACAACCGAACTCCCGGAAACGGTATTGGTGTCTCTATCTGGAACCGCAATGGAAACAGAGCCCGCCAACCAGGTCAGTAACTTTCGACTGGCCGGACAAACCGGTAACACTTTTACTTTACTTTGGGATGCAAACAGCGGGGAAGCAGCTGCTGACGGCTATCTTCTCCTCTTCAGTCAAACAACTCCTCATTTGCCCGTCGACGGCGACAGTCCGGTTGAAGATACCGACTTTAGTGACGATGAGGCGTTGATTGTCATCGATAAGGATACAACTGCAGCTGAAGTGTATATTCCCGGAAACGAAACACGTTGGTATGCACAAATCATTCCCTACCGGGGAAGTGATGAAACAACCAATGTGAAAACAGACGGAACGATTCCCGAAACAACGCTTATCACACCGCTGGATGACTTACCCAACGCCTGGATTAATGAGTTTCATTACAGTGACAGTGTTGACGATCACGCACAGGTTGAAATCATACTCGAAAATGCAGAAAACTATTTGCTTGACGACTTTAACCTCATACACTACAATGGAAATGGTGGGACCATCATAGATGAATTTAATTTAGCGGAAAATGTATCATTTGTGAATGAAATTACCTTTTCGCTCATCCTGATTGACTGTGATGAATTGCAAAAAGGCCCTGATGGTTTAGCCATTTCATATCAACACAAAATTGTGCAGTTCATTAGCTACGAAGGGCCTGTTACTGCAACCGAAGGTGATGCTACAGGACTGACATCAATCGAAATTGCTCCGGAAGAGACTACTACCACTCCTGCTAATTTCTCCATTCAACTGACCGGCCCAGGCTCTTACTACGAAGACTTCACCTGGGAGGACCCGGCAGAATCGTCATTTGGTGCGGTGAACACCGGACAAACATTAGCCGCATCCCCCAACCTGGAAACAACGTGGTTGGGAACACAGAATAATAACTGGAACAATGCCGCCAACTGGAACAACGGAATTCCGGATGGAACGATGAAAGGCATCATTCCATCCGGCGTTGACCATTACCCGGTACTTACCGCAGCCGTCAACCCGAAAACACTGGTACTCGAGTCGGATGCTTCGCTGGGTGGTCAGCAATATGTTCCGGAAGAATGCATCCTCTATGCCAAACGGGCATTAACTGCAGGAAAATGGCTCTTCCTGACCCCGCCGGTAAAAGACAACACCGCTGCCATGTTCGAACCAGTGTATGGCATGGTATACCTGATTCGTTACGACAACGCTCAACCGGCAGATGAAAGCGCCTGGAGTTATGTGTCCGACCAAACACTGCCGCTATCACCCATGACCGGATACGGCTTTTACAGTACCCGCAACGAGCTGGGACTCGTCTTCAACGGAAGCTGTATTTCCGGGATTCAGTCTGTTTCCCTAAGTTTCGAAGATGGAGGCAATAACTTCAACTTTGTTGGTAACCCTGGATTGGGAGCAATCAATTGGTCGACTTCCGATCAAACCAACACAACGGGAACAGCTTACATGTTCGATCCGAATGCCAAAACCTATCTAACGGTTTCATCTGACGGCACAGTCACCAGTCCCGGGTTTACGGATATGATTCCTCCCATGCAGGGATTCTTCGTGGAAGCAACCACTGCCGGGAATTATTCGGTTAATCTGGACGACTGTGTCCCGACCGGCCAATATTTCTTGAAACAAGGAATACCCGAAGATTATATTGTCCGGCTCAAAGTGACTGGCCCTAATGGGAAAGATTTCGCTTTAGTTCGTTTCGACCAAACAAACAGCGATGAACTGGATTTCAATGAAGATTCGCGAAAATTAGTGTACTACGATATCGGGGTACCGCAGCTTTGGTTCAATAAGGAAGGTGAGAAACTGGCCATCAACCAGGCAAAAACCTATCCCGAAAGTTTCCCGCTGGGATTGTACATTTCTGATGCCGGCGAACTCAGCATTACCGGTGAAGTTTCTAACTCATTCCGTGGCGGAATTACTATTTCGCTGGAAAATACAATTACCGGCGAAACACTTGACTTGAGAAGTAGCGATACATTGCGATACGATGCTGCCGCCGGAGAAAACAACAACAGTTTAATGCTGCATCTGAAAAACGGAACCGGACTTGATGATTTAACCAATGACCAAGTTCGCATCTACAGTTCCGGAAAAATCCTTCATGTTACAACACCACAACTGCTGAACGGAAAACTGGAGGTGTTCAACTTTATTGGGCAGAAAATAACTGAATACTCAATCAACCACACCAATCATGCCCGGCTACAGCCCGGGACCGGAATCTATCTTGTTCGTTGGACTGACGACGAACAGGCTGTTGTCCGGAAAGTCAGTTTGCGGTAAAAACCAAAAAATCCCCCGGCGTTTCTCAACCGGGGGATTTCATTTTCTTAATTCATGAATACCAGGGTATTGTTTTCCACATCCACCATGATGGGTTTGTCCTCTGCGATGGTTCCTGCCAGCAACTGTTTCGACAAGTCATTCAGGACAAAACGTTGCAATGTCCGTTTGATCGGACGGGCGCCAAACTGCGGGTCGAACCCCGAAGCAGCCACCCAATCCACTGCTGCCTCACTAATGGAGATTTCATGATTGCTTTTCTTCAGCCGTTCTGCAATCAGGTTGAACTGCAGACGCACAATCTCTTTGATCTCTTCATGATTCAACGGAGTGAACACGATCGTCTCATCAATACGGTTCAGAAACTCCGGACGAATGCTCTTCCGCAAGAGGTTCAACATCTCAAAGCGGGTCTGCTCCAACACCTCTTCACGGTTTTCATCTTTCAGATTCTCGAACCGCTCCTGAATAATGTGCGAGCCAATATTCGAAGTCATAATAATGATGGTATTCTTGAAATTGACCAAACGTCCTTTGTTGTCGGTCAACCGGCCATCGTCGAGTACCTGGAGCAACACATTGAAGACATCGGGATGCGCTTTTTCGATTTCATCGAACAAAACCACCGAATACGGCTTCCGTCGAACAGCTTCGGTCAGCTGTCCACCTTCGTCGTACCCCACATATCCGGGAGGAGAGCCAATCAATCGTGTTACCGAAAATTTCTCCTGGTATTCCGACATATCGATTCGCGTCATCATGTTCTCGTCATCGAAAAGATATTCAGCCAGCGCCTTCGCCAGTTCAGTTTTTCCCACACCTGTTGTTCCCAGAAAAATGAATGAACCAATCGGCCGTTTTTCATCCTGTAAGCCTGCACGCGAGCGACGAACTGCGTCAGCCACAGCTGCAATCGCCTCATCCTGGCCAACCACCCGCTTGTGCAACTCATCTTCCAGGTACAAAAGTTTTTCCCGCTCACTTTGCATCATCCGGGAAACCGGTATTCCGGTCCAGCGGGCTACAACTTCGGCAATATCCTCTACTCCCACTTCTTCTTTTATCATAGAGGATTCGCCCTGAAGTTTAGCCAATTCGGTCTGCAAACGCTGGATTTCTTCTTCGGCACCTTTGATTTTGCCATAGCGGATTTCAGCCACGCGACCATAATCGCCTTGCCGCTCAGCCTGTTCCGCCTCCAGCTTCATCTCTTCTATTTCGGACTTATGCTTTTGAACCGCATCAATCACATCCTTCTCGGCTTGCCATGAAGCACGATATTTCGTCTGTTCTGCCTTCAGGTTGGCAATCTCCTCATCGAGGTTAGCCAGCTTACGGGTATCGTTTTCCCGTCGAATGGCAGCCCGCTCAATCTCCAGTTGTTTCAGCTTCCGTTCGATTTCGTCCAGTTCTTCCGGAAGAGAATCCATCTCCATCCGCAATTTGGCGGCTGCTTCATCCATCAGGTCGATAGCTTTGTCAGGCAAAAACCGCTCGGTGATGTACCGTTGTGAAAGTTCCACTGCCGCTATAATGGCATCGTCCTTAATCCTTACCTTGTGGTGACCTTCGTAACGCTCTTTCAATCCACGAAGGATGGAAATGGCGCTCAACGTATCCGGCTCGTTCACCATCACAATTTGGAAACGGCGCTCCAGCGCTTTGTCTTTTTCGAAGTATTTCTGGTATTCGTTCAAGGTAGTCGCACCAACCGCACGCAAATCACCCCGGGCCAGTGCAGGCTTCAGGATGTTGGCAGCATCCATCGCACCTTCGCCTTTACCGGCGCCCACCAACGTATGAATCTCGTCGATGAAAAGAATGATCTCGCCACTGGCCTTCACCACCTCATTCACCACTGCTTTTAACCGTTCCTCAAACTCGCCCTTATATTTGGCGCCAGCCACTAGCGCGCCCATATCGAGCGAGAAAATTTGCTTAGTCTTCAGGTTTTCCGGTACATCGCCCCGAACGATACGGTGAGCCAAACCTTCGGCAATCGCTGTTTTTCCCGTTCCTGGTTCGCCAATCAATATCGGGTTGTTCTTAGTCCGGCGGGACAAAATCTGCAAAATCCGTCGAATTTCTTCATCACGGCCAATAACCGGGTCGAGTTTTCCCGAACGGGCGCGTTCATTCAAATTGATAGCAAACCGGTTGAGCGAATTAAATGTATCCTCCGCGGTTTGACTGTCAACCTTTGAGCCTTTGCGCAAGTCGGCTATGGCAGCTTCCAATTCCTTTTTGGAGATTCCACTGTCCTTCATCATCTTGCTCACCTGATCGCCCGCATCGAGTAAACCGAGCAACAAGTGCTCGACCGAGACAAACTGGTCGCCCATCTTTTGAGAATACCCTGTCGCTTTTTGAACGACCGTATTCGCTGCCGGCGACAAATAAGGTTCACCGCCTGATACTTTCGGGTAGCCAGCGACAATCTGGTCTAATGCTTGCTGCAAAACCGAACCATTGACCCCCAGTTTTTTCAAAAGAAAACCAGTGACATTTTCAGCTTTGCTGAACAAACCTTTAAACAGGTGTCCGGTATCAATTACCTGTTGGTTGTTTCCCTGTGCCACCTGAATGGCATGCTGCACAACCTCCTGCGCTTTAATGGTAAAATTGTTAAAATTCATGTCGGTATTTTTAATTTTTTCGTTGATAAAAATCGGAGTCATCCCGACCAATTAACGGAGACACCAGATTTCATCGACTTCTTGTTTCTTTCTCTTTTTCTCCACACGAATAGCAAACTTATTGCCAATTGCAAATAACAGACATTTTGTCTACAACAATCTGTTTATCAGGAATTTTTGACATGTAAATCATTGAAAAATGATGAAAATATGTCAGCCAATTCACCCATTATCCAATCATTTTCCTCCGATAATCGCCCTAGGTTATTTATCATAATATAAGCGTTTATCCGCAACCGTTCACAGAAGGTTTCATATGCGAACACTACACCCTGATCATTCGTCCCTACAAAATAAGATAAATAAGTGCCATCGGTAATCCTAACAAAGAATAGGTTACCAACATTGGGTCGACAGCCGTTTGAGGTGCCGAAATAAGGAACGACGTGGTTGCACCTTTCGAGGCACCGTTACGGTAAAATGAAATTCCGGCAGGAACCACACCGCAGGAACAAAGTGGCAAAGGAATTCCCAATAAGGTTGCATTCATTACCGATAACGTATTCTTTCTCCCAAGATATCGGCTAACGCGTTCCTTTGGAATAAGAACATGAAGAATGCCGCCAAAAAGAAACCCAATGAGCAGATAAATGGCCATTTCATTGAGTAATTGCCAAAGTTCATTCATATTTTGCATTATTTTATTTAGATTTATTCTATGTAAATAGAATAATTTCACTTCGAGTCATTCAAACTTTATTAACACAACTTAAAGACAAAAAAAAATGGAAAACCTGAACAACTACACCCCTGCAGCGTGGGTGCTTATCCAATCATGGGGACTTAGACTGGTTTATGCTGTCATTATTCTGATTATCGGACTTTGGATCATCAAAAGATTAGACAAGTTGATACGAAAAACCATGACGAAGAGGGAGTTTGATCCTTCTCTGTCATCCTTTCTAATCAGCTTACTTGATATTTCCTTAAAAGTTCTTCTAGTTATTACCGTTGCAAGTATGCTGGGTATCCAGATGACTTCCTTTATTGCCATTCTGGCTGCTGCAGGCCTTGCCGTTGGTTTGGCCCTGTCGGGAACATTGCAAAACTTTGCCGGTAGTGTCATCATCCTCATTTTTAAACCATTTAAAGTCGGCGATTTCATCGAGGCCCAGGGACATATGGGAACGGTAAAAGAGATTCAGATATTCAATACAATTCTGAACACTCCCGACAACAAACGGGTGATTATTCCCAACGGAGGCCTGGCAACCGGCAGTATGACCAATTATTCGGCTTTGCCAACCCGCCGTGTCGATATGAAATTTGGAATTGGTTATTCGGATGACATCGACAAAGCCCGCGATATCCTGAAAAGGTTACTGGAAGAAGACGAGCGGGTACTCAAAGATCCGGCTCCTTTTGTAGCAGTACATGAATTGGGCGATAGTTCCGTGAATTTTGTCGTCAGGCCCTGGGTAGAAGCTGCAAATTACTGGGGAGTATATTTTGATTTGACCGAAAAAGTTAAAAAATCATTTGATGTAGAAGGTATTTCCATTCCATTTCCACAAAGGGATGTACACCTTTTCAATGAAAAATAATGGCTAACCAAACGAATATTAACAACATGCTAAAAAAATTATCTTTCCTCATTGTCATCTTAACGGAAACGTTTGCGCTTCATGCGCAAACGCCGTCTGACACAACAAAATATTGGAGCATCAACGGAAACGGTTCGCTCAATTTTTCACAGGTTACGCTGACCAATTGGGCTGAAGGCGGAGACGGTTCGGTTTCAGGAACCTTTCTTTTTAACATCAATGCCAATAAAAAGAAGAACAATCATGCCTGGGACAATTCCTTTAATATGCAGTACGGCTTTGTTAAAAACAACAACGAGAACCTGCGCAAAAGCGTCGATAAATTAAGCTTTTCTTCCAAGTATGGCTATAAAATCGACGGCAAATGGTACCTGTCAGCCCTGTACGATTTCAGAACCCAATTGGCCAAGGGATATAATTACCCAAACAAGACTACTTACATTTCCAACTTCATGGCTCCAGGTTACATGAATTTTGCTCTGGGTTTTGATTACAAGCCCAACAAGAGTATTTCAGCATTAATTTCACCAGTTAGTACAAAATTCACATTTCTAGTGGATGATTCACTGTCAATGGCCGGGGCATTTGGCGTCAATCCGGGTGACAAATTCAGGGCCGAATTTGGTGCCTATGCCAAATTTTCCTACACCCAGACCGATTTACTGAAGAATGTTGATTTGGAAACGAAACTCGACCTCTTCTCCAATTATCTGGATAAACCACAAAACATTGATGTAAACTGGGATATTCGTTTTAATATGCAAATCAATAAATTCCTGGCAGCCAACTTTGGTGCCACATTAAAATATGACGATAACATCAAATATGTCGATTCCAGCGGAGTGGAACATGGCCCCAGAGTTCAGTTAAAACAGTTCCTCGGTATCGGTTTGACCTACAATTTTTAAATGCAGCCTGAATTTTCTGCTCAAACTCTCGAAATAGGTTTTCAATCGAATAATGGTTTTTTGTGGTTAAACTTTGTATCTTAAGCGAAGTACAATAACCAGCAAAGCTATCATTATGACAGATCTATCGACGAAATACATGGGACTTTCTCTGAAGAATCCCATTATAATTGCCAGCTCAGGGCTTACCGATTCAGTTGAAAAAATAAAAGAACTGGAAGCCAACGGAGCGGCTGCCGTTGTTTTAAAATCACTATTCGAAGAGGAAATTATTCTCGAAATGAAGGAAACCGAGCACCGAATGACTGGCCGGCCTTTCCTTTTTCCCGAAACGCTCGATTTTACCGAAGAGGAGCTGTACGAAGATTCCGTCCGGAAATATATTCGACTAATTAAAGAAGCGAAAGAAGCGGTTCAAATTCCGGTTATCGCTTCCATCAATTGTGTCTCCAGCCAAAAATGGATGTACCTCGCGAAGGAAATCCAGGAAGCTGGTGCCGATGGCCTCGAGTTAAACCTATTCTTCCTCCCGTCGGATGACGACCGGGAACAACTGGACAACCTGGTCATTACCGATGCGATTATTCACCAAGTAAAAGAAATTGTTACTCTCCCGGTTTCCCTGAAAATAGGATATTATTGCTCGAACCTGGCATCATACATAAGTCGTATTTCAAAAGCTGGCATTCAGGGAATTGTCCTATTTAACCGATCGTGGATGCCTGACATTGACACTGAAAACCTGACCGTTACTTCGGGACCGATTTTGTCCTCTCCGGGTGATTACAGTCAACCCCTTCGGTGGATATCGCTAATGTCAGGCAAAGTGAAGTGTGACCTGGCTGCCTCAACCGGTATTCACACCGGCGATGCCATTGTGAAACAATTACTGGCAGGCGCAAAAGCTGTTGAGATTGCCTCCGTCATTTATAAACATGGCCCCAAACACATCAAAGTTTTGCTTGAAGAATTGAAGAAATGGATGGCTGAGAAGGACTTTGAAGCCATCGACGACTTTACCGGTCTGTTGAAGCATTCATCTGCCGGAAATCCCGCTGCATGGGAAAGAGTTCAATTCATGAAAAACTTCAGCCAGTTTGTATCATAAAACGACTGAATAAGCCATAGGCTATTGGGGGACGAAATTATAAGTTATCGTTCCCCTTTGTTTTTCTGGTGCTTTTGGATCAACGTTGAACTCCGTATTCAAGGCTGCCTTCTTCGCGTAAGCCAACAACATAGGATCGGTAATATTCGGATTGGGACGAGGCTCAGCACTCAACACCCGGCCATTCCGGCCAACGATGATATCGACGATTACTTCCCCGCCGCCCTGTGCTAAGTAGATCGGGATGGGCAAGCGGACATGGTACCGGTTTTCAAGCGAATAGTGAATATTGCTTTTCCCCTTGTAAATGGTATTCTTAATATCCTCCCGTTTCATGCCCTCGGTAGTCTCCTCCGGCATTTTAATATCGCCAATTTCCGGTATCTTCTGCGAAAGCGTTTTATTTACGTCATTAACCAACGCTTTGGCTTTTTCAATCTCTTCCTTGTATGATTTATCGAAGAACTTATCCTTGGTAGGTTTCTCTATGGAAGCATCGTTAACAGCCCGATTGGAGCCCCGATCGAGAGATTCGGCTGAAGATGCAGTTGTTGCTTTTTCTTTCTTAATTTCCGGCCCGGGCAATTTGGGTGCCGGCTGTTCGGTAAAATCGAGAATGATGCCTTCGTCTTGCGGTTGTTTGGACGTTTTCAGCTCCGCCAGCAAAAAAATGGACAGAAGGACGAGGTGAAAGGCTAGTGTGCCAATCACTCCATAAATATTCCGGCGATATAATTCCTTTAACTTTTTCATTTACGAACATGAGCAAAATTAAAAATATTATCGGCGTTGAGAATGGTGGAAAAGCTTTGTTAACACCTTTGGAAAATAATTATGGAGGGGGCTTCTCCAGAAAAGTATGGACAAAAAAAATGTCCCTTACCGGGACAGTGTCAATTTACGTTTCTCTTAATCTCTTTCTACAATTTCCTTTAACTGATGAAGGCGCTTATCAATTTCGCACATCATATCATCTTTCGATTGTTTCCTGAAAAGAGGATCATCATTTTCTTTACTTAAAAGTGATTCTCTGAGCAAACGCAAATCTTCCAAACTTTCAAAATACTCTTTTCTTCCCATAAATCTTTCGTTTTTGTGATTTGCATTTTTATTCAACTTCAAATATGCCAATTTAATTTGACAATTATATTAAGTGTAGTTTAAAACGACGTTAACTAATCAATTATTGTGCCGAATTACGCTTATGTGGAAAGAATTAATCAATCACGACGGATTCAAAAACAAACAGTTCGGATGAACGCCAACCATCCCAACCCAAATGAGCCTTATTCTTAGAGCAATAGCCTAAGAACTCTTCCACACTCCAGTGGTGATCAGTAGCAACCTGTGGCAGGAATGTACCGGTATTTAATCCGTTCCGAATGTAGATTCCATGCTTCCCCAGAATAATTTCAGATGGATCGTGAATTCGCTTGAGCGGGGTCAAAACAGAAATTTCAATGCGCATATTCTTTAATTCATCCCGGTTTAACGGTGCAAAACGGGTATCGCGCGTAGCTGATGCAATAGCTAAATCACGGACACGTTCATACAAAGGCTCCTTCTCATCGAAACGGCCAAGGCAACCTCGTAACTTCTCTCCTACATAAACAGTAACAAAAACTCCATACCTTTCATGCAAAGCCGGAGGCAGATATTCCGGATCAATATCATCGCGTCCTCCCCGTTCAAAATATTGCCAGATGGCTTCTTCGGCCAGCTTTTTCAACTGTGCTTTTTCCTCTTCATTCAGGTAAACTGTTTTTGCCCCGGGAACAACGGCCTCAAGTCCGCCATAGCCAACAACCCGTTCACGATCGCCATAAGCAGAATCACCTGAATTGGAGTAATCCACTTTCCGGATGACGACGTTTTTCATTCCTTTTGCCAGGTAAAGAAATGTAAGAACAGAAGTCCATCCGCAACAAGAGGTCTCCAGGTTAGCCATATGCTTTTCATTGTTGCGGTCCAGTCCGTCAATAAATTTTTCCGGCTCACCGGAAGCAATGGCTTCAATGGTTTCCGCATCAACTAACCGGGCATCTTCATAACCCGGATAATGTGACAGGTCGGTGCTTATAACGAACAATGTTTTTTCATCGGCCAGTGAAATAAGCTGATTTGCCATTAATTTACACTCTTTGAGATGTACATGTCCCAACAAAATGGGAACAATCCGAAAATCCGATTTCAATTTTTCCTGCAAAAAAGGCAATTGCACTTCCAGACTATGCTCCTCGCTGTGGGCAGCTGGATGAAAACTGAACAAATCATTGTTTTCAATTAGTCTTTCACAGATTTCCCAATCAACCGGCACTACTCCGAGCGGCGTTTCGTAGTTGCCAATATTGTAAATGGAAGCGCCCCGAAAAGAGGCATAATGTGAAGAACCAATCAGTACAACTCTTTCAATGCCGTTTTTTCCCGGAATACGCGCATAACATTTTCCTGCGGTACCTCCTGAAAAAACATAACCGGCATGCGGGACAATCAAACCAACCAATCGATCGGTTTCGGGTAAGGTAGCTCCTGAAGAAAGGAACTCGTGAACTTCTTTTTTTAATGTGTTCGGTGAACCGGAGTAGAAGCGTCCGGCCGCTACCGGAACACGGTTAACCGTCTCAGCCATGTTCTTTTTCTTTTAAAGGTATAAAAAACGGGGCGCAAGGCCCCGCTTTCATCTGATAATCTTCGGTTTATTTTTTCAGTTTAAACAGCTTTCCTTTCACGTTAAATCGTCCGGTAACAACCGATGTGGTTGCGGCATCGGCTCGTCCAGAAAAGCCAGGTTGTTTTCCTCCTACCGAGATGGTAAACCAGCCCGGTTCCACAACCAGATTATCCTGTTTGTTAATCATCGAAAGTTCACGAGGGCCAAGTCTGAATTTAACCACCTTGCTCTCTCCGGCTTTCAGGTTGATACGGTTAAATCCTTCCAGTTGCCTGATAGGACGCGGCGTAGGTGCTTTCTCACCGGTAATGTATAATTCAACCACTTCATCACCGTCACGATTGCCGGTATTGGTTACTTTGACGGAAACCGGGATGGAACCGCCGGAAGAAACCGTTTGAGGAATCTTTAAATCCGAATAGTTAAACGTGGTGTAACTTAATCCATAACCAAACGGAAATAGTGGCTCCCCGGTAAAGTAACGATAAGTACGGCCTTTCATATCGTAATCTTCGAACGGAGGCAACTGGTCAACCGACTTGTAGTAAGTGACCGGTAATCCTCCGGCCGGATTGTAATCGCCAAAAAGAACATTAGCAACAGCGTTCCCGCCTTCCTGTCCGGCATATCCGGACGAAACAATAGCATCCAGGTTATCAGCAGCCCAGTTGATGGCCAGCGCACTTCCGTTGAGCAACACCAGAACAACCGGTTTGCCGGTAGCTTTGATGGCTTTCATCAAATCGCGCTATGGTTTGGGAAGCAACAGGTTGGTACGGTCGCCGCCTTTAAATCCATCGACTTTGATGGGCATCTCCTCTCCTTCCAGACGTTGAGACAACCCTAGTAGCAACACAACAGCATCGGCTTTTTCGGCAGTAGCTACTGCATCTTTCAACATGTTCGGATTGGGCATGGCCCATACCAGTTTGGCGTCTCCTTCTCCGTACCAGTTTTTGTATTCGTAAACTACCTTGTATCGCTTACCGGCTTCCATCTGCACATCCGGTTCATGGTAAAACGCGTGATGCCCTGAATTATGACTCAATATCTTCTTAGCCTCGAAGTACACGTCCAATGTTGGCATTCCCCAACAGCCCAAATGATAGGTTCCGGTTACCGGCGGGACAATGTATCCGGTCCATCTTACCGAAAAATCGTCGCCAGGCAACTGTGGTGAAGGAGAATGAGGGCCCCGGTAGAAGTTAATCTGATCGTCCACACGGGTAAACTCAGGTTTGCCTTTCAATTGCGCATTTGCGAAATTTCTGTGCTGCTACACGTGCCAAATGGTCATTTACGTCGGAACAATTGGCGCAGTATGGAATTTTGGAGTAAGGGACCCGAGCGTCCGGGTCGAACATTCCCAGTTTGAAACGGGCGCGGAACAATCGTTTCACCGCTTTATCAATATCGGTTTCTGTCACCAAACCGCGTTTAATGGCAGTATCTAACCTGGAAAAGGAAACACCACAGTTCAAATCGGTGCCTGCTTTAATGGCAATAGCGGCTGCTTCGGCTGCGTCTTTGACTGTATTCTGGAATTGAAAAAAGTCGCTGATGGCCCAGCAGTCCGATACCACATAGCCGTCAAAACCCCAGTCATCGCGAAGAATCTTCTGCAATAAAAAAGGATTTCCGCAGCAGGGCAATCCCCTGAAAAGATTGTAAGCCCCCATAACCGGATAAGATCCTCCATCCACGACCAGCTTTCGGAAATACGCATATCGTTGAAAACTTCGTCGCCGGTTTGTCGTCGAATTAGTTTGAGCTGATTATTTTTGGTGACAAATCAATCGAAGCGTGAAAGTCTGCATAGCCGAAAAACCAAGTGTTGCCCGCGAAATAGCCGAAATCCTGGGAGCCAAAAGCCGCCGTGATGGCTATTTCGAAGGAAACGGATACCAGGTCACCTGGACGTTCGGCCACTTGTGCACCCTAAAAGAACCGCACGACTATACCTCGCGCTGGAAATGGTGGGACTTGCGCACACTCCCCATGCTTCCACGTAAATTCGGCATCAAACTCATTGATAACGAAGGCGTGAAAAAACAGTTCGACACCATCGAAAAGCTGGTGAATGAGGCCGACGAGGTCATCAACTGCGGTGACGCCGGCCAGGAGGGAGAAGTAATTCAGCGCTGGGTGCTCACCAAGGCAAAATGTCAAAAACCCATCAAGCGGTTATGGATTTCGTCCCTTACGGAAGAAGCCATTAAAGAAGGGTTCGAGAAACTTTACAGCGGCGCCGATTTCGATTTGCTGTATGCGGCCGGAAGTGCCCGCGCCATTGGCGACTGGCTGTTGGGCCTCAACGCCACCCGGCTTTACACACTAAAATACGGGCAAAACAAACAGGTACTTTCCATCGGTCGGGTGCAAACACCTACCCTCGCCCTGGTGGTTCAGCGACAGCTGGAAATTGAAGACTTTAAACCGGAACCGTACTGGGAATTAAAGACCACCTACCGGGAAACAGTTTTCAGTGCTACCAGCGGACGTTTCTCCGTTAAGGAAGAAGCGGAAAAGAAACTGGGGGAGATCAAAGGGCACGACCTTTTCATCACTTCCGTGGAAACGAAAAAAGGGACAGAACAACCGCAAAAGCTTTTCGACTTAACCTCACTGCAGGTAGAATCCAACCGCAAATTCGGCCTTTCGGCTGATGAAACACTCCGTGTTATTCAAAGCCTGTACGAGAAAAAGGTAACCACGTATCCCCGTGTCGACACCACGTTTCTGCCCAACGATATCTACCCGAAAGTCCCCAGTATCCTGAAAAAGCTGAAACCTTACGAGCAGCTGACCGAGCCGCTTCTGAAAGACAAAATCAGGAAATCGAAAAAGGTTTTCGACGATAAAAAGATTACCGATCACCATGCCATCATCCCGACCGGCGTGTTCACCTACAACCTGACGCCTGACGAAAAGCGGGTATTCGATTTGGTGGCCCGGCGCTTCATCAGCGTGTTTTACCCCGATTGTAAAGTGGCCAACACCACCGTGCTGGCTACCGTTAACGAAGTGGATTTCAAAGTAACCGGAAAGCAAATCCTTCATCCCGGATGGCGGGTCGTTTACCAGGGCGATGGCGGCAAAACACAGGCCGACGAGAACATTCTGCCGGCATTCGTAAAAGGGGAAAGCGGCCCGCACGAACCCGATCTGGCGGAAAAGATGACACAACCGCCGCGCTATTATTCCGAGGCCACCCTGCTCCGCGCCATGGAAACGGCGGGTAAACAGGTAGACGATGGCGAACTACGGGAATTAATGAAAGAGAATGGCATCGGCCGTCCGTCAACCCGGGCCAACATCATCGAAACGCTGTTCCGCCGCCGATACATTGTGCGCGATAAAAAACGCATCTTAGCCACAAAAACCGGCATCGATTTGATTGGTTCCATCGAAAATGATTTGCTCAAATCGGCCGAACTGACTGGCCAATGGGAAAAGAAGCTCCGCCAAATTGAGGAAGGCACTTACGAGGTTTCGCAATTTATGGAGGAGATGAAAACCATGGTGTCGGAAATTGTCGACCAGGTAAAACGTTCGCCACGAAAAGAGATCACCATCATCGAAGATGAAAAGAAGGCAAAACCTTCCGGGGGAAACGGGGAAAAAGAAAAGGTGGAAAAAGAGGTGCAGCTAACTTGTCCCAAGTGCGAAAAAGGGATGATATTAAAAGGGAACTCAGCCTGGGGATGCAGTGCTTTTCGCGATGGGTGCAATTTTCGGCTTCCCTTTGAATTCCTGGGAAAGAAACTGACCGATAATCAGGTCAAACAACTGATTGAGAAGAAAAAAACCGGGGTTATTAAAGGATTCACCAATGGCGGTGAAAAAGCAGATGGCAAACTCGTGCTGACCGACGATTTCAATATCGAACTGGAAGAAAAAGAGGAAGAGAAACTTACCTGCCCGAAATGCAACCAAGGAACCATTGTAAAAGGAAAAACCGCCTGGGGATGCACCAATTTTCAGAATTGCTCGCTTCGCATTCCATTCTCCTTCATGAACAAAGACCTGACTAACAACCAGGTAAAACAGTTGATACGAAAAGGAAAAACGCCGAAAATCAAAGGTTTCGAAACACCGGACGGCTCCAAAGCTGATGGAAATCTTCAGTTCAACGAAAAATTCGAATTGAAACTGGAGTAGGTAAAAAAACCTTCCGGGCAGAAGTCTGTTTTCAATAAAAAAGTCTTTTATGCTGATTGTTATGTAAGATATATTCCGGATGAATTGTACCGCAGAATAAAAAACGGGATGAATAATACGAAAAGGGCTATGACAATAATTGGGAAAACACTATTACTGCTTAGAACAGCTAAATTCGGTGAGTTTAAGTCAAAAGAATGATTTGCAGAGTGAGCATCAGTATTATTCTGTGTGACTATATAAGTGTCGTATGGGTCGTTCCAGGTTTGATGAACACCACCGGGAAAATTTATTTCCAAAAAGGCCATGCAATAAATAATGCCAACTATTGGAAGTAATATTTTAACCCGGTTTTTCATCAACTTATCAATGTATTTCTGAACGGTAAAAGTAAAAAATATTTTTGGAAATTTAATTTTTGGTATGGTGCTAACTTTCGCGGACCGAAAGACATTAACAGCAACTATTCACATTCGGGGCAGGTTATTGTTGACTTGTAAATTATTTCCATTAGTATGTCTTAACAATCAGTATCACAATATTTTTCTATCTGTTTGTTTTCAATTTGAAAGGTTGTGTGGCCTATCCCGAATTCGTGTACAAGTTTCTCCTGTAATTCAGCAATAAATTCATCGCTAAACCCTTCAGGCATTATCAGGTGGGCTGTTAAAGCTATTTGGGTGGTGCTCATTGCCCAAACGTGTAAATCGTGTATATTTTCAACCCCATTTTGGGATAAAAGAAAGTTGCGTACTTTGTCGAGTTCAATATGCTTGGGAGCGGCATCCAGCGCTAAATCAATGGAATCGGTAAATAAGCGCCAGGTTCCCCAAACGATTACAGCAATTATAAGGAAACTTGTAACCGGGTCAATCCATTGTTTGCCGGTAAGGTTGATTAACAAACCTGCCAAAACAACGCCCAGCGATACCCCGGCATCGGCTGCCATGTGCAGGAATGCTCCTTTAATGTTCAGGTCGTCTTTCTGGCCTTTCATAAAAAGCAAGGCAGTTAGGGTGTTGATAACTACACCAATGGCGGCAACAATCATTACCTGACTGCCTGCCACTGGTTCGGGATTTTTGAATTTACCAATAGCGTCCCAGGCGATTACAGCCACTGCACCAAACAGCAGAAGGGCATTCAAAATAGAAACAAGGATGGTTGTTTTTCGAAGCCCGTAGGTGTATTTGCCTCGTGGTTTCATGGATGCAAGCCACATGGCCGTCCATGCAAAAACAAGGCCGAGCACATCACTGGCATTATGCCCTGCGTCAGCGAGCAATGCGGATGAGTTGGCGATTAAACCATAAACTATTTCAACGGCAATAAAAGTTACATTTAAACCAATGCCCAGGGCAAAAGATTTTCCGTAATTTTTGCCAGCCGCATGTGAATGTCCGTGTGTATGTGCCATAATTTTCACATATCTATTTCCCTAATTTCAAAATCCTTATTGCACCTCTCACCACAACCAAAAAAACAATGGTTCCAATAATCAGGTCGGGATATTTTGATTGCGTCAACAACACCAAAACACCTGCCGCAATAACACCTGTATTGATAATAATATCGTTTGATGTGAAAATCATGGTGGCTTTCATGTGTGCTTCCCGGCTCTTTGACTTTTGCAGAAGATAAAGGCAAACAGAATTGGCAATCAATGCCAATACCGAAACGATAATCATGGTTTGAAAATCCGGCACTTCTTCAAAACTGATAAACCTGCGTATCACCTCCAAAAGGCCCAGAAGGGCTAATGCCAGTTGAAAATAGCCGCTTAGTTTTGCTACTTTTTTCTTGCGGATTACCGTTGAACCGACTGCCCAAAGGCTAAGTCCATAAACCAACGCGTCTGCCAGCATATCCAGTGAATCGGCAACCAGGCCCATGGATTTTGATATGAGACCTGTTGTGATTTCAAGGATAAAAAAAGCAAAATTGATAATCAGTACCGTCCAAAGAAGTTTCGATTGTACCGATGTATTGTCAATAAATTCATCCTGTTGGACAGTTATAGTTTCTTTGTGTTCCGTACCCAAATTGAGTTCTTTCAGCCGTTGTTCAATTTCAGGATTTTCTTCGGAATGAAAGACAGTGAGTTTTCGGTTTTCAATATCGAACACCAGATTTTTAATGACAGAAAGCCCTTCCAGTTTCATCCTGATAAGGGATTCTTCGGAGGGGCAATCCATTTTACTTACGGTAAATACAGATTTGAACATGTTAGCTATTCTTTATACAACACCACGTTCAACGGAATGAAGACGCCCACTTTCAAGCCCCAGTCAATATTATCAACAGGGGTAAACAGGAATACAAAGGCATTTCCCACGTTCCCTAATTTGAAATTGGGGCCGGTCTGGACTATAAATTTATTTTCATCAAACATGTACTCTTCTGCCAAAACCCACGATACCGGGATTTTTTTGTCAAACCCTACAAACCAGTATTCGTTGAAATTGTAGATGGCGTTGGCAAAGGGCGTGTATCCCACCGACAGGTAGGTTTTATTATTGAACATGGCGCCCAATTCGGCATGGATACGGGTTATTTCCGTTTTGTTGCCGTCAAAATCGTACATCACAAAAGGGTTAACACGCACCCCTGTGATTACTTTCAACCGTTCTCCCTCCTGTGCATTCATAGTGAATGCACAGAAAAGCGCGAAGGTTAATAACAACAGTTGTTTTCTCATTTCCAAGGATTCTTAAACTACTTTAGGTTTAAATTCCGGCCGTATTATACGTTTTCAATGACCTTTTCAAGTTTGGCCCTGATTTCGCCGGCAATACCACCTAATTTGTCATTTTGAACCGCCACCATCGAAGCCACCGGGTCAACGGCAGCTACTTCTGTTTTGCCATTATCCAGTTCCTGCACAATCACATTGCAGGGTAGCATGGCCCCGATTTTGTTTTCGGCCTGCAGTGCTTTATGTGCAAATGACGGATTGCAAGCCCCTAAAATTTGGTATTTTCTGAAATCAACATCCAGTTTCTTTTTTAATGTGGCCTGCACATCAATCTCGGTCAAAACCCCGAACCCTTCTTTTTTAAGTTCTTCGGTTACTTTTTCTACTGCTTCTTCAAAAGCATAATCTGTGGTTTTCTCAAAATAATATTTCATACGTTTAATTTTTTAATGTTAGACATTTTAATAATATCAAAATTACCAATAAATTAGTGCAACATTGTTGCAAAGTTTAATCGCAGCGCGGGCACACCCCGTTAATAACGAATTGAGCATTATCATAGGTGTAGCCGTCTGGCAGTTTAATGTTGGGAATTGGAAGTTCTTTCATGCAACGTGTTCTGCCACAACGCATACAGTAAAAATGAACGTGCAGGTCATTTATATTACATGTGCAATCCTCATCGCAGACGGCATACTTAACTGAACCTGAACCATCATTAACTGTATGAACGATGAAATTGTCCTCGAATGATTTAAGCGCCCTGAATATGGTTGAACGCTCTACCTTTTCAAAACGTTGTTCCAAATCCGCCAGGCTCAGCGCTTTTCCAGATTCAGCAAGTGCTTTGTAAACCAACGTTCGCATGGCAGTTGGTTTTACGTTTTTCGATTCAAGTTTCGTTTCGATTTCGTTGTTTGTCATTTTGCAAATGCTGTGTTAGTTACTAAATACTATTGAAATACAACCAACTATATTTAAAGTTGCAATTTACACCAAAAAGCTGTGGCAACCCTAAAGTTGCCACAGCCATTCATCTGATTAATTCCCGTTTTTCAACCCGTCTTTTACCCGGTAGGCTTTTTCAACATCCGAAACATAAATGAGGCCATCACCCGGGTTCCCGGTACGTCCTTGTTCCGATATAATCGCAACAATTTTATCCACATTTTCTTTGTTACACACAATTTCAATTTTGGCTACCTGGCTGTTGGTGATTGAAAATTGTGTTGAAACAGAGGGGTCGGAGTTTTCAAGGTTTCCCGTTCCTTCCGCCATCGAAACCGTTAAATTTGGGAAACCGGCTTCGAGTAAGTGATGGAATATATCATTTACTTTAAATGGCTTTACAAATGCTTTTATTTCTTTCATTATATTTTTATTTTATGATTTTACCTGCAACGTATTTCAGTCCGTGCGTGGGAAAAAACACACTTATTGACAAGTTTTGGCTTGTGGGCTGGGATAGCCTTTTTGGTAAAAGTGAAACATCAAACCTGCCATTATCAAAGTCTTACCGCTTCCTGTTGCCATATTGTAAAGCAAATGATAAAACTTTTAAGGTTTTTCTTCTAAATCTTCTTTATTTAAAAAGATATATCGCCTAAATGCTTCAATTTGGTATGGTGTTATGTAAAACACAACCACCATGATTTACCTTCATGTAGCTCAATATGTCCCCTCATTAAACCAAACAGTCCACTCGATTCCTTGTACAACTTCACTTTTTTAAGCATCAATCAAACTTTATCAAAATTACTTTATTTACAAATTGCTAATTTTTCATTACCCTGATTGCATTAAACACCGCAATCAAAGCAACGCCCATATCGCCAAAAACCGCTTCCCACATGGTGGCAACCCCGAAAATACCCAAGACTATAAAGGCCGTTTTAACCACAAGGGCAAAAATTATATTTTGCCACACGATATTTCTGGTTTTCCTGGCAACATCCATAGCATCAATGACTTTTGAAGGTGAATCGGTCATCAATACCACATCGGCGGTTTCTATTGCTGCATCGGAACCGAGCGCACCCATAGCAATGCCGACATCGGCACGGGCAATTACCGGGGCATCGTTTATGCCATCGCCCACAAAAGCAACTTTGCTGTTTTTGTTCAACATTCTTTCAATATGCTCAACTTTGTTTTCAGGAAGCAATTCGGTATAATATTCTCTGATGCCCAGCTTTCGGGCGAAAATACCCGCGGCATATTTGCTGTCGCCTGTAAGCATTACTGTTTTAATGCCTTTTTTGTTTAAACGTCCGATGGCTTCAATGGAATCCTCTTTCAAACTATCTGATATAACAATGTAGCCAGCGTACTTCCTGTCAACAACAACATGCACAACCGTACCTTCAATTTCACAGGTGTCATGCGCTATGTTTTCTTTATGAAGGAGCTTATCATTCCCTACAAATATTTCCTTTTTGTCAATGTTTGCCTTAATCCCATGCCCGGATATTTCTTCCACCTTCCCGATTCTCGAATTGTCAAAATCCCGCTTATAGGATTCGAGTATGGATTTTGCAATCGGATGATTGGAATTATATTCGGCATAGGCCGCGTATTCTGATATTTCTTCCTTTGAAAAGCCATTTGAGGTGACTATTTCTGTTACTTTGAACTCTCCTTTTGTAAGCGTGCCGGTCTTATCGAACACCACGGTTTTAACCTGGGTCAGCGCATCTAAAAAGTTAGAACCTTTCACCAGGATTCCTTTCCTCGAAGCGCCGCCTATTCCGCCGAAATATCCAAGCGGAATGCTGATTACCAGTGCGCAGGGACATGAAATAACCAAGACTACCAACGCCCGGTAAATCCAATCGCTAAAAGTTGCGCCGCTTAGTAAAAGCGGGGGCAAAACAGCAAGCAGAAGAGCGCCAAAAACCACTACGGGCGTATAATATTTGGCAAACGTGGTGATGAACTTTTCGGTTTCCGCTTTTTTGGATGACGCGTTTTCAACCATCTCAAGTATTTTTGAAATAGAAGATTCACCAAAAAGGCGGGTAACTCTAACGGTTATTAATCCAGTTTGATTTATCATTCCCGCTAATACCTCATCCTTTGATTTTATTTTTCGCGGGACACTTTCACCCGTAAGCGCTGAGGTATCAACAAATGAACTCCCCTCAATTACCAATCCATCCAACGGAACTTTTTCGCCGGCTTTAACTATTATTTCGTCTCCAAGGTTCACATCTTCCGGCGAAACTTTTATGATATCCCCACCGTCTTTCAGATTAGCATAATCGGGTTTAATTTCAAGAAGCGATTTTATTGACCCGCGGGAACGGTCAACCGCAATATCCTGGAATAGTTCACCAACAACATAAAACAACATAACAGCAACGGCTTCGGGCATTTCATCTATAGCAAAGGCTCCCAGCGTTGCCACCGACATCAGAAATTGCTCGTTAAAAACCTGTCCCCGGATGATGTTTTTACCCGCCGATGCAAGAACATTCCAGCCCACGATGAGGTAGCCCGTCACGAATACAGCATATTCGGCGATGTGAAAAGGCGTATTGTGGAGCTCCTCTTCAAAAATCAGTCCTGCCACCAGGAGAAGGATACCTGAAATTGCTTTAATAATCGTCCATTTGTTTTCAGCAAGTTCACTTGAAGAAACAATTGTTTTTTTATCAATATCATCTTCAATTTCAACTTCGGGTTCTATCTCTTTTATTTTGCTTTTTACCTTTTCAAGGTCATCAGTATCTATTGTCATTGAAGTAGTGGCGAAATTAACGCTCACAAATTTTACATCTTTCAGTTTCCCGACACCTTCTTCAACCTTTGCCGCACATGAAGCGCAGTCCAGGTTTTTTAGGTTATATTTTTTCATTTTAGAAAAATGTTAATGTTTTACACGTTTTTTTTAATCAGTTCCCAATCCAATGCAACTTACAATTACCTTCAAAGGAACTTTGAGTCATAAGAAGTAGTGATTGATTCCATCATCCTTGCCAGTTTCAATTTTATGGCATAAGTCAGAATAACCAGAAATTCATTATTAGAATCTTTTATGGAAGAAAAGGGGTCTATTGCTACTACTTTTACTTCATTCTTATTATTTGTTGTAAAACAATATTAAAGGGTAACGAAGCCGTAATTTACCCTTTCATATCGAGAATATTGTATAGAAAATCCATGTTACAGGCTCCCAATACTACAAATCCAGGACATATACTGCCAAGTTTTAGGCGAACTTTTTCCTGCATATCTATTTCATAGAATAATTCAAAGTCTTCCTTCTTTAAAGATATTTTTACTACCTGCAGAATATCGTTAAAATTTCCTTTTACTATTTTGTTGAAGTAGTATTCCATGGTACAAAGTTTTTAAGACTACTTTTTAAGTGTTCAAAATAAAGAAAGCCTGATATACAATTTTCATCTCCTTTTTTTCTTTTTCTTTTGTTTTTGCAGGTTATTTGTATTCACTCTTTGCAAAATAATTTTTGCTATCTTGATTGGTCATTTACTATCACCGGTGATTTACCATCGGTGACGATGATTTTCGAGTTAGGCGATTTTACCAAATCCCTGGTGAAAAAACTTTAATAATAAAATCATATATTCTGGAATTTAAACCTCTTTTTTTGTTTTGATTCCAGATATTCAACCGTTTCACTGGTTGAAAGCGAATTGGTTACGTTTCCCGTTCGCAGGAAAAAAACTGTTTGGTTATTTTCTTTAAAGTAAACAGGCCGTTTAGAGCGCTCAATGAATAAGGAGCATATTTCCTTATCGTTGATAATATGGAATGACACCTGTATTTTGCTACAGATATCTTTGCCAAAGGCATTTGCAACGATTAACATTAGTCTTTGCTCAAAACCATCTTTTGTTTTCTTTTTCAATGACCAATAATCATTGTCCAATCCTAAAATCTCTCCGTAATCATTCACTCCAATAATCAGGATGCCACCTTTCCCATTTAAAAATCCGGCAATTGATTTTAAAATAACATGCTCCAGGTTTTTATCGGTTTTAACCTGCCGGTAGTCATGCCTGAGCGATGATTTGAATTCTACACGTTCATTTTCACCTTTTTCAATTAGTTTCAGGATATCTGAGGTAGTAAGCTTCTTTTCCGGTTTTCTTTTTTTGTAACGATAGAAAAGAGTGGCAAAAACTATCCCCACAACAGAAACGGTTAAGTCAAGCATAAAAATGCCAAGGTCTGTCGGTGGTAAAAGAACATTGTAAATATTTGATACTAATTTCAGGAAAGGAGTTTCATGAAATAAGAATTCGTATTGATAAGTTGCGATAAGAAGTGGCGACACTATCAGAAAGAAAACCCCACCACCAATTAACTGCCATATAAACAAACTTTTAAAATATTTTTTCATGTCAATTATGTTTTAATCAAAAAACCGGGGCCAAATATTTCCCGCGGTATAATAAAACAGTCAAACCCCGACAGCACGACAATGCGGGCACCAGCGGCCCTGCTTAATATTGTCGAGGGTTGATTGAAACCTGTGTCCGTGCTTACATTGCCACAACATTTTTGTTTTACAGTTCTTATATTCTTTTGAGAGGTATTTTCCACCCCTTTCACGGGCAAGAACATGCATGGCATTCACCCCCAGAGGTTGGTTGCCCGCACAATACGGGCACCAACTTTTTCTAACTTTAATGCTAAACGGGGTTGATTGCCAGCAATGGCCTTTTGCACATTGCCACCACAATTTGGTTTTGCTATTGATGTAGGAATTAGATAAGCACATACCACCGTGTTGCATTGCTAATTTTTGCATTTCTTTAATTGATATTGTACCTGGCTTTTTCTTCACAATTATCTTGTTCATCTCAAAAACATGAATTCATTCTATTATACTATGAAAAACATTTTTATAAGAATATAAAGCCTGCATGTTCCCGGATGATGGAACATGCAGGCGTAACAATTTTAGTCTTTATGCTCAACTACTTCCTTTCCCCTTTGCCCGTTTCGTATCCGGATAACTTCATTCACGGGAGAAACAAATATTACCCCGTCACCATAATGACCTTCCCCGGTACGGGCATATTTCACCAAACAATCCAAAACGGTCTCTACCTGGTCATCGGGAACAACCGTTTCAAGTTTAATTCTTTCAGTAAGTTTTGCACCTGTACCATTTTTCGAATGGCCCCATCCCTGGACTTCACTAACAGTAATCCCAGGTGTTATGGGCAGGTTTTCAAGGGCGTCAATAACTTGATCTACCATATTAGTTCGAATAAACGCTTTTATTTCCTTCATAATTTACAATTTTATAATTATTATATTTCAACTCCTTTTCTACGCGGGGCAAACCATTTGTAAATACTTGGGAGTACTATCAATGTAAGCAGGGTAGAAGTTATCAAGCCCCCAACGACAACAGTTGCCAGCGGACGCTGTACATTGGAGCCAATGTCGCTGGCCAGCATCAAGGGCAACAACCCGAGGATTGTGGTCAGGGCGGTCATTAATACCGGACGTAAGCGATGCTCTGAACCGGTAATAATGGCTTCATGCATATCCTTCCCTGCACTTCGTTGCCGGTTGATATAATCAACAAGTACCACCCCGTTTTGTACGGCAATACCAAATACTGCTATAAAACCAACCACGGCAGGTACAGAAAGGTAGAGCCCTGAAATGAACAGTGCGAAAATACCTCCCAATAAAGCAAAAGGGACATTGGAGAATATGAGCGCTGCATAGCGCGGACTGCCGAATGCAAAAAACAACATTAAAAAGATAAGGGCAAAGGTAATCGGAACCACTACGGATAAACGTTTCATGGATCGCTGCTGATTTTCGAACTGTCCGCCATATTCCACGAAGTACCCTGCCGGCATATCCACTTCGTTTTTCACAGCACTCTGAATATCCTGAACAACGCTGCCCATATCACGTCCCCTAACATTTAATTGCACATAGGTACGTCGGCTGGCTTTATTCCTTGAAATCATTTTAGGCCCTACGAAAACTTCTATATCCGACACCTGGTCGAGGGGCACTACATTCCCTTTGGCTGTTTTAATGGGAAGCTCGCGAATTAAGTCAAGCCTGCTGCGCTGGTCTTCCTGCAAACGGGTGTAAATGTTAAACCGCCTGATTCCTTCAAAGACCTGCCCTGCTGTTTTCCCGCCGATAGCCATTTCTACGGTATTAAAAAACTCATCCACTGAAACGCCCAACCTGGCCAACTCGGCACGGTCGGGAGTAATTTCTATTTGTGGTTTCCCGCTTTGCTGTTGCATTTTCACATCCACGGCCCCGGGCGTTTCGTTACATATATCCCGGATTTGAGCTCCAATTTCATTGAGTTCATCCAGATCTCTCCCATATATACTGATTGCTACCTGGGCTTTTATACCGGTCATCAGTTCATCGGTACGAAGTTGAATGGGCTGAGAAACGTTATTGGCCAGACCGGGCACTTCCTTCTCTAACTTTTCTGCCATGGCCGCCTGCAATTCCTCGTAAGTCCTGCCCGTTTCCCATTCGTCCAATGGTTGTAGCGGGATAACGGTCATAACCACGTTTACCGGCTCGGGGTCGCTACCTATTTCTGCCCGCCCGACGCGTGCATAGGCTCCTTCGACTTCAGGGAATTCGTTTATCGCTTTTTGAATCTTTTTGGCGTAATCGACTGTTTTTGTCAGGTTGGCTCCCGGCGGCAGGGTGGAACGTATAACAATATCCCCTTCACGCAGGGTAGGGACAAATTCGGTTCCCAAAAACGGGACGATGGCTATACTCCCGGCCAGGAGTATAACAGCCACGCTAACCACAGCAAAAGGATGTTTTACTGTCCTGTTCAGAAATACCCGGTATTTCTTTCTTAAATAACCGAGAAACCGTGGTTCTTTATTTTTTGTTTTTTCCCTGATTAAATAACTCGTCATAACAGGTGTAAGTGTGATAGCCAAAATTAAAGCTCCCAGCATGGCAAATGAAATGGAATATGCCATGGGGCTAAATAGCTTTCCTTCGGTACCTTGCAGCGTAAATAGTGGAATAAAAACAAGAATGATAATGGCAACTGCAAAAACAATGGGACGTCCCACTTCACGGGTAGCTTCTCCTACCAGTCTGACCATCGAAATTTTAACTCCTTTTTGTTTTTGTTCTTTTATGTGGCGCATCACATTTTCAACCACCACGATAGAGCCGTCAACCATCATACCGATACCAATGGCCAGGCCACCCAGGCTCATCAGGTCGGCTGTCAGTCCGATGGATTTGAGGCCTATAAAAGCAATCAGTGCAGAAACAGGGATGGAAATAAGCACGATGAACGTAGAGCGGATATTGCCCAGGAATAAAAATAGAACGAGAATTACTAAAATGGCCCCAATTCCCAGAGATGAGGTAACTGTTCCCACTGCTTTTTCAACCAGCGTCGCTTGTGAATAAAACGGGACCAACTTCATGCCCTCGGGCAGAGAATTATTAATAGAGGCGATTTGCTTATCCATTCCATCAAGAATCTTTTGTGTGTTTGAACCCCATAGTTTGAGCACATATCCCGCCACGGTTTCTTTGCCATTGGCAATCATGGTGCCGCGCTTTATTTCAGCGCCGTGTTCAACCGTGGCAACCTGCCCGATGGTAACAGGTGTCCCGTTTTTTTCCGAAACGATAATATTCCGGATATCTTCCAATCCTTCATTGTGCGGCTTTATCCAGCCAAACCCGCGTACGAGGAACTCTTCCCCGGCACGTTCGATAAACGAGGCGCCAATATTCCGGTTATTTAAAATCAATGCCTCGCGGACTTCTTCCATCGTAAGGTTTCGCGATAAGAGTGCATTCATATCTACATTTACCTGGAATTGCTTTACATCGCCACCGACACCCAAAACATCTGTTACCCCGGGTATGGTCCGCATCCGAGGTTTGATGATCCAATCTTGTATGGTTCGCATTTCCATTAAGGAATAGCTGGTGTCTTTATCCACCTCCAGGGTGTACATCAATACCTGTCCCAGACCGGTAGTAAGCGGCCCTAACTCAGGAGTCCCAAGTCCCTCGGGTATGGCTTCTTTGGCTTTGGGCAAGCGTTCCATCACCAGCCGCCGGGCAAAATAAATATCGGTTCCTTCCTCAAAATAAACGTTAACCCTCGAAAGGCCAAAAATAGAGGTACTTTGTACACGTTCAATACCGGGCAATCCATACATGGATATTTCTACCGGGTAACTTATTTGCGTTTCCACATCCACCGGTGAAAGGCCGGGGCTGGAAGTAAATATTTGCACCATAGGGGGCGTAACATCGGGGAAAGCATCAATCGGGACATTTTTGTACGACCAATATCCTAAAGCGCCTACTGCTATTGCCAGCAATAGGACAATGATGCGGTTCTTTAAGGATATATTTATTATTTTATCTATCATATTTGTCTTTTTTTAAATCTTGAACAATATTTTAATGACCATGTGCGGCGCTTCTTGTTTTTGAAGTGATGGTGGACATCAGGTCAAAAGCCCCGGCAGTAACCACCGGCTCACCTATTTTTATATTCCCGGCAATCTCTACCCAACCGTTGTTTTCATTTCCGGTAATTACTTCTACAGGTTTAAAACTACCTTCTTCATCTCCGGGAATGAATACCACTTGTTCGGTTTCTATCTTTTGAACGGCATCGACAGGAATAATAGGATTTTTCCTTTCCTCATTATTGATGATGCCCGCGGTTCCGTACATTCCTTCTTTTAACAAGCCTTTTTTATTGTTTACTACTGCCCTGATTTTCAAGGTTCGTGAATCCGGGTCAAGGGCATTGGATATCCAGTCTATCTTGCCCGTAAAAACTTTACCGGGAAGGCTTTTTACCGTCAGGCTGATAGCCTGTCCTGTTTGAATGTAGGCAATATCCCGCTCATAAGCATCTACCATCACCCACATCTCGCTGTTATTTACAATATGTATGGGGGTGCTGTTGGGCGATAATGTTTGCCCGGGCGAAAGGTTTCGTTCCTGCACCACACCGGAAAGAGGGGAGTTTAGTACAAAATATGACAACGGGTAATCCTGGTTGCCCACGTTTTCTGCAGCAATTCCGAATAGTTCCAGGGTTGCTTTGCTGGATTCCAAATCAGCCCTGGCATTTTCAAATTCTGCTTTGGCCTGTAAATAGTCTGCTTCACTGCTAATTTTTTCCCCGTACAGTTTTTTCTCCCTTTGATAGGCTTTTTGTTTAGTCTGAAAATGCGATAACTGGCTCAGGTAACCGGCTTTAATTTTACCAAGTTCCATGCTGCTTAAATAAGCCAGGGCTTGTCCTTTCGAAACATTATCGCCCAAATCAACCTGCACTTTTTCTACCTTTGCAGAAATACGCGGGCCCATTTTTACGGTTTTATCGGGGTTAAATTTAACCGTGGCGGGGCGCTGTATTTTTGAATTTACCAAACCACCTTTTAAAGGTTCTACAACAATTCCCATTTCTTTCACTTGCTCTGGGGTAATATGAACCTCCTGTCCATGTCCTTCTTCGGCGTGTTCTTCAGTCTCCGGAGCTTCTTCGGTAGCATGGCCTTCAGGTTCGCCCTCTTTAGGCGTGTTATTACATGAAGTTAAAATCACGGCAACAGAAACTATAAAAATTAAAAGTATTTTTTTCATTGTATTATTTTTTTATTGTACAAAATTTTGATTGGTTTCAAATTCTAAATCAGCCACTTGTATTTTATAATATGCAAGGGCATCGATATAACTTTTGTTAATGTTTATATATGATGTTTGCGCATCAAGTACCTTCAGGTAATCAACCTTGCCTTCCTCGTAGCTGCGCAGGGTGAGTTTATATAACTCTTCCGATTGTTGAAGCAGGTTACTTTGATACTTATCGACCTGTTCGAGTGCTGCAATAACCTTGCTGTATGCGCCTTTCACCCTGGCTTTACGGACAAGTACTGCATTTTGTTCCCTGTATTTTGTTGCAGCGAGGTTTCCTTTACTTTCCATTACCTGCCCCCGTTGGTTTACAGGCGCCCACAGCGGAATGCTGATCCCTGCTTCGACACCACGAAATTTGTTGCCCCCTATTTTTTGCGCCGTATAACCACCGAAAATTTTGGGTAAATAGCTGCCTTTGGCCAGGCTGACATTTTTATCGGCAATCTTAGCCGTGAGGTTATAAATTAATAGTAGTGGATGTGTTTCTATTGCCTGTAGTAGTAAATCATTTAAATTTAAATTCAATAAACGATACGTTAAGCTATCGGCAGGTACGGCATTTTTCTCATCGGGGAAGGCCAGGAGAGCATTTAAAGCCGCCTGATTATTTTCATAATTGCTTTGCGCCACTGCTAATTCATTTTCAATGTTTGACAGAACAATTTGTGCCCTTTTTACTTCTAAGATTGGGGCTTTCCCCGCGTTATACCTTTTTTGGGCGGCATCCAGAAAATTTTCGGCCAAACTGATGTTTTCCCTGATTAGGTTGACTTGTTCACGGCTTCCCACTAATTGGTAATAGACTTTTTCTATCCGGGTGCGTAATTCAAGCTTCCTTTCCTGGAGCATAACTTGTGAACGCTCAATATCCAAATCACCCCGTTTTTTCCGGTGAATATAATTCGTAGGAAAATCAATGGATTGAGATATAGTGAAATTACGTTCATTATAATTACTCACACCGCTTCCTTTAGGGATTTCTGTCCATGACCCGGAAACTTCCGGATCCTCTACTCCCAGGCCGGTGATTGCCTTTCCTTTAGTGGCAGCGATATCTTTTTCCACAGCAAGTATTGCCAGGTTATTTTTTACACCGATTTCAACGGCGTCTTCGAGGGTTATTGTTGTGTCTTGCGTTTGAGCTATTCCCTGAAGTGAAAGGAATAACATAAATAAAACAATTAACCTCACTCTTAGTGAAAAAGTTATGATTCTATTTATCATTTCATATTGATTTTATTTGTTAAAACTTTATTTATTTCTCTGTTCATAATATTCGTTCATCGTTTGTTTATTCTTAAAGTAAACCAATTCAGGTTCCCCTTTTTCTTTTAGCCCGATTAATGCATCGGACTTGTTAATTGAATCGCCTGAAAAAGCATCGGGAACCATCGCAACTTCTGTAAAATGCTTTACCAGATGGTTAAAACATTCCTCGCTACAGAAATAGTACACCTTGTTTTTATAGGACACTTTTGAAGATTTATGAAGCTGTATGTCATCGCCGTTCATACAAGCCCATTCGCCGGGAATTTCTTCTTCGTACCAAACTCATTTATGATAAAAAAACCGGGTGTCGCACTTATAGGTGTAGAAAGTCAGAACAGAAACTGTTGCGACCATCAGTAAACTAAAACTGATAATAAGTGTTCGATTAAACTTTTTATTTTCGATTTTTCGTTTTTCCTGTAATTGTTGCTTGCTTAACTTCTTCTTTTTCATAACAAAAGAATTAAGTATAAGACATTTGGCCCGGCTTGTTTGCCGGTTCGTTAACTCAAATAAAAATTAAGCATTTACAGGAGGTGCCCTGAGTGATTGGGCAGTAACGAAGAATTGTTTGATGAAAATGGCCTGATGGTCAAAAAAAGTTGAAGTAATAGTTTTTACAGGCGAAAAATAAGTTTGAGCAAAGATTCCAACTGTAAAAAAGTTAAAATAATCTGACTTGGTCTGATTTGAAGATGTAGTAATAGAGTAATCCGATGCCAGGATGTTAAATGCATGGCAATGGGAATCATTTTGTTCTGAAGTCTGCTTCTCCTGAACAGGGCTTTCGCATAATGATTCCTCTTCTGGAGAATGCGTTATCTCAGAATGGTGATGGTGCGGTACAACAGCATGAGCCAAAATAATCAGCCCTGCCAAAAAGGTAAGAAAGTTTCCTATATGTTGTCCTTTAAAATTCACCGGTTTCTAAAACTTAAAATCATAAAATATGAACGTCAAAGATAAAAAAAAGTTGATGCAACCGGGTTGCAAAGTTATTTTTTACAGTTCGAACAAATACCTTTAACTACCATATTCACACTTTCGAGGGAAAAGCTATTGGGAAGATTGATTGTTGGAACCGGAATGTCGTTTAAACAAAACGTTTGATTGCAAATTGCGCAAAGGAAATGGACGTGCAGGTCTTCGGGGTGGCACTCGCAAGTATCGTGACACAAAGCATATTTTACAGAGCCTGTTCCATCGTCAATGCTATGTATCAGTTTATTTTTCTGGAATGTTTTTAGCGTTCGATACAATGTAACCTTATCTGCTTTTTCAAATTTTTGTTCCAATTCAGGCCAAATTGCACAAGAAGCATTAAACCATCCCTTTTCATTAAATAAGACGCGTTGGAAGCCGATGTAACATGAAGTACATGTGCTTGCGATTCATTCATGTCGAGAACACAGCCTTTATATTTCCATAAACCTGACGTTTATGCATGAGCCCCGCATCAGACGAAAGCCGGGTTCATCGTTCCGGATATCGCCATTTGAACACGTCAGGAAAACATATTAAGTCCGCTCATTCCGGATACTGTGATGAAATAATGTGTACTTTCACCGCATCAGTCGTTCTGCCACGACGCGTATTTTCCCATTCTAGTTCTTCACCATAACAGGAAAACCAATGAAAAGAAACAGAAAGATCATCAGCATCATTGTCGCCATTTTAGTGGCTTTCTACTTGTTAAACCTGTTCTTAAATTACTACGGCGACTGGCTCTGGTTCAATAATCTGCACTATAGCTCGGTATTTAATACCATGATTATTGCCAGGATTGTTTCGTTTATCTTATTCTTCCTGGTTTTTGTCCTGTTCTTTAGTCTTCACCTTCGCTTAGCCCATCGCAGGGGCCAACTGAGCAGGCAAAACATCTACCTGCCGGAAGATGACCCGCGACAAGTTATTTTGCAGGCCTACAAAGGGAAAGCAATCTTTTGGATCTGGGCTGTACTGATTTTGTTTCTGGGCATCTTTATGGGTACGTATGGCGTTGATAAATGGAGCAATTTCCTGCAATTCATCCATGCTTCTTCTTTTGGTATTCAGGAACCGATTTTCCACAAAGATGCCGGGTTTTATGTATTCAAACTTCCGGTTTACCAGTTCATCACCAGCTGGTACCTTTTCATGGTGGGGCTGACTTTCATTGCCGTTATAATCTCTTATTGGCTTGACAACGCTGTTTCGTCAATCGGAAAAATTTTTCAGGTTTCCAAACCCGTCAGAAGACATTTACTGAGCCTGACCGGATTCTTCGTGCTGGGCATTTCGGCATCCTATTTCCTGAAACTGTATAATGTTTTATATTCCTCCCACGGAGCAGCTTACGGCCCCTCCTATATGGATGTACATGCTCAAATCCCGGCCTATTGGGCGCTTTTCATCGTGAGCGTTGTTATCACATTGCTTTTGTTTTTATCTCCGGCCTTCCGGAAAAAGAAAATTATTTTATATGCCGTTGGAGTATGGGCATTCGTATTAATTGGCTTTGGGTGGATCTATCCCGGCATAATAGAACAATACGTTGTAAAGCCCAACGAACTGCAAAAAGAAACACCGTATATTCTGAATAATATAAAATTAACGCGGGAAGCGTATGGCTTAAATAAAATTAAGGTTAAACCATTTCCCGTCGACGAAAAGATTACCAATAAGGACATTCAGGAAAACCGCAACACCATAGATAATATACGGTTATGGGACAGAAGGCCTTTGATACAAACGTATAAGCAATTGCAGGAGATTCGCCTCTATTACGATTTTAACAGCGTCCAGGTCGATCGCTATCATTTCGGTAACAAATATACAGAAGTGGCGTTGGCCGCAAGAGAGTTGCCCGTTTCGCAAATTCCCGATCGGGCAAAAACATGGGTCAACACCCATTTGATCTTTACCCATGGTTACGGCGTCGTGATGAACCCCGTTAACGAGATATTGACTAACGGTATGCCCAATTTAATTGTTCAGGACATCCCCCCGACAACCACCGTGCCCCTTAAGCTTGACCAAATGGGAATTTATTATGGCGAAGAGTCCAATCAGTTTGTTTTGGTCAACACAACAGCCAAGGAGTTTGATTACCCGAAAGGCGACGATAATGTTTATACCAGTTACGCCGGCAAGGGAGGCGTTCGTATTTCCGGTATGTTTAAACGCCTGGTTTTTGCCTGGAAATTTTCAGACATAAAAATTCTTCTGACCGGCTATCTGACTGACCAAAGCCGCATCATGTTCTACCGGAACATCACACAGCGTGACAAAACCATTGCCCCTTTTCTTTCATACGACAGCCAGCCTTACCTGGTAGTTGGAGACGATGGACAACTCTACTGGATACACGATGCCTACACCTCGACCAATATGTTTCCTTACTCTGAGCCTGTCACACAAAGCCTGAGCGGACGTGGTTTCAACTACATCAATAATTCGGTCAAGGTGGTGATAAATGCTTACAATGGAGATGTTTCCTACTATGTGATTAATCCGACAGATCCGATTATTCAAACCTATCAGAAAATATATCCCAAACTCTTCAAACCCTTTAGCGACATGCCTGAGTTTTTGAAGGCTCATATCCGCTATCCCACCGATCTGTTTAATATACAAACGCAAATGTATAATGTATATCACATGACCGATCCAAAGGTATTCTACAACCAGGAAGACTACTGGGCTGTCCCCAATGAGAGCTACAATAATGCCCAACAGAAAATGTTCCCATATTACATTATTATGCGTTTGCCCGAAACACAGAAAGAAGAGTACATCCTCATGCTGCCGCTTACCCCTTCCAAAAAGGATAATATGATTGCCTGGATGTGCGCCCGTTGCGACACGCCAAATTACGGCGATCTGATTGTATATTCCCTTCCTAAGGATAAGTTGATATACGGGCCGATGCAGATTGAAGCAAGGATTAATCAGCAGCCTGACATCTCTTCCGAACTTACCCTCTGGGGACAGCAGGGATCGCAGGTTTTCAAAGGAAACCAGTTGATCATCCCGATAAAAAATTCATTCCTTTATGTGGAACCGGTATATCTGCAATCGGAACAGGGCAAGATTCCGGAATTGAAAAGGGTTATTGTTACTTATAACGATCATATTGAGATGAAAAAAACCCTGGAAGAGGCGCTCCAGGCGATTTTTAGCAGCTCCGGCTCACAGGATTCATTGTCGGTACCGCAAGTAAAAAACATCGCAAATATCGTTCGGACTACCCTTTCGGCGAAAGCGAAGGAGGCGCTCGGCCATTACAATAAAGCCAATGAGTATTTGAAACAAAATAACTGGGCCGGTTATGGAAAAGAGCTGCAGCAGATGAAAGCGGTTTTATCCGAAATGAGCGCAAACAGCGGGAAAAATCCTGAAACAAATCATGAACAAAAGTAATAGTGGTCGCACCAACGGATGTTTTTCATTGAGAGATATCTCCCAACCAGGATTCAAAACAACATCTAATACGAGGGTGTCCGAAAAGCTAATTGCTTGATTTTTCTTCTTTCGGTTTGTAATTGGGAATTCGTCAGTTTCGGTGTACAACAGTTGACAAAAAATCCATAAAAAAGCCCGCCGGCAGGAACACTTTCCTCCGACAGGCTTTCATCACATCTCAATTTATTTCCTTACCAGGAAAGTACAGTCTCTCCTTTGCCTGCATCCAGCGTAAGCGTTTGCGTGTTGCCTTCACCTTTTTGCAGGTTCATCGTTTTACGTCCCACTTTTACTGAATTCATGCCATCGAAACCATGCAGTACAATCTCAATTTTGTTGAATTTCGAAGTGTAATTTCCCTCGGCTTTGCCAATGGTAATTTTCTTTGCCGCCGGGTCGAAAACGAATTCCCGTCTCAGGAAATGACCATCCTGGTACTGGTAAGTCGTTCCGTCATCTTCGTAATACAAATATTTATTGGGCCTGGAACCACTATAAATATGCAGTCGCAGGATACCATCGCCTTTTTGTGCTGTATTCTGAACGGTTGATTGCATGGGAATAATGGCGCTTGCTTTCACAAAAACCGGAAGGTCGGACAATGGAGCATCCACAATGACCGACTGACCTCCATCGTATTTTTTGCCTGTACTTTTCCGGTACCAACTGCCTTCAGGCAGATAAACACGCTCGAACATCTGCTTACTGGAAACCGGCGCAACCAGAATCGATGGCCCGAAAAGGTATTCATCCTGGAAATCCGGGTTGTAAATATTCTTATCGAACGTATAATTGATGGCCAATGAACGGGCTATTGGCATACCTGTTTCATGCGCTTCATCGAAAGCCGAGTAAATATAAGGTAGCATTTGATAGCGCTCATTGATGTACTTCCGTGAAATGGCTTCCACATCTTCGCCAAAAGTCCAGGGTTCGTGAGCACGGGAATTATACTCCGAATGGCTGCGGAAGAAGGGTGTGTATGTAGCAATCGATAGCCATCGGGCAAACAGGTCCGGAGTGGTTTTCCCGGTGAAGCCGCCAATATCTGCGCCGACAAAAGGAACACCGGCCAATCCCATGGAATTGATAAGGCGGGATGCCAGCAACATGTGGTCATCGGAAGCTACATTGTCACCGGTCCAAATAGCTGAATAACGTTGTACTCCGGCATAAGCTGCACGGGTAAGCACCAACGGACGTTTGCCATTCATCAGTTTGGCAGCGCCTTCGTATGTACTGCGGGCCATCTGCATGCCATAAATGTTGTGTGCCTCCTCCATGGTTCCTTTATGGCCTTCCATGTCAAATTCCACCAGGTTAGGAACCATGTTTCCCCACGAAGCCGGTTCGTTCATGTCGTTCCAGAATCCGGTTACACCATCAGAAACCAGCCCCTTGTAAAGATCACCCCACCAGGTCCGGACTTTCGGATTAGTAAAATCGGGGAAATTGCAGGTGCCCGGCCAAACATCAGCTGCCCAGTTGATCCCATCGGGATACTTGACAAAACAATCGTTTTTCAAACCACTTTCGTAAGCCCGGTAACCTTTTTCCTTTTTCACACCCGGGTCGACGATGGTCACCACATGAAATCCCATATCTTTCAGCGAATCGATCATTGCCGACGGGTTCGGAAAACGTTCTTTATTCCAGGTGAACACCTTGTAGGCATCCATGTAGTGAATATCAAGATAAATCACATCAGCCGGAATTTTCTTCTCACGAAAAGTGCGGGCCAGGTTCAATACTTCCGTGTCCGGAAAATAACTCCAACGGCACTGCTGGAATCCCAGTCCCCACATGGGAGGCATTTTCATGCGACCGGTCAGGCCGGTATATTCTTTCAGCAATTCAGCTACTGAATTACCACCAAAGAAATAGTAGTTCATCTCACCATCAACCGCACCGAAGCTGGAAAACCGGTTATTCGATGCGCCAAAATTGAAGGTGGCTTTGTAGGTATTATCAAAGAAGATCCCGTAAGACAGGTTGTTATGCAAACCAATATAAAATGGCAGAGAAGTATATAGTGGGTCGGCATTGTCCGGGTAACCGTAATGGTCAGTATTCCAGTCTTCGTAAGCCGAACCACGCCGATCGAGGTTGCCTGTTTTTTCGCCTAGCCCAATAAAACGCTCATCGGGCTGCAATTTCTTGTAACAGGTCGTTCCGGTCCCCAGCCAACTGATGCCTAACCCCTTCTCGTCTTCGTTCAGCAACTTCCCGTCCTTGTTGTAAAAGCGAACTATAATTGGATTTTTATTTACCTCAACTGTTAGTTCGCCTGTTGACAAAACCAGTTTATCGCTTTCATCCTTCACGGAAGTGAATTTTCCGGTAGGTTGACCAATAACTGCATACGAAGGCAAATCACTAAAATCGCCCTGTGTGGCCCTAACCCTAACTACTTCCGGGCCATAAACCGTTAGGGAAAGTTTGGCGTTGTCCGCCGAAATTAAAACGCCATTGGGAGTTTCTTTAAAAGAAGTAAAATTCCCAATCTGTACACTTAATCTTCCTGCTGCAAATGTGGGTATACTCATAAGAAGTGCAAACATAGCAGCAAAAAACATTTTCCAGACTTTCTTCATGTGCTTTTAGTTTATTTTCAATTAGCATTCGAAACATACAGGCAATTTGAGCCATAACGAAAACATAAAAAGACGTGATCATCTCAGGCCAGCATATCCCAATCAAATATCCAAGCGATTAACCGCTGATAATCATTCAATAAATTATCAGGTTTGGGTTGGGTCGTTTGATTCGCCGGTTTTAAGAACCAAAATTAAGGCTTTAACTGAATTATCATTCATAATTTTAAAGAAACTATGTAGAGGAATTTCACCGGTTTCCTCATTCAATACTTTCAGAAAAAAAATAACAGAATTTCAATATTTAATACAACATATTTGTCTTCCCCCGAAAGGGATGTATATTTGCGGCGCATGTGCAAAAGAAGCGTTAACCGGAATAATAAAGGTAACCAATGAAAAAAGAGCGACTTCATCTTCAGGAGGAACAAGTCAATTTGATTATAAACAGGATGCTGGCTATTGGGGGAGAATCATTGAATGTTTCATCTGCAGGAAGCCTGCTGCGCGAAATCATTTTGGCATCGGAAACGGGAGCTACCAAAGAAGAGACGCTCCAGTTGATTTGCGGGATTACGAGTTTCGATGTGCAGGATGACCGCACCTTATCGATCTATCGGGCCGTTTGCGAAGAACCTTTTGAACAGATTTATCTTCCTTTTGAAAATACGACACTCATCAACCTGCGAAACTCATTGGGAGAATCGACTGAAGATGATTAATACACGTTTCCCGCTGGAAAGATAAGCGCTACAAATGAACAACTTTCCCGGTACGGGCACTTTCACGGGCGGCGTCCAAAATTTCCACAACAATCAGGTTGTTTTCCAACGATGAAAGATCGGTGGGACTGACGATGATATCACCTCTTATCACTGCCTCAAACCAGGCAAACGGGTCATTGTAAGGTGCCAAACGTTCAGGCAACTCTTTCTTCGTTTCTTTATCCTCTCCGGCTAACCGGTAATCTATTTCATGTCGGTTGCCAGCAAAGAATTCTCCTGTACGGCCATAAATCTGCATATCCTTACGGCTGAAAGGCCAGTTCCACGAAGCCTGTATAATTCCCTGCGTACCCGGATATGTTAAGATGATGGTTGCTTCATCATCCACTTTGGGATAAACATCCGGTTTCATAGTTTGCAGCGTGGCCGATACCGTAAGCGGTCTTTGATTCTGCATTAACCAGGTAATGAGATTCGCCCCATAGCATCCAAAATCGACCACCGCTCCGCCACCATTCTGTTTCGGATCGGTCAGCCAGGCCAGAAATTCCGGCTGTACGTTAATTTCCTTCGGTCCCTGATGACCATCACAAACAATTACTTTGCGAATTTCACCCAGTTTCTTTTCATCCACCGCCATTTGATAAGCCAAATGGTTGGTTGGGTACCACGTCGTTTCATAATCGGTCAGCAACCTGATTCCGTTTTCACGGGCCAAACGGGCCATCTTTTGCGCATGTTCGCCATTCACAGCCAACGGCTTCTCTACCATGACATCAATGTGCAGCGGCGCACATACTTCCACCACATGCAAATGATCGAATATCGGCCCGAAAGCAGTTACCCCATCCGGCTTTGTTTTAGTAACCATTTCCTCCAGCGTCGGGTAGACCAAACTCATCGGGAAACCGTACTGCTTCGCATACCGTTCCGCTACTTCCCGGTTGCTTTCGGCAATACCCACCACTTTTACACCGCCTTTTTTCATGGCATCCAAAATCCACCCCACATGTCCGTGAGTAAGGCCGGCTATACCCAGATTCACCAGTGAATTGTTCTTGTTCTTTCCAAAGGATTGATTTACCATTAGAGTAAGAATAATTAGAATAACGGATATCAGTTTTCGGTTCATGGCTCAATAGTTAGATGGTCAAATAACAGTGACCGAAATGTACGAAAAGTGATGTGGATTTCAATGAAAATATTAACTTTCGGAACACATAACCATTCTTCTGTCATTCAACCAACAAAAACCGACCTAAAATGGAATACCAACAAAACCTAAACGGCCATTTCAAAAAATCAAGATTTCGATTTTTCATCGGAATTCTTTTCTTCCTGTTCACCGTCTTCTTAATCCAGCACCGGATTTCTTCAGGACAAGGATTTCGCGTCTGGGATTGGATAGGAATTGTCATCTTTTTACTCAACGGCCTATACCACTTGACTGGTGGAATGGGTTACGCCCTGGAAAACTTCTTCGGACGAAAATCATTTGTACACATTGATGACGATAAGTTCAGAATTAAGACGATTGGCAAAGAACATGTGATATTTTGGTCTGAAACCGAATCAATTGAATTTAGGAATGGATATCTTCGGTTTTCACTACGAAAAGAAACGTTACTACTTATACAACTCTCTGTTTTAGATGATATCTCCAAAGAACTATTCTGGGAAGCTCACCTGGTCGGAAAAGATAAAGAATATTACCACATGGAACAGCTGGTCAATTTGGGAGCGCTCCCCTATTCAGGCTTTAAGATTGCGGCCTTCCAGTTGAAGATTGTCGGAGCTTCGGCAGCGCCGGCCCGGGTAGTTGCCGTGATGGAGTAGGACAAACTATCGTTCTTTTAACAACATCATTCGCCCATTCCAACTGAGTAGAAAAAAAATATTGTCATCTCAACAGATGAGCTTTGCATAACGTAAATGGATAATTCAACCAGCTCAAATGAGACTAAAAAAATTGCATCTATCAAACACAGAAGAATTTCTTTCCAAAATTCAGGAGATTGCAGATTTTTCTATTAATCAGGGAGACTTTCAGCTAAATAAATCTGTCACTAATTCCGACTACTTAGGAGAAATAAAATCTGGAAATTTTATAATCTACGACGCAGAAAAATCATTTTTAGGCAAGAGAATGATATTGAAATTCGTTGGGAAAATAGATAAGGACAACGACCTAAATCTACAATTTTATGTGATCAATCTATGGGTGAAAGTATTCAACACTTCAATATTGCTTGTGCTGGGAATACTCATGATCGTATACGCATATTACCTTGGCGGGCTGTTCATCATCTTCGCACTTATCCAGGCAACGATAGAGTGTAACCAAATAATAAAACACAGGTTGAGATTTTTGAAAAAAATTCAAAGCATCATTTAAATCATCCGCAACGCCAAACCGGAAGAGTTCTGAGAAATAAGTATTACAAAATAACGGGTTATAATTTAAAATCACGAGAAAACTGCTCTATTAGTCAGGTCGAATTTTTCCTGAATCCCCGACGAAGAATGCCGCTGAACGTTAAGCCTCTGAAATTTTCTATTTGGTGTGATTTGTATAACGGGAAAAAGGGTTACTCCTATGCGCAACTGAAATAAACAGCAATATAATTGAGATAATCATTTTTCGCGTCATCATGTAGAAAGAATAACAAACGCAAGACTCGCATTACCCACCGAAAACCGACATCTAAAAATTCACTTATGGTTGTCTTCTCAGTTTCTTCATTTGAAAATTGTACTGACAATAGTCAACCATCTTTCTAAAATTCTTGTTAATTAGGGGTGTTTCGTCGTTTACTTTTCACTTGCGTTCAGGTTGAATGAAAATAGCGAAGCATCTGTCAAAACAAACTGAAAACTGGAATTGATGAGTAAACAGCTGTTGTTTTTTATCCTTTTCGTAATTGTCGTTGAGTATTACACATTCGTGGCCGTGAGAACAGCTCTTCGAAATACAAACAGCAGCTTGCATTTGTGGCTGTTTTTCTTTTACGTAATCTTATCTCTGGCGACCTTATGGAGCTTGTACGCTTTCCCTCATTGGGGAAGAACAGCCTGGCCTTCGCCCACCCTGAAATACATTGTAAATATTCTTATTACAGTCTTTCTTGGCCAGGTACTTATTGCGGCCATTATGTTGTTGACCGATGTTGTCATGATTGTTCCTAACGTCGTTCGCTTTTTTCTTTCGTTCAGAAACCATCCTGCTGGGGGCCCGACTGATAGCTCTCGTTTAATCGGGCGTTTTACGTTTATTTCCCAAACAGCGTTGTTGATTGGAGGAGCGCTCACTTCGGGACTGGTGTATGGCATGTCCAACAGGTACAATTACAAATTGAGAAGAGTCCGCATACCGATAAACGGTTTGCCGGATGAATTCAAAGGGCTTCGTATTGTTCAGATTTCGGATATTCATTCCGGAAGTTTTGATGACCCAGAGGCAGTATCACAAGGTGTTGCCGCCGTTATGGAGGAAAAGCCGGATCTGATTTTGTTTACCGGTGACCTGGTGAACGGCCGGGCTACCGAAATTGTACCCTACATGGAAGTATTCAAAGCTTTGAAAGCGCCAATGGGCGTATACTCTGTTTTGGGAAATCACGATTATGGCGATTACGTTTCCTGGCCTTCAGAAGAAGCCAAAATGAAAAATCTGGAGCAGTTGAAACAACATCAGGCTGATATGGGTTGGCGATTGCTGACAAATGAACACGTGCTTCTCGAACGAAACAGCCAGCAAATTGCGTTGATTGGGATTGAGAATTGGGGAGCCAGAGGTTTTACCCAATATGGTGATATGAAAAAAGCCGTGTCCGGTTTGGAAAAATTGGACATTTCCGTGAAAATACTCATGAGCCATGATCCTTCGCAGTGGGATGCACAGGTCCGGAAGGATTATCAGGATATTAACCTGACCCTGAGTGGGCACACGCACGGAATGCAATTTGGAATAGACATTCCCGGTTTCAAATGGAGCCCGGTTGAGTATTTCTATAAAGAATGGGCCGGTTTGTACCAAAAGGAACACCAGTATTTGTATGTCAACCGCGGTTACGGTTTTATTGGGTACCAGGGACGATTGGGCGTGTTGCCTGAAATTACTTCGATTGAGTTGGTATGATTTTCACGTCACGTTTATCATCAACCGACCTGCTTAATAGAGATACTGGCAATGACATTATTAAAAACGGCTGGGGCATCATACTAAAACTGAAAACTATGGGCGGAAGACGAATTCAGGAATACCAACCCCATAAAAAATCATTACCTTAACCCACTTAGGAAGAATTGATGAAACAAAAAGTATCCCTGGTTTTATCGGGAGGTGGAGCCCGCGGAATAGCACACATTGGTGTGATTGAAGAATTGGAAAAACAAGGCTTCGAAATCCATTCGATTGTTGGCACATCAATGGGGGCCCTGGTTGGTGGCGTTTATGCCCTTGGAAAGATAGAAGAGTACAAGGAATGGCTCTACTCGCTCGATCGCATGAAAGTGTTTGCACTGGTTGATTTCACGCTCAGTTCGCAAGGGCTGGTGAAAGGCGACAAGGTGCTCAATAAGATGAAAGAGTTTATCCCGGATGCCAATATTGAAGATTTGAATATACACTATGCCGCTGTAGCCGCTGATATTATCAATAAAAAAGAAGTGGTGTTCCAAACAGGAAGTGTCTTCGAAGCCATTCGGGCTTCCATGGCCATTCCGACGGTTTTTACTCCCGTGAAAACGAAAAATGGATTACTGGTCGATGGCGGTATCATCAATAACATTCCATTAAATCATGCCAAACGGGAACCGGGTGATTTGCTGGTTGCCGTAAATGTCAATGCAGATATTCCATTGGAGAAACCGGTCGTTTCGAAAAAAAAAGATAAAGCGGACCAATCCGCTTATCAGCAAAAAATCAAAGAGTTTTATCAACACCTGCAGGAAATTTTGCCATCGAACAAAGAAGAAAAACTGGGTTATTTCGACGTCATCAACAAAACCATCGGAATGATGGCCTACCATATCGGGCAAACCAACCTAAAAAATCATCCGCCGGATATCCTCATAGAAATATCACGCGACGCCTGCACCACCTACAACTTCTACAAGGCTAAAGAGATGGTGGAGATAGGAAGGCATGCGGCCGATAAAAGTATTATGAAGGCCAATCACCTCACACAATAATACGACATTACCACAAAATCAATTACCCCTCCCATTATTTCAGTGGGAATAAATAAACAATATTAATTATTGGATCATCCACGCACAAATAAACACACATTCACCCACTTAAGATATTTTAATACTGGGGAAAAAATGTTCGCAGGGAAAAACAGGCGTATTTAAATCATTTGAATTCTTAGTGCCCAATGAATTCGAAGTTTTTGAAGTAGAAGATATAAATGTGGAAGCAGTCTTTATCAATAAAAAGATATTGAGGATGACAGGATGGAATATATGGGAATACTGACTCCTTCCGATCTGATTAAACGCCCGCATAAACTTGTCATCGATTGTTTAACAGAAAAGGGGAATCTCCAGGCAAACGAAACCATTACAGAGGCACTGGAGAAATTCGAGAAATACAAATGCTCTATTCTCCCGGCATTTAAAGAGGACCGGTTTATTGGAATTCAGGTAAAATTTAAACGCGAAGAAATTCCAACCACCGCTTACTCCGATGGCAACAAAATAAAACATATATTATACCCCTTAATGTACTTAACCATGAAAAATGACCAAAATAAACTTCGGTGGCAAATTGTTCTCATTATTGTCATGGCTCTTTTTGCCATCTGGAACCTCTACACCATTTTCATGAAACCAAACGTGTTACGGCACTATGGCTGGCTGGGAATTTCCATCGCGATTATTGCGGCCACTTTCGTGATAAGGAAAGAAATCAAACAACGCATGGACCAGGAAAAATAAACCGGAAGCCAGAAAATTCTTTACCAGGCTCCGCCACCAAAAAACCGAAATAAAGCAGGTCTCATGAATTGGCAATTTTCTTCATCGCCCGGCCTTCCGGCAGTAATGAAATCCAGGTACTGACGACGGTTCGCCCCGAAATATCCATCCCTTTTTGTGAGATATATCACCGCAATTTTAAGCATTCTTAAAGAAAGAGTCTCAGCCAGATTTAGTAAGTTTGCAGAACTCCTTTAACTTAAGTAGCTAAGGAAGTGAGTACAATCCATTGATAATTAAATAATCTGCCCGTGTTTTTCTTCGGAGTATTATCGAACACATTGCCTTACCTGTTCCTCTTCGTTCTCTACGTCGTAGGCTTGGGATCGTGGTTGTTGGGTAAACCCAACGTGGAAGAAAACACGGTTGATGCAACCACCATAAATACCATTAACATTGCAAAAGAAAGCAATGTTGCCTCCGGGGACACCGTTCATTTTTTCAGCCACATTGCAGGCACACATTTCGATCAATCAGAACAACAAGTATCTGAAGAAAAATCGTATGCTGCCGGAATTGTCCATAATATCATTGATGTCTCCACTCAATTTTCGGAGCAACATCTCGCTTTCCGGTTATTCTCCCGGCCTCCGCCAACCCTTAGCTGAAACTTCCCAAAAATTTCTTCCATTGTGAAGAGAGTAATCGCTTGAAATGTAATTGACCGACAGGACAATTCGCCATATTCCTGATAATCTGTTATTTTTGTATGGTAATTGTCCACAAATCAGCAGCAAATGATTGGCCTTTTAGGTATCAGCCACAAGACGGCATCCCTTAACATTAGGGGACAATATACATTCCTGACAGAGGAAATTCAACCTTTTTACGAAGAAGTGCAGCAGGCAACCGACATCACCGACATGGTGGTATTGTCGACCTGTAACCGCACGGAAATTTACTTTTCTCAGGGCAAATACCCTCCGAAGAAAGCCTTTGAGCTCATTCTGGCGCAAGTCAACCAGTTTAAAAAGCTGGAAAATTCGCACGCCGAATATTTCTACCGGAAAATAGATAAGGACGTCGCCCGGCACCTTTTCGAAGTGATTGCCGGTTTCGATTCCATGGTGATTGGTGAAGATCAGATTATCGGACAGGTGAAGGATGCTTACCTGCATTGCACCAAAGCAAATATGACCGACGCCGTGTTGATGCGGCTCTTCCAGAAATCATTCGAAGCAGGCAAGCGCGTTCGTGCCGAAACTGCCATTAAGGTGGGAGCTACCTCGGTGAGTGCAGCAGCAGTGGAAATTTGCCAAAACATGGTTGACAACCTGACCGGGAAAAAAGTATTGATTATCGGTGCCGGCGACACCGCCGGAATTACACTGCAAAGTCTTGTCAAAAAAGGCGCCTGCCATTTTGCGGTAAGCAACCGGACACCCGGCAACGCCGAACGGTTGGCTAAACGCTACAATGGAAAGGTTATTCCCTTTGAATATTACCCCGACCACCTCTCGCTGTTCGACATTGTTATCGTAGTTACCTCTTCCCCTACATACCTGATCGATAAAAAAATGATGGAGGCTTCCGCAGAGAAACGCAACGGGAAACCACAATTACTCATCGACCTTTCCGTTCCACGGAATATTGAGGAACAGGCAGGCACTCTTCCGGATATCCACTTGTTTGGCGTCGACGACCTGAAGCAGAACATTGCCGGGAATACGGAAAAGCGGTTGTTAGCAGTTGACAGTGCCCGTCCCATCATCGATGAAGTAGTGACTGAATTCTGTAATTGGTACACGGGCCGGTCACTTCGGCCAGCCATCAAAGCCATCAAAACTAATTTGCAGCGGGTCAACCAGGAAGAGCTGGGCGGATACAAGAAAATTAATTCAGAAGATGTGCAGCGCCAGGTGAATGAATACACCAACCACTTGACGCAACGGTACGCCCGTATCCTGATCAAGAATCTGAAAAAAATTACCGACAATGGCCGCGATGCCGAATCGTTGCGCATCATCAACGAATTGTTCAAAGTAAACGAATAACCCTTTTCCGGTTCAACCGGAATTAGCCCGCAGAAACCATTTACTTTTATGGAATACAAAACTGTCAGGATAGGGACACGCGGAAGCCAGCTTGCGTTGTATCAGGCGCATGCCGTGAAAGAAGCGCTCGAATCGACATACCCGGATCTGCCTGTTGAAATCAAAATCATCCACACCAAAGGGGACAAAATACTCGATGTTGCCCTTTCCAAAATTGGCGACAAGGGATTATTCACCAAAGAAATTGAATTGAACATGGTAGCCGGCGAAATCGATTTGGCCGTTCACAGCCTGAAGGACCTCCCTACTGCCCTTCCCGAAGGGTTAAGACTGGCTGCCGTACTCGAACGTGCTGAGTACCGCGACGCACTGGTCAGCCGCGAAGGAAAGAAACTGGAAGACCTCACCTCCGAAGATGTTCTCGCCACATCCAGTCTGCGCCGCCGTGCTTCGTTGTTAAAGTACAATCCCGATTTTCAAATCATCGACATTCGTGGTAACGTCAACACCCGCCTCCGCAAAATGGAGGAAGGTTACTGCGACGTGATGATCATGGCCGCTGCCGGTTTGCAGCGCATTGGCCTCGACGATTACATCACCGAAATCCTGGAACCCGAACAGCTAATGCCGCCGCCATCGCAAGGCATCATCGCCATCGAAACCAAAGAAGACGATGCGTACATCAACGAACTGATGGCCGGTATCAACCATGAAGAAACATGGCTGGCCGGGCAAGCCGAACGCGCTTTCCTGCGCACGCTCGAAGGCGGATGCCAGGTGCCCATTGGTTGCTATACCCGCCGCGAAAACGGCAAAATGACCATCACCGGCTTTGTTTCGTCAGTCGACGGAACGGAATACCTCAGCGACTCCTTAACGGGAAATGAAGCGGACGGTGAGCAAATGGGCATCCGGTTAGCCACTATACTGATTGGAAAAGGCGGAAAAACCATTTTGCAAAATATTCGTCCGGTAGAATAACGGAAAAAAGAAACATGAGCCAAAGTCAATTGCAACATAAGGTATTTATCTCCACCCGGCCCAAAGGAACGTCGGAAGACATGAAGCGATGGTTTGCCGCTGAAGGCGCCACCCTGCTGGAACTTCCAATGATTGAAATACAGGCGGTTCCGCTTAGCGCGAAGATGGAGAAAATCCTGAACGATTTGAGCCGCTTCGATTGGTTGGTTTTTACCAGTCCCAACGGCATTCACTGCTTTTTCGAACAGCTGAAAACTGTTCAGGACAACTACCTCCTTCCGGAGAAAATAAAAATAGCGGCCGTTGGGAAGAAAACGGCTGCCAAACTGGCACCATACGGTCATTCGGCCCGGTTCATCAATCACGGTCAAACCGGCGATGAATTTGCCGAAGAACTGTATGAAGAAATTGCAGAAAGTGAAAAAGTATTGCTGCCGGTTGGTAACTTAGCCCGTCACCGCATCGAAGAGAAACTGTCCGGAAAAACAAAGGTTGAGCGGCTGGAAGTGTACCAAACCCTGATGCCGGAAGTAATTAACAGCGACATTCTGCGACGTATTGAAGCAGACAATTACGAACTGATCATCTTCACCAGTCCGTCGGGAATTGATAACTTTATCCGGCTAACCGAAAAACAACTCACTCCTTCCGCTTTGCGACTTGCCTGCATCGGGCATACAACAGCCAAAGCGGCAGAAAAACACGGAACCGGACCCGTTGTGGTCGCTTCCACGAGTAATTCAAAAGGATTAATGGCCGCCATTGCCGGCCATTACAACATAGCATTTAACGAATAACATAAAAATCAATTAGTATGGCATTTCCAACCACCCGTCTGCGCCGTCTGCGCAAAACACAGGTTCTGAGGAACCTGGTTCGTGAAACCGTTTTAACCCGCGACGACCTCATCATGCCGCTGTTCGTTTGTCCGGGTACCAATGTCCGCAACCCCATCAAATCGATGCCTGGAAACTACCAGCTGTCGGTCGATTTGCTGGTAGAAGAGTGTAAACGTCTTTACGGCATCGGAATCCAGGCGGTTCTCCTTTTCGGGATACCCGAACACAAGGATGAAACCGGATTGGTAGCCTGCGAGCACAACGGAATTGTGCAGCAAGCCACCCGCGCCCTGAAAAAAGCCGTACCCGATTTGTACATCATTGCCGACATCTGCAACTGCGAGTACACCACGCATGGTCATTGCGGAACCATCGTTGATGGCGATGTGGCGAACGACCTGACATTGGTTACGCTGGCTAAACAGTGCGTTTCGCTGGCCAACGAAGGCATCGATATGGTGGCCCCCAGCGATATGATGGACGGTCGCGTGGGCGCCATTCGCCGGGAGCTCGATAAAAACGGCTTCAACTATCTACCCATCATGGCGTATTCGGCCAAATATGCATCCGCTTTCTACGGCCCGTTCCGCGATGCCGCCGAAAGTGCCCCGCAATTTGGCGACCGGCAAACCTACCAGATGGATCCTGCCAATGCCAATGAAGCATTACGCGAAGTAGCGCTGGATATTGAAGAAGGCGCCGACATTGTGATGGTGAAGCCGGCGTTGAGTTACCTCGACGTGATTCAGCGCGTGAAGACCAATTTCAACATGCCCATCGCCGCCTACAACGTGAGTGGCGAATTTTCGATGGTAAAAGCCGCAGCCGCCAACGGCTGGATTGATGAAAAACGTATCGTACGCGAAATTCTTACTTCCATCAAACGCGCTGGTTCCGACATCATCATCACCTATCACTCGCAGGATATTGTAAAAGATTTATAAGATTAGCCAAAAATTAGATAGAAAAGCTCCCGGGTTGTAAAACGCTCGGGGGTTTTTATTTAAACCTTTTCCAAAGTTTCGAACTTTGGAAAAGATATTCTTCACGGGCAAACGTCGATTAAAAACAGCTTCTATTTTCTACCTCAACTCTCTTCCGGTCGAAACAACCACCTGTTCCAATCCAAACTACCGCGCGACCGCGTCTGCATCGAGGAGGCCTTATATTCCCAAGGCGTTGCCATTAGGCTGAAATAAACCGGCCCTTCAGGCCAAAGAGAAATATCACGAAGGGGATAAACCATTCATCACCGCCTGTGCAACCGGTGGAACAACTCTCTACTGAAACTACAACGCCGAAGGTGTTGGATGATCAAAATCATCGACGATCAATCTTTCGAATTCCAACAGATAAATCCTCCCCCTTTAATTCCCCCCAAAGGGGGACCGTTCGCCAACCTACTGCAGGATTAAGTGGTTTAGTGCAGAATGGTGCTCCCGCATTCTTACCGAAAAATACCAATGCAGTCGTTCAAATGTGCTGCACTTCGCAACGTGTCCTCCTCTGGAGGAGGTGGCCGACAGGCCGGAGGAGGATTTTCCACGATGAATAAAACACAAATTATGAAAATTGTTTTGTTCTCATCCCGGATGGGATGACATCTTGTTAAAATCAATCATATCCTACCGGGAATATACGACTCCCGCCGGAGCCGAATGGCTTTTTATGCTACCCCCTGCTAACAACATATGACACCTCCGGAACCTTTTCTGAAATATTGGCTATCGCCTGATTGACACTTTTCCAAAGTTTTAAACTTTGGAAAAGATTGCCGGCACACCAAAAAAAATCCGTCCCACCATTTCGGTGAAGCGGATTCAATCTGTTGAGCAAAATTACCAGATCGGACTATCTATACTTATTTAGCCTGATACGACCAGCTACCAATGCATCAACCAGCAACCGGTTCGGCATCGGCAAGGCGCTTTTTCACCACCTCATTGTTATCGGCAATAATTTGCGTCAATGTGCCGGCTAAACCACCATATTTGGCGTCGTCATTCTCCGAAACAACCCGGAGATACGGCACCAGTTTTTTGTTGATGGTCCGGACGATCTGCTTTTTAAGCGTGGTAGCATTAACGGTTTTACTATCCAGGTCCTTTTCTTTTTCATAAGCCGTACGGATATTCTCGAAATCGTCCTGGGCAGCCTGCAAGGCGGCAATCAGTTCGGCGCATCCCGAAACCGCAGCAATAGACGTTTCCAGGCTGGTGTCGGACAGTTCTTCCAATAACGAGCCGAGCAGCGATGACTCGGTTACATAATTTTCGTTTATAATTGCCATACTATATTTATCAAGTATGGCAAACAACTTTTGAGCTGCGCCCCGGACCAATGGATCGGGATGACCGAGCCCTCCTTGTACCAAATTATACAGTAAACGGAATTGATTATCGCGGACTTCGTCTTTTTCTTCGAGTTGCGATTCCGCTTTGGAGCGATTAATCGCCGTGAGAAGCTTCTTTTCACCTGCATCCACGAGGTTAAAAATGGTGGCCAGGTGGGCATCATCAACTATACCTGCGCTGTTCCAGGCATTGAGCATTCGTTTTACAGTGCCGTCTACCTCGGCATTCCTGCTTTGATAGTTAATTTTTGGAATCATAAATTTGAATTAAAAGTTAAATTAATTATTAGTTTGTCGATCCGTCTGGCAAAACACCCTGTAATTGACTTATTACTTAACAGACAAACTAATTTATGGTAAATATCTGAAAAAACATAGCTATTATCCATTCTATTGTTTTTTTGCAAGTAATTTCGCGGTATTCATCGCTATCCGCCCATTGCTTTTATCCGCTATGCCATAAACAGACTATGCACAAATATGCATGTCTCGTCCAACTTTCAGGTCAGCGTGCACAAATGTGCGTGCCTCGTCCAATCCACAGGGAAGCCATACACAAATGTGCGTGCCTCGTCCAACTCTCAGGGAAGGCGTGCATAAATGTGCGTGCCCCGTCCAATCCGCAGGGAAGCCTTTCACAAACGTGCGTGGCTCGTCCAATCCATTAGGGAAGCCTTTCACAAATCTGCGTGGCTCATCCAATCCACAGGGAAGCCTTTCACGAATGTGCATGAGCCGTCCAACTCCCAGGGAAGGCGTGCATAAATGTGCGTGGCCCGTCCAAATTACAGGGAAGCTGAAATCTTTTCCAAAGTTCAAAACTTTGGAAAAGCTACGCCGGGACCAGGGCCGCTGAACGCTGACAGGCCTCCCGGCACTGTCAGGTTAGCGGCCACCCAAGGCCTGTCTGCCAATGAGGACAGTTGCAGATTACACCAATCATTCCTAACTTGTTCTGTGAAAAGCAATCTAACGATAGAACCAAACCATTGAAAATGTATAATCCAAGCATTCATCACCGAAGAAGCATCCGTTTAAAGAATTACGACTACGCAGGGAAAGGGCTATATTTTATTACGCTTTGCACGGCAAACAGAAAAAATATATTTGGCAAAATTATCAACGGAGAGCTATTTCTAAATCCATTTGGAGAAATAGCGAAAGAAGAATGGGCCAAAACTCCCGAAATCAGGAATAACACTTCACTGGGCGAATTCATCATCATGCCCAACCACATGCACGGCATCATCAGCATCGATTATCAAATCAGGAAAACAGGAAAGGACGAAATCGGAAAATTTCATTCCCCCTCCCACACCATCGGCGCCATCATCCGGGGCTATAAAGGAGCCACCACCAAGCGGATTCATCAGCTTATCCGGGAAATAAAAGAAGGCGGACGTACGGGCGAATTGCTATTCGCCCCAATCAATCCAAAGAAAAATCCAGATCTAAATAAAGGCGAATCGCTATTCGCCCGAAAAGAAAATTCAGCTCTTAAAAAGGAAAAATCGAAATCCGATCGGAATTCGGGAGAATTGGGCGAATGGCTTTTCGCCCCAACGGATCTAATCTCCCCAAAGAAAGATCCTTCCCAGGATACGGGCGAATCGCTATTCGATCGGGATACGGGCGCCAGGACGGGCGAATCGCTATTCGCCCCAACGATCTGGCAACGGAATTATTACGAGCATATTATCAAATCAGAAAAGGCCTACCGGAATATCTCCAATTATATCATCAATAATCCCTCCAACTGGGAAAAGGATAAGCTGAAATAATCGGGCTGCCCGTACGGGCGAATCGCATTCGCCCGAAAAGAGGACCCCGCTTCATAAAAGGGCGAATGGCTTTTCGCCCCAACGGAAAAATCGAAATCCGATCGGAATTCGGGAGAATTGGGCGAATATCTTTTCGCCCCAACGGATCTAATCTCCCCAAAGAAAGATCCTTCCCAGGATACGGGCGAATCGCTATTCGATCGGGATACGGGCGCCAGGACGGGCGAATCGCTATTCGCCCCAACGATCTGGCAACGGAATTATTACGAGCATATTATCAAATCAGAAAAGGCCTACCGGAATATCTCCAATTATATCATCAATAATCCCTCCAACTGGGAAAAGGATAAGCTGAAATAATCGGGCTGCCCGTACGGGCGAATCGCATTCGCCCGAAAAGAGGACCCCGCTTCATAAAAGGGCGAATGGCTTTTCGCCCCAACGGATCTAATCTCCCCAAAGAAAGATCCTTCCCAGGATACGGGCGAATATCTATTCGATCGGGATACGGGCGCCAGAACGAGGGTGTCCGAAAAGTTGAATTGGAAAAGTGTTTACTTTCAAATTGAAAGCAATCTTGGATTTACCCCTCCAAACCTCCCCTAAAGGTGAGGCTTAAAGTCCCCTTCAGGGGATTTAGGGGTAAATAACTAAAGCTGTACTTACAATTTGATAGTTCTGAAAATGCTCTTTGGACTTTTCGGACACCCTCCAACGATCTGGCAACGGAATTATTACGAGCATATTATCAAATCAGAAAAGGCCTACCGGAATATCTCCAATTATATCATCAATAATCCCTCCAACTGGGAAAAGGATAAGCTGAAATAATCGGGCTGCCCGTACGGGCGAATCGCATTCGCCCGAAAAGAGGACCCCGCTTCATAAAAGGGCGAATGGCTTTTCGCCCCAACGGAAAAATCGAAATCCGATCGGAATTCGGGAGAATTGGGCGAATGGCTTTTCGCCCCAACGGATCTAATCTCCCCGAAGAAAGATCCTTCCGAGGATACGGGCGAATATCTATTCGATCGGGATACGGGCGCCAGAACGGGCGAATCGCTATTCGCCCCAACGATCTGGCAACGGAATTATTACGAGCATATTATCAAATCAGAAAAGGCCTACCGGAATATCTCCAATTATATCATCAATAATCCCTCCAACTGGGAAAAGGATAAGCTGAAATAATCGGGCTGCCCGTACGGGCGAATCGCATTCGCCCGAAAAGAGGACCCCGCTTCATAAGAGGGCGAATGGCTTTTCGCCCCAACGGATCTAATCTCCCCGAAGAAAGATCCTTCCGAGGATACGGGCGAATATCTATTCGTCCCGACTAAAACAACAAAAATATTACAACCCCGAGCCGGCATATTTGTTATTTTTGTGGATTAAACGAGCGAAAATGAAAATATCAGATACATGGAATTTACCAAAAGCATACAGGCCTTTCAGGAAGCGCTGGATTGCATCCCCGGCGGAGTGAACTCACCGGTGCGTTCGTTCAGGAGCGTGGAAAGCGATCCGGTCTTCATCGAAAGCGCCAAAGGCTCCAAAGTCCGTGACATCGACGGCAATGAGTACATCGATTATGTAGGTTCGTGGGGCCCGATGATCCTCGGCCATGCCCACCCCGACGTATTAAAAACGCTGGCCGAAACCATGCAGAAAGGCACCAGTTTTGGCGCTCCCACCCTGCTGGAAACCGAAATGGCCCGGCAGGTACGAAAGATGATGCCGTCTATCGAAAGTGTGCGGATGGTCAACTCCGGCACCGAAGCCACCATGAGCGCCCTGCGCCTGGCCCGTGGCTACACCGGCCGCGACTTGGTCATCAAATTCGAAGGCTGCTACCACGGTCACAACGACAGTTTCCTGATTGCTGCCGGCTCCGGCGCTTTGACGTTCGGTACCCCGAATACGCCCGGTGTCACCAAAGGAACGGCACACGACACGCTCACCGCCCAATTCAACGATTTGGATTCGGTCGCCGCCCTTTTCGAAAAGAACGGCGACAACATTGCCGCCCTCATCATCGAGCCCGTCACCGGAAACATGGGCGTGGTGGTTCCAACGGAAGAGTTCATGCAGGGCGTCCGCGAACTGTGTACAAAGCACGGCGCTTTGCTCATTTTCGATGAGGTAATGACCGGTTTCCGCGTAGCCAAGGGCGGCGCACAAAGTTTGCTGGGCATCGGGCCCGATTTGACGACCTTAGGGAAAATCATCGGTGGCGGATTGCCTGTCGGTGCTTATGGCGGCAAGAAACCCATCATGGATCACCTGGCGCCGCAGGGCCCCGTTTACCAGGCCGGGACCCTTTCGGGAAATCCGCTGGCGATGGCCGCCGGATTGACGCAACTGCACTTGCTGGATAATGACTCGATGATATATGACGACCTGGAAAGGAAAGCCGGAATGCTGGAAGAAGGCCTGAAGAACAACCTCCGGAAACTGGATTTCCCGGCCGTGGTAAACCGCGTCGGCTCCATGTTTACCCTGTTCTTCACCGAAGAAGATAAGGTGGCCTCCTTTGCCGATGTGATGAAATGCGACACAAAGGTTTTCTCCGATTATTTCAAATACTCGCTGGAGAGCGGCATCTACATGGCACCGTCGCAATTTGAAGCCGGTTTTGTTTCGGCAGCACACAGCGACGAAGACATTCAGCGCACCATCGAAGCCAGTTACAACGCATTGAAAAAAATCAAACAGAAAAGTTAATTCCCCGATGCAGACAAACCCGACCGAATCCATTTTATTACGTACCCTGAAAGGCGCACCAACGGAGCGGCCGCCTGTGTGGTTCATGCGCCAGGCCGGACGTGTGTTGCCCTCGTACCTGAAAATCAAGGAGCAATACACCTTCTGGCAGATGATGCAGAACCCGGAAGTGGCGGCGAAAGTGACGCTCCTCCCGGTAGAAGATTTGGGCGTCGACGCGGCCATCCTGTTTTCCGACATCCTGGTCGTTCCCTATGCCATGGGCATGGGCCTCGAGTTCACCGATGCCGGTCCGACTTTTGACGAACCGCTCGCCTTCCGGGAAAACCCGATAAACGGACTGTTTGATGATCCGGCCAAACTGGATTATATCTATGCGGTGATTGACGAAATTAACCGCACCAAACCAGCCAACATTCCGCTCATTGGATTCTGCGGGGCTCCGCTTACGGTGCTGTTGTTCATGTTGCAGGGCCTGGACCGCAAAGGCAATTTTCCCGATGCAATTCGGTTTATTTACGAAAAAAAAGAAACAACCAGGCAGCTGATTGATGCCCTCACGGATATGTCTATCGAGTACATCAAAGGGCAAATCAAACACGGCATCGACGTCTTTCAGCTGTTTGACACACACGCCGGTCTGCTGCCGTTCGATGTGTACAACGAATTGTTCCTTCCGCCGGTGCGGAAAATAGCACAAGTGGTCCGCGATGCCGGGCTGCCCTTCATCTTCTTCCCGAAAGGGATTGGAACCGGATTAGCCAACATCACACCGGAAGAAGCCGACTTCCTTAGCGTCGACTGGCAATCGTCATTAACAACGACCCGCAACCTGGTCCATCCGGAAATCGGGCTGCAGGGAAATGTCGATCCGCGGTTGCTGTTTGCACCACAGGAAGAAATCGAAAAGGAACTGGAAAAATATATCCGCTTTGGCGCGGAAAATCAAAACTGGATTTTCAACCTGGGCCACGGCTTCATGCCCGGCATTCCGTTTGAAAACGCCCGTTTCCTGGCCGACTGGGCAAAAAATACCGACTGGAAACGGTCATAAATGCATCAAAATGAACAACGAATTATTACAAAAATACAATCGTCCGGTGCCACGCTACACCAGTTATCCGCCGGCCAACTTCTTTACCGAAAACTTTACGGAAACCGGCTACCGTGAAGCGCTGACAGAGTCGAACGACTGGGAACCGCAAAACATATCGCTCTATTTTCACATTCCGTTTTGCCGGAAAATGTGCTTTTTCTGCGGCTGCAACTCCTTCCCCATGAAGAACGACGAAACCGTGAAACGGTACATGGAGGCAGTGAAGAAGGAGGTGGAGATGGTGAAACAACACCTCGCCCCCGGACGCAAAGTTTCCCAGGTTCACTATGGCGGCGGTACCCCCAACGCTATTCCGGTTCACTACCTCGAAGAGTTGAACCAACTGCTGTTCGATAATTTTTCGTTTATCGAAAAGCCCGAAATTGCCATTGAGTGCAATCCGGCCCATTTGGATGAGGAAACGGTGAAACGATTAAAAGGGGCCGGATTCCGCCGCTTCAGCATCGGTGTCCAGGATTTCGATATCAACGTACTGAAAGCGGTCAACCGGGACCCATCCCAACTTCCGGTAGACGAACTGATCCGGCTGCTGAAAGAAGGCGACGAACCGGTTGATGTGAACCTCGATTTCATTTACGGCCTGCCCAACCAAACCGTCGACAGCTTTATTTCGGCCATCGAAAAAGCGATTGCCATAAAGCCCGACCGCCTGGTGACTTTTTCGTATGCGCATGTTCCGTGGGTGAAGAAGAGCCAGAAACGCCTCGAAGTGATTGGCCTTCCGGGCAACGAGGATAAGATTGCCATGTTCGACCGGGCCAGCGAACGGCTGATTGAAAGCGGCTATCATGCCATTGGCCTCGACCATTTCGCGCTAGCCAACGACGAGTTGACCATTGCCCACAAGGAACGCAGTCTGCACCGGAATTTCCAGGGCTACTGCACCCGCCGCACCACCGGGCAAGTGTACGCTTTCGGTGTTTCGGGAATCAGTCAGTTAGAGCAGGTTTACGCACAAAACAGCAAGTCCATCAACGATTACATGCAACAGGTGGAAGACGGTCATTTGCCCATTGCCAAAGGTTACCGGCTGAACAATACGGAACGGATCATCCGGGAAGTGGTGACCGAAGTGATGTGCAACCGGCAAGTCCGCTGGGACGACATGGCTGGGCGCTGCCGGGTTTCGGAAGATGCGGTCCGGTCGGCTGTAGCCTATGAAAAAACAAAGCTCACCGAACTGCAAACCGACGGTCTCATTCATTTCGATAACGAGAAAGTGAATGTGACAGAAGCAGGAAACATGTTCATTCGCAACGTAGCCGCCACCTTTGACCCGTTGATGGGCGGCGACAACGAATCCAAATTCTCCAAACCAGTTTAACCATGAGTATCATACAAAATACCGACGTCATCGTTATCGGCGCAGGCCTGACCGGTCTGACCGCCGCGCATTATCTGAAAAAACAGGGAAAAAACGTTCGTGTCATTGAAAAGAATGACCGCACCGGCGGCGTCATTCAAACCGTCCATGAGGAGGGCTTCACCTTTGAAACCGGTCCGAATACCGGCGTACTGGGGAACCCCGAAGTAGCCGAGCTGTTCGAAGAGTTACGGAATGATGTGACCCTGGAAACCGCCAATCCGGCTGCCAAACGGCGACTTATATGGAAAGGGGACGACTGGCATGCGTTGCCATCCGGACCGATTTCCGCTATCGGCACCCCCCTCTTTTCGTGGTACGATAAATTCCGCATTCTCGGGGAACCGTTTCGCAAGAAAGGCACCAAGCCCAATGAACCAGTGGCCGAACTGGTACGTCGCCGCATGGGAAAAAGCTACCTCGATTACGCGGTCAATCCTTTCATATCGGGCGTTTATGCCGGTGACCCGGAATACCTCGTCACCCAATATGCGCTGCCCAAGTTGTACAATTTGGAGCAAAACTACGGCAGCTTCGTCAGGGGTTCGATGAAAAAATGGAAAGAGCCCAAAGGGCCGCGTGACAAGAAAGCCACACATGAAGTCTTTTCGGCCAAAGGAGGACTGGCCTCGCTCATCAAAGCGCTGGAAAAATCGGTCGGACTGGAAAGCATTACGCTGGGCGCGGAAAACACACAGGTTCAGCCCGATCGGGACGGGTTCACCGTCACAACCACCGCGGATGGAGAAACCCAGACCATCCGGGCCCCTAAGGTAATTTCAACTGTGGGTGGACATGCATTTCCCGGTCTTTATCCATTTCTCAAAGATGAGGAACTGGCACCTTTCCCGGCATTAAAATACGCGACCGTGACGCAGGTTATTCTGGGCTTCAAAAATTGGCAAGGAATGCCGCTCAACGCCTTTGGCGGACTGATTCCTGCGAAGGAAAACAAAAATATGCTGGGCGTATTGTTTACCTCGTCGTTTTTTCAAAACCGTACACCGACGGGAGGAGCAGTACTATCGGTCTTTATAGGGGGAATTCGCCATCCGGAAATGATTGATTTCAGCGACAGCGAAATTAACCGGGTGTTGGAAAAAGAACTGGTCCCGATGATGAAACTGACGAAACTGAAACCGGACATTCAGCACATTTACCGTTATCGGCACGCCATTCCGCAATACGGCGCCAATTCGAAGGAGCGCTTTGAAATGATTGACCGGCTGGAAGGGAAATATCCCGGACTGATTCTGGCCGGGAACATCCGCAATGGCATTGGGATGGCCGACCGCATCAAACAGGCACGAATGATAACCGAAAAAGAAATTGGATGAAAGAGACAGCCCGGATAGCGGAGGTTTACAGTGAATTGCAGGAAAAAATGTGCGCCCGCCTCGAGCAGTCCGACGGCAAAGCAAAGTTTAGTCGCGATGCCTGGAAGAAAAATATTGGCGGTGGAATGACGCGTGTGATTGCCGATGGAAATAAGATTGCCAAGGGAGCCATCAACTTTTCGCATGTGGAAGGTACCTACAGCACACAAATGGAGAAGCTGCTTGGCGAAAAAGCTTCGGCGTATGCAGCCACCGGCATCTCCTCCATTCTGCACCCGGTGAACCCGCACGCACCGATTATTCACATGAACGTGCGCCATTTCAGTCTCGACAACGGTGTGCAATGGTTTGGCGGCGGCATCGACCTAACGCCCCACTATATCGACAAAGCCGGGGCGCAGCAATTTCACCGGAAGGTAAAAGAAATCTGCGACCGCTACTCACCTTCGTTTTATTCCGATTACAAAAAATGGGCTGACGACTACTTCTTCATTCCCCATCGCGATGAAACCCGCGGCGTGGGCGGTATTTTCTTCGACCGGTTAAAACCGACCGAAGAAGTATCCTTTGAAAGGCTGCTGCAATTCACTATTGATCTAGCCAGTGCGTACCCGGAAATGTATGCCGAACAACTGGCGCAATATGCCGATATGCCTTTCACCGAACGGGAAGAACAATGGCAGCAAATGCGGCGTAGCCGGTACGTGGAGTTCAACCTGGTGTACGACCGCGGGACCAAATTCGGGCTGGTCTCGGGAGGAAACACCGAAAGCATTCTAGTGAGCATGCCGCCCGAAGCGGTTTGGGAATACAACCACACGCCCGAGCCCGGTTCACCGGAAGCCGAAACCCTTTCGTTACTGAAAAAAGATATTGATTGGATAAACTGTTTAACAGATTGACTTGTTTCCTGAACAAACCGATTCAACATTTATCATCAAAAATCTAACATTTCTTCGATGGCCGAAAAGAAAACAGCCGTTCTCCTGATGAATGTCGGAACCCCCGACGAGCCCAGAGTCGGTAGTGTCCGTCGTTACCTGTTTCAATTTCTCAACGACCAGCGGGTGATTGACATTCCGTGGTTACTACAGAAGATACTGGTAAACCTGATTATCGTTCCGTTCCGGGCGCCCAAATCGACGAAATTGTACCAGCAACTCTGGACCGAAGAAGGCTCACCGTTGGTGTTTTTTGCCAACAGCGTTCAGGAAAAGCTGGAAGCCCGCCTGCCGGATGGCGACAGGGTTTTTGTGGCCATGCGATACGGCAATCCGTCGTTAAAAGCTGCCTTGAAAGAAATTCAGGAAGGCGGGTTCGAACGAATCATCCTGTTACCATTGTTTCCGCAATATGCCTCCTCTTCTACCGGAACCGCTATTGAAGCATTTTGGGCAGCTGTCCGGAAATGGAACATCATTCCCGATGTTCAGGTTATCAGCCAGTTTTATGATCGCCCCGATTTCATTCAAGCTTTCGCCGAGCGCATCCGCGAACAAAAGCCGAAGGAGTACGACCACATCATCTTTTCGTATCACGGCCTACCGCTGCGCCATCTCGATAAATCGCATCCCGGCATCAGCAACACCTCCTGCACCTGTCACGAAGCCATGCCGGCACACGGGACCTTCTGCTACAAAGCTGCCTGTTACGCGACCTCGCGCAAACTGGCCGAAGAACTGGGCCTGAAACCCAGCGATTATACGGTGTCATTTCAATCACGCTTATCGGATAAATGGGTCAAACCCTTCACCGATAAACTGCTGGAAGAACAAGCCAGGCAAGGAGTAAAAAAACTGTTGGTAGCATCGCCTTCATTTGTGGCCGATTGCCTGGAAACCCGTGTGGAAATCGGCATCGATTACAAACGCTTCTTCACCGGTAACGGTGGCGAAACCCTGACGATGGTGGAAAGCCTCAACGACCATCCGTTATGGATTGATGCTCTGGAAACGATGATTAAGGAGAAAATGAACTGACCGAAAACCGGTAACTGATCGCAAGTCTCATGATAAAACCGCTTTCGGAATATTGGTATTCCGGAGCAAGGGAATTATTGGTTAATAATGTGCCGAAATACCAGCTGGCATGCTCCGGTTCCCGGTAGGCATTTACTTCGCGGTTAATACGATATCCCAAATTCACCGCCATCCACCAGTTGCGAAACACTTTGCGATTGGCAAAGAGCCCCAAACTTCGTTCGTGTACCCAAATGTAATCATAGTCCGGGTTTCCGGTTATACCGGAAGAAAAACCACGACGCAAGTAATATACCCCGGTTTCCGTATCCGGGTCCAGCCAATAAGAAAACCGGGTGAAGAACGGTAAATTTCCGGAAATAACAATTTTATCAGTCAATTGACGCCGGGCCCCAAACGTTGGAATAATCAAATTGCTATTGTACCGGTTGGCATAAATGAAGCCAAGATAAAAGGTTCGTCTTTCATTCTTGTGGTACACCATCCGAATGCCTGAAGACCACATCAAATCAGAAAATGAGACCTGCTTGAAATCGGATGATAAAGTGGGCTCGAAAAAGAAAACACTACTCCATTTACCGTTGTTGAACCGGTGCATCCATGAAAATCGAAAATCGAGCTTATGGAATTGAGAAACCTCGAATGGAAAAGCATCGGACAGTTGCAGATACCGGTATTGAGGCGTCATCATCAAACGATTTTCGGAAGAAGAATATAACGGAAGGGCCATTCGAAACGACATGTTTTGTTTGATTTCCGAGCCCGGATGAGCCAATTCAACTTCAGCGGCACCCGGAATCAGGGGTTGCGCCCATCCGCCGGATACCATGAATAGAAGCAAAAATAAACCAACCAATCGGTACACGATTCTCATAAGCTGTAGGTTTGCGGTATATCGCTATTTTTTGTTATTGCAAAATCAAACCATCCGTCATTTCGATGGTCCGATCGGTATTCCGGGCAAAATCGTTATCATGCGTGACGCAAATAATCGTTTGGCCAAACTCCTGCGCCAGATTTCGAAAAATGTCCTGTACAGCCTTTGAATTCTTGCTATCCAGATTACCGGTGGGCTCATCACCCATGATGATGGACGGATTGTTTATCAGTGCCCTGGCGATAGCAACCCGCTGTTGCTGTCCTCCCGAAAGTTTGTTCGCCCGTTTAAGCGCTTGATCTTTCAAATCGAGTAATGCCAGGCTTTCGTATGCTTTTTCTTCAATCTCCGCCGGTGAGAGTTTTCCCAGTTTTAATGCCGGTAACATCACATTCTGCAGGGCAGTAAACTCGGGTAACAGGTAGTGAAACTGAAACACAAACCCGATGTGCTCATTCCGAAACTGAGCAAGCTGATTCTGCGTTCTTCCGGTCAATAAGTCTCCGTTGAATTCAAGACTGCCTTCGTAATCGGTGTCCATGGTTGAGAGGACATACAATAGTGTCGATTTTCCGGAACCGGACTTTCCAATTATGGAAAGAAATTCTGCTTTATCAACGTCAAATGACACGCCCTTGATGACCTGAAAAGTCTGTGGGTCGTAAAAATATTTAATCAGGTTTTTAACCTTTAGCGCTTTTTTCCCCATGATTATCCTCTGATTATAATAACCGGATCAATTTTCGATGCTTTCCGCGACGGAAGATAACCCGCAAAAATGGTTGTCGCGGTTCCAAATACTGTTGCCATGATGAAGTCTACAGGTTGATAAAAAATGGGGAGAGTGGTTAAACCGGCTATTCTGAACGGCACTTCGTTAACCAGTGATGAAATGCCATAGCCGAACAGAATGCCGGTTATACTACCAACCACCCCAATAATTACTGCCTGTGTGAGAAAAATATTTTTCACATCCTTTCCCGAGAACCCCATCGCTTTCAGAATGGCTATCTCCTTTATTTTCTCGTTGATGGTCATATTCATAATATTGTAAATCCCAAAACCAGCTACCAGCAAAATTGTTAGTGAGACAGCTATCGCAGTAATGTTCCGAAGTTGGGATGCAGCCACGAGTTGCTGGTTAGCGGTCTGCCACGATTCGATTTGATACGGAATGAGCGGTTTGAGCTGATTGATCAGTTCTCCGGTTTTATCCCGATCGGCAATGTTAATCTGGATATCGCTGGAAAAGTCGAAGTTCTTTCCCAATATCTGCCGGGCTGTGACGATATTGACATACGCCTGCGACCTATCAATTCCTTTCACTGAAGTTTCAACAATTCCTTCAACCGGAAGATTCTTCGATATTCCATCGGAAGTCAGGATATTGACGTTGTCATTCAACTTAACCCCCAGGTTTTTGGCCAGATCCTTTCCGAGAATGATCCCGGATTTTCGGTAAGTCAAGTCCTTCCATCTGCCTGAAATTACTTTGTCACCAATGGCGAATAGACGATTTTCGTTAACAACATCGACCCCGGAAATATTTCCGTTGATTTTTTTAGCTCCATTCCGAAAGAATACACTGAAATTAAGTTGCGGAGCAATTCCGGTTACCCCGGGTTGTTTTTCCACCAGCGAAATTACTTGTGACGTGTTTTTGATTCCGTCGGTGTACTGTATACTCTTCTTGTTCCTAATGTTTATCAATGTGCCGGGCTTCACAAACTCAACTACCGGATCATAGGTACTGGTATTTTCGTCATTGTAAATCCGGACATGTGCCAGTGTGCTAAATGTCAGGCTATCCTGGGTATTATTCACACCATTCATGAAACTGTTCATGAAAATGTACATGGAAACGCCAAAAGTCACACCGAGGACGGCCACCAGCGTTTGCCAGATTTTTGAGGTCAGATGAACAAATGATATCTGCCTGTTCACTGTCGTTTTTGTTTGATTTCCTTGTTGTTTCATTGTTCGTCGGGTAAAGTCAGTACATCCTTTTCATTCAGCCCCTGCAGTACTTCCACCCATTCAGCAGTTTTAATGCCGGTATCGATCTTCACTTTTTTATCTCTACCTTCGATTTCGACATAATCATGCGGAAGCAGATAGGAAGACGGGATGACCAGTGCATTGTGCTTTTCATCTACCACAATATTGGCCTGAAGCTGCGTCCCTGAGCGCAAACCCGGGACCGGTTGCGTAAAATGTGCCTCGGCTATAAAGGATTGTTCCTCCGTGCTGAATGCAGGATAGATTTTGGTAATCCGGGCCGGAACCGATGAGTTCTTTTCGCTGTTGAGCTCCACATATACTTTCTGCCCCAGTTTGACCCGATTGATATCCTCTTCTGCGATGTAAAGCCTGGCAACAAAATCACCTGAACCAATTTGTGCAATGGCTTCACCTTTTCGGACCAGCTCACCATTCTCTTTCATCTTCTGCAAAACGATACCGTTTACATTGCTGCGGATCATAAACCAGGAGCTGTTGTTTTGCTGTGCTACCAGATTGGTTTTGGCATTAACCAGTTCGACTTGTAGGTTCTTTTTGGTATCCGCCAGGCTGTTTTCCAGAACATGCAGATTGATACGCGAATTTTCCAGTGCAAGCTTTGCTTTATCGTATTCAGCTTTCGATACCGCATTCGATTGAATCAGGTTCCGATACCGAACAAAGTTGATTGAATCGTTTGTCAATTGATTTCTTGCCTGTACAATTTGTTCGTTAAGCTTTTTCAGCACCGGAGAATCCGGGCGATTATTCGATAAAGCATGCTGGTAAGTCGTTTCAGCGTCCTCCAGTTGTGCCTGCTGTGTTTCGTCCTGAATATGGAATAGCTCCTGCCCTTTGGTTACACTGTCGCCTTCGTCCACAAACGACTGGGTGAGATATCCTTCCGACATGGAAGTCACCAAATACGGATCACTCATCACCACCTCCCCACTGGCAAATACAGCGTCGACAATATCCTTACGCTGCGGCGAGGTATGATTTTCGCTATTGCACCCTGAAATCAACGGAAGTAGGGCAATGAGGGCGATATAGACAGATTTGAACTTCATTTTGGATTATTTACGTGATTCGATTACTGCTTTTTGTGTTAAAAATTCTGAGAGGTTATTCAGGTATTGATTTTCGGCTGACAGGTAGTCATCGAATACATTCAGATAGCCATCAAGGCTGAGTAAACCCTGTTCGTATTTTTTCCTTGCCAGTTTGAGATTATCATGAGAAAGACGATACGTATCGCTTCCGGCCAGGGCAATACTCATCGAGGAATTGTATTTCGAGTATAACGTACTATCGTTAATTGCCGATTTCCGGATCTCTTCCTGATAGGTCGTCATGGCCACTTGCTTATCGATTTTAGCCGCAGCATAACGTGACCTGCTGGAGAACCCGGTAAAAACCGGAATAGAGATGCTAACCCCGATATAATTATTGGGTTGCCAATTGGCAGAAGAAAAAGAGAAAGACAGATTATCCTGAAACTGGTATTTCCCAAAGTATCCGTTTATCCCGATTTTGGGTACGAACGCCGCTTTTGCCTTTTTGGCTTCATAGGCAGACATTTCGCTTTGGAGCCTGAAGTTTTCCAGAAAACGTTGATTCGGAAGCATCTCAGGTTCCGGACCAGTCTGTGAAATTCCCGGTAGGTTACCGCTCAATTCTAATGGTTGAGAAGCATTCAACCCAAGCAATATCTTCAGGTTATTAAAATACTCATCGCGATATTGTTTCGACGATTCCAACTTTTGCTGCACCGTGTTCCGGTTGATCTGAGCTTTATTCACAGCCAATGCATCAACAGTACCCTGTTTGAAGCGATCTTGCGTAAGCCAGAGCAATGTGTCAGCAGTTGCCAAATCGGACCCGCCAATTTCCACAGCCCGTTTAGCGGTTAGCGCTGCAAAGTAAAACTGGGCTATTTGCTTCTTCAGGTTCTGTTCGAAATATGATTTTCCGGCCGTCTTCAGCTCAAGGTTCACCTTCGCAATTTTCGACTGGTAAATAGCCTGCCAGTCGAGAGGTGAATAATTCACGCTTATACCGGCCGAGTAGTTATATTTCTTGCCGAATTTCAGGAAAACGGTTTTGCCGGGCTGTCCCACGATCTCACCGGGAACCGGAGTCTCAGCGATATCGATATTATCCTGCCCGTTTATGCCGGCCGTAATTTTCGGATAAAGAAAACTGTTGGCCTCCCGTTTATTCTTGCCGGCCTGGTCGATCTGCATCTGCTGAATCAGGTTATCGGCATTGTGCGATAATGCGTAGTTCCACACATCATACAATGAACCAAAAGTTTCCTGTGCACTCAGGTGGCCACTCAAACATCCCAGGGCCAGTGCTATGATGATAGACTTTTTCATGGCCCTACCCGGGTCCAAATTTTAGTATCCGTAAAAAGTCCCCTTTTGACGGTCAATTTCAACTCGTTATCGGAAATCACCTTAACCGAGCAATCAGCATATACACCTCGCTTAGGAGCGTATATCGTACCTCCGTTCCATTCGTCACCCGCCCCGGTAAGGCCGGTAATCAGGTTCAGGCCCAGAATAGGCCGGCCCCTTTTCTCCGGATCAGGATTATTCCGATCCCGTTTCGGATGTCCCTGCGGATCATCAGGAGCTGATAGCCAGACGATTTTAGCCGAATAACTGTTGCTGGTTTGATAGAATTCGATTCTGATATTTTGTAAATAATTGGTCCATATACCAGCCAGTTGGTCCCGGGGTTCGTTTGCCTGAGTAGTAAAGGCAAATCCAAGTACGAAAACAGATAGAATAAATTGCTTCATAACCTTTGTACTAATATTAAAATAGTCCGCTCCGGGGGACCAATGACTCCAGTGGGTTACCCGGAGCGGACATGAAAACGATAGCACAAAGATGCAGTCAGATTTTCCCGTTTAAAACGGAAAATCAGGTGAACTGAACAAACAGAAGGGTGAATTGAACCGGCTCAGGCTTGCTCCATCCAACGCATGAAAGGAGATACTTTGAGCCGGCTTACAATTAGCTTTTCGCCAAAAGGGAAAGGCGGCCGAATAACCATCTTACGGTTGAAGTAGGGTTGAATTTTCTGAACGGCCCGGCGACTGATTAACACTTGCCGGTTGATACGGTAAAACTGTTCGGGATCGAGGCTGCTTTCGAGTTCTTCTAAGGTTTTGAAGATTGCATGTTTTTGCTGATCGAAACGGTAGGCATAAACCACCTCGTTTTCGAGGATGAATAATGCAATATCTTCTATAGCAACCGGAATATAACTTTCGCGGTAGCGGATAAGAATCGAAGTTTTGTAGCTTTTCTTTTCCGTGAAAACGTTTTTGAGTGTGTTGAGCATCTCAGTACCATTGCCGAAAGCATTTTTGAGTTTCTCTACTTTAGCAAAAGCAGCCCGGATATCTTCCTCTTTCACCGGTTTCAGAATGTATTCGATGCCATTCGACTTGAATGCCTGAAGCGTGTATTGGTCGAAGGCTGTACAAAAGATGACAGGACAGGCCACTTCAACACGCGAAAAAATTTCGAAGCTTATCCCATCGGCCAACTGGATATCCATGAAGATTAATTCCGGTTGGTTTTCCGGTAAGGATAACCATGCTATGGCCTGCTCAATACTCTGAAGCACGCCCATCACCTGTGCTGCCGGATACACATCACCAATTATTTCACTCAACACATCAGCAGCCTGTGGCTCATCTTCAATAATCAACACCTTCATGTATTCAGTAATTTAAGTTTCACACGGAATATTTCATCGTCGGTATAAATAAAAACTCCATCGGGATAGCCCAGTAATCTATACCGCTGCACCAGGTTCTCCAATCCGTAGCCGGAATGCTCTTCACTGGTTATCTTCGGCTGCAGTTTGTTTTCTACCGTAATGGTTTCGGGAAGCGTACTGAATAATTTTATTTCAAGTGGTTTATCCGGCGATATCATATTATGTTTGATCCCGTTCTCGATAAGGAGCTGCAGACTGAATGTCGGTATCTTCAAACTCATCAATTGCCCTGGCAGATCGATGGAAATGGCCAGCCTCTCACCAAAACGGGCTGAAAGCATGAAAACATAGTCGTTTACAAACTCAAGCTCTTCTTCCAGGGTAACCAAATCCTTTTGCCGTTTATCCAGCAACTGACGGTAAATCTCCGAGAGCGTCATAACAAACTGCTCCGACTTTGGGTCGCCCGAGCGAACCATGGAACGAAGCGTAGATAGTGAGTTGAAAAGGAAATGTGGATTCACCTGTTGGCGCAGAATTTCAAACTGCGAGCGCAGATTCTCCATTTTCAGCATTTGATTTTGCATGGAGATCTCCTGTGCGCGGGCGCTGGAATTCAATGCATATTGGATAATGTAAATCAAACCAATGCTTACTGCTCCCTTCAGCGTTATCAGCCACAGGGCAAAATGATTCTTCAAAGGAACATTACCGGTCTCTTTTAGGATATATATTCCGGAGAGAAGAAAAAGCGAAAGAAGCAGAAGATTACTGCCAATGATAATCAATATTTCCCGAATCCGGGAATGAACGGTTTTTGCTTCGGTAAAGTAAAAAGTCAAAAAAGCATTCACATACCATGCAACCAGCAGAAACAGGAAGGTAACCGGCAAAGTCAGTAAAAGCCGGTTAAAATTCAGGTCATTTTGCTGTTGGCTGTTGATAATAATATTAAACGTAGGAAGAAATGCTGCAAACAGTATGGCAATTCGAAGGTTAGCTATTTTAATGGTACGGTTGATTTTCATGTTCCCGGTTCAATGTTCTGAGATAAACGTAATAATCTTTACTGAAAGCAACCCGTCATTTCTGCATACAATGATATATCTATGATATAAAAAACCGGCGATATATAATACCGCCGGCTACCCTTCATCTCTCAGAATTGATTGAGATACACTGCCCTCCGCACGATTCTTCTGGCACGGGAAACATAAACTTTCCGGTCACAATAACCATCCCCATAATCAATGGTGACCGGTTCGTCTTTCCCAGTCCATGTGATTTCCATCACTCCCTCCAGAATATTTTCACAGGAGCGCGCCACTTTCAACGGCTCCGTAATCGTGTAGGAATAGGAACGTCCAACAGAAGAAGAAACCTCACCGGAACCGGTAAGCAGGAAAACATCATCAACGAGAGCAGGCGTATCGATTCCCTCAATCTGCTGACGAGTACCTGTTTTGGTCTTGCTAATGACTACCCCATTGGCTGTTGTTAAGTCAAAATTGGTTGTTTCGGTATATTCCGGTGCATCTTTTGTTCCGGTATTCTCAACCGATTTACTTCCCGAGATAGAAAATCCTTCCACCGTATAGTTGTTAAAAGCTACGGTATACGACGCCCCGGGGTTCCTGAGCGTATCAGTAATCGTAATCACGATGGAACCCGAACGGGTCAAACCAGTCATACTGACACAGCTGTCACCATAATCAACAGTTATCGTACGAGGAAACGTTCCGTCGTTCGGACTAACTGTTAACGTAAAACAATCGGTACTATCAGTCGACGCAGATTTTAGGCTACTCCCCTGCTGTTCGGATGAGGCAATCGCCTCGTTCACGTCGGCATCAACCGCCTCGTCAATCATATCAGTCGAAGCACTTTCGTTAACCAAATCGACAGTTTCGGCACTTAGCTCTTCATCTGCCGGAGCATTGTCATTGTTGTTGCAAGCGCTCAATGCGACGATACTCAACAACATCGTAAAAGCCATTACATAATTTTTCATTGTTTTCATTATATATGAATTTATTGGTGAGAAAATTGATCTTCTTTCATTTGTTTCAGGATAATCTCCAGTCGCGAAATCCATTGTTGCCGTAGGGTATCGGCTTCTTTTAGCTGGTACTCTGTCAAAATAGATTTCAACTCATCTTTTCGTTTCTGATTCAGCGTTACCAACTCCTTGTTCAACACGGGAACCTCTTCGCCTTTTTCCAAATAAGGCTGAATCATTTGTGCATATTTCAGGTTAACCCGGTAAGCGTTCTCGCTTTGTTTATCATCCAGATTCAACCGGTTCTGCATCACCATCGTGAGCATGTTTGCCCGTGTTTCGGGACTGCGTTGAAAGAATTTTGGAAAACTCACTTTTGTTCCGGGACTAAATCCACTGAAAGCCAGGACCATCATCACGGCAACCAGACTCCATACTACCAAAATACTTTTTGCTTTCATCGATTGTCTTTTTATCGTTTATTTACTCCTTCCGGAGATAGTTTTACTGATTGTTTTGTTCGAACTCTTTAGCTCGCTCCCGAGCCATCTTCCTGAGTTCGCTTTTCTTTTCCTGGTACAAATCGAATTGTTCTTTTGTTAATACCTGTTTCAGTCGCTTATCTTTATCATCAGCTATATCCCTGGCTTTCTTTAACTTGTCAAGTTTTCCCTGAATTGTTTTCACTTCTTCCATTTTCTGAGCATATTCAAGATTCAGTTCCGATACCTTCTCCAACTGCTCGTTAGTTAGCCGAAGATTATCCTTCATCCAGTCGTTTTGTATTTGAGCCCGTTGCCCCGGGGTATAAGTCGTACCGCTGAACTGGGCAAAAGCGCCAATTGAACTGGTCAAAAAAAGCATACTCATTAGAATTATTCTTTTCATTACTGTCATTGATTTTTAAATTCATGGCCAATATATACCTGTCTGTTCAGTCGTTAAAATCTTTTCATCCAACAACCAGCTGCATTCAACCAACGTCATTTTCAATCAACCAAAATCCAGACAGGCTATTATAAAATCCGTGGACGATGAGGATAAAGCGCTTATTTGAAATATCGGGTAAACGAAATGGATATCTGATCATTCCGGGCGCCTTTTAGATACATGTAGGCGTCTGTATTTTTCAGTACATCTTTAAAGCCATACGAGTATTTAATGCTGAGTTTGCTAAAGGGAAAATTAAAGGCAACACCACCAACAAGGCCCAGATCGTATTTTTCAAAATCTCCGTAGCTTAATTCCCCGTATCCGTATGCATTTGGGGTTGTTACATTGAAAGTAGCGTCGAGTAATGTGCTGCCGTAGCCCCCAAAAAGAAAATGGCTAAAACTATTTTTTTCATTGGTTAGAACTGGTACCTTATTGTTATTTCATCGAACAACCATTTGAGTTTTACCAACTACCTCCCGGCTCAATTTTCTACCAATTGACGAATTTTGTCATTGGTTGAAGAATTTAAGTGGTTCGTTTAAGCGGTTCATGCATAAACCTTTATTTTCGTATCATTGTGAAATGAAGAAGTCGCTTGTACATAGCATTATTTGGCTGGTGATAACCTATTTCCTGTTTATGTCATTCTCGCTTTTCCTACCGTTGGGATTGGCATTAGGGCGTACCATCAAAGCGGTGGTTTTGATGGTCGGGTTATTCTACATTGCCGGTTGGGGATTAACAACTCAATTATTAATTCAGCGTAAACACCCTGTTTGGTTCGTCATTTCAGCATTCCTACTCATTTTCTTTTTCTCTGTTTTGCGCTCCCGGATACTCGACTCTTTCCCTGGTCCGTTTATCAATGCTTTTCGCCTGGCACCTGAAACGTATATCATAAGGCCGCGCTTACTACAAGGGACAATTATTCGCAATGGGCATGCTCCATTTATTGCAAGCTTTCTTCTCAATAGTGCGATTCTCATCTTCGCTACACTGCTAAGGCTCTACGAACACAAAGACCAAAAGGAACAGGAAAGTAGGGAGGAACTGCAACACAGCCAGGAAGCCCAGATTCTTTATTTGAAATCCCAGGTCAACCCTCACTTTCTGTTCAATACCCTGAACAACCTCTACGGGCTCACTTATTCCAAATCGGATTTAGCGCCGCAGATGGTTTTGGGACTATCGGATACCATGCGATATATGATTTATGAAACCGAACAGAAACTGGTACCCGTGGAAAAAGAACTCGATTTCATTCACAACTACCTCGACCTGGAAAAAATGCGCCTTTCGCACCCCGAAAATATCCGCACATCCATCCACATCAGTCATCCGCGTTCTTTTATTCCACCGTTAATGCTGCTGCCGTTCATTGAGAACTGCTTTAAGCATGGAGCAATTGGCAAGGAAGACGATGGATGGATTGAGTTGGATATATGGGACGAAGACGAACAGTTTTATTTTGTGTGCAAGAATAATTTTCAAACGGAAAAACCGGGGCAACCAATCCCTCAGGGCAAAACCTCCGGGCTTGGATTGAGTAACGTCAAAAAGAGGTTAGCTCTTATTTTTGGAGACCAATATGAACTTCGAATCATAAAACAGACAGACGAATTCCTGGTTTCCCTGCAATTTCCGGTATTCTCAAAGAAAGACGAATTATGATGTCCCGAATTAAATGCATCGTCATAGATGACGAACCTATCGCCCGTCAATACCTGAGCGATTATGTGGCCAAAATGCCGCAGCTGGAATTAGTTGCAACATTCAGTAAAGCAATGGATGCATATGAATTAATAGAGAATGAAGAAGCCGGCATCGTATTTATTGACATTCAGATGCCGGGTATCACGGGAATTGAGTTCATCCGCACCCTGCAAAAAAAGCCAGCCACCATTTTTACCACGGCCTATTCGGAATATGCCCTGGAAGGATATGACCTCGATGTCGTCGACTATTTGTTGAAACCTATCTCCTTCGAGCGATTTGTAAGAGCTGTGAATAAGGCCATCGACAGAATTGTTACTCCGGAAAATAAAAAGATTTCTGCTGATACAGAAGAAAATACCAGCGCCACAATACCTCGTGATTTCATCTTCGTCAAATCCGGATATAAATCCGAAAAAGTGAACATCAGCGATATTATGTATGTGGAAGGCATGAAGGAATACGTGGTGATACACACTCGAGATAAAAAATACACAAAGTTGGACCGCATGAAAAATATTGAAAACTTACTGAATGGACAAGGCTTCATTCGTATCCACAAATCATATATTGTGTCCATTAAAAATATCAATGCGGTTTTCGGAAATACCATTGAAGTACAAGGCATCAAACTTCCCTTAGGACGAAGCTTCAAAGAAAACGTTGAAACCACACTGGGAATGAACGAATAAGTTTCCTGACAAAGAAATTGACACGGTTGTCAAAGTTTTTGATAAACCCCGCCATTCCACAACACATTCTATCTAATTATTAATTACAACCCGTTGGCAAAGCTGGAAAGCGGCCACACGAAACCCGGTAGAAAGTTTGAGGTATGAATAAACCAGAGAGCTCATTTTACTCCCTTTTTTTAGCTCAGTGGGTTTAATCCCCAGCTACTTGCAGCGGGGAGATTCATTATATTTTTCTATAACTGCCAGTCGTTGTTGTTTTTGGCTTTGTTTTTCACCGGTACCGTTCCCAGATGCCCGGCGAAGTTGCGAACCAATTCTTTCACCGAACCGTCTTCCTTCAACCCGAAGCGGCTGATACTGGTGTTTTTCGGTGTATCCCATTGGTAGTAAGAATCAGGGTCGAGGTTGTGCAGCACCGTCCAGAAAGCACGGATTAAACCTCCGTGGCTCATGGCAAAAACCTTTTGTCCTTCATTCTTTTCCTTTATCAGCTTAATGAAGGCTTCTGCACGCACAATCAAATCTTCCGAGGTTTCGGCTCCTTCCGGTAAATCCATCCCATCCCAGTTATTCGGAAACGGCTTTCCCTGCCATCCCGCAAGGTAACGTTCGCGTAAAAGCGGTTCAGGAATAATCTCTTCCCCGGGGTGAAACCGGAGTACTTCTTCCGTCGTCTTCATTGTCCGTCGCAGGTCGCTGGAATAGATCACATCGAATTCTTCATTCTTTAAATATCCAGCTAAAGCTTTAGCCTGCATCATTCCGTCTTCGCTAAGTGTCCCGGGGGTTTGTCCCTGGCAAATGCCCTGCACATTCTCAACCGTCTCTCCATGTCTAATCAGCCAAAAATCAATCATCCCTTCTCCTTTTTTAGCCAACAAAAATCAGTCCGCGGTTACTTCCGGTAATACTGCGGCCGCCTTGGGGCGTTACCACGAAAGTATTCTCCGTTCCCACCATACCAACTCCTTCGATACCTTTCTTCGGTTCAACGGCAAAAACCATATTCTCCACCAACGGGGCCTTAAAACCTTTTGCCAGCACGGGATATTCGTCTACCGTTAAGCCGACTCCGTGCCCCAGAAACTTCACCTGCCGGGTTCCGAAGCCCATAAAGTTCCGTTTAAATTCCGGAGTTAAATTATTCATGATGGTTTCATAAATATTCTCGGGAATGGCGCCCGGCTTTAACATTTCGGCCACCCGATCGTGTATGTCGGCACACTGCTGATGAATAGCTATCACTTCTTTGGGTAACCGTTCTCCGAACATGTACGTCATGGTTTTGTCGGAATGGTATCCGTTTATTCCGAATCCCATATCAATAAATACCAGGTCGCCTTTCTTCAGTTTCCGGTCACGGTTTCCGAAGCTGGTCACAGCAGCATTCAGTCCGCGGTTTCCTCCCGGTCCGTCGAAGTTGGTCGGGTACAAGGAATTTTCGCCAAACGACAATTGGGCAACCGCCACATCGGTATCGTGCATGGCGAAACGGGCGATTCCCTGGTGCCCTTCCTTCACCATTACCTCGTAGAGCTCAGCAGCCAGGTCGGTCTCGGCCATTCCTTCGCGCAGTATTTCCGGTACGATATCTTCCAGTACCTTCCGGTGATATGTTCCGGCCTGTTCGATAAAATGCAGTTCCCACTGACTCTTTACCGATCGGGCCTGCGCAATCTGAAAATCAATCGATTGGTACGAACTGCACCGAAAATGCTTTTGAAAACGCTGATACATGGCCAAAGGCACAAACTCGGTTTCGAGGTGCACTTCGCCGGGCAACTGCGAATACGCCTGCGCGGCATCGCGATAGCTGTTCATGGGTTCAATAACCGGAAATTCCGATTCACCGAGGGTCCGTTCATATCCCTTTCGCGCCCATAACGTAGCATCCTTGCCACGCTCGATGACCAACATACCTTCCGGCATGGAACCGGTGAAATACAAGAGGTTTATTTTACTAAAGACGACAGCCATTCCCCAACCAGGATGTTGTTGATCCATGATTTGACGAAACGTCTTCATCCGTGCATTCAGTTCCGAAATGGGTGTTTTTTCGTTCATAAAAAATTGCTTTAAACAACAAAAATAAGGGATTGACGCCAAAAGAAAGGATGAAAGCCCGACCAATTGCCCAACGTTAATTTTGTGTGAACTTCCTTTTCCCGGGCCAGGGCGCCCAATAACGGTTACTGTCAGCCGTTGCGCCGGAAAATCATTGCTGCGCTTTCAGCTGTTCGAGCACCTCACGGTAGTGTTGCATATCTTTGTTATCCGGTTCTGCCAGACGGTAAATCATAAGTATTTTCTCCAGGTGAGGAATATCTTCCTGCCCGGCCAGCTGTTTGGCGTATGAATAACAAACAATTCCCAGGAAACCGCCCAGCCGCTTGTAAGCCATGCGCCGCATCGTATTGGGTTCCGTAGCCATTTTCCCATGCAAAGCCGAAATCTCCTTCTTCCACCAGTTTTCATCCTTCGAAAACAGGGACTGAAGATATACCTGTCGCCGGTTAAACTCGAACTGCAAACTGGCAGTTAACTGCGATAGTTGTTCCTGGTAAGCAGGTTTGTTGGTCAGTTCATTCGTCAAGACACTAAAAGAACCAACTTTCTCAAATGCTCCCACCGAAGCCATGTTGCGACTTGTGCAAGCAGCCTGCAGCAACTCTCCCGCCCCGGCCAACGAATCGATTCGTGTCTGTTGCCCTTTCACAAATGTGGCAATCTCCTGCTTCGAAGCCTCCTTGTTCGACGAAGCTGACAATCGGAACCAGCCAAACACACTGGTTAACCTGCGTTTTGCCGGCCAGGCATGCGAAGCCTCGGTGAGTACGATATGAACATGGGAAGGCGTGTTCTCCGGTTTCAGAATGTACTGAACCATTTCCGGAAAATTAAAATCGTCCATCCCAATGAGGCCCGTAACCGGGCAATGGATGGCAGCCAATTGATCGGGACTGGCAAAAGCACCACAGGCCATTACCCCGTCAACCGGATGATTCGCCGCATACCCCAACATCATTCGCGCCCCTCCGGAGAAACCAGCCAGGTAAATTTGCTTTCCTACCGGGAAACGCTTTTGAACATCAGCAATGATTTCATTCAGCTCGGACAAGTAGTTTGGGCCATCATTTGTAATGAGATTAGAGGCGACCAGCACCGCCGGATATACTGAAGCCGCTTCTTTCAAATGCTCCATCGCCGTTTGCCCCGAGCCATGTGGATCGATGGCTACCAGCAACGGCAGCCGGGTGTCCGCTGACCGGTGGGCAGGGACATACACCTCGTAGGTATGTTTAGGGTTCGACCGGCACGAATCGGTTCCCTCAACTGCCGCTACCGGTTTGCTGCTTTTATGGGTTGACTGGCAGGCAAAAGTAAACCCAGAAAGGGTAAATGCTAAAAATAACTGGACAACAGAAACTGGACGCATAATTCTCATCATGAATTTTTCGATGGATAAAGGTAATCATATAGGCAGGAATCCAAATTATCAGCAATCCTTGCAGGAAGTAGTCAAAGACATTTTCATAAAAACCTACCGGAAAATTACATACTTCATCCCTACACTTTATCAAACAGGCACTTAGGTTTTGGAATTTTAATCCTGATTATTTTATAAATTAGCAATTATAATCAAAGTATAATAACTAAACCTTTCTATCAAAACCATGGCACTTCAATACAAAGTCATCTCTACCATTAAGCGTGGACAAGCTGAGGCTAACGAAAGAATCTGGTCCCCAAAGCTAACCGGTTCCCGTAAAATCAACCTTCGACAAGTCGCCGAGATATTGACACAACGCTCGACTGCATCGGAAGCCGACGTTCATCTGGTATTAATGGGACTGGTGGATCTACTGCCCGAGTTATTGCTCGACGGCAATACAGTAAAAATCGATGAATTCGGTTCCTTTCGGTTGCATGCAAAAGTAACCACTGAAGGCACTCCCGACAAAGTCACATCGCGCAACATACGCGATTTACGAATCAGCTTTCTTCCTGATAAGCGAATAAAAACGGCTCTAAAACGCGCGGTTTTCAAGAAGAAAAGAGAATAAGTCACCGTTTCCGGCTACGGGAGAAAATTCGTACGCCCATTAAAATGAAAACGATGCCGGCCAGCCACAACACGACCACATTATCAGTGATGGACTGTCCTCCGGAAAAGAAAATGTAAAACCCGAGTACAGCCAGCAGGCCGCCAATGGTAAAATTGACTATGGCATAATTCTTCGAACTCCGCGGAACATAAATCCAGTGGGGGTACGTTCCGCCGGTAAAATAGCCGTCCACATACATCTTGCTAATCCATTCGAGGTGCTGGTCGATGTAACTTCCTGTTTCAGTTTGCTTGTCCATTTTACTGATTTGCCACGGTTCGGCAGGCATATTCCGGAAAGCTGCATAGTTGGGTGATAACTTTTGCAATGCTCCCAGGCTTTCGTCGGAAGCAATCAAATCCTCCCACTTTACATTCCGCACAAAGTCGCTTTCGCTGCGGATAGCATCGCGGCCCAGCAGGAACAGTTCACCCCGGGGCGTACGATAGGCAAAGGTGACCGGTTTCTTCTCTTGCGCCACATGATACGTGGTAATAAAGGGCGATATGGAACGCATGATTTTCATCGCAGCTTTTTTGGGTTCTCTCACCAACTGCTACGAGTCGGGACGACTGAAAGGTTTCAGGTTATACCTTAAAAAACTACGAAAGAGAACTTTTCCAAAGAGTTTCAAACTCAAGAACCGGCTGGGTTTGGTCGCCCACTGCCGGTATTTGTTTCGGCCCACACGACGATAACAGCAACAGGGCCAGCAGATAAAAGAGGTTTCTCTTCATATGAATCAACAGTTGTTTGGTTTTATGATAATATTGAGTCTGCTCCGAAAAGTCTGAGTTCATTGATTTTCAACTTCTTTACCCCTGATCCCTAAAGGGGAACTCGCTGAAAATCAATGAATTCTTCAAGGTCCCCTTCAGGGGTCCGATACTTCGGAATAGGGGTTTTTGACTTTTCGGAGTGGACTCATTACAATTCAAAATCGAGTTTCCGTACCAGTTCGATGCCTTCCGGAGTGACTTCGGCCTGCATGGGAATAATCTCTACGCCTTGGCGGTATGCTTCACGAAGTGCTTTGCCATATTCCGGGTCGATATCATCGGCCGGGCCAAACCTATCGACATCCACGCGCTGAATGATGTAGAGCATTACGGCGCGCATTCCCTGTTTCTTCACCTCCATCAGTGTGTTCAAATGCTTGCGCCCGCGGGTGGTCACAGCATCCGGGAAAAGGGCATCGCTTCCTTCCTTCATGGTCACATTCTTCACTTCGATGAAACAGGTTTCCCCCTCTTTCTGCGCCATCACATCGAAACGGCTGTCGCCAAATTTTACCTCCCGTTTCACGGTATCGTACCCGCTCAATTCCGGAATCCGGTTATCACGGACCGCTTCAAAGGCAATTTTGTTGGGATTATTGGTATTAATACCCACCCAGCCACCGTTAATCTTTATCATTTCCCAGGTAAATTTCGTCCTCCTTTTCGGATCGTTCACCGGAGTCAGGTACACCTCGGCCCCATCTTCCAGGCAACTTTTCATCGTCCCTGAATTGGTACAATGCACCGTCACTTCAGTACCATCATCTAGTTCTACATCAGCCAGAAATCGTTTATACCGTTTGATTAAACGACCGTGAACCAGTTCTTCTTCAATTCTCATAGGCTATTGTTTTATTTCATCGATCATCATTTACCCCGACTTCTTTTCGTAATGATATGTTCAAAACTAAACAATACCTTGCCCTACACGGAAAACTTTATAAAGTTTGTACCCTCGCGCAAACACAGGTTGATGAAAAATTCACCTCATTTGCGAAGATTTTATTAATCAAAATGTTATTTTGTTGTAGGAAGACTGTTTTAAATCAGTAGAATGCCGTAACTTGAAGATGTGTCATAAATTAAATCCAACCTTTTTTGATAGCATGCTTTACCCCCAGATAACAGAAAAACGAATGAGGCTTCATCCGGTTACATTGCTGTTTACAGGTCAGAAAGAGACAGAATCCAAATTTAGGAAACAGTATTTCAGCGAGTCCATACCGCAATTCAGGTTTACGTTTCTCCTATTGACGATTCTGTATGCCGGGTTCAGCATTGTAGACTACCTGTATATTCCCAATCGCTTAACAACGTTCCTTTTCATCAGGTTTGGCATTGTCCTACCCCTGATGGCCGGCACGTTGTTTCTTTCCTATTCTCAATATTTCGAAAGAATATGGCAGGTTTTATTGGCCCTTTGTTACATTGTTGCCGGAGCCGGGATTAGTTATATGCTTATTCTCGAGCCGGAAAACTTCACTTATTACGGAGGTTTGATGCTGGTATTTTCGGCTGGATATTTTTTCATACGGCTCCGATTTTTGTATGCGTCGATTGCCGGCTGGATTACCTTGATTTTATTCGTCACAGGTAAAGTAATAGCCCAGCAAACCTTCTCCGAATTGTTGGTCATATCCTTCTTCTTCTTCACGGCCATGAACCTGATTGGAATGTTCGGCTCCTATTATCTTGAATATTATGCCAGACGTAATTTTTACCAGCATTTACAACGTCAGCAACAACAAAATCTGCTCAACGAAACTTTCCGGAACCGTGAAAACGAAATCGAGCAACGGACACTGGAACTCAAACAAAAAAATAACCGGTTGATGCATGAGCTGGCACGCGGCAGAATTATCGAACATGAGTTAATCCGTGTAAAGGAAAAGGCAGAAGAGTCGGATCGATTAAAAACAGCCTTCCTGACCAATCTAAGCCACGAGCTCCGGACACCGCTTAACTCCATTATCGGCTTTGCTTACCTGTTATCGAACGATGATATAGAACCAGAAGAGAGAACCGAATATCAACGCATTATCCACCAGCAGAGCGATTACATGCTCAGTCAGATTAATGATATCGTTGAGATTTCGAAGATTGAGAGTGGAAACTACGAGCTTGACTTCATTAAATGCAGCATACCAGATATCTGCGGTGATGTACTCGATGTAATGAAGAAACAGTTGTTACCTGAAGTTAATCTTGTTATTGATGAAAAATCTGGGAAACAGTATATTCCACCAATAAAAACCGATTGTGAGCGACTTACTCAAATACTGAAGCAGCTGGTATCGAACGCAATAAAATACACCCAGCAAGGAGAAATCAGGATTGGTTACGGCCTGAATTCGCGGGAACGCTTGTTGGAATTTTATGTCAGCGACACAGGTATTGGGATTTCAGAAGAGAACCGGCAGAAGATATTCAAACGTTTCACCAAACTCGATCCGTTTGCCCAGGGAACCGGACTGGGACTCTCGATATGCAAAGCGCTTGTTGAACAAATGGGTGGCAACATCGATCTGGAATCCAGTCCCGGAAATGGAACGACTTTCCGGTTTAATATTCCTTATGCGCCGGTTGAAACTACTGTAAGTTAGCTACGCTCCACATTTAACCAGACGCCAAATTGTGCATCTTCCGAAGGAGGAACCATCGGCAGAATGCCTTCAGCTATTTTCCCGTCGGTCACTTTGACAGGAAACCGGGACATTTGTGCCTCGATATCCTGACTAAACCGACCAAGTTTATCAAAGGTTATCTCCCATCGTCCGTCACTTTCAGGAGAAATCATCTCACGCAACTCCAGTGTTAAAGCTCCCATGTTGTAACGAGAATTGATTTCCAGACAGGGATGTAATCGAAGCTTATTACCTGCATCGCGGTAAAGCAACAAATCGACTCCCAGCCAACCGTGATACATATGTGAAAAGATACTTTCGGAAAGCACGCTTTGTAATAACTGCCTGACAACCGGCACGTAATCCGTTAAAAAGCTTTTTTCATCGGCAGAAAGGCCCGGTGATAATTCACGGATATAATTTCCCTGGTAGCGTCCGGCAGCATCAGTTAAAAACGAGGATAGTCCCCGATAAACGACTTCCCCCTTAGCCTCCGAATAAAATTGCAGGGACAAATTGGCTACGTTATTCAGCCAGGGTTCCACCATTACATAGCCTTGTCGCTTCAAAAATCCGGAAATAACCTGTCGGCTTGATTGATTAAACTCATTTGCTCCCAGCATTTGAATTCCCCGTCCGGAAGCGCTCCAGGGGGACTTCACCACCAACCTTCCCCACTTACTCTGCAAGCGTGTTATTTCCTCTAATTGTGAGCATAAAACAGGGCTTTCATCCAGTGGCAACAACCAATCGTTCTCTCCTGCTGTTCTCAATACTTCCGTTAAAACTCCTGCGGCAGTTTTCCGGCTGTAAACCTCTCGGAGAGATTCTGTCCATTGAGCTATCGGTGAGCTTTTGAATTCATCGGAACAAGATTCTTTAAGAGGGTTCAACCTTCGGTGGATAGACGGGCCCCACCCCCATGGACACAAAAATCCCTTTGGTTGCTGACAAAACGCGAGATCACTAAGTGCTTCATCTTCCTTCATAAACGCTGGGAGCTTCTTTCCTGCTTTTTGCCAAAGAGTTAGAAACGATTCCGAAGGAACTTTGTGAACCAACACAATATCAGTCTCCTTCGCAAAAAACATCGGCATGGTGCCCAAATCTTTTTCAAATTGAAGCAGTCTTTTCGGCGGCATATAGTTGGGATCGCCATTGGCAATGGCCAGTTCATTGGTCGGATTAAAAAGGTATACATCGGAAAACATGGAACAAAAGTACCGCAAAGAAACAAACGAATAGCGCCAAAGGGACAAAAATCCCTAACTTGGCAGCGTAAATGAACATCAATTCAGCAAAATGTCACAATGATACTCCGCTGTCCATCTTGCTGACATATTTCAACGAATATTGGAAGTTCTAAAAAATATAATGAGATGAAAACACTTCGCTTTTTGATCTGTCACCATCCCTTCGCTTCCGGTGATGAACCGGCAGAATTTGTACTGCACAACGCCCATCCCCGTTTTCTGGCCAAAGCGGAAGCGCTTGATTTTGAAGAGTTGGAAACCCGACCGGATAAACCTTTCGGCGATGTTCTCTATATCAATGGTGAAGGGGACATGGAAATTTACCGGCTGACAGTGACCGAATTTTATGACCGGGCGGACGATGACGACATTCTCCAGGTGTTGCTACAGGGCGGACACGATTTTTACGTTAGTTACCTCGACCAGGTGGCAGAAGATGAAGGTGAAAAGCCGGGATATCCGGTTAAAGACTTCAATAAAGACCTGCCAGGACTGAAGATTCTTCAGGCTTCTGACACATTCACCCTGGTTTACAATGGTCTTGTAGCTGATTTTAAAAGCGAAGAAGAGCTGGATGAGTTTCTTGAGCAGGATTTAGAAATCACACAATCGATGCTCGACCAGGGAATCATCAACAAATTTGAATAAAATCAGAAATTTTTTTGGCCCCGGCATTTCAACCGAATGCCGGGTTTATTTTGCCTTGATAATCATTCTTCCCCCCCTTCTCATTCGTATTTTTGCTATAAAAAATTAAAACTTACTCGCTTAAGTCCTCATTTTTCAACTGTCGGAAATCTTACATTAATATTAAATATCCTATTATTTCATTACATTTTGTCATGTGTTTGGCGGTATTATAAAGAAATATGTATATTTACAGCAACAAAAGCTTTCAAAAAGAGTTATCATAGATATCAGATAAACGAATTATTATGTGTGGAATTGTCGGTGTATTTGACCTGAAAGTAGAATCGCAGCAGCTGCGGCCCCAGGTTTTGGAAATGTCCAAAAAGATTCGCCATCGCGGTCCGGATTGGTCCGGCATTTTTTGCGAGGACAAAGCCATTTTGGCTCACGAAAGATTATCCATTGTCGATCCTTCATCCGGAGGACAACCGTTGTACAGTAAAGATGGTAATTTGGTACTGGCTGTCAATGGCGAGATATATAACCACCAGGGAATTCGTGACCGATACGAAGACTCTTATGATTTCCTCACCAAATCGGATTGTGAAGTAATTCTTCCGCTCTATCGCGAAAAGGGAAAAGATTTTCTGGAAGAATTAAACGGAATTTTTGCTTTTGCACTTTATGATAAAGAAAAAGATGAATACCTGATTGCCCGCGACCACATCGGTATTATCCCGTTGTATATGGGCTGGGATTCATATGGTAACTTTTACGTTGCGTCCGAATTGAAATCACTGGAAGGTGCCTGCAACAAGATTGAAGAATTTCTGCCCGGCCATTACTGGTCAAGTACCGAAGGTGAAATGAAGCGTTGGTATAAACGTGAGTGGATGGAATACGATAATGTGAAGGACAATCCGGCATCCATCGACGAGTTACGCGATGCTTTGGAAGCAGCTGTTCACCGTCAACTGATGTCCGATGTACCTTACGGCGTGCTGCTATCCGGGGGCCTCGATTCATCGGTTATTTCCGCTATCGCGAAGAAATATGCCGCCCACCGGGTTGAAACAGAAGATAAAAAGGATGCCTGGTGGCCTCAACTGCACTCATTTGCCATCGGTCTGGAAGGTTCACCCGACTTGGCCGCGGCGCAAAAAGTGGCTGACCACATTGGTACCGTTCACCATGAAGTTCACTTCACCATACAGGAAGGACTAGATGCGGTAAAAGATGTGATTTACCATCTCGAAACATACGATGTAACCACAGTTCGCGCATCCACACCGATGTACCTGTTGTCACGGGTCATCAAATCGATGGGCGTGAAAATGGTACTTTCAGGCGAAGGTGCCGATGAAATTTTCGGTGGTTACCTCTACTTCCATAAAGCACCCGATGCTAAATCTTTCCACGAAGAAACCATCAGGAAGTTAAGCAAACTGCACTTGTACGACTGCCTAAGGGCAAACAAATCGTTAGCAGCCTGGGGTGTTGAAGGGCGCGTTCCTTTCCTCGACAAAGAGTTTTTGGATGTAGCTATGCGCATGAATCCGGAAGCCAAAATGGCCAAAGATGGAAAAATGGAAAAATGGGTAGTACGTAAAGCATTTGAAGATTATTTGCCCGACAGTGTTGTTTGGCGCCAAAAAGAGCAATTCTCTGATGGTGTAGGATATAGCTGGATTGATACGTTAAAATCTATGGCAGCAGAACAAGTCTCAGACGAGCAGTTGGACAACGCCAAATTTCGTTTTCCGGTAAATCCGCCCATGTCGAAAGAAGAATATTTTTACCGGGCCATTTTCAGTGAGCATTTCCCTTCTGACCAGGCAGCTGCCTGCGTTCCATCGGTACCGTCAATCGCCTGCAGTACGGCTGAAGCATTGGCTTGGGATGAGTCATTCCGCAACAGTGCCGATCCAAGTGGACGAGCAGTAAAAAATGTTCATCAGCAGGCCTATAAATGATGAAAAGCTAACCCCAAAATTAGTTCACAAACAGCTGCCCGTTCCTGCTTCGGGTGGCTGTTTTACTTTTGAGGTAAATCCTTCTCCATTAAAACACTTAGTGTCCCGTCGATAATGGCTGTTCCGGTTTCCCGGAAACCAACCTTTTGGTAGAATTTCCGGGCCGCTATTTGCGGCTCTGATGTCTCGAGGTGGAATTTCTCATAGCCCCGCGATACCGCTTCATTTTCCAATTGCACGTATAACTCCCGTGCCAGTCCCGTTCCCTGGTAATCCGGATCCACACGCATACGCTTAATCTCAGCCAGATGCCCGGTTGTTTTCCGAAAAGCTCCCATCGCTACAACCCGACCTTCATCCTCGCCTACGAGGAAATAGCCGTTATCACCACCATATATCGTATCCAAATAAGGCAAATCATCGTCCCAGGGACCTTCTCCCCGGTACATTCCAATGGCTTCGAGCGCTTTCCGATGCAACCCCACTATCTTATCAAAATCCTCTTTACGGTACACCCTGATTTTTACCATCGTGTTTACTGCAATTAAATGAATTCACCCATAATAAGGCATAATGCATCCATATTGTTTAGTCTTACATATCTAAAATTATTATAAAACGACAACGAAGGTGAACCAACGCTGCCGCTGATAACACCCTTTTCCGCAAACACTTGTAAAAATGAAAGCGGAATCCCAAACAGGGACCCCGCTCATAAAAACCTAAAAACTTTGCGAAAAAAAAGATTGGCTACTTACTATTAAACGTGCACCAACTTGATTTATTGGCATGGATCAAAAAAAAAAGATCAAGTTGATATACATGGTAGCGCTATTTTAATAACCACATTTTTCCATTGATATTGTCATCGCCATTAAATTGTCTCGCAACAGCATCCTGCACATTGGCTGCATTTGTATTATATTCATCTTCGGGATACATCCAACGCACCGGAACCTGACCATTGTTTCCAACCGCACCACCAGTCAGAAATTTCGGATATCCTGTTCGGCGATGGTTATAAAACTGTTCCCAGCCAGTCTGGAAATAAAACTGGATATATTTCTGGGTTATGATATATCGAATACGCTCGTCGAAAGTGGTAGCATTATCAAAGTTAACCATTGGTTGATTCAGATATTCAGCAATGGCATCATCCCCTAAATATGAGGCGTAATTCGCTGCATACTTCCGGTAGAAAAGAAATGATGCTTTGATCCCTTCGTTATAAAAAGCCTTTACTTTTGCCAAATCGCCACCTTCAATCCAGCCACGGACCGTCGCTTCCGCCAGAATAAACTGCAGCTCTTCATACCCCATCAATTTGTGAGGCTCGTTCACCGGTCCGTCAAAATAACGGGGGTTCACCATCGATACATATCCTTTGTTTCTTTCGTCAGAAATGGCGCCAAACGTCAAGGTTGGATCAGCCCCACCATATGCATCAAAGTCATTTACCGGAAGGCCTGTCGATACTGCATTGGGATTCGGTTGACAGAAAACAAACAACCGGGGATCCTGGCGGTCCTTCAGCAATTGAACAAAAGTGGAATCCATTCCAACCGATCCGAATTTGCCCAAAAACTCAAAATAGCGGCTTCCCTTTTGGTCCAGATATACCAGCTGCCCCGCATCGTCGATGCTCCCGATCAACGGCTCATTTTGATAGATATTTTGGAAACGCGCCGAAATATCTAACGTAGCATCATTCGCTCTATTCGATAGGTTCATAAGAATACGTAGCCGGAAAGAGTTGATTAGCCTACGCCACTTCATCGGATCGCCGCCATAAATGATATCTCCGTCAATATAGGTTACACTTTTCAAACCTTCATTCGCAGCTTTCAGTTCATCCAGTAAGGCCGGAATAATCTTCGATTGCTCATCGTATTTCGGTGCATATACCCCGTCTGTTTCCCCTTTTAAAGCATCGGAATAAGGTACATCCCCAAACCGGCGGGTCAACTCGTAAAACTGATAAGCACGGAAGAAATGAGCCAGATAGGTGTATTCTGGGGTACCCTGCTTGTCGGCCTCTTCCATCATCTTTGTAATATTCCGAAGCTGATTGTAACGGTCAAAATTATCGCGATCCCAGGTATAATATTGCTCGTTGCTGGCCCCATCGGAGCTAACCATTACCCTCGAAGCAAACATCGAACCGGTTCCCTGTCCGTTAAAGGCATTCCAGGCAATATCCTTCAGCAGCAACTTGGGATGTGTCTCCGGTGCGTTATTTGGGTTGACATTAATATCCTGCAACTTTTCACACGAAAACAGTGTGGCAGCCAACAGGAAGAATAATATGGATTTTTGTATGAATTTCATGATTTGCATTGATTAGAATTTAACACCCAGTCCAAAACCAACATATCGTGCCGAAGGATCCTGTAAGTTGTCGTCGTTACCAAAATCCGGATCAATCAACTTCGCTTTTTTCCACATCGCTAAATTTCGTCCAATGAGCTGTACATACGCTTCTTTAACAACCGTTCCGGCAAAAAGCGAAGAGCAATCGTACTTAATTGAAGCCTCACGGAGTTTGATGAACGAAGCATCGAAGGTATTCACATCCATTTCTTCGGCACGGTAACCGTATGTCATCGCCCAGTCGGAGTACTTCAATCCTTTTCCGTTTTTCGCAAAAACACGGGTATCGGAAATAATATTTCCATCGGTATCGTATTGAACATCGCCACTCACTACTGCTACCCCATCCGGAACGTAAAGCTTACCGGCATATTCCGCATCACGGTTAGCCACCGACTCGGGATGTTTTCCTCCCCACCAGAGTTTAGCAACCGTAAGCGAAGGCATAATTCCTCCCACACGACCATCAACCTGTGCGTTGAACTGCCAGTTTCCTACGGTGAACGTATTGTTCCAGCCAAACTGCCAATTCGCATCGAGGTGACCCAATTTCCGTGCAAACGGGTCACGAATGGGCAATCCGCTCGCCTGGTCAATGATGGTTTGCCCGTCGGGCGATTTTTGCCAGACAGTTGCATAGTAGCTGTCGACCCGTTCATTCATATGCAGGTACCCGTATTTTGTGGCCCCTCCATAGATTTCGCTCAACACCTTTTTATTGGTCGACCAGTTAACCGCCATATTCCAGCGCATCTTGTCCGTCAGCACCGGAACAACATTTACCATCAATTCCACGCCGGTGGTATTATATACATTGCCATTCACCTTACGGGAATCAAATCCGGAAGTGATAGACAGCGGAAGGTCAATGATCTGGTTCTCGTCTTTCACCTTATAGTAGGTAGCGTCAATACTCAAACGATTCTTGAACAATCCAAGATTTCCGCCCAGTTCCCATGAAGTCGATTTTGCCGGCTGAATTTCACTGTTCGCCAGGCTGGAAGGATACGACATACCGGGAGTTGAACCATACATTGATGTATTTGAGTAGGTGTTATAAAGGCTATACACACCCAGGTCAGTAGAAACTTGCGCCCATGTTGAACGCAGCTGCGCATGGCTCATCCATGAAGGCAGCTTCACGATATTATCAAACACAAAACTTCCGGAAACCGAAGGATAGAAATAAGAGTTATTATCGACCGGAAGTGTGGATGACCAGTCATTACGTCCGGAGATAGTCCCGTAGAATGCTTTGAACAGTTCAATATTGACACTTCCGTATGCACTTCGGGTAGCTTTTTTCTCGATGGTATTGCTTGCCTTAACCGGTCCCAGGCTGTTACCCAGGTTAAAAAGTCCACCGGTAATCAAACCATCGGTCGATGCATATTGATAGTCGTAATCATAACGGAACGAAGAAGCTCCGGCAAACGCATCGAGGCTGAACTTATCAGAGAAACTCTTCGTATAAGTTGCCAAAACATCAAAATCGTAATAGTTCCATTTGGTTTTCCAGTCCTCGAAATTTCCCAGCACACTGTTTCCGTAGTAGAGGTAACTCTTTGGGGTCTTCCGGTTTTCGTACTGAAAACGGTTTCGCACTGCACCCCGTGCCTGGATGGACAAATTTGGCAAAAGCTGGTAGTTCAGCGAAACATTGCTGTTGACAACGTTCCGGTCGTACCTCTGGGTACATTCATAAGCCATGAAATACGGGTTATTGTACCACAGGTAATTCCAGTTGGCCTGTTTGTAGTTTTCACGGCCTTTCATCCAGTAGTCGCGCATGTCCCGAATATTCACGTCATATCCCATCCAGACCGCAATGGTGTACATGTGGTTGAGCGGACCGTATCCGTGACGTGGATAATTATCGGTGTACACCTTGTTATACGAAAGCCTGGCATCCAACGTCAGTTTGTTCGTAATCTTATATTGCGAACTCATGTTGATACCTGTGCTGTTCAGTTGCGAATTCGGCACCATACCTTTTTGGTACATATGACTACCGGACAACCGGATTGAGCCTTTATCATTCGAAGAACTGATGCTGAAATTGGAGTTGGATACAATTCCTGTTTCCAGGAAATTTTTCAGGTTATCAGGATGCGAAACCCACGGAGTGGCGACACGCTGATAACGATTGGCGTCATCATATTGAGTCCCCTTAACCGGGCCTTTCCAGGGAATCATCTCGCCTGTTTGTAAATCTTTAATCGGGCTGTTCCACTGCACAATGTTCGTTCCCTGATCCAGTTTGGGCCCCCAAATCAGGTCATCGTCGTGAATACCGCCACCGGCTCCATCCACAAATTTATATTGTCCGCCTGAACCGTTTCCATATTCGCTTTGCACTTTAGGAAAGGCTACAAACCCGGCCGAGAACATTTCGCTGTTACTAACCGAGATATTCAGTTTTCCTTTGGCAGCATTTTTCGTGGTAACCATGATAGCCCCATCTTTACCGCGCGAACCGTAAAGCGCCGAGGCCGCCGTACCTTTCAGTACGTTGATGCTGGCAATATCATCACTCGAAATATCATAAAAGTCAGTTGAGATAGGAATACCATCCAATACAATCAGCGGTTTTTTCCCGCGAAGGAGAAAATCAGGCGCCTGAAACAGTCCCGTTTTGGTATGAACGGTCAATCCGGAAACTTTTCCCGCCAGGGTGTTCATCACGTTCACGTCTTCCACCTGGGTGAGTTGCTTACCGGTAATCTCCTGCGTGGCATATCCGAGCCGTTTCTTCTCGGTTTTAATTCCCAAAGCAGTCACAACCACTTCATCAATCGCTTCGGTGTTTTTCTTCAGAACGACATTAATGGTCTTCTGTCCATTGACTGGAACTTCCTGAGGAGTGTAACCGATGAAAGAAAATACCAGCACACCTCCGCCCGGCGCATGAATGGTATAGTTCCCGTCAATATCGGTTACCGTTCCGTTGGTGGTACCTTTTATCACCACATTCACTCCCGGAACCGATTCCCCTTCCCGACTTTTAACAGACCCTTTTATTTCTGTTTGAGCAAAGGCCTGTTGTCCCATGAGGAATCCCAGAAAGGCCAGAAACAGAAAAAGCTTTTTTTTCATATCTTTAAAACAGTTAATAAATAGGTTATTTGAAATAGCTTATTTGCATAAAAAAGGGGTTGTTACAGCAACCCCTTCGTTAATTTGTTACATATCCTTCAGTTTTACCTGGTTAAATTGAGCTAGCAATGCCTCCGGATTCCTCCTGTTTTGCTGAAGGGCGTCCTCGAAACTTTGGCTTTTTTCGCTTAACGCAGCTATCGCAATGGTCAACACTCGTTCAAAGCCTTTTCGGGCATTCACCGAATTCATCCCACCATGGGCCACCTGTTTTGAATAGTACTTATCAATCTTTCGAACGGCATTGTAAATAGCAGGCTTACGAATAATAATGCGTGTAGCCGGATTGCCCGGAGCAATCGGTTCCTGATCGGTATAACTTTCGTTGAACATATCCACCAAAGGCGACAACGATGTATCGAAGCGTTCTCCGTCCACAACCGCCGCTTTCTGTTTGGTATAATTATCCAAATCAGGCGAATAGAATTCCCACTTGTAATCTCTCGCAACAGCTTCCTTTTCTGCCGGATGTTTGGTTTTGAATTCCGTTTCGTTCACATTTGCCGCATAATCCTGTCCTAACAGGACCTGTAACGGCAAGATGAACAGTAAAATCAATAATACCCCTTTCATTTCGCTCAGTTTTAGTCAATATTTATTAAATCAGGTGGTAAAAACAGCATCATCCATATCAGCCAACACTATCTTTACCGATTCAAAACTACGGTGAGAAAAAATGGAACGTATTAAATGCATTTTATCAACGTGTAACCATACTCTTTGGAAATGATTGAAGATTCATTTCAGAAATAATTCAATCCGGTTACTACCGGGTAAGATAAATTCAAAAACATCCGGAAGTACTCCCGGGAAAGAGTTCTTCCATCGGCTCAATCTTATTAAAACGTTACCCGGCTTCCGCCGAATGGTTATTTTAGCCGACCATAATCATAAACCTGCGTCAGCGATTCTGCGGTGCTTCCTGCGAGAGGTTCTTAATAATAAAACCAGATGGTCCGGTAATCGTGGATATTTTCGCCCCGGGAGGCCAGCTCTTCCAGGTAGTCGTAAATGGGCACATCCACGTAGTTGTATGGCGGAATGGGCTTGATATTCTTTTCCCACGGATGAAATTCGTACACCCGCGAGCCGTCCGGCAGAATCATTACCAGGCGCCTGTCCTGGCCGGCACGCAGATGGTTTTTCCCCAAACGGGGAACGTTAAACACCGGCTCATCCGTTCGATCGAGACCGGGAAGTAAGCGAGCCTCTTCTTTTCGCTCCTGCAGGATGCGGGCAATGGGCACCATGTATTGCTTCGTCTCTTCCTTCCCTTTCATGTTAAAGGTATAATACGGGTCGACACCGATTGATTTCAAATCTTTGCGCAATTTGGCCGTTTCGAAGCGTCGCGAATTCTCTACCGTAAATACCTGCTGGTTATAAACGCTAATGCCGGCTTTCCGCAGTTTCTGAACGGCTTCCATTGCCTCGGGTGTAATTTCATACGAATGCTCGAAATGTGTCACAAGGGAAAGCTGCAGACGGGGCGGCTGATGATATTTAGCCAGTATGGCCACCAACTCGTCGGTGAAGCGCATGGGCAGGACCACCGGCGTTCGCGAGCCAATCCGGATACGGTAAATATGCTTCTTTTCCGAAAGGATAGCCAGGATATTTTCCAGTTGCGCATCCCGCATCACGAGCGGGTCGCCCCCGGTTATCAGCACATCTCCGATGCTCTTGTGCCGGTCGAACCACGACAACGCATTCTGCAGTTTCTCTTTCGATGCCATCGCCCTGGGTTCCAGTACCCGCTCGATTTCCCAGTTCCGCTGGCAATACACACAAATTTGTGCACAGGTATTATATGGCTTAATGATCGCAATCATGGGATAACGCCGGGTGACCAAATCGACCGGCGAACAGTCGTGCTCGCCCATAAAATCGAAGGAGCGTTTTCGTCCGGGCCTGAGCTCACTCATTTTATCCACATACTCTTTCGGCGGAATGACCTGCGCCCGGATAGCATGATCGTATCCTACCGGGATTTGCGAATCCATCAAACTGAGATAGTAGGGCGTGATGCCGAAAGCAATGTTGTTTTGCACCGCCCTGTCGATAGCCTCTTGTTGTTCGGCAGACAGTTCAATCAAATCGGCCAACGGTTTGGCGCTCCGAATCACATTCCGGATTTGCCAAATGTAATTGTTCCAATCTTTTTCCGTTCCCTGGAAATGACGAAGGATGCGCGACCGGTTTTCGGTCCGCCAGCTGATTACTTCCTCCTCCAGTCCCGACGGGTATTTTTTGAAGTATTTCAGCATGCCCGAGCCCATCTCGTCCAGCATTTCCGTCTGTAAACGGGCTGCATCCCGGCCCTGCATCCGAAGAAAATCGGGGATTCCTTTCCTCACTTCCTTATCTTCGAGATAGATAAACGACTGGCCCGTTACTCCACGAAAAAGATTGATAAACTCCAGGATAAAACCAACCGATATCTTCTCCTTCAACTCCGTCCGTCTGTTTTGTGCTAATTTCCATAAGCTATCCAATGCCGAAAACTCAGTACGAAACTCATTGATAGGACCAATGATACTCCGCAATACGCGAATACATTCGCGTACCATCGATTTTTCGAGAATATGCAGATTGTTATCCAAATCGAAAACGCGCCGCTCAGTTCGATCCAGATATGCATAAAACTTATCACGGGCTTGTTCCAGATCTTCTGCCTCCATTAAAATCTGCCAGATATCTTTATTGGCATCCCAGAGTCGCTGGATATAATTCTCATAATCAATATTGGGATGCGATTTGAATAAACTAACATCATCCGATAAAATATCATCCTGTAACTTACTCCCCTCCCACTTTAACCTGGGTACCATACGGCTCTCCTTTCTTTTTTTTACAGAATTCTTCCTTTTATTAACTTCATGTACCATGAGGTAAGTTTTAAAATTTGACTAAAAATTTTCCCACCAAAAACACACGATATACAAGATAATATAAATTTGGCTTGGAAGCAATCTAAAGAATGCCCCTAAACTGGGTCATATCAACACCTGCCAAACAAATCTCATGAAGAAATTTTTGCTTTTCGAAGAGCATTTCTACGTTTATAATGATGATAGATAGGATAGCCAAACACAGCGAAAAGGATAACCGCCGTCCCGGCATAAAAACCACTGGTCATTTGTTCCGATTCTCCGAAGATAAAAAAGGCAAGCAGGATACCATAAATGGGTTCCAGGTTGATAGTCAGCGCCACAATGTACGCCGACAATTCCCGCATCACATCTACCTGCGCAGCAAAAGCAAATGCGGTACAAACAATTGCCAGTAAAAGCAGATAAAAGAGATCCATTCCGGTCATCTGAAGCGATGCCAGGTTAAGCTGACCTGTAAAAGCCAGGAAGATAGAAATTCCGGCAAAACCACCCAGCATTTCATAAAAACTAATAACGGACGCGCTATTGCGGGCAATAAGTTTTTTATTCAGAACAGTGAAAAGGCCGGCGAGAAAGGCAGAAGTCAGGGCAACTATGATCCCGGACGTATACCGTGTCTCGAAGCGGAAAACCAGATACAGACCGGCGATAATCATTACCCCGATGAATATATCCAGCAAATTCAAACTGCGCCGGAAAAACAACGGTTCCAGGAAACTGGTAAAAAGCGTAGTGGAAGCCAGACAGCCAAGCGTGACTGAAACATTGGAAATTTTGATCGCGCCAAAGAAGGCAATCCAGTGCGCACCGACGATGAGGCCAACGCCCAGAATTTGTATTAAATCCTTACGGGAAACACGAAAATTTTTCTTCCGGATACGGAAATACAGATAAAACGAAACAGCCGCTATTAACATGCGGAACCATACCAACTGTGCGGCCGGCAAAGTAATCAGCTTGCCCAATATAGCAGTGAATCCGTAAATCAGGACTACAAAATGCAGCTTAAAGTGGCTTTTCAGCGTATCGCTTTTCATTGTCAGGTTATCTGGTTCTACAAAGGTAATGCGGAATCGCAACTGCCAAAATAAATCTGCATCCGGCAGAAAAATTCTTATTACCTATTTCAGAAACTTCTCACGACGTTGCAGGTTCGTTAATCCGGCTAACAGAAAAATCACGCTGCCAACTCCCAGAAAGATGCGGTTTTTCTGTGTTATCTGCTGCCAAATCAACTCATTCATATCATCAGGAATGGAGAATGGATTGAGAAAAACATTCCATTGCGTGCGGTTAAGCAAATCGCTCAGAATCAACAATGCAATTCCAATAATGACCATGATGACCGCCGTTCCGTTCCCGTTTTTCACTACAGTAGATATCATGAAAGACAAGCACCCAAGAAATACAACCGGAAACATCAACTGGAGTGACATCGAAACAATAGGAAACGGCACCAGGGCATAGTAACCCAGCACACAAAACACCAGCAAGAACAGCCAAACCAGGATGAATACCATGACCAAACGAACCAACCATACTTTATACCGGTAATCGGGTATCCCGAAAAGGATTTCCAGTATTCGGGCATCGGCATCGTTCTGGATACCAAAGGCTGTTGGATAAAAGATGAGCAGTACCGCCGGAAAATATAATATCCCGTAAACTGATGACATGGTGTAACCCGGTTCATTAAAAACTAAATTGATGGCCAACAGAATGTAAAACACCAGTGAGGCCAGGAAAAACCACAGGAAACGGCCGGCAAAGATAATTTTCATGTTATACCTTGCCATTCGTACGATTAAATCGAACCAGCGGTTTTTCACCATTCTATCGATATATCTTGTATCCATTTTCAAATATTCATTTCGTCAACCAGAATCAACTGTTCTCTTTATGGATTCCTTTCAGCAAACACAAATAAGCCTCTTCCAATACCGGTTTCACCGGAACAGCACCCGGAGTAGGTTGAGATGCGGAAATAAACCGGACCTTAATCTGGCCGCCATCGCGCATGTGATGCACAACGCGGTCTTTTCCTTCCATGGCATCGAACTCTTTGGCCGGAATCAGGAACTGCCAAACCAGGCCATCGGCCAGTTTCAGCATGTTGTTGGGATGACCGGTATAACGTAGTTCACCACGGTTGATGACGGCTACCTGGTTACAGGAGCTGGAAATGTCTTCAATAACGTGCGTCGAGAAGATAACCACCCGCTCGCGGCTTAGTTCCACCAACAGGTTACGAAAACGAATTCGTTCCCGTGGGTCGAGGCCGGCTGTCGGCTCATCAACAACCAAGATACGCGGCAAATGCAGCAGGATTTGTGCAATACCAATGCGTTGCTTCATTCCACCTGAGAACGAACCAATTTTGTCGTCTTTCTTGTCCCACAGGTGAACTGCTTCCAACACGTATTGAACACGGGCTTCACGCGCTTCTTTATCGGACAATCCTTTCAGAATGGCTTGATAATCGAGAAATTCCCATGCCGACATATTTTCGTATGTACCGAATTCCTGCGGAAGATATCCGATCAATCCCTGCAATTCTTCACGCTTATGCTGTGTATCCACACCGTTAATCCAGACCTTGCCATAGCTCTGATCGTAAATTCCGCAAATCACGCGCATCATGGTCGATTTACCGGCACCATTGGGCCCGAGCAGACCAATCATTCCCGTACCAATATCCAGTGAAACGCCTCGCAACGCTTTGAACGGATCGTGCTTGCGGCCAATAACCGGAATTTGTTCCACCAGTTTGAAAAACAATCGGCGCAAGCCGGCAAAACGGCCTTTCAACCGTTCGATATTGATCTTGTCGCGGTATAAGTTGTCGGCTGTCACTTTCACGGCAAGTACGAAATACCACAACACAGCAATCATTACCACCGGGCCGATGGATTCCCACTTCAGGTAAAACAGCGCCAACGCCACTGCCGGCAATCCCCAGTACAATAACCGATGCATGATAATTCCGATTTTAACCGGGCGGTCTTTTCCGCTTTGCGCGGAAGAATATGCTAGCAACAGCTGTACCCTTCTCCAAATCGACAAAGCCATCAGGAACACAAAGTGCGACATAATAAACATCCACAAGCCGTTATCCAGATATGAAAAAGTGAAATAGGCCATGAAACCCATCAGCGGAATTTCCCAGATAAAATCGTCGAAGTCGCGCCATGAATGATAGGTTTTCAACTCACCTTTGCGTTCGCGAATGTTCCGGTTACCTTTCCATTCACGGATAAACCGGTTGCCCCGGTCATAAATCTTCACCAGGTTCTGAATCCTGATTTGAATCGGTACATCTGAATCGATAACCGCTTCGGTAGCTTTTCGCAGGCTGTTTTTTACGAACCAGGCCGCTCCGGGAACCAATACGGTTAATCCAACCAAATCGACCATCTGCCACATAAAGGCATCCACTTTCGTGAAGATAAGAATACAACCACCTATGTAAAGTAAAATCTGAAGGATTTGAATCCGGAGATCGAGCTTGCGTATCCAGTTAATCGCATTTTCGAGGCCAAAATAGAAGGTTGGAATAAAGATAAGCGTTAGCAATGTACTTACGCTTAGTCCTCCAATTACTGTAATAGCGAATGGAGCACCAATGGCTCCGACATATTCATTATCGCCCATCGCCAGTGGCATCATGGCCACGATGGTGGTGATAGCGGTAATCAGGATGGGGCGGATACGCGACATTCCGGCCGTAATCAGGGCGCGTTCTTTCCGGTAACCCCGCTTCCGCAGAATACCGGTATAGTCGATGAGAATAATTCCGTTATTCACCACCACGCCCAAGAGGATCAAAAATCCCGTCAAGGTATTGGCATTAAACAGGCTGTTCCCGGTAAAAATAAGCGCCAGGAATGAGCCGATGGCTGCCAGCGGGATGGAGAACATCAGCACAAAGGGCGTAGACAACGACTCGAATACTGACGCCAGAATCATCAGAATAAGGATAAAAGCCGCCAGGATCAGGAAATAGAATTCCTGCAGGCCATCTTCTTCGTGTATGACCTGGACGGCAACACCCGAAGGCAGATTGTAATTGGCTACGATCTGGTCTACTTCCATGCGGTAAGCATCGAGCAAAGTCTTCGAATCCTGCGCTTCATTGATAAAACGATAGCGGACTTCAACCTGTTTTTCCTGGTTCACCCGGTCAATATTTGCGTATCCGGAAGAGAAAACCACATCGGCTACTGACTGCAATTCGTGCGTACCACCATTCGCATCGGTGACGAGCAAATGCCGTAAGTCATCAGCTGAACGCTCTTTGTTCTCTTTTGCATCTTCATCACGAATGATAATGTCATACTGGTCGGTTCCTTGTTTGAACGGAACGTTGGTATTGATTTCCGGATTGAAAGAGTTCAGTTCTGAAGCGATGTTAGCCAACGGAATATCGTAAGCCGTCAGCAGTAACGGATGAAACTCCAGGTGAACTTCCGGCCGGTTATCGGAGTAGCTAACCTGCACCCGGCGCATCGATTTCAGACTTTCCAGATAATACTGTAAATCGGAAGCTACATTCTTCATGCTTTCGAAATCCTGTCCTTTGATAAGAATGCGTTCCCAGTTGGTCCCTACGCCCAAGAGGCGCATGAAACTGGTACCGCCACCACCAAAGGAGCCACCGCCCCCACCACCACGGTTTCCGGCAGAAGCTGGTTCTTCATCGACACTGATTTCAGCGCCGGAAATATTTTCAACACGATTTTCTACATCGCTTTTGATTTCGGCAATGCTTCGTTTACTGGTCTTCTTGTAACCGTCCTTCAGGGTAACCGTTACAACCGCGTTATCCTCTTCAATTTTACTGACGATATCCTGCTTTTCCTCAACCGGTTCTAACCGGCTTTCGATTTGTGAAACCACCTTATCGGTCGATGCCAGCGTCGAGCCGGAAGGCATGGTCACATAAACCTGAAAATCGTTGGTTTCGACTTCGCTAAGATTATTAACGCTGACCGCCAACAGAATAAAAATGGTCAGGAAGAAAAAGACCAAGGCACCAATAATGGTCCGGGCCGGGCTCCGCAGCGTATTTTTCAGCACCATCACATAGCCCTGAATAAGCGGATTCCGGGTCGATATCTGGTTGAAATTGATGGAACTGCTTTTCTTCCTGGTAAGGAAATAATGCGCCATCATGGGCACCAGCAGCAACGCCACAAACAAACTGATGGTGAGCGTTGAGATAATGGATACACCGACATTCTTCCCGATAAGGCTAATCAGGTAATTATCAGAAAAAAGGAAAGGCAAGAAGACAGTAATGGTCGTTAATGTAGCTGCTACGATGGAGCGCCATACTTCCGTTGTTCCCTGAATAACTGCCTTCGCCGGGGGAAGGCCCTGTGATCGTAATCGATAAATATTTTCGAGCACTACCACACTGTTGTCGAGCAACATCCCGACGGCCAGCGCCATCCCGACAAGGGTCAGGCTGTTGATGGTGACACCGGCAGCATAGAAGAAGTTGAACGCCGCATATACCGATATGGGAATGGCCAGCGCAATAACAGAAACCAGCTGGAAATTTTTCAGGAAGATCCAGAGCACCAACACGGCCAGAAGTCCACCCACCAGCGCCAGTTCGATGATCTGGTTGATATTGTCCTCCATGGTTTGTGCGGTGTTGTTCCGGACTACAATCTCGATATCTTTCGAAGCCAGTTTTTCATTCAGCTTCTTAACCACATCGAGCGTTTTGTGCGAAACATCAATCAGGTTAGCCTGGGCGTCGTTCACCAACCGGACCGTCACCGCATCCTTTCCGTTCACACGGGAATAGGACGTCTCTTCCTTTACACCGAAATAAACATTCGCTACATCTTTCAGCAGGATGGGACCGTCGGCGATCACGAGGTTTTCCAGCGATTTGATATCGGTGTATTCGGCATTTACATGCACAATGAATTGCCGGTTCGACTGGTACACGTTTCCGGCGAAAGCACGGGTTCGGTAACCCTGGGCAATTTTGCTGCGAATAGTTGCCGGCGTAATGCCATAAGCTTCGCACATCGCCTTTTTCAGGCGCACCTCGATGGATTTCTCCCGGCCACCATAGGCCGTTACACCGGCAACTCCGTCGATGTTTTCCAAATCAGGGACAACCTCCTGGTCTGTTTCGTTCCGGACTCTGTCGACACCTCCCGAGCCACGCACCTGGAGCTCCATGAACTGGTTGTTCATCTGGTCGAGGTCCACCTTCATCACGGTTACCCGGAATTCTTCAGGAAGCGACTGCTTTGCCTCGTCAATTTTTTCCTGCAGCTTCAGGTAGGTATACTTGAAATTGACGTTCTTCTTAAATTCGACGACAATGGTACCCCGCTGCGACTGCGCTGTCGACTGCAGATTTTCGATTCCCTGCATGGTTCCAATGGCTCCTTCTAACGGAATGATGGCCTGGTTCTCCATATATTTGGGGTCTACCTCCGTTTGGGTATTTACCTGAACGAAAAGCACGGGCAGCTCAGCATTGGGAAACAGCTCCATGGGGAGATTTTGCCAGGAGATGTATCCCAGCAAACTCAGCCCGATGAATAACATGCTGATAAGGGTCTTTCTGTTTATAATAAAGTTCATTCGTTCGCAAGTTTAGCTCGTCCGTTAACCCTTTTGGTCCAATTCCGGACAGTCCTTATCCCGGGATTCGTCACACTTCCTCGTCAGTCACAGTATCGAGACTGCGGATGGTCTTTCCGGTAAACAGATCGTACACAACCGGAATCACCACCAACGTCAGAATGGTGCTGGTTATCAAACCACCGATAACCGCCAGCGCCATTGATGAACGCAATGCAGCGCTCTCACCGAATCCGAAGGTGAGTGGCAACAACGCCAAAACAGTCGTCAAACTGGTCATAATAATGGGACGAATACGCTGTTGTCCCGCTACCGCGATGGCTTCCCGTTTATTCATACCGCCACGCCACAGCTGGTTGATGCGATCGACAAAAATGATGGAATCGTTGACCGCAATTCCCACCAGCATTATGACACCGATTAATGCCATGATATTGAACGGTTGCCCCATGATGAAGAACAACAGTACGGTTCCCACAATCGAGAACGGAATCGTGAGCAGGATAACGAATGGATGGATGAGCGACTCAAACTGGGAAGCCATCACCATATACACCAGAATAATGGATAACAGTAGCGCAAACTCAAGGTTATTCATCGACTCTTCCCGCTTTTGCTCCTCACCGGCAATTTTGTATTTGTAGTCAGTTGGCAGTTGCAAACCGGCCAGTTTACCGCGCATTTGAGCAACCACTCTATCCAACGGCACATTCTTATCCAAATCGGCCATTACCTTTCCAATGCGGTTTTGATTGAGCCGGTAAATCTCTTTTGGTGAAACCGATTCCTTCAGTTTGGCTATCTCATCCAGCCGGATAACTTGTCCGTTGCTGTTGAGTTCGATATTATGGAATTGCTTCAGGCTCATCTTGGGTGTGTGAATGGTGATGTCGCGCATCTCGCCTTCTTTCTCCATCTGACCGGCGTCCTGACCTTCCAGTTGAGCCGTAATCTGTCCCACCACCTGTTCAACACTGAGGTTGTGCATTCCCGCCATCAGGCGATCGATTTCCACATCTACTTCCGGATAGCCGTCTTCGATGTTGGTACGCATATTATACAATCCGGGAACATCCTGAATCCGCTGCATTACTTGTTTCGTGAGCGTGTCGATTACATTCAAATCTTCTCCCTGTATTTCCAGGACAACGGGGGCATCCTGTGTACCCAGAATACTTTGCAGCGCTGTTTCGTCCTGCACAAAACTCACCTCGAATTGCGGATTATCTTTATACCAATTCGAAACCGCCCCCACCACATTCCGGGAATTGTATTTCGCATCAGGTTTCAGTACTACTTTTACCTCCGCTGTATTCTCGCCTTCAAAGACACTTTCCGTCGTAGCTGATAAATCAGAACCCGGGCCGATGCGGGAATAAATAGATTGCACGTTGTCGCCCAACAATTTCTTAAGCAAAGCTTCCATCGAAGCAACACCTTCCGAAGTCCGCTCCAACGGTGTTCCTTCCGGCATTTTTACGTCGATGGTGAATTCCCGGCTATCAGCTTTGGGCATGAATTCACTTCCGATAAAAGGATAAAGCAATGCTGAAATGGCTAACAATACAACACTTCCACCAATCACCCACCAGCGACGTCCCAGAATCCGCGTCAGGAATGTTCCGTATCCTTTTACCTGAACGGAACGAAACTGCAGTGTCGCTTCCTTCTTCCGGTAAATGCGGTGATACATCATTGGAATCAGGAAAATGGCTACCACCAGTGAAGATAGCAGCGAGAATGCTACTGTCCACGCCTGGTCGCGGAACAACTCACCTGATGCGCCATGCAGATAGACAATAGGAAGGAAAACGACAATGGTCGTCAACGTGGAAGCCGTGATGGCCCCTCCAACCTGCGCGGTACCAACTATCGCCGATTCGCGTACCGACAAACCACTTTCGTGATTCCGGAAGATATTCTCCATTACCACAATGGCATTATCCACCAGCATTCCGGCTCCCAGGGCCAATCCCCCCAATGTCATAATATTCAGGGTTAACCCGTTAAAATACATCAGGTTGAAGGTGGCAATAATGGAAATTGGAATCGCCAAACTCACAATGAGCGTTGTCCCAAATCGTCGCAGGAATAGAAACAATACAAACACAGCCAACACAATGCCGATGAGTAACGTATTCTTCACCTCGTTAATGGCACTCTTAATAAATGTTCCCTGGTTACTCACTACCGTGAATTCGTAACCCGGAAGCGCCCTGGTGATTTTGGCCAGCTCTTCGTTGATGTCCCGGACCGCTTTTACGGTATTGAATCGCGTCTCTTTGTAGATTGCCAGTCCAATACAGCGTTTCCCATTTACACGGACTATGTTTTCGGGGTCTTTATTCTGGTAAGAAACATGGGCTACTTCGCCCAGAAAGATAGGCGCTTTCTGAACCGTTTCACTACCGGTAACCGGAGCTTTATAACCGACGGCCAGGTTATTAAAGTCGTCGATATCGCGCAGCATGCTCACACCTTTCACGATGTATTGCATGCCGGTTTCGGTAATGGAACCGCCTGAGATACTCCGGTTAAACGCTTCGATCTTCTGACTCAAATCATCCATCGTCAGGTTAAAAGCTTCCAGCTTATAGGGATCGGTATCGATGCGGACTTCCCTTTCCTCCTGTCCGGACAGTTCCACTTCGGCAATACCTTCGAGGCGAATCAGTTCGTTACGAATATAGTTTTCAGCCACCTTCCGCAGTTCGTTCATGTCAGTAAGCGACTCGTTGGAAAGGCCAACAATCATCACCGGAGCAGTATTTGGATCGTGCTGCGTAATATTCAGCTCATCAATCTCGCTATTCTGTGTATAATTCGACAAAGCTTTCTGCAAATCGAGGAAAGCTTCGTCCATATCTTTTCCCCAGGTATATTCGACAGAAATTTGTGCCGAACCGGTGCGAATGATAGAAGAAACCTGCGCCACGTTGCTTTGCCGGATGGCCAACGCTTCGATGTTTTTCACAAACAACGTCTCCATCTCTTCAGGCGGGCGCTCGCCCGATTTTATCTCCACATACAACCGGGGCGAATTCAAATCGGGAAACAGGTCAATTCCCAATCGTTGGTACGAGATGATGCCGAGCAAGAGGATTGCCATTACCGCCATCAATACCGTAACCGGATAATTCACCGCAAAATTTGTTAGTTTTCTCATAGAAATATGATTTTCCTGGTCAGCGGACGCTGCCGGAATAACTACTTAACTACCTTTACTTTCGACCGGTTACGTAATGTTTCGAAACCTTTGGTAACCACCCGGTCGTTTGCCTTAAGGCCTGAAACCACCTGTACCTGGTTATCATTTTCCAGGCCGGTTTCAATCACCCGTTGCTGTGCTGCGCCTTTTACAACGATATAAACTGTTTTTCCGCGGTTACCCGAAACGATAATATCTTTTGGGATGACAATGGCACTGTCCATCCGTGCTACCTGGATATCGGCCTTCACAAACATTCCGGGACGAAGTTTCAGCTCGGGATTATCGATACGGATTTTCCCGGTGAACGTTCGCGTCTCACTGCTTACAACTGGCGAAAGTTCGCTGATTCTTCCCGTTAGGGTATCTTCCGGAAGGGTATAATTGGTAATATTAACTTCCTGCCCGACTTTTACTGTGGAAAGATTCTTCTCGGGCAGGTTCACTTCCATATTCAGCGTATTATAATCCATGATGGTAGCCACTGCCGTTCCCGACGCAACGCGTGTCCCGTTGGTAAAATTGGGCAAAGTGACCAAAATTCCGCTAACCGGAGCCTTTACATTCATCTTCGCCAGTTGCAATTGTGCATTTTCGTAATCCTGCTTTGCCTGGCTCAACGATACTTCCGAGTTTTTCACTTCACGAAGTGTCACACCGCCTTTTTCGTAAAGTGATTGCTGCTTTTCATATTCCAGCTTGGCAATCTCGTAGTTCAGCTTCTTTGTTTCGAGCGATACTCCGTTTTTGTACTCTTCATCTTCCAGTTTGACAATCACCTGCCCTTTTTGCACTTTATCACCTAACCGGAACGGATGCCCCGTTTTCGCATTGCGTTGCAGATAATAGTTACCGGCCATTTCGGTATTCAGTGTTGCCTCGCTGGCGGCATTGGCGGTTCCCGTTGTACTGACATATTGCCCAATACTACTCTTTTTTACATCCTGAACTGAAACCGGGATGGCCAGTTCGTTGCCCAGTTGGTTATTCTGATTGCCACAGGACGCGAATACAGGTAAAAGAGCGGCAAGCAGCCATTTATTCGATATTTTCATTTTTGCACGATTTTTCAGAAATGGTTATTTGGTTTGGCTATCGCGATATTCTTTCAAAAATTCTTCTGGTACAACCGATTTTTTTGCTTCGAAGTCGTAAAGCGTCTGTACTTTCAGGTTCAACAGCTCAATCCGGTAGTTGATGAGCGACTGTGCATATGCCATTTTTTTCTCCGAAAGCTGCGACTGATACAGGTTCAAATCCATGCTGGTCAGGTCACCATTCTGGTAACGTTCCAGGTTAATATCATACGTCAATTGTGCGTTCTTTTCGTTGATCTTCGCGATGTTAATCTGGTTTTTCATGTTTTGAAGGCTCCGCACCACCTGGCGAATATCCAGGACAATCTGGATTTTTTCATTATTCAGACTGAGTTGCTGCGTTTTTATGACCGCTTCCTGCGCCCGAATGTTCGCCTTCTTTTCGCCCCAATCCCACAGCGGAATATTAAATGCCACGTTCACACGCGGATTCCGGGTCGGGTTGTCATAAACATTTTTTAACTCCGGGTTGTCACCAAGCAAACCGTAGGTTATGTTCACATCACCGCGAAATTCATTGGCAGCTTTTACCTGAATCAAATCAAACTGCGAGTTCTCCACATTGATTTCCCTTTGCCTGATTTCCATGCGGGAGGACAAGCCGTGATCAATAGCCATTTTCTGGTCTACCGACACCGGTTTCACCTCTACATCGGCCATCACCGTAATCTCTTCATTGATATCCATTCCGATGTACTGCTTGAACTGATCTTTATAATTTTCCAGCGTTACTCGCTGGTTTTCCAGATCGGAACGTGCCGTTTCCTTGTTCACTTCAGCCTGATACAATTCTTCCTGCGCAGCCAATCCGGCATCGACCTTGTTCTTAATGATATCGTAACTCTTCAGGGTGTTTTTGTATTCGTCCTCTTTGATGTTCAGGCTCATCTGTGCCTGGTAAACATCGTAGAAAAACTGCGAAACCATCTTCTCCAGGTTCAACCGTTGCATGGCATAACTCAACATCGCATTTTCGTTATCCAACTCCAGTTGCTTCAGCTCCATTTTTTGCCGGTTGTACGTAAACAACGGCTGTGTGATACTGAGATACAAATTGTTGTAAAACGACTTATCCCGGACCCCGCTGTATTCACTGTAACTGTTCCTCCAACCAAATTCGTTGTTCAGCGAAATGGTCCCATCGGTGAGCAAAATCGGTTGTTGAACAGTAAATGTTCCATATGTTTGGAAATTATCGGTGGTGTTCCACTGCGAGATCAAATCGTTGAATGACCGGCTTTGACTGTATTGCAGCGGATTCAGACTAAGCGAAAATTGAGATTTCATGGAAGCCCGCTTCGCATTCAGCGACTCGCTTGTCCGCTCCAGGTTCAGACGGGAAGCTATCAAATCAGGACTATGTTTAACAGCTATCGCCATCGCATCATCAAGCGTCAGGATTTTCTGCGCATGAACCGGCACGGTCACTCCCATCAACAACAGTAAACAGAGATACTTTAGTTTCTTCATGGATTTACAGGTTATTTTTCTTTGACCAGTTTCACGGCATCGGCGTACACAATACTGGCTTCGGTTTTATTCGTTAATTCAATTTTGGCCGTATCAGGCGAGAAATAGTAAGCTCCCAGTTCAACCCAACCACCATCAGTACTTTTGATATCAACCGCCGGATCGTCTTCCCCGTCATCGTGATGAATGGTGTAAGTATATTCACCTTTATCCTCCCCCCGCCAACGCATGTTGATTTTCGGGACATAAACATAAACGGTGTAATAACCGGCATCCTTAATCGGGACATTCCAAATAGCTTCGCGATCACCGGCGCCTCCTTTAGTGTAATAGGCTGACCGAACCGTCTTTCCATAGAAATTCGTATTGGTAGTTAAAGTCCATTTCACCGGGGGACGCCAGAAGTTCAGGCCTTTATACTTTTGATCCTTATTATCTATCAGCTGAGCCTGGAAAATCTTTTTCAGGAAACTGCTCGATTCGGGCTGTACCAATTTAAATTCGGGATCTTCGTTATCGACAATCGTCTCATTCGGGGCCATACCACTATCATAATCAATCACCTCTTCACCGTTAAACGGAGTTCGTTTCTCGTCAAGTTCAATTTTTTCGAAACGCTGCGTCAATACTGCAGGAATATTGGCTGACGCGAACGTATTGGTCATCATCATGCGCGGCTCTTCGTTGAGCAGCACGCCAATTCGCTTGGTTTGATGAGGCGCAATGGCAACAATCCGTTCCACGGTTTCCGCCTCACCACCACCGCCAAAACGTCGGCCACGGCCACCTTGTCCGCCCAACCGGAAAGTAAATTTCACCACACCGGGCTCTTTTCCCGTATTCGATAAGTGGAAAGCCACCATCGTCGGCGTGCGGTCGCCGTCCTTCACTTTCACCGCTTCCACGTCGTTTACCAGGTAGCCCGGCAACTCTTTCGAATTGTACCAGGAAGAAAGGTAATCGTCGAGCTGAAGATTAAACGATGAAGCCAAATCATTCTTCAAGTCGTCAATTCCGGTTTCCCGGAAACGGTTTTTCTCCAGGAAGGAGTTTAGCACATTATCGAACTTATCTTCGCCAGCTGCGGCTTTCATCAGTGCGAAAAGAAATTCGCCTTTCGTTTGGATAATATTGTCCACGATATCCGGGTCATTCTGATCCTGCAATACCTGAGCAAACGATTTATCCTGAAGTTCCATATTCCCTTTCTCGTCGCTCGACATGCCCATGAAGTTGCGCATGAAGCCCGGACGATCATCCGAGGTACGTTCCACTAAATAGGATTCAACAACACGATTCATGATGGGATATTTCGGCGAATTGATTTCATTCACGTAAGTGTAATAATCAGGGAAAATGAAATACGGATTCGGATTGTCATCGGCATTTCGGCCCGGACCACCAATGCGCATACGAAATCCACGGCCTTCATCAGCTGATAGAAGTGCACCGTCCACAAAATCGCGGAACAGGTCCTCTTCCGATTCCCGTTCAGTAATGCTTTCATTTGTTCTTTTGCTTCTTCGCTCAGCCCACCGTTTCGACAGCGCAAAATTAGCTCCGGAAACCATGTAACCGCCTTCCGGCAGGAAAACCATTTCGGGCTGAACCTGTTCACGGGCAGCAGTCCACAGGTGCGAATAAGAATAGAACTGCACCGGTACTTCCACCAGTTCGAGCCGGTTAAACGGATACCGAAGCTGCAATTTAGCCTCAAACGTATTTTTCAAATCACGGATAACCGGTGCCAGTGAATCCTTTACTTCCGTGAAGAACTCATCGAAGCGGTTATGACCTTTCAGAAAGGTTAAGCTATACTGAACACTGTCAACGGTGACGGAGAGGGTTTGGTAATTGCCCATTACCAGCGAAATTTGTGGCAACGGCTTTTTATCCCGGAAGGTTATTGTACCGTTCTGACCGATTGTTTTTTCACCCTGCGATAATACTTTTAAACTATCGTTTGCCGGTTCGACCGTCAGCGAGAAGTGGGTGAAGCCTTTGTGCAACCAGGCCAAACCCTTCGATGAATAATTGATTCCAGGAGTCGGATACCACCGTGTTTCAGGCGTTAACAGTACATAATCGCCCTGCACAAAAGCATTTCGTTTGTCAATTGTGGCGTTATCGTCCAATGTAATCTGGTCAAGCCTTTCGCGATCATATTCCAGATAACACAACGACTCATCAATCGTACCGGCATATCGTACTTTTACCTGCAAAGAATCGCCTGGAGCCAAGGCATTTTGAGGCTTAATCTTTAACAGTTGCTGGTCGCGTTGGTACTTTGCCCCTTCCACACTGGTTACGGATAGGCCCGGATTCAATGTAAGAATAATCTCTTTCACCGGTTCGATCGTGGTATTTTTCAGTTCCATATCTGCGACAACGGTAATCGTATTCCCTTTGTGTTTCACGTCCAGATCACACCGCGTCAGCTGCATGACTGGCGCCAGGGCATACCGATCATTCAGGGCAATCATTTCCTTCCTGTGATTATCGAACTGCGATACCTGGTTCACATAAGAGAACCCCAACACGAGGGCAAAAATCAGCGAACCAACTCCAATAACCGTTACCACGCCATTCACCGCCTTCGACTGATTTAACCGCTTCAATAATAAAATTGTCAGACAAATAAATCCTACGCCCAGGAAGAAATAGATTCCGCGTTGCATTAACAGGCTATTCAGGTTGCCAAAGCCTACAAAATCGGACCAGGTAAGCGGTAACCGATAAGCCATGTAGTCAAACAGAAAGTGGAATTTTCCCTGCAAATAGAATAGCGTTGCCGCGATGTATCCCAGCAGCAGAATAAATGTCAGCGCCTGGTTCCGGATGACCGACATCAGTAAAAAGGCCAATCCCAGAATAAACAGCAAGGTAGGGACACTTACCAGGAAGAAGTAATAAAAATATGGCATCAGCCGGAAAGAACTGTATGGCGACGCCAGGTTAAAAACGGCCACCATTACCAGCGCGATTACGTTCAGTAACAAGAAAACATACAGGTTTCCCAGCGTTTTCCCGATAACGTAATCGGCGTTCGACATGGAACGCATGTAAATAACTTCGGTAGTATCCAGTTTTTTATCCCTTTTCAGGAAGTCGGATGCCAGGAAAATCGCAATAATGGCCTGCGCCATATTAATAATGTACAGGTTCATGAACGGAACCTTGGAAGGCAGGGCAACCATATCGTCGAACGGGAATCCGGCTTTCGTTTGATAAAAGAGGTTGAAAAAGAAGACAAATACCAGCGCCAGAATGGCAAAAATCCGGAAGAACCAACTGCGGAACAGGGTCTTGGATTCATAGGTGGCTACGGTACGAATATGGTGAAGTGATGCCATGATCGTTGTTTCTTTAGCGTTAGGATTTTAAGATAATAACCGGCAGACTATTATTCTTCGTGCCAGCGTTGATTTAATTCATGCTCCATAAAATTCACATAAGCATGTTCCAGGTTCGGTTCAATCTGTTCCCCGGCGTAACCGTTCACATCGCGGGCAACCACCTGAACTTCCCAGCCCGATTCGGCAGGAATGGACGATATGATGGGATATTTTTCCTGTATCTCCTGGTATTCCGTTTCGGTAGCAGAAATCTGCCACACATTACCGCGGGCCATTTCAATCAACTTGTCCGGAGCACCATGATAAGCCAGTGAGCCTTGGTTAAGCAAAGCCATATCGGTACAGGTACTGGAAATATCGCCCACAATGTGCGTGGAAAGAATAATGATGACTTCCCGCTCGCTGATGGACGAAAGCAAATTCCGGAAACGAATGCGCTCCTCCGGGTCGAGGCCTGTCGTAGGCTCATCCACTACAATAATTTTCGGTTCACCAATCAGTGCCTGCGCAATGCCGAGGCGGCGTTTCATTCCTCCCGACAGCTTGTTGGCCATGCGGTTGCGGGCTTCGTACAACCCCATCTCTTCCAGCATCTGCCCTACTGCCCCCATCCGGGCTTTCCTTTGTTTGATACCCGCCAGGCGGGCACTGTAATCCAGGAATTCCCACGTTGTCAGTTTGGCGAAAAAGCGGAAGTCCTGGGGCAGGTAGCCCAGCATCTGCCTGATTTCGCGGCGATGTTTCTGCAGATCGAGTCCGTTCACCAGCACCTGCCCTTTCGAAGGTTTCATCAGGGTAACCAAAATACGCATCAGGCTCGATTTGCCGGCACCATTAGGCCCCAGCAAACCAAACATGCCGTTTCCAATTTCCAATGAAACTTCCTTCAGGGCTTGATTTCCATTCGGGTAAATCTTATTCAGATCTTTAATCTCAATGTTCACACGTGTAGTTTTTGAGGTGTTAACAATCGATTCCGTATTAGCTAATTCTCGAAGAACAGTTCCTCTGATGTGAAATATATTCAGATGTATAGCGCCGAATAAGCTATTAGTCAGGAGCTTGCATTTTCACAGGAAAGGAACGTTTTAGAAAGATTAATTTCTTTGATACTATTGGTAGTAAAAGGTTTAAAAATATTACATAATAAGTTTCAAGGAATTTAAAGATAATCATAATTCTATTTTTAACCACCTGAAATTCAACGAGTAGAAAAAAAGAAAAAAGAAAAATAAGTTAAAAACCATGATTACAACCGGTAAGCATGTATTTTTGCCCCTGAATTAAGATTAGAAACCGTAATGAAAACAGGTAAATATCTTCCTATATTTCTATTTTTTGCTGCTTTTTTCCTTTATACCGCTGGTATTCGATACAATCCGATATACATTCTCGATGAATCGAAAAATGTGGAATGTGCCCGGGAAATGCTTACCCGCAACGATTTAGTTGTCCCCACGTTTAATGACCGTTTACGGACCGATAAACCGCCATTGCATTATTACTTTATGATGGCCTCTTTCAAGGTTTTCGGGGTGAATGAATTCGCCGCCCGGTTCTTTTCAGCCATTATGGGTGCACTTACGCTACTTATCACATTCCTGTTTACACGAAAATATGCCGGAGAAAAAATGGCACTACTCACCTGGCTTATCCTTATCACATCGCTCAATTTTTCCATTGAGTTTCATTTGGCAGTCCCCGATCCCTATCTTATCTTTTTCATGACATTAACGCATTGGGCATTTTTTGAGTTCTACCAGTCGCGACGATGGCCCTGGCTCATTACCATGTACGCGGCATTGGGGCTGGCGATTCTTGCCAAGGGACCGGTTGCTCTTGGCTTTGCCGGGCTTAACGGCTTGCTGTTTTTAATCCTGAAACGCGATTTTCGATGGAAAACCATCAAACAGTTCCGGTTGCTTTTGGGAGTCCTCATAACTGGTATCATAGCGATTCCGTGGTACGTAAAAGTTGGGCTGGCGACCAACGGCGAATGGACCCGCCAGTTCTTTTTCAAGCATAACCTCGACCGCTTTTCCAGCGAAATGGAGGGACACGGCGGTTTCTTCCTGTTGACAGCCATTTTCGTGCTGTTGGCATTCCTCCCGTACACCGTTTTTCTTTTTCAGTCCTACCGGGAAGCTTTTCGCCAGCGTAAAAACAACGATTTGATGTTATTTTCGATGATAGTATCGTTGGTCATCATCGTTTTCTTCTCCATATCCTCCACGCAGTTGCCTAATTACCCCATGCCGGCCTATCCGTTCGTTGCTGTGCTGATTGGTTCCTATCTTAGCCATGCCAACTTAAAAATGAAAAACCCCCTGTGGATAAGCCTTATGATTGGCCTGTTAATTCCCATTGGCGCTTTTATCGCCATGAAACTGGATAACAGCCTGGTTCCGGTAGCCAATATGGCCTGGTTGTTCCTGGTTATTCCGGCCGGCTCTGCCTGGGCATTATACAACTTTTATAAACAGCGAAGTCAACAGCGAATTTTCACAGCGCTCTCCGCCGGGTGGATCATGGCCGGACTTCTCTTTTTCCTGGTTGCCTTCCCGGCAGTGAACCGGCAAAATCCGGTACAAAAAGCACTAACCGTGATGGACATCAGTCGCCCCGTTGCCTATTACGGACGATTCAACCCCGCCTTTGCCTTTGCACTGAAAAAGCACATTCCCGAAATGAAAACGCCGGAAGAAGTCAGCTCCTTCTTCCAGGAGCACCCGAACGGTTACCTTATTTCGATCACGAGAGTGCAGGATGATTTGAAATCGCTTCCGCTGAAAGAGATTGTTCACCAGAAGGATCTATTTGAGAACAAAACCACGCAGGTTTACCAATGGGAACATTAAAAAGCTAATAGGATATTCGTCGGCTTTGTAACCAGAGTAACACTCAACTTTAACCGGTATCAAATCGTTCATCGTGCCAAACTAATTTTGATAGGCCATCATCAAATCCCTTAGTTCCATTGCATTCTTCACAGCATATCCTTCAAAATCGTTATTGAAGAAAGCCCACACCTCTCTTCCTTCTTCAACCCAGCTCTTCATTTTCGTTGCATATTCCTGCAACTCTTCCATGCGGTAATCGGTAGCATACAACTTCACATTACCATGAAAACGCAGGTAAACAAAGTCTGCAGTAACCACTTCGGCTGACGGATAACGTTCCCCGGAACCGGCGATAACAAAAGCCATATTTTTCCCCCTCAATAAATCGAAAAACTCGTCGCGCAACCAGGAATTATGTCTTACCTCAATGGCAAACAGATAGTTGCCAAACCGTTCACTCAGGTAATTCAGAAAATCAGTTAGCCTGGGCAAATCATAATGCAAGCCCGGCGGAAGTTGAACCAGCACCGGCCCCAGCCGCGTCGCCATTATGTCAAACACATCGAAAAAATTCTGCACAGCCCCCTCAGCATATAACAAACGTCGCTGGTGGGTAATAAAACGACTCATTTTGGGGCAGAACCGGAAGTTTTCCGGAGTTCGTTTCATCCAACCTTCGGCAGTTATCTTTTTCGGCAGATGATAAAAGCTGGAGTTTAGCTCTACGCAATCAAATTGCGTCACATAATGTTCAAGGTATTGGACGGGCTTTACTTCAGGAGGATAGAATACACCATTCCAGTGCTTGTAGCTCCATCCCGAAGTGCCGATATGTAAGTTATTGAAATCCATCTCACGAATCTTTTTTTTTCACCGCTACCGGTAAAGTTATGAAATAGGGAGGGGAATCTGTAATTCGCCAACGGTACGTTTTGTAATCCTGCTCGACAGATACTAACTTTATGGTTGAACCAGTTAAAAATCATCGTCATGAAAGCTTGGGTAATCGACAAAATCAGCGATCTGGACGAAAATCATGAACCACTAAAATTGGTTGAGCTTCCAAAACCAATTCCCAAATATGGAGAATTGTTGATAAAAGTAAAAACTTGCGGGGTCTGTCACACCGAACTAGACGAAATAGAAGGCCGTACACCACCTCCTAAGTTTCCGGTCATTCCCGGTCATCAGGTAGTTGGTGTAGTGGAAGAAAACCGGGGCGACAATTCCGTAATAAAAATAGGAAACCGCGTAGGAGTTGCCTGGATTTTTTCGGCTTGCGGAAAATGTGAATATTGCCTTTCGGGAAGAGAAAACCTGTGCCCGGATTTCCTGGCAACAGGAAGAGACGTTAACGGCGGATACGCTGAATATTTGACCGTACCCGAAGGCTTTGCCTACAAAATCCCGGATTTGTTCAGCGATGCCGAAGCCGCTCCTTTGTTGTGCGCCGGTGCCATCGGTTACCGATCGGCTGCGATTTGTAACCCGATGGACGGTCAGCGGTTCGGACTCACGGGTTTCGGAGCCTCCGCCCATTTGGTTATTAAGCTGCTGCGCTTTCGCTTCCCAAAATCGAAAGTATATGTGTTTGCGCGAAATCCCAACGAACGAAAATTTGCACTGGAGTTAGGCGCTACCTGGGCCGGCGATACAACCGACAAACCACCTCACCTGTTAGATAGCATCATTGATACCACGCCGGCGTGGAAACCGGTGATACAAGCATTAGAATGCCTCAAACCGGGCGGACGACTGGTCATCAACGCTATCAGGAAAGAAAATATCGATCAGGAAGAGCTATACCGCATGAATTACGACCGACATCTCTGGATGGAAAAGGAGATTAAAAGTGTGGCCAATGTCACCAGCCACGATGTAAAAGCTTTGATTTCCGCTGCAGCAGAGATGCCGTTCAAGCCAGATGTTACGATTTATCCGTTTGAAAAAGCCAATCAGGCATTGATCGATATCAAGCAGCGAAAAATCAGGGGGGCAAAAGTTTTGGAAATCTAATACTGCCAGGACTTCAGCATCTTCCCCACAAGCCTTTCTGTCCGCGTTATCAGAAGTGAATAAGCATTTTGCATCGCATCTTCGAACATGGTCCCCTCGTTTTTAATCGCCTCAACAGCAATGATGGGTAAACCTTTGATTTCATCGGACGTCAGTTCTGTGATACCGCACACCACACCAAAAGGTTTGTGAAATTCGCGGGCACGCTCCATTGCTCCCTTTACGACTTTCCCTTCCAGTGTTTGCTTATCAAACTTCCCCTCACCGGAAATAATCATATCTGCTTTCTGAAGCAGCTCATCGAAATGCAGGATTTCCATGATGGTTGTTATCCCCTTCTGCGGTTTCGCCTTCAGAAAAATCATCGCTCCTGCACCAAGGCCACCCGCAGCACCGGCTCCGGGAATGTTAGCCACATCAAACTTCCACTCCTGTTTTATCAGTTTGCTGAAATGCTCCAGCCCTCTGTCCAGCATTTCGATCTCTTCCGGATTAGCTCCTTTCTGCCTTGCAAAAACATTCGCCGCCCCATTCGGGCCATACAGCGGATTTTCCACATCGGTAACCAATACAAATTCTGTATCTGCAATACCGTCATGGGCTTTTCCACTAATGGAAACAATCTTTTTCAATGAGGCTCCAACAGGCTGCAGTTCGTTGTTATTTTCATCGAGGAAACGATAACCCAAGGCTTGCGCTACTCCCAAACCACAATCATTGGTCGCACTGCCTCCAACAAAGAGGTAAATTTTCCGGGCGCCGCGCTCCAGTGCATCAACGATCATTTCGCCGGTTCCCAGCGTCGTAGTGGAAGCGGCATGTTGCTCCTCTTCTTTCAACAACAGCAAACCCGAAGCCGCCGCCATTTCGATGTAGGCCGTATCGGATTGCAAGCCATACCAAGCCTCAACTTTCTTGAACAACGGGCCGGTTACTTCCAGATAAACTCTGTTAAAATGCAGCTTTGATTCAATAGTTTCCAACGTTCCATCGCCACCGTCAGCCAAAGGCAACATATCGACTTCAGCGGAAGGTAAAACATTAATAACTCCTTCTTTTACCGCATTACATGCTTCTACGGCAGTCAGGGAACCTTTGAATTTATCGGTGGCAACCAGAATTTTCATTCGTTTTATTTATCTATTCAGAAGATGAAGTAACGAAAAAGTTATAACACCCAATGTGATTACGGCCTTTTCTTCAACCATGCGAAATCAAGCGGTTGAAGTTGTATTTCCCCATCAAAACTACGATTGGTTATGATATCAGTCCAACCGCAATTTCCGTCAAGCTTGACTTTCTGCGTTTGTTGTGTCAGGTTAAAATGGGCATATACCGATTGTTCCTCAGAATTTCCTTTTCGGCACAAGGAGAACACACCATTAACCGAACTGATAACCTCAAATTCGCCGTACGGATCGAAAGCCGTCTCATTTTTCCGAACATCAATCAACTTTTTCAATCCGTTTAAGATGACCGACTGGCGGGTATCCGGATTATCGAGCAGCCCCTCCAGGTATTTGTATTCGAACTTCTGGCGGTTTATTCGACGGTTCTGTCCGCTCTCCTTCATTCCTTTCACATCGTTCACCGAACCAACCATTGAATGAAAATAGATGGCTGGCAATCCGGGCATGGTGAGCAGTACCGCATGAGCCAGCAAACTACGTTTCACCCCTAACTCCTCATCCCGGTCCGGCCCATATAATAAACTAAGGTAGTTACAGTTTATCTCGTAGGGAACCTCAACTCCGTTTCCCTTGGACTTATACGATACTTTACCACCGTTAGCCTGCGCTGCACCGATGAGCACATTCAATTCCTCGCGGTTAAGAATATCATCCACCGGCATAACACCAATGCCGTCGTGACTTGACAGGAAATTGAAATAACAAACGCTTTTGTGCGGAACCACCAGATTCGAAACCCAGTCACTAAAACGCTCCGTTGTTTCATTTAACAGGCTAAAAGCCAGCAAAGGCGGTAGCGTAAAATTGTACACCATGTGCGCTTCGTCGCCATCGCCGAAATAAGCGATATTGTCCGGGTGCGGCACATTGGTCTCGGTCAACAGCATTACTGAAGGATTCAAATGCTCAATAACGCACCGCATCAGCTTAACCAGTTTATGCGCCTGTGGAAGATGCATACAGGTCGTATGTTTTTCCTTCCAAATAAAACCAACGGCATCCAGGCGAATAATCGAAGCACCTTTCGACACATAGAACAGCAACAGATCAAGCACTTCGAGCAGCAACTTCGGATTGGCGAAATTCAGATCGACCTGATCGCGGCTAAAGGTGGTCCAGATTTGATACTCGCGATCTTTCCCCTTAAAAGTATGCACCAACGGAGAAGTTCGCGGCCGAATGACTTTCTCGCAACCATCGGTATTTTCGAGGTCAATATAAAAATCCCGATATCGCCCATCACCATCCAGGTAACCTTTAAACCACCCGGATTGAGTGGAGTTATGATTAATGACAGCATCGAACAATAACTTAAAACTTCCCGATAGCTTCTCCACTTCCTCCCAATTTCCCAATTTAGGATTAACAGAATAATAATCGGTTACCGAAAAACCATCGTCAGACGTATAAGGATAAAAAGGAAGAATATGTACTACAGAAACCTGACGGCTCAAATAACGATTCATAAACCGGCTAAGTGTCACCAGGTTATCTTCCCCTTCCTGATAAACCTGGTCGCCATAAGTAATTAAAACGACATCTTTCTGCGTAAGCACTTTATTTTCTGCTTCCGCAAGAAAATGGTACTTGCTCCAAAGTTTATCAATTCCATCCAAGAGTAAAGTAACCTCTTCAGGCATGTAAATACCTGACAGGAGTTCCTTAATATATTCCATAAATTACAATAGATATTTCAGTGAAAGACTTATCAGTACAATTACAACAAACTGTACAATTAAAATAACAGTATTCCTTGACCAGAAATGATAGTGTTCCTCATCCACGGCTTGTTTTTCAGCTAACACTTTTTCCTTTTGTGCCAACTTCTGAATGAATAATGCTACCGCGAAGGTAACCACTGCACCAATGAAGTTCCACCAGAACCAGAAAAGATAATCACCTACGACCAGCCAAAGAAACACATTGACCAAAACGCCGGTAACCAATCCGATATTCATTGCCCTCGAATGTACCCAGCGGACCATACTGGCTACCATAAATGTGGCCAGGATTGGACCGTAAAAAACAGACCCGACTTTGTTTATCGCTTCGATAACCGTCTCGGCAATATTCCCGGTAAAAAAAGCAAGAATAATCGTGACAACTCCCCAGAAAACTGAGGTAAACTTTGAATATTTGAAGTATGTTTTATCAGAAACTTTTTTACCCGCAACCAGCAAATCTTCAGTGGTAACCGCACTTAACGAATTGATGGTCGAGCTAAGCGATGACATGGCTGCTGAAAGAATAGCCACAATTAACAGCCCCACTAGCCCGTGCGGCAAATAATCACGGATAAAAACCGGGATTAACAGGTCGGGCTTGTCAGCCGGAACCAGGCTGGAGAAAGCCGGGGTCATTAACGCAAACGTCCCAACCACCAGCCCCATAATGCTATACAGCAACGTAATCGGGAATCGCAGCAAACCGTTTACCAACAACGTGTTTCGGGCCGTTTTAATGTTTTTTGCCGACAATAAACGCTGCATTTGCGATTGGTCTGTTCCGTAATAGGATGCATACAGAAAAAACCCGCCAACGACCATCGGTAAAAATCCAAAAGCGCTTCCGCTTCCCTCGCCGATTCCAAAATCTTTAAAATTAACCGCGTTTAAACGTGAGGTATCCAAGTGGGCCAGAAAATTATGGACCCCACCCAGGTAATCAAGGCCAACAAATAATGAAACTACAATTCCACCGACCAGAATAATCATCTGAATCATATCTCCATACACAACTGCGCTCATTCCCCCCTGATAGGAATAGATAAGTGTAATGACGCCAATGACCAAAATGGTTTGATAAAACGGAATACCCAACACACTCATCAGGATAAGCGCAACGGCATAAACCATGACTCCTGTTCCAAAGGCACGGCTTATCTGAAAAACAATGCTAATCAGAACGCGCGTCGAGCGGTTGAACCGGTTCTCGAGATACTCGTAAATACTGACAATGCCGGCTTTATATAACTTAGGAACCAAAAATACTCCGAGGAATATCATGGCCAGTGGCAAACCGAATTCGTAGCTGAGCCACTGCAATCCACCTCCATGGCGAATCCCCACGAAAGCAGGTGCTGAGATGAAGCTAATGGCCGAAAGCTGCGTAGCCATCACCGACAGGCTCAATGGGAACCAGCCAAATGATTTTCCTCCGAGGTAGTAGTCCTGCCGTGCGCTTTTCTTGCTGAATAGTTTTCCCAGCATCAAAAATCCACCGGCATAAACTACCACGATGATATAGTCTATCCAATTCATGTTGTCGCTTTTTTAATCATGTCCAACACCAGTGCAGCTGTCCAGGAAAAATCGAATCCTCCGTAGCCCGTTCCCGACTGGTTATCGGTAAAGGGATTAAAATATTCATAAATCCCGTATTTCTTCACCATTTCAAGGGTTTGATTCTTAACCAACTCAGCTTCGTCGGGAAGATGATAATTTAGCAAACCTTTCCAAATCAACCAGTTCATATTTACCCAGACCGGTCCGCGCCAATAGTTTTTTGGCTCAAACCCGCTTCCCTTCGGATGACATGACGGAACCGGGCGAATTTGCGATTGTTTTTTGTAAGGCTTCAACATCCTTTGAACACGGGCTGATGAAGGAATCCCGGCAAATATGGGAATATAAGAACCTGAACAAGGTTGCTTTAGTTGTTCTCTTCCAACCAGGTCGTAAGGAAAATAGAGGTCCTGCCCATCATCCAGAAAGTAGACATCGAAGCTTTCAAATCCCTGATTCAATTTCTGCAAAAGCCAGTCAGTCTCTTTATTCAATACTTTTCCAAGACGAATAAGACTCCTGGTCGATTCGAGCAGAATGCTGTTAAAAACCGGATCGAGTACATGGAATGGAAAATCATCAGGAATTTCTGAATATTTGTGTTCTCTAAGCGTATCAACCAGATAAAGATATCTTTTGTAATCAATATCCTTCGGACGGGTTGATCCGCTCTCTTTCACCTCGTGAACATCTTTGCGTTCGAGCTGAATGTATTCGAGTTTATCCAGGGTAATCCGCTCCAGCGGAATATCCCACCACGGTGAGTTATCCATACCGGACTCCCAATTGTGCCAGATGGCCACCAACCCGGTAGATTTGTACTCCCGGTACCGATAGAGCCATTGGTGATAGGCACTGATTTTATCAAACAGTTCACTAATACGCCCAATATCCAGCCCGGCCTTATAGAGTTCTTCAAGGATAAAACCGTGAACAGGCGGCTGAGTAATTCCCGATGTTTTCAAATCAGCAGGTGCATCTTCAGACACCCCGGAATTCCAGTAATCGGCAGAAGGAAAATAGGAAGAGTATTTCTCCGCTTCATGAAAAATAATATGCGGCAAAAATCCATTTTTCCATTGGCCGGAAAAAAGCGCCTCCATCTCGGTAAGCGCCCTTTCAGGTTTGTGGTGCAGGTTTCCCAGCACAATGAATCCCGAATCCCAGTTCCATTGAAATGGATACAAACGGGGCGACGGAATGGTAAATCGACCTTTCCAGTTTTTATCCAATACCTCTATACACTGTTCAGCAAGTCCCATATTAAGAAGAAAAAGCCGGTTATTCCATAATTAGAATAACCGACTTACTGAAAATTTGATTAGAAACTAAAGGTTGCTCTCACATATACTCTTCGCGGCAGAATAGGACGGCCGACGAAAAAGTCGCCACCGCTAATTTGAGAATTTCCCTGACGGGGAGAACCTTCGGTAATACCATGTGAATCAGCCAGATTGAAAACCGAAACGCCTAAGCGCAAAGATTGTGCCTTACCCAACATGGTAGTATAACCTGCATCCAGACGCATAATGCTATAAGCATCCAATTTAACTGTGTTAGCATCGTTCGCAAAACGTTTACCGATGAAGTTATTGGACAAACCGGCATCAAAAACACCATCATCATAAGAAACGCCCAACATTCCCATCACGCGGGGTTGCCTCCTCAGCCAGTTCCCTACCTGCTCCGGATTTCCTTCTACTTTGGTATACTCGTGATTCTGATAAGTTAAGTTACCGTAGAAATTCAGCTTCTTGGTCAGGTAATAACTTGCATACGCCTCCAAACCAATGGTCCGTGTACTTTGCACGCTTACCTGTTCGGTAACTCCGCCGGCACCATCATTCACAAAGTCAACTGAGCGGCGGTCGCCTAATGTCACATAGTAAGTACCAAGATTGGCTACAAAATTCTTGAATCCAAATTTAGCGCCGGCTTCCGCCTGATAAATCTTTTCAGGTTTATATGACTGTGTCACACCGGGACTGATAAATTTCACCGAACGAATTTCGGGGAAGAAATAACCTTTCGAGAAGTTTGCATACAAATTGGCTTGATGCGACAATTTATACAGGCCCGCCACCGCCAGTGCAAAACCATTGGTTTGTACGGTTCCTTTATCGAAAGTATTGGAGCCAATCCCGGTTTCACTGGTAATAAATCCTTTGGCATGCTCGTAACGGACTCCCACATCCAGGTTGAATCGTGCCCACTTAATTTCGTCAGCCAGATAACCGGCCGATTTCTGCATCGCATTCACTTTATTAGACGTCTGCGAACCGGACCCGACAATGTAACCGCCTTCAGTATAATTCACCGTACTTCCATTTTCCTGGTAAGTTACATCCACCATTTTAGGTTGGTCCCGGAAATCGCCCAGGTAGCTGTAGATATATTCATCGTCACGGGCTGTGGTATAGGAATTGAATGTTCCAATGGTAATGTTGTGGTTACCGCTTCCCCAATCGAAATTCTTCGAGAGGTTAAACTCACCAACCAGTTCCTGCATTGGGCGATTGCGATCCAAAATACGGTTCTGAAAAAGCAAATCCGTTGACTTTAGAGGCTGTCCTGTAGAAACATACGTGAACGTAGCATTGGCAGGTAAACCCCTTGCAGCAAGATAATCAGACTGCAGTTCCGGAACATTATGTACGCCGTCACCATCTAAAAACAGGTTGAACTGGTGCTGATAGCTGGCATATTTTGTTTTAACCTTCAACACCCAGTCATTATCAAAATTGTAGTTGAAATCAGCCATCAGGTAACCACCTTTGGTCATCGCACCGTTGCTGATTTGCGATTTGTGCACTCCATAAGGCGTATCGAATGAGAAATCAGTTGCTTCACCTGTCAGTGTCGTATAAACCGTTTTCCCGTCATTCCCTTTCGGGCGGGAATAGTTTCCGTTGTCGTTTTTCAAGGGATAGGGCAAATAGAATACTACTTTGTCATCAATGTACTGTCCATAAAGGGTAAAAGCACCTTTACCGTCATTCAACATCTTTTTGATATTCCCACGGAACTGTCCACCAACCGTTTTCAGACCTGTTTTCAGTGGCCCTTCGTCATACCGGAGGAAACCAGAAAAGGCATAGAAAGTCGTTTTATTAATCTGTCCTGAAGAGAGGACATCAGCCCTTGCACGACCGCCATCAGCCCATTCGAGCTGAATTTTGTTTTCCGGAATAGCTGAGCCTGTAATACTGGAATAGTTGATAATACCGGCAACCGAACCAGCGCCAAACAAAGTTGAAACTCCACCTTTCACGAATTCCATATTCCGGAAACCCAAATCGTTACGGAAATACACGTCATGTGCTGAAGAGTTCAAACCAAATGCGCTCAATACAGGAATACCATCAATCTGAATCGGTGTAAACTGATATTGCCCACCCGATGGCAATCCCCTGACAAAAATGTTGGAAGCGACCTCGCCACCTCCACCTTCGGCTGTTATACCCGGAACTACCCGAAGAATATCAGCCTGGCTGTTAGATGTCAGCTTATCCAGCTCTTTGCTGTCCATCGCCGTCATCGACAACGGAGAATCGAATTGCGTCCGTTTACTAAACGTTGCAGTCACAACCACATCGTTCAGGTTAAACAAGTCGGCAGAAAGGGCAAAATCCTTGTTAAGTGTTTTGCCTTCCTGAATGGTCACTTTTGCAGTTTGCTTTGTATAACCAACAAAAGAAACACTCACCGTGTACGTTCCGGCAGGAAGGCTCAGTGAATAGCGCCCATTTCCATCGGTAATAGTACCATTGGTTGTTCCGTCGACATATACCTGTGCCCCAGGTAACGGATTACCATTATCACTTTCGGTAACCTTTCCTGACAAGGCACCTGTTCCCTGCGCCATTGACGTCAATGACAACATCATCAGGGCAAGAAAATGAACTAAAAAAATGTTAGTTTTCATAGGTTTACTATTTTTTAATAGGACTTGGATTGAATTTTCTAATGGTAAAACTATGAACTATAAATTCCGGACTCCTGACTCTTATTTTCCATTCATGATACTTTATTTGCCTTTCTTTATTTAATGACTAACTTTATCGTCAATACACTGCCATTTTAATAACATAAAGTTAGAATTGTTCTAAATAGATGACTGGAAGACCAACCATTGAGATGCTAACTGAGGATCCGGGACAATCCATCCTTTGCCGAAGGATTGTAAGGGCCAAACGTCCCGACATCCGCAACGAAGGTGTATGGCATTATCATCCCGATTTCGAAATTACCTACACACTGAAAAGTTCAGGAAAGCGTTTTGTCGGGTACAACATTTCGGATTATACCGAAAGCGATTTTGTTTTGATTGGCACAAACCTTCCCCACTCATGGATTACGAATCAATACACCGAACAGATTGTCGTCAATTTTAAGAAAGATATGTTTGGTGATTCGTTTTGGGATGCACCCGAGATGAAGAAAATTGAGGAGCTGTTAGAAAAGAGTCAGCAAGGCATTTACTTCAATCCGCAAATCTCATCGCAGGCGCTACCGTTGTTGTTTTCAATTGAACGTGAGAGTGGGTTCAATCGGCTTCTGCATTTTTTCAAACTGCTTGATCTGTTGGCCAACGCAAAAAACCAGGAGGAAATTACTTCTTATCATCACGAGGTAAAAGACAGCTTAAAAGCCTCGAACCGCATTGAGCGTATCTACTCATACATCTTAGAGAATTACCAAAACAATACCATTTCATTTACAGAACTGAGCCGGAAATTGAACATGAATAAAAGCTCGGTGTGCAAATTTGTGAAAAAGGTAACCAAGAAGACTTTCTCAGAAATTGTAATTGAAACGCGGATCAGCGAAGCCTGCAAACTACTAGCAGTGAGCGACATGTACATTTCGGAGATTTGCTTTGCCTGTGGCTTTAACAACCTGTCCAATTTCAATCGCTCTTTCAAAAAAATCATGAATATAACTCCCAAAGAGTATCGAAATATTTACCGGAGTTCGAAGAAAGAGGACTAAAATTACTGCAGAATTTTTAATAACAAGCAATCCACTATTACGTCCGGTACTTCTGCAACAGCTCCAGCATTTTTCGGTCGAGCTGGTTACCACGGAAATTTTCGTAATTCACATCCTTCCGGCCTGAATTGAAGATACCAAAATCTCCTTTCAGGTTCCAGAGGCTCCAGCCCCAGCCCATTTCACGCCACAGCGAAAGAAAATCCTCCATCCAGCTCAGGCAAATTTCGTGTGGCGTATATTTATAACATCCCCATTCGCCCACATGCACATTCACACCTTTCATCATCAGCGGGCGCCAGGGATCGATTTTCTCTTTTCGGAGCACCTCCTTGTTCCATGTTTTTCCGTTTTTATCAGTAAAAGGCCAGGAAGGTTTCGGCCAGCTATCGGGAGTATATCCCGGGACCCAACTCGCCCGGTAGTGTGAAACCTGCATCGGGTCGTAACCGCGACAACTCTGTACCAGGCCTAAATCCGCAATTTCCGGGACCGGATCGCGTCCCACGTTAATGCCGTCAGCAAAAATCAGTCGTTTCGGATCTTCTTCCCGGATAGCTTCCACCAGCGCTCTAACCACACGGGCGTAGCTTTCATTGGGTATGACAGGAGGTTCATTGAGCAGGTCGAAACTCAGCCGCCCGTTCGGAATGCCTTTGTAACGACGCGCTATATACCGCCAGTGATAAATGGCCGCCTCAAGAGCCTTGTCCTTCCCGGGCCCGTAAAACAAATCGATGGGTTCCAGGCCCCGACCGTTAATGCAATAGCCTGGAATCCGGTGAAGGTTCATGTTAATGTGCACATTGTACTGATGTCCAAAATTAACTGCCTGATCGACATCAAGGAATACCTTCTCATCGATATCCATCCACTTTTTTACATCCGGTTTCGACCAATTCCAGTACGACATGGGCAGCCGGACAAAATTGAATCCCAATTCCTGCATCAGTGCAAAATCTTCCTCATCGTATTTACGGTTGGGCTGATTTCCCGAAAACTTGGCCAACAAATTAAACCCATACCAGCGGGGAATGTTCCCCGGCCGAATTTCCTTTGCTTTATCCAAAGCCAGCACACCTCCTGAGGTGAGCAATGTTCCGGCTGCCGCCAGACCGGTTCGTTTCAAAAAGTCACGTCTTTCCATCGTATGGTTAGGTTTGTTCGTTCAGCTTATCCGGAAATCTTCTTTTATTTAGCCTGACTCAGATTTCCTTTCAAAATATTCCCCTCGGCATCGGTTACGAGATAAGGCATCCAATATTCCAACGCAGCAGGACCTTCGGGAAGTTTATCCATGTGCAACAGCTCAGCCGCTGTAAGCCAACCGCCTGCCGAAGCATCTTCAAGCAGTTCCTTAGCTTTCTCCAGATCCTTACGAACGCCCAAACCGGCGAGATATAGCAAAGCCTGGTTAAACCGGGCCATTTCATCACCGCCGTCAGCCAGTTCTGTCAACTGTTCCATACAAGTTTTAAAATCTGGCCCGTTCAATTCTCCTCTTTTCATGAAAGTGGCTTTATTCAATTTGGCTGCACGCAATCCACCTCCAGCAGCCTGGTTAAGCCATTTCAAGGCTTCCGCCGGATTGCGTTTTTCCAATTCAGGTGAAATCAATAATATGGCCAACAGATTAGCCGCTGGCAAAAACCCGTCTTTGGCAGCAGGCTCCAAAAATGAAACCGCCTTCGGGTAATCGGCCTTCTCATCTTCCCCGGAGTAGAGCCGTCCCAGCATAAAGCGCGACTCGTTATCGCCGCCGTAGCCGCCTTTTGCAAAACACTCGGCTGCCTTTGCCGGATCGGCTTCAATTCCGTCTCCTTCAAGATACAGCTCTCCAAGCGTTCGCCATGCTTCGGAGAAACCATTTTCAGCTGCTTCGCGGTAAAGCGCAAAAGCCTTTTCCCGCTCTTTCGGAATGCCTTCGCCGTAAAAGTACATTCCCGCCAGGTTGTATTTTGCTTCCGCCGAACCTTTCTCAGCAGCCTTCTCGAATAATTCAAATGCCCTTGAATAATCTTTTTCCAGGCCTTCTCCCAGATAATAAAGCACGCCAAGGTTGTATTCGCCCAAGGCAAAACCACACTCAGCAGCTTTCCGATACCATTTGGCTGCTTCTTCAAGATTCGCTTCGATGCCTTTTCCCTTGTGATAAGCGTTTCCCAGGTTATTCATCGCTTCCGGAACACCTTTTCCTGCCGCAAGGCGATACATCTCCACAGCCTTCTCAATATTGAATTCTGTTCCCCGTCCGGCTTCATACATTACGCCCAAATTAAAAAGCGCACGGGCGTATCCTTCGTCGGCCGCCTTCCGGTACCAGGTAAATGCCTTTCCCGGGTTCTTTTCTACCGTTATACCATTCTCGTAGTAAACGCCAACCCGGAACATCCCGCCAGGAACACCTTTCTCTGCCGCATCCATGAACCACTGAAACGACTTTTCTTTATCGGACCAATAACTCAGCCCTTTTTCGTGCATGATGCCAACCAGGTAAGCAGCACGCGGGTGGCCGGCCTCGGCAGCACGACTGAAATAATCGGCAGCAGCATGCTCATCTTTATCGGTAATTTCGCCTGCCAGGCAAAGACTCGCGTAGCGGTATTGTGCTTCAACGACGCCTTTGTCGGCAGCTCGTTTGGCATAATCAACCGCCTTCTTTATATTTTGCTCAACATTTTCACCGGTCTCGTACAGGTAAGATAAGCGGAGCATCGCCTCCGCATTGCCTCCCAACGCGGCCTTCTCGAGCCATTCGGCCCCTTCCGATTCCGCTTTTTCAAGGTATTGATTGGCAATAATTTCCTGTGCCGGTGCATAACCTTTGTCTGCAGCTAGCTGATACCATTCGTGCGATTCTCCCAATTCGTCCAATAAGCGTCCGAGCAGGAACATGGCCTCCATAAAATTAGCATCGGCAGCCTGTTGCAGATAGTTCTTTGCCAGTTCAATATCCTTCTCAACACCCAGGCCTTCAAAAAGCATTTTGCCCATTTTCATGGCAATATTGGCCGGGTGCGGTCCGCCTATTTTCGAAAACCAGTGATAAGCCTGTGAGTAATCCTGCTCCGTTCCGCGTCCTTCATAATAAAACCGGCCAACTTTGACATAAGCTTCCGGGTAATTAAGCTCAGCTGCTTTCAGATACCAATCGAACGCTTTGGAAAGCTTAACCGGCACCGACAATCCCTCTTCAAATACTTCACCTATTTTATACATGGCCGGGGCGTAACCGGCTTTCGCCGATTCGTACCAGTTATCAACCGCTTCTTCCAAATCGCGGCGACCACCTTTACCAACACGGACCAAACGTCCAAAGTTGTATTTGGCTACTATATCACCTCTTTCGGCTCCACGCCCGTACCACTCGAAGGCTTTTTCATCGTTTTCCTCCAGTCCAATACCCGTTTCCCGCATCTCACCGATGTAGTTGCAGCTCTCCACTCCTCCGGCCCGGGCAGATTCAAGGAACCAGCGCACCGACTTGCTTGCATCTTTCTGCCGGTTTTCACCGGTATAATACCATTTCCCGATAGTCAAAGCAGCCTCTTCGAACCCTTCAGCCATCACCTCTTCAAAGGCTTTGTTCGCTTTATCCCACGAACGCTCCTGTTCATAAAAATCCAGGAATATCATGGCAGGCTTATAACCAGAATCAAAAGCTTTTTGAATCCGTTTGAGGCCTTTTTCTACTTTTTCTTTCTTCAGCAGTTCCAGACCTTTCAGAAATAGCTTGTTTTCAGGGAATATATTTTCAGTCATTGCTTATCAATTTAACAGACTCTAAAAATAGCTTAACCAGTTAACAGAATGAAACTGTTCAACTGAAATTCTGTAATATTTTTTTGATATGCTGCCTCTTCGTTCACCATCGTTCCGGCAATTTAAGTTTGTTTTCCTGCCGGATCATTGGAAGATTCGTTGCCAGTATCCCAATCCCATCAATCCAATACAGCTTACAACAATGAACCATACTTTCACAACACCAACCGGTACCATGGCGTTGGTGGCCGGCCCACACCCGGGTGTAACCACCGGTGGGGATCGTCCGCTAAGAGGTGGGCAGACTCCGCTAACTGGTGGGCACTGTCCGCTGAGTGGTGGGCAGACTCCGCTAACTGGTGGGCACTGTCCGCTGAGTGGTGGGCAGACTCCGCTAACTGGTGGGCACTGTCCGCTGAGTGGTGGGGATCGTTCGCTATATGGTGGGCAGACTCCGCTGAGTGGTGGGGTGACCTCCCCTAAAATAGCTTGACCGCTATGTGGTGTGGAAAACCGTCCGGATGACAAAAGATATTGGCCGCAGTATTGCAAATATTTCAAACAACCGACTAATTTTACCTCAAACACCGGGACCATGAAACCACTGGAAATTATACACCGCTATTACAAAAGGGACTCAAAAGCGTACAATATTCTCGTTACCCACAGCCAGTTGGTAACTGACAAAGCATTGTGGATCGCACAACGCCACCCCGAATTGAATCCCGATCCGGAGTTTATTGAAGAAGCCGGCATGTTGCATGATATTGGCATTATAAAAACACACGCTCCCGACCTGGGGTGCTTTGGCGAGTTGCCATATTTGTGTCATGGCTATTTGGGGCGCGAAATGCTGGAGACCGAAGGACTAAATGAGCACGCATTGGTATGCGAACGTCACACCGGTGTTGGAATAACCGCTGAAGATGTGATTAGGAATAAACTCCCTCTGCCCGAGCGTGATTTCGTTCCGGAATCAGTTGAAGAGCAAATTATTTGTTTTGCCGATAAGTTTTATTCCAAAAGTAAGAACCTGAAAAAAGAAAAATCGCTAACTGAAATACGGAACTCGATAGGGCGGTTTGGTCAAAAAAACATTACCCGTTTCGATGAGTGGTGCAAACTATTTCTGTAAAACCCAAAAGACGACAACAAAATAAAAGGCGGGAAAATCCACGCCTTTCTTCCTTACCTAAACTTTTCATCAGTGACTATGATTATGCTCTGACTCTCCGAAGTATAGAGCGGCAAATTTATCTACTACATCATTCATCAGTCCAATGTATTTCAAATCGGTTGTTTGTTTCGCTTTCATGGCGTACACGCATAATTCGTGCAATAAGCCCAGCATTTTGGCGTTTTTCTTTTGTTGCTCCGGATCGTCACTCAACTTGATACGTTGAAACATAAAATATTGCGTAGCAACATCCTGAATCTTCGTAGCATGCGCATCTTTATTGGTCACCCACCGGACCAACTGGTTATAATTAACAGGCGTTTCACCCGATAACTGGGTTACCATCTGCATACTTTTTTCCACTGTGTGGATATCTTCTTTTAATAGTTGAATACGAAGTGAATCGCCATAAATTCCACAGGGGATCTCGCAATGAGCTTTGGCTTCACCTGAAAGCATAGCCAGGAGTACAAAAAGTGTAATAAATACCAATTTTTTCATAATATCAGGTTTTTAATCATTAGTTAATTTGCGTATTATTAACACAGTAAACCGCTCAATGTTCAACAAGAAAGAATCATTGTAGTACGGCAGGGTGAACTTGGTTCTCCACCGCATCAATATTCCCGAACTTTATCAATTACTTGATATCTTCTTCCAAACATCAGGCATTAAGTTCTAATGAAAGTCCTAATTGTTGTCGTAGAAACTTTGACGTTTGTCTAGTTTCAAGTCCTTTAGCAGTGCTGAAGTCGCACGGATGGTAAAGCTGTAGCTTTGCCGATAACCAAACGGGATGAGATTCAATGACATTTGCCAGCAATGCAAATCACGGAATACATTAAACTGGGTAAAGGTTACCTGGCTATTACCAATATCATAGCCCGATGAAAAACCAATTTTCCACTTCTTCGTCAGGTTCACATTACCCGAGAAATCAACCGTGGAAGTAATATTAGCACTCAAATCCGGCCTCGGTTTACTGTAACGGAAGCTGTAATCGAGGCGAACATCCCACGGCAAATTGAAATCTTCGTATTCGGGATACTCACCGGGTAATAGCTTTCCCTGCCCATCATCCACAGCTTCCTCTCCCGGTGTTTTTCCGTTCTTATCATCGTTTTTCTTCGACTTAAATGACAAGCCAAAAGAAAGGTTTGCCGAGGTCAGGCGAGCCAGCTTACCTGTTTGGTTAACCTCAAAGGTATTGATCCGTCGTCCATCAACCATAGCGTACGGATCGAAAATAGCGCCAAAGTTAATGTTGGTACCGCCAACTTTGGTTCGTCCCCGCAGACTAATATTCGAAAGGTTCAGCGAATCGGCCGCCAGATTATACGAACCACTCAGCGAAAGCTGGTCGAGGAGTTTTATTTTCTTGTAAGCATCCTTGCTGGTTGTGTCTTTCTCCGACTTCAGCTTTTTCATTTCCAGGGTGTTGTTCAGGCTAAAGCCGATAGAACCCGAACGTCCCTGCCCTGCTGTACCATAAAGGGCGTTCTGATGATATGGATACCGAATATATTCCGGTCTTCCGAGGGAGTCGTAAACAGCGACTGTTCCGTACATACCATAACGCGGGTCACTGAAATCAGGTCGCGTGCTGAAGCTGATACTGGGCGTCATCACGTGGCGGATACCTTTGATTTTGCTATTAGGATTCCGGGGAACATACATACCGTACAATTTGGTAGACGCCCCCACGCTGAATGAATAATCGTAATCGCGGGTAAATCCGTAAATCGTATCGGTCACCTGCAACTGATTGGTATCGTAGTTATAATCTTTCCGTATCTGCTTAGTATACCATCGTTCGGTATAATTAAACGAAGGACTGATCGTTAAGAATTTCAATGCTTTGAACGAAGTACTGACAGGAATGGTCTGCTTAACTCCGTTTTCCCAGTCGGAGACAAATGATGAATTAAGCAAATCGTACTCTTTCATTCCGGACTTGGTTTTATTCTGAATATCGGCTGTATAAGTAATACCAATCTTTTCGTACCACTTCTGCTTCCCGATGCTCTGCTTTGATTTGAAAGGATAAATTCGGTTCATATTTACCGTCATCTGCGGCAGCGTTAAGTTAATCGTTGTATCGCGACTGTTCTGCGAATGCCGCAGGTTGACCGACATGGAGAATGGCGAATTTTCCCAACGCTTCGTGTAAGAAATACTCGATTGTTTCGTATTGGTCAGGTAATTCTGTGTCGAATAAGAATTATTTTGGTCATACGAGCTGGTCGAGAAATTGACACTGGCGCTAAACGTCTGGTTGGGGCTTGCTTTCGGGTCCATCCGGTGACTCCAGGTCATCGCGAAATCATTTTGTGTATAATAACCAGGAAGGCCTTTGTCACCAAATACGTTCTTGTAATATTTCATGTCAAAGCTCCCGCTGAATTTGTAGCGAAGTTTATAGTTGGTGTGAAATTTTAATCCCCGTGAGCCTTTCGAATAGATATCGCCCCGAAGTGCCACATCAAAGTAATCGCTGGCCGCCCAGTAATAACCAAAATCGCGCAGGAAAAAACCACGGTTTTTCTCTTCACCATAGGAAGGTATCAGAAAACCAGAAGAGTATTTGGGCGAATTCGGGAAAAATCCGAAGGGAATAATGGCGAAATACAGTGGCAAATCTTCGACAACCAGGTAAGCCGGGCCGGTGATAATCTTCTTATTGGAAATCACCTTAGCTTTGGTCATCTCCAGGTAGAAGTGTGGATGTTCGGCATCACAGGTCGTGTATTTCCCGTTTTTCAAACAGTAAGTCGAATCGTTGACCAACTTGGTTCTTTCTGCTTGTACATATCCTCCCTGTTGTTCGGTAGTTACACCAAATACAATTCCCTTTTTGGTTTTGAAATTATACCGGATTTTATCTGCCTGAAATTCTTCCGAACCTTGCTTGAAGTTTGGTTTCCCCTGAATTGTTCCTGTTGAATCGGGCAGCCCGACAGCGTATACTTCACTACTATCGAGATTTAATTCAATGTAATCAGCTTTTAATTCAATATCTTTATAATCGACCTGAGCATCGCCATACATGTATACTTTCTTCCCGGTAATGGAAAAGTCCAGCGAATCGGAAGCCGTGTAGGTAATTTCTGCATCAATTGATTGTACTTGTTGAGAAGGTTTCTGCTCTTTCTGTGCATTATTACTCAATGAATCGGGCATTGAAGGGATTTCAGTTACTGGCCGCAACTGAGGTATTTTCCGTTCAACTGGTTCCTGAGCATAAGCCATCAAAGAATTAAACAACAGGATGACAAAGAGAAGATATAATCGATGATTTTTACCCAAAATCGTGTCTATTCAAATACGTTTAACCTACCGAATATGCGATAAAATGATGTAGTGCAAAAGTAAAAAAACCTCCTTTAGAATTAGGGTCTCGCTAAAAATTATTTAATCTTTCTATTTTTGTAGTAGTTATGATAAAGCAAGTGACGAAATGTACATTATAAATCTCTTCCACTTTCGAAAAACACGAAGGCCGCTGAGAACCATTTCTCGGTTATTGGGAATGGTTATTCTTTTTTCCTGTCCGGCGTATTCACAACCAGAAAACGAGCCTGCATATAAACTAAAGACGGTTGTATTGGATGCGGGGCACGGTGGGCGCGACCCCGGTGCCATGGTAGGAAAATTAATGGAAAAGGACATCGCGCTCGACATTGTATTAAAACTTGGACATTATATAAAGGAATACCTACCCAATGTGAAGGTGGTGTACACACGCGATAGCGATTACTTTGTCCCATTATATAAACGGGCAGAAATTGCCAATAAAATAAAGGCGGACTTATTCATTTCTGTGCATGTTAATATTTGTGGCAGTCCGTCCATCCACGGTACCGAAAGTTATGCACTGGGACTACACCGAACGGAGGACAACCTGGAGGTAGCCAAGAAAGAGAACAGCGTTATCTTGCTGGAGAAGGATCATACGACACGGTACGAAGGTTTTGACCCTAATTCCTCCGAATCATATATTATGTTCGAATTGGTTCAAAATGAATTTCTGGATCAAAGCCTGATGTTTGCTTCCGATGTACAGAATCAGTTCAGAACAAGAGCTGCCAGACATGACAGGGGAGTCCGTCAGGCAGGATTTCTTGTGCTTCGGGAAACCTCGATGCCCAGTGTTTTGATTGAGACGGGTTATATGAGCAACAAAAAGGAGCTGAATTACCTGGAAAGCGACAATGGAAGGGCCCTGATAGCATCAGCAATATTCCGTGCATTCCGAAATTACCGAAAAACCATCGAGGCCCGCAGCAACTATCACACACAGGTTGCAGAAAACAAAAAAGAGGGGCTGAAGCCAACCATTGACCCGGTTGTTGTTTCAACTCGTGATACCCTTGATTTATATAAAGGATTAGTATTTGCCATTCAGATTGCTGCTTCGAAACGGGAACTAAAACCAGAATCTAATAATTTCAAGGGAGTCAACGACCTCTATCGAATTAAGACGGACGATATTTACAGATACCTCACCTGCGCCTCGGAAAAAGAAGATGAGGTTCAGGATGAACTAAAAGAGGTTCAAAAGAAGTTCCCCGATGCCTATGTAGTAGCTTATGAAAATGGCCATCCTGTCTCAATACAAAAAGCCCGCAAAAAAGCCGCGGCGAAACACTAAAGTAGAATAGTGCTTTTTATATCAGGATTTTCCTCATTACTTTTGTTTAGACTCTATATCAATCTTAACCATACATGAAAATTAATAAGACCGCAAAAATCGGCTTACTCACGTTGGGAAGCCTTGCCATACTCATCTGGGGGGTCAACTTCCTGAAAGGGCGAGATATCTTCAAATCCGAAACCATATTCTATGCCCAATACCGCAATGTTGGCGGCCTCGAAGCGTCTTCAGATGTACGCCTGAATGGATTTAAAGTGGGATATGTAAGAGACATCTATTTCAAGGAAGACCACTCAGGTAACCTAATGGTCAAACTGGCCATCAACAAGCACTTTGAAATTCCCAAAGGAACAGTTGCGGAGATCGTCAGCACAGACATTTTAGGCTCACGATCAGTACAATTAACCCTGGGAAAAAGCAACGAATATTATCAGTCATACGATACCCTGCGCACATCGGTTGAAGCCGATTTAAAACAACAGGTAAGTGACGAGTTGGCTCCCATAAAGGCGAAAGCCGAAAACCTGCTGGCATCACTCGACTCAGCCATTACCGTAGTTACCTATGTGTTTAATGAACGCACACGCGAAAATCTCAGGGAAAGTTTTGCACACACCAATAATACGATTCTCAACCTCGAACAAACATCGAAAAACCTGAATATGTTGGTGGCCGAACAAAAGGAAAATATATCGGCTATCATAGCCAACATACGGAAAATAAGTGAGACCTTGAATAACAACGCCGATAACATTGATAATATCATGAAGAACCTGTCAAATGTTAGCGACACACTTTCAGCCTTGCAGCTACAGGCATCTTTAAACCGTTTCAATGATATGTTAACCAACCTCGACTCAATTATGGCCAAAGTGAACAACCGGGAAGGCAGTTTGGGACTTTTGGTAAATGATCCTCTACTTTACAATAACTTGAACCGGATTAGTCAAAACCTGAATCGCTTATTAATCGATTTGCGTCAAAATCCGAAACGCTTTATTCACTTTTCGGCCTTCGATTTGGGTAAGGAAATTTATCTTACCCCAAAGCATACTTCGCAACCCAATGAGGATGTGAAATTTAGGGTTCTCTTAGTGAGCAGCACTTCAGCAATCCCACTAGAATCATCTCTGTTTAAGCCATTTAAAGATGTAGAAGAAGTGAAATCAGGTAAGTATTTTACGTACTTTACCGGAAACGATTCGTCTATTGAAAAAATTAGAAGCATTCTAAATAAAGCACAAAATGTCTTTCCCGACGCTTCGATCGTAGCATTCAAAAACGGGAAAAAAATCAGATTAGAGAGAGCGTTAAAAAAGGTTAACAAATAAATTTCATTCCAATTTCATTTTTCTTAAATTCGATAGCTGAATATAATCGGAAATGCCCCCTGGTAACCGAGCCTGCCGCATCAATACCGGGAAGATTCCAGAAAACAGCTTAGCGACCGAGTATACAAAAATCTACATTACAAGATTTTGTGTCTCACGCTAAAACACAACTACTTGGCTGCCAGCCTGTTAATTAATTTTATTTTTTTTACATTTTTAATAAACTGATGCCTAAACCGATACTAAAATGCAAGCGTCATTGAAATTTTTTTCAGGATAATTTTTTACAACCTTTGTCTTGGGAAATGGAAATAATAACAAAGTTGAACTTCTTTTAAGCCTGCTGCCTAAATGAACAACGACCATGAAAAAGCCTGGGAAAATTGCCTCAGGATTGTAAAGGACAACGTTCCTGCCATTAGTTTTCGGACATGGTTTGAACCTATTGTTCCGGTTAAACTGGAAGAGAATGTATTGACGATTCAGGTACCGAGTCCGTTTTTTTACGAGTACCTGGAAGAACAATACATTGACATTTTACGTAAGACACTGCGAAAAGAATTAGGGCCGGGTGCAAAACTGGAATACAGCGTTGTGGTTGATAACAACAACACTGTTGACAGCAAACCCTACACTGTTAAGTTACCGACTAACAATAACAAAAGCATTAAGAACCGGCCACTTTCAGCTCCCCTCACTCAGGAAGAAAAATCAATCAAAAATCCGTTTGTGATTCCTGGTATCCAGAAGTTGCACATCGATCCGCAACTTAAAATGGATAATACCTTTGAAAATTTCGTGGAAGGAGAATGCAACCGACTGGCAAGAAGCGCCGGTTTTGCGGTCGCACAAAATCCGGGAGGAACAGCCTTCAATCCCCTGATGATTTACGGAAACTCGGGACTAGGGAAAACCCATTTGGCGCAAGCTATCGGGATTGAAGTAAAAGAGCATTATCCTGAAAAGATCGTATTATATGTAAATGCCAACAAATTCCAGACACAGTTCGCCGAAGCGACCCGGAACAATAACCGTAACGATTTCCTGCACTTTTATCAAATGATTGACGTATTGATTATTGATGACGTGCAGGAATTCGCCGGCAAGGAAAAGACACAGGAAACATTTTTCCACATCTTTAACCATCTGCATCAAACCGGGAAACAGCTTATTCTAACATCGGATAAGCCACCGATTGAACTGAAAGGACTGGAACAGCGTCTTTTGTCGCGCTTCAAATGGGGATTAACTGCTGATTTACAAATCCCCGATTTTGAGACCCGCATGAATATCTTGCGGAAGAAAATCTATAAGGACGGTATTGAAATACCCGAAGAGGTGCTCGAATACGTCGCTTCGCATATCAATACCAATGTCCGTGAACTGGAGGGAGCACTAATTTCGCTCCTCGCCCAGGCAACCCTGAACAAAAAGGAGATTACACTCGACCTCGCCATCAAGATGGTCAACAAGCTGGTAAAAAACACCCGGCGCGAAATCTCCATCGACTTTATTACAAAGGTAGTCTGCGATTACTTTGGAATGCCGGCCGAAAACTTACAGGAAAAAACGCGGAAACGTGAAGTTGTACAAGCCCGGCAGATTGCCATGTTCTTTTCAAAGAACATGACCAAATCGTCGCTGGCATCTATCGGTTCGCAAATTGGCGGGAAAGACCATGCAACCGTATTACACGCCTGTAAAACGGTTAGTAACCTGAAAGATACGGACAAAAATTTCAGGGTATACATCGACGAAATTGAACGCAAGCTGAAGATGTAATGCTTCGTTAAGTGACGAAAAAGCAGGCCTCCAGGCCTGCTTTTTTATATTTTCGTGTCCGTAAAACATCGCAAATCCATGCACTACCTGCTGTTAAGTATCCTGTCGTCGACGCTTATCTTTTTCATATTCAAATTTCTGGAAAAGTACAAAGCCGATCTGTTCCTGGTTATCCTGCTAAATTACATTACCGCGTCGATACTCGGTTTCCAGTTGGTCCCTCACCTACCAACGCTAACTAAGATAATAAAAGCCGGCTGGTTGCCATACGCGCTGCTCATCGGCATTTTATTCATTGCCATCTTTTTCCTTATTGCCCGGTCTTCACAAAAAGCGGGTATTACCATCACAGCATTGGCGGCCAAACTTTCAATGGTGGCGCCCATACTCTACTCCATTCTGTTCTTTGGCGAACGGGTAACTATCTTCCGGATACTGGGAATTGCCACAGCCATTCTTGCCGTACTCTTGGCAATTTATAAACGAAACGGCAAAACCAGCCGGAGTGCCATCTTACTTCCGGTCATCATTTTTCTGGGTACCGGAGCGGTTGACTCGATGGTAAAATATGTACAACAAGTATACGTGCGAGGAACTACCACAGCTGTTTTCACAACCGTGTTGTTTGCCACTGCAGGAATTATCGGATTACTGGTGATGCTGTTCAAGCGCCCCCGATGGAAAGAATTTTTCCGAGTGCCGGTTATTGCCGGAGGAATTTTCCTGGGGGCCGCCAACTTTGGTTCGCTCTATTTCATGATGCACGCCCTTTCATATAGTGGACTGGCAAGCTCGGTAGTTTTCGGCCTGAACAATATGTGCATCGTCGCCTTCTCCACCATCCTCGGCATGCTCTTCTTCCGCGAAAAGCTGAGTACCGTTAACTGGACCGGGATTATTCTCTCATTCATCAGTATCTTTATCCTCGTTTACATCTGATTTATGGAAGCAACCGATACATACCTGACCATTGCCGACCCATCCGAAGGACTCTACAAGGATAAGGGTAGTAAATTCATCGCTTATGCTTATCCCGTTTTCACAGAAGACGAAATCAAGGAAATTCTGAGCGAGATTAAGAAGAATCACCACAATGCACGGCACCATTGCTATGCCTGGCGATTGGGAGCCGATATGGAGCGCTATCGGGCCAATGACGACGGTGAACCTTCGGGAACTGCCGGCCGGCCAATCCTCGGGCAAATTCGCTCGAAGGGGCTGACCAATATTCTCATTGTGGTCGTCCGGTATTTTGGCGGAACACTATTAGGCGTGAGTGGCCTCATTAAAGCTTACGGAACAGCTGCCGCCGATGCACTGGGGCAAGCACAAATCACCAAAAGGATCATCGAAGATTTGGTCGAAGTGAAATTTGAATACCCGGCCATGAACAATGTCATGAAAATTATCAAGGACGATAACCTGGAGCAACTCGAAACTCAATTTGAACTTTCGTGCCGGATCGTGCTGGCCATCCGTCAGTCGGTAACTGAAACCATCACCGAAAAGTTGTCATCACTGGAGCAAACTAAAGTCGAACGCGTTGGCATCCGATAAGCAAATTGTGAATAAATTTTGAATTGAAATTGAAATATTTCAAAACCACTTTGCTTATCTTTGTCGCTAATGAAGAATGAACAGCCATTAGCGATTGAAAACATTCGGTTGTACGGATCTTTTCGCTTTCGAAATAAATTCAGGCGATGGGCGGGGCATTCCCTCCACCAGTTCATGCATCGATCGTTTCGACTAAAAATATTTCTTTCAAAAGCAACCAACAGGGCCATTTTCAATTGGAACTGTTGGTTTTTTTTTGTCCGCAATTTTAAAATACCATTCAATAACTTGTAAAAGCAGCTCCAATGAACGCAAAAAATCTGATTTCAATTACTGACTTTTCGAAAGAAGAATACCTGCGCATCATGGATTTGGCCGCCGATTTTGAAGCCAATCCCGATCAGCGTCTTCTTGACGGAAAAGTGGTAGCCACCCTTTTCTTTGAACCATCCACCCGCACACGCCTGAGTTTCGAAACGGCCATTAACCGTTTGGGTGGAGAAATCATTGGTTTTACCGATTCGTCTTCCTCCAGTGTAACCAAAGGGGAAACACTGCATGATACCATCAAAATGGTGAGCAACTACGCCGACCTGATCGTCATGCGGCATCCGCTCGAAGGGAGTGCCCGTTATGCATCCGAAGTATCGAATGTGCCGGTGATAAATGCCGGCGACGGCGCCAATCAGCATCCAACGCAAACGCTCCTGGACCTGTATTCTATCGTAAAAACACAGGGTAGCCTCAACGACATTAACCTTTTCATGGTAGGAGACCTGAAGTACGGCCGGACCGTTCACAGTTTGCTCATGGCCATGTCGCATTTCGAAAATCCAATTTTCAACTTTATCGCACCGCCTGAACTGGCCATGCCCAACGAATACAAGCTGTACCTCCGGTCGAAAGGCATGCGCTATTTCGAACACACCGAGTTTACTGATATCATCAACGAGGCAGACATTATTTACATGACACGGGTTCAGAAAGAGCGCTTCCCCGACCCGGTCGATTACGAGAAGGTAAAAAACGTTTATATTCTGCGCAACAAGATGTTGAAGCACACCAAGGACAACATGCGGATTCTGCACCCACTCCCACGGGTTAATGAAATCCACACCGATGTGGACAGCAACCCTAAAGCTTACTATTTCGATCAGGCCCGAAACGGTGTTTATACCCGTATGGCTATCATCGCCCATCTGTTGAACCTGAAATAATTCCGAATCTCAAAACAAGCAAAACAATGAAAAAACAATTAAACGTAAGTGCCATTAAGCAAGGTACCGTTATCGATCATATCCCCTCCACTGCTCTTTTTAAAGTCATTTCCATACTGAAACTTGACCACTGCAAGGACATGGTGACTTTTGGAAATAACCTCGACAGCAAGGTGATGGATGGGAAAGCCATCATCAAAGTGGAAAACCGGTTCTTTAAGGACAAAGAGATTAACAAAATTGCGCTGGTGGCACCACACGCCAAGCTCAACACCATCAAAGATTATGAAGTGGTTGGAAAATACGTAGTGGAAATTCCGGATGAAATACAGGATATCGCGCGTTGCTTCAATCCCAAATGCATCACCAACCACGAAAACATTGACACCTATTTTGAGGTGATTTCGAAATCGCCGGTGGCGCTGAAATGTCGTTACTGTGAAAAAATCACGCATCAGGATCAGATGGAAATCAAATAGAATTATCATATTTGGGCTTCCGGTCCAACCCGGAAACAGAAATGCTAATTCTCAGATATCATGCAAACTGATTTTCAAAATATCCTGAACGGCATAAAACCGTTGTTTGATGACGGTAAGAGCCGCGAACAGCTGCTGGCCGGCATTTGTGCAACATTGAAAGAAAAGGTTTACCATTACGACTGGATCGGTTTTTATCTGCTTGATGAAAGCACCAACCAACTGGTATTGGGCCCCTCTGTTGGAAAACCAACCGAACATACGCATATCCCGGTAGGAAAAGGCGTTTGCGGACAAGTTGCCGAAAGTGGCCTGACCAAAGTTGTTCAGGATGTCAGTGAAGAAAATAACTACATCGCTTGTAGCATCGATGTGCAGAGCGAAATTGTGGTGCCGGTAATGAAAAACGGAAAATTTGTAGCCGAAATCGATATCGATTCGCACTCGGCCGGACCGTTTACCGAAGAAGACGAGCAGTTTCTCGGGGCCATTTGCGAAATGGTGGCCGGACGGTTCTGACATGCTCCGGGTTTCAACCCGAAAAGAATATTCCTGTTATATCAAAGGAGGCTGTTGCCTCCTTTTTTTGTACTGAAAACTCAATTCTCTTTCGCCGGAAGGCAAAAACGCAAAACACCCCTCACGCAAGGGCAAAGCTGAAACGGGAACTAAATTCATACCGAACAAATCCGCAAAGCCATTCGCTTGGTTAGGCGAAGAGCAAAACACGTTCGCCCGGCATTCGCCTGGTTAGGCGAAGAGCAAAACACGTTCGCCCGCCATTCGCCTGGTTAGGCGAAGAACAAAACACGTTCGCCCGCCATTCGCCTGGTTAGGCGAAGAGCAAAACACGTTCGCACCGCCATTCGCCTGGTTAGGCGAAAAGCAAAACACGTTCGCCCGGCATTTCCCGGCTCTGTTTGAACGATTCCGGTCCGCATTTTCGCAACAAAAACGGCTGCCTCAATCCGTTCGGAAATTGAAACAGCCGTTCTGGTCGTCCGGAAAACTGAATTTCCGGTTACCGGATGCGATCAATGGAACGAACCAGCGCTTCGTCACGGCCGATATTCCGGATGGCCAGATAAGTTAAAACCACCGCAATTAATGGCATCACCAAACTGGGTTCAAAGCTGTACTTACCATTCAGTAAACTGGCGCTGCGCGAGGTAAAATAAAAGATAACGCCCGACAGGCCAATCATCAGCAAGATATTGAAAACAGACAATCGGATCTGACGAATCCTCTTCTTGAACGAAAAAATTGTGACCAGGTTCACCAGCACAATAATTCCCAGTAAGATCTGAATGGGAAGTCCACTATAGATGATTTCCGGGTTCCTGGCTTCCTGCAGGTAAACGCCCGCTCTGTCGAAAACATAAATAGCGCCGTCACCGCCGATTATCTCAGCAAAGGGAACGAAAAACAGGGCTGCTATCAACAGCAGCGCGCCCAACAGATAAATGGATTGTATTCGTTGTAACATCGTTGTTCTTTTTCCTGCAAAATTAAACTTTCGCCGGTAAGCATCAACAGAAATATGCCAATTAGTTATTGTTCAAAATCAATGGCAGGCCATTATCCCCGGCACCAATCACAATCACTTTCGAATTCTGGGAATTAGCCAGTTCCAGCGTCGCTTCAATTCCCCGCTGTTTCAAAATTTTATCCGTCAACGATTTATTGATAATGTCGTTATAAGCAGCAATTCCTTCAGCCTGGATCCGTTTCCGCTCGGCTTCACTCTTCTCTTTATCCAGCCGGAATTGGTAAGCCAACGCTTCCTGTTCCTGTTTCAACTTACTTTCGATGGCCATTTTAATTTCATTAGGCAGATTGATCGAACGAATCAGTAGCGCACGTAAATCAATGTTATTCTGCTCCATCACCTTGCGGGCTTCGTCAATAATCGCCGCCTCCACTTCCGACCGTTTGGTTGAGTAAATTTCCTCCGCCGTATAGCGCCCCGCTACTCGTCTGACCGTTGAACGAATTTCGGGGATAATCAGCTGGTCGATATAATCTTTCCCGAAGGTTTCGTGCAGATAGCCAATTCGATTATGAACCGGATTGAAACGAATAGATACATCCATTTTGATGGACAATCCACTTTTATCAAGCACGTCCATGGTCTCTTCACGTTTTTTCTCCTTCACATCGTAAACATACAATTTATTCCATGGAGCAATCATGTGAAAACCGGGAAGATAGACATGTTCTTTATCCAGGCCGTTGGTAAATTGCCGGAAGATAACGGCACGTTCGCCCGGCTGAATAGTGAAAAAAATACTGCTGCTAAATACCACCAAAACAATAATGGCAATAACGGCAAGGACAATGTAGGATCGTTTAAAATTCATAAGATTATTTTAATTGATTAGTTCAAAAATTCTATCGCAGAAATAAAAGCCCTGTACTTCGAAAATACTGAAAAAGCAGGTAATCCGTAGTTTTGAAATTATGATTATTTTTCGATAGTTTTGAATATACAACAACTTCAGACAAATCTATGAAAAAAATAAAAGCATCTGAGCTTATTATCAATCCGGATGGCACCATTTTCCATTTGCATCTCAAACCTGAAAATCTTGCAAAAAACATAATTCTGGTCGGAGATCCGGGACGTGTGCAACTGGTTTCTTCTTTTTTCGACAATATCGAAACCACTTCCGAAAACCGGGAGTTTGTTTCGGCAACCGGTACCTTTCGCGGCAAGCGGATTACCGCATTATCCACCGGTATTGGAACCGACAATATCGATATTGTCGTGAACGAACTGGATGCACTGGTCAACATCGATTTGGAAACCCGCACGATTAAGGAAGAGCATACAGCGCTGAATATTGTCCGCATTGGTACTTCCGGGGCACTTCAGGCCGATATTCCGGTAAACAGTTACGTTGCTTCGAAACGGGCCATTGGTTTTGATGGTTTATTGAACTTTTACGCTGGCCGCGAAAAATTTGCCGATGTCGATTTCGAAAAATCGTTCAAAGAGCATACCGGATGGAATCCTTTGTTGACTTCACCATATGTCGTGGAAAGTGATCCTGCACTCTTTAATAAGATTGTAGGTAACGATATGGTTTCAGGCGTCACCATTTCGGCCCCGGGCTTTTATGGCCCGCAAGGTCGCGAACTTCGTTTACCAACGGCTGATCCCAGTTTGAACGATAAAATTGAAACCTTCCGTTTTAACGGGATGAAAATAACCAATTACGAAATGGAGTGCTCTGCTATTTATGGCTTGAGCCATCTATTGGGCCACCATGCCCTGACAATTTGTGCCATCATTGCCAACCGCGTAACCCGCGAAGCCAATGAAAACTATAAACCAGCAATTACAAATCTGGTTCAGACCGTACTTGAACGAATTGTTATGTAAACCTGAGCAATGGATAAACAGTTACAAGCCATGATTTCGTTGCTCGAAGACCCGGAAAAAAGGGTTTACGAAGCAGTACAGCAGGAATTAATGGATGCCGATCCTTCCCTGATTCCTAAATTGGAAGCAGCGTGGGAGAATGCTGATACCCTGCTGCAACAAAATCGCCTGGAGAAAGTGATTTCGCACCTCCGGTTCCGCAAGGTGGCCGACCGGTTAAAAAGCTGGAATGAACCGGAACTTCCCTCCTTCCTCGACGGATGGATCATTTTGAGTCAAATTCAGTACCCTGACCTGGAGCCGAAAGATGTTGAGATACAGATACAGCAAATTGTAACAGATGCGTGGCTGGAAATGAATGAATCGTTGACATCACTTGAAAAAACCACCATCCTGAATCACATTCTTTTCGAATTGTATCATTTTGACCTGAACGTGGCAAATTTTGGAGCGCTGCAAAACTGCTTTATCAACGATATCCTTTCATCCCGGAAGGGAAATCCTTCAACCCTAACGCTACTCTATTGCCTGGTAGCCAGGAAGCTGAACCTGCCCATTTACCACCTAAACCTGAAGCGGGTACTGTTTTTGGCTTATTATGATCCAGAGATGTCGAAGGAAGCATTCGGCACAACATCGTCTCCCATCCTCTTTTACATCAATCCGGCAAACAAAGGAGCCATCATTGGTCACAAGGAGATGGACTATTACCTAAGCCGCCAACAAATCGAAATGGGCTCGGACATTATTATGGACGATCGGTTTTGTTTGAAGGGCCTCATCGAAATTATGCAGGATGCCTATCGGGCGACAGGGGAAACGGAAAAGGTGGAGCAACTGGATGTACTGAAAGAAATAATTACCACCTAAAAAAGAGCTTCGAAAATTTCGAAGCTCTTTTTGCAGGTATCCTACTACCTATTTGGCATAATTAACCGCCCGGGTTTCCCGAATAACTGTAATTTTCACCTGCCCGGGATAAGTCATCTCATCCTGAATTTTCTTGGCGATATCGTACGAAAGTTCTTCCGCCTCCTTATCGGTCAGCCTATCACTTCCCACAATCACGCGCAATTCGCGACCTGCCTGAATAGCATAGGTCTTCATAACACCTGGATAAGAAAGCGCCATTGCCTCCAAATCTTTCAGTCGCTTGATGTATGATTCAACTGCTTCGCGACGGGCACCCGGACGGGCGCCTGAAATAGCGTCACAAACCTGAACGATAGGCGCCAGCAAGCTGGTCATTTCAATCTCATCGTGGTGCGCTCCAACCGCATTGGTTACAACCGGCTTCTCTTTGTATTTTTCAGCCAGCTTCATACCCAGGATTGCGTGTGGCAATTCCGGCTCGTCATCCGGCACCTTACCGATATCGTGCAACAGTCCGGCACGTTTGGCCTGTTTCGGGTTCAAACCCAATTCGGAAGCCATGATAGCACAAAGATTAGCTGTTTCGCGCGAATGTTGCAACAGGTTCTGTCCGTAAGAAGAACGGTATTTCATTTTACCAATCAAACGAATCAGTTCTGGATGCATTCCGTGAATTCCGAGATCGATACAGGTCCGTTTACCGGTTTCGATGATCTCTTCTTCAATCTGTTTCTTGACCTTGTTCACCACCTCTTCAATACGGGCCGGGTGGATACGTCCGTCGGTTACCAGTTGGTGCAATGCCAAACGGGCAATTTCACGACGTACCGGATCGAATGCTGAAAGAACGATGGCTTCGGGCGTATCGTCGACAATAATCTCGACTCCGGTAGCAGCTTCAAGTGCACGAATGTTACGTCCTTCACGACCGATAATGCGGCCTTTTATTTCGTCGTTCTCAATGTGGAAGATAGTAACAGAGTTCTCCACAGCGGTTTCGGTAGCAACTCGCTGAATCGATTTGATAACAATCTTTTTGGCCTCCTTGTTAGCGGTCATTTTGGCTTCATCCATAATTTCCTGGATGTACGACATCGCCTCGGTTTTCGCTTCATTTTTCAGTGAATCAGTCAACTGGGCTTTCGCCTCGTTAGCCGACAAACCAGAGATTGATTCCAGTTGTTCCACCTGCAGCTTGTGCATTTTGTCCAGTTCTTCGCTCTTCTGTTCAACCACTTCCAGCTGCGCCGTAAGATTTTCCCGAATCACTTCAACTTCCTTCCGGGTCGTTTCAAATTCCCTTACCTTATGCTGCAACTCTTCTTTTCGTTGCAGGAAGTTTGTTTCGCGCTGTTTGAGTTTATTCTCATTGCTTGTAATCCGCTGATTCTTTTCGTTGATATACTTCTCGTGTTCCGATTTCAGCTGGATGAATTTTTCTTTTGCCTGGAGTATTTTTTTCTCCTTCAGCATCTCGGCCCTGGCTTCTGCCTCGCCGATGAGTTTGTCTTTCTTCTTCTTCAGCGCCTTGTCCCAAACAAAGTAGGAAATCACCCCTCCTAAGATTAAGCCAACGACACCTGCTATGATTATCATTGTCATGTCACAATTATTTATAATTCAATTTTAACAAAAACCCGCAATTTCAACTTCTCCCAATCAAGTTTCCCTAATTGAAAGAAGACAAAATGCGGGCAAATATCATTAATTAAACTGACTTAATTAACTTTCCTTTTCCAGATATTCTGCTAAAAAATCGTTTAGTTCTTCCAGTTCTTCAACCAACGGCGAAATATCATTTCGCTTTTCAACGTCAAGCATCTGAATAACAAACTGCAACGTGGCCATCGACAGACAATCCTGGCTATCCTTATTGGCATAGCGCTGCTTGTACTGCAGAACCTTGTCGTTAATAATTTTCGCCGCCTTCCGTATCTTCTCCTCATCGTTGCGATCGATGCGCAACGGATACCGCCGGTCGGCTATATTAATATTGATTGAAAGTTTATCTTCCATTTCAGCAGGTGGTATTACTTATTTAACATCGCAATACACTTATCTATTTCCCGCACTATTCTGTTAATCTTAATACGGGCATCGTGCGATTGACCATCCGATGCCAGTAATGATTTGGCAAATTTCAGTTGTTCGTTTTTTTCCAGCAGCTCTTCGTTACGGCTGCTCAACAACCTAATTTGATCCTGTAGCTGAACCTGTTCTTCAAGAAGACGATAATTTTCACTTTTCAACGTTTCACAACGCCGAATAAGCTTATCGATTTTTTCCTTAAACTCTCCTAATAAAACAGTTTCACGCTCTGTCATACTTCAGGATTTCCTGCACAAAGTTAATATTTAAATCAAATCGAAAAAATTTCGTCACACATAATGCTGGTATGGTCGCTTTAAAGTTTTTATTTTCGTGAGATAAACCTAAAGGGAAAAAGAATGAAGCTATTTACCCCGCTTTTTGTGCTGCTTTGGATATGGTCATTTCAGGTTTACGGTCAACAAGCCCCTCCACCACCCGACAAACCCCGAAAACTAATTCCCCCCATCGATCCGCCTATTTCCCTGGCAGGTAATTTTGGAGAACTACGCCCCAATCACTTTCATTCGGGACTGGATATGCGAACAGGAGGCCATACAGGCCTTCCCGTTCATGCTGTCGCAGAGGGTTATGTCACACGCGTTTCCATCTCCCCCACAGGTTATGGACGTGCTGTTTACATTAATCACCCGAATGGAATCACGACTGTTTATGGCCATCTGAAACGGCTGATGCCACGATTGGAAAGATACGTAAGGCGAATTCAATATCACCGGGAGCAATTTGCGGTAAACCTGACAATTCCCCGCGATTCGTTTTTAGTAAAACAAGGAGATGTCATTGCCTGGTCGGGAAATGCCGGGAGTTCAGGTGGCCCGCATCTGCATTTCGAAATCCGTGACACACAGGCCCAACGTCCACAGAACGTTTTAAAGTGGCACTTCCCGATTACCGATAACATACCGCCCAAAATGATTTCGCTTTATGCGTATACATTCCCTTCAACCGGTGTCTACGAACATAAGCGGTACCCTACCGTGTACTACTCGTCAGCTTACCACCTCAAAGGCAATCCGGTATTGAAAGTTAGCGGCCCCACAGCTTTCGGCATCCAGGCAGTCGATTACCTCAACGCCAGCTGGAGCAAATGCGGTATCTACAGTGCACAGTTGATTGTCGATCAGGACACTATTTTTGGATTCCGGATAAGCGATATTTCATTTGCCGAAACACGCTACGTAAACAGTCTGGCCGATTATGCCGAGCGCGAACGATATGGCCGTTGGGTTCACCGGCTTTTTCGCCAACCGGGAAACAAACTCGATATCTATACTGCCGATAAAAACAATGGTGTCATCAATTTTACCGACAATAAAACACACCATGTTAAGGTGACTACAGCCGACGCTTACGGTAACCAATCCACCCTTGAGTTTCAGGTAAAAAGTACACCACCCGACAGTACTCAACGACACGATAACGGTGCGCGGATATTTTCATACCAAAAAGACAATTATTTCCAGGCCGACAACCTGAAGCTGAGAGTTCCGGCCGGCGCGCTCTATGATGATCTACCATTTCATTTCGAGGAAGAAGAAACGCCGGAAGGATGCTATGCGCCGTTGCAAAAAATTCAGGATAAATATACGCCACTGCAAAAGGCCATGCGAGTTGCCATCAGGCCGGACAGTCTTCCCGGCTCACTTCAAAATAAGGCCCTGCTCGTTATGGTCGGCCCGGATGGGCAAAAATGGAGTGCCGGAGGTGAATATAAAGATGGTTGGGTCGTTGGTTATCCACGCTATTTCGGAGATTTCAGTGTAGCCGTCGATACCGTTCCTCCTACGATTCATTCCCTCAGCATCAATGAACACAAGCATTTGATGAACCCGAAGCATATACGGTTCAAAATAAAAGACAACCTATCGGGAATTGACAAATACCGTGGCGAAATCGATGGAAAATGGGCGCTGTTTGTCTACGACCCAAAATATGACTTACTAACCTATACCCTTGATCCTTCGCGATTGGAACTCGGGAAAATACATCAATTGAAGCTGACAATTACTGACGCTAAAGGCAATCAATCGGTATACACAGCAACCTTTTACAAATGAAACGAACATGAACTTTTTTAATCAAAAGTTCGCCAAAGGCAATGATTAAAAAAAGTTTATGTGAGAGCGAAGCGGTTCCATACGTTCTCAAATTTAGAATTAAATTATGGATCCTAATTATAAATTTTAGAACGTATGAAAAAAAGCATTACCGCATTAGGCCTGATGTCTGGCACATCGCTCGATGGCATTGATTTGGCTTTGTGCAGCTTCAACAATAAAAAATCGGGCTGGTCGTTTAGGATTGAAGCCTCCGAAACCGTTCCTTACTCTGCCGAATGGAAAAGAAAACTACGCGAAGCGGAAAACAGTTCGGCCCGGGATATCTTGTTACTTCACAACGAATATGCGCGGTATACCGGAGAAGTTATCAATCGCTTTCTGAACGGTAAAACAAAACCCGGGCTTATTGCCTCGCACGGACACACCATTTTCCACCAACCGCAGAAACACTTTACGTTTCAGTTGGGAAACGGAACCTTCATCGCGGCTGAAACCGGCATTAAAACCATTGCCGACTTTCGGAACATGGATGTAGCGCTGGGTGGCCAGGGTGCTCCATTGGTGCCAATAGGCGATCGACTGCTATTCAGTAAATATGACTACTGCCTCAACCTGGGCGGCTTTTCGAATATCTCTTACGAGGAAGACGGGCAGCGTATTGCTTTCGATGTTGATCCGGCCAACATTGTCCTCAATTATCTGGCTCAACAGGTTGGCAAAGAATACGACCGTGACAGCCTTATCGCGCAAAGCGGAAAGGTGGATGATACCTTGCTGAAAGAGTTGAACGATTTGCCCTTTTACAACGAAAAACCGCCCAAATCGTTAGGGAAAGAGTGGCTTGACAGTGAATTGGTTCCGATGCTGAAGAAGAGTTCCCTCCCACTCCCGGACCAAATGAGGACGCTTTACGAGCACATTGCCATCCAGATAGGTGAAGTCATCCACAATTCAGGCACAATGTTGGTGACCGGCGGAGGAGCTCACAATCCATTGCTGATGGAACGTATTACGGCATGTTCTAAAGCAGAAGTCATCATTCCCGAAAATAAGATCATAGACTTTAAGGAAGCGCTCATATTTGCATTTCTGGGTGTGTTGGCCAACCAACGCCAAATCAACTGCCTTGCTGCTGTAACCGGAGCATCGCGGGACAATACCGGCGGGACCATCCACTTATCATAAACCAGACAGAAACCTAACAAATATCATATAAAAAGGTTATGTTGTAGGTATTTGCAACAGTATAGCATTCATTTATTTTCCTATTTTTGTGAGAAACGAAAAAATTCCTTTTTACTATGTTGAAGAAAACGCTCTTACTGACCGGCCTTCTTTGGCTGGCCCTGCAGGTTCGCGTAGCTGATGCCTGCACCAACTTTTTAATCACCAAAGGTGCAACTGTTGACGGCTCAACCATGATTACCTATGCAGCTGATTCACATACGCTATACGGAGAAATGTATTTCTGGCCGGCAGCCGATCATAAGCCGGGTGAAATGGTCGATGTCACGGAATGGGACACTGGCAAATTTCTGGGTACAATTCCACAGATTCCGCACACCTACCAGGTAACCGGAAACATGAACGAACACCAGGTAGCCATTGGAGAAACCACTTTTGGAGGCCGTGAAGAGTTACAGCGCCAACCCGGCGCCATTGTCGATTATGGCAGTCTGATTTACCTGGCCCTCCAACGCGCCAAAACTGCGCGCGAAGCCATTAAGGTAATGACCGACCTGGTTGCTAAATACGGGTATGCCAGCGAAGGTGAATCATTCTCGATTGCCGATCCGGATGAAGTATGGATTCTGGAAATGATTGGTAAAGGCGAAGCGGGAAAAGGTGCCGTTTGGGTAGCCCGCCGCATTCCTGACGGTTACATTTCAGGACATGCCAACCAGGCCCGTATTACTACCTTCCCGTTAAACGAACCGGACAATTGCCTCTATTCAAGCGATGTTATCTCATTCGCCCGTGAAAAAGGATGGTTCGATGGAAAAAATAAAGACTTTAGCTTTGCAGGAACTTACGCTCCGGTCAATTTCGAAGGCGCCCGTTTCTGCGATGCACGCGTTTGGGCAGGTTTCCGTAAGGTAACCAGTAACATGGACCAGTATCAGGACTATGCCATCGGTAAAATCAAAAAAGGAGCCAATGGCTATGCAACCAACCGGATTCCGCTTTGGGTAAAACCCGATACACTGTTAAGTGTTAAAGATGTGATGGGCATGATGCGCGACCACTTCGAAGGAACTGCCCTGGACATGACCAAAGATCCAGGTGCCGGTCCGTTTAAACTCCCTTATCGCTGGCGTCCGCTAACCTGGAAAGCTGACTCGACGACTTACGTCAACGAGCGTGCTATCTCCACCCAACAAACCGGTTTCTCCTTCATCGCTCAAATGCGCTCCGACTACCCCGATCCAATTGGTGGAATTATGTGGTTTGGCGTAGATGATACCTATTCGACCTGCTATATGCCGGTCTACTGCGGTATTCAGAAAGTACCGGAACCGATTCGTGTTGGCAACGGCGATATGCTCACCTGGTCAGACAACTCTGCCTTTTGGATATTCAACACCGTATCGAACCTTGCTTACCTGCGCTACGACTACATGATTGAAGACATCCAAAAGGTACAGAGTGAGCTTGAAACCAAATTCGTTGAGTTTACACCAGCTGTTGATGAAGCTGCCATGGATTTATGGAACAAAGGCCAGCACAATATGGCCCGTAAATTCCTGACAGAATATTCCGACAAACAGGTTAACCTCACGGTAAACCGTTGGAAACAACTGGAACATTACCTCATTATCAAGTACAAGGATGGCAATATCATGAAGGAAAAAGACGGTAAGTTCGAACGCAACGAGAGCGGTAAACTTCCGGCCATGCCCGATCAGCCCGGTTACCCGGAATGGTGGTACCGCAATGTGGCCAAACAAACGGGCGACCATTTAAAAGAAAAATAAACAAACTGCAAGAGTAGATTTTATGAGTTATTATTTTCTGATTCAGAAAAAAATCCATACTTTTGCCGCGAAATTTCCGTACGTAATCTCTGGCAGACGACCTGTTAATATTGCGTTCGTCAAATACTTAAAATAAATACGATGGATCTCATTAAAGTAGCAGAAAACGCATTTTTAGGAGAACAGAAAGAACTTCCTAAGTTCGGGCCCGGCGATACCATCACGGTTCACTACAAAATCCGTGAGGGTAACAAAGAGAGAGTTCAGAACTACCGTGGTACGGTTCTTCAGATCAACGGTTCTGGTTTGACCAAAACCTTTACTGTTCGCAAAATGTCGGGTAACGTAGGCGTGGAAAGAATTTTCCCGGCTAACTCTCCTTTCATCGACCGGATTGATGTCAACAGGAGAGGTAGTGTACGTCGTGCCCGCTTGTTTTACCTGCGTAGCCGGACTGGTAAAAAAGCCCGGATCAAAGAGAAAAGATTCTAAGATTACTGGTGTTATTAAAAAGGCTTCTCTTTCGGGAAGCCTTTTTTTTACAGAAATAATTTATTGAATTACGATTGTTAAGCCAATGGCCAACTTTTATAAAAGTCTTATATAAACAAGATTCCATCAGCTCATAGCGGCTAAAATGTTTAAGAAAAGGATCAGATTTTATCGTGTTAAATACTGGTTAAAATATCTACTTTTACTCCCAAAATTAACATAGAGACTTATGGCATTCCTACCGAAAGAGCAGGTCTTTTCGCTGCGCTGGTTTATCGACTACATGTACATCATTGTCGGCTCTTTTATTTTGGCCGTTGGTTTTGTCTATTTCATCTCTCCCCACAAGATTGTGCCGGGCGGAGTGTATGGTATCGCCATTATTGTGCACTACCTCACACACGGGATTTTCTCATTCTGGCCTGAAGGAATCCCGATAGGTCTTTTCGGATTAATCCTGAATATACCGCTTACCTATGCCGGGATAAGAATACTGGGCCCTCGTTTTGGCGTAAAAACAATTGTGGGATTTATCCTGTCATCCGTTTTCATGGATGGTATCACCTACCTCCGTGTCGATGGCGATGCCCCGTTGGTTCACGATGTGTTACTCTCCTGTATTTTTGGCGGGGTACTCATCGGATTTGGATTGGGCTTGATTTTTAAGTCAAAAGCCACCTCAGGCGGATCCGATATCATTGCCATGATCATCGCCAAGTACACCAACATGCCACTCGGGCAACTGATGATTTATGTCGACTCGACCATTGTCCTGATGGCGTTGCTTGCTTTTAAAGACTGGCAGATTCCGCTTTACAGCTGGCTGGTGATTTACATAACCGGTAAAGCCATCGACCAGACCATGGCAGGCGCCAATTACAATAAGGCGCTTATCATCGTTTCCGATAAACATGACGAGATAAAAGATAAAATATTGGTCAATCTGGAACGTGGCGGGACATATCTTAAGGGTGTTGGCATGTACACCAACGACGAGAAAAACATCATCTTCACAGTGGTAAGCCGTCGTGAAGTAGCCATCCTCGAAGAGCACATCAACATGATGGATCCGGATGCCTTCATTACAATTATGGATGCCAGTGAAATCCTCGGAGAAGGTTTCCGTTCCCTGCGCACGAAAATGAGCGACAAGTAATATCTTCAGTGTAACAACAGGTGCCAGACCGGTGTTTTAATTATTGCCGGCCTGTGGAACCAGGCACCGTACCCAATCCACCTCAAAGTAATGTGGCAGATTCTGGTGGTGCACTTCTTCGTGCACACTCGAAAGCAAGTTCAAAAACATGTCATCGAACGAAGCATCCACGCGGGTATGATGAACCACTGTACCATTGATTTTCCAGGTCAGCGCCTGCCCGTCCCACTCGAGTCGATACACATGAAATTTCTTAAAGTTCAGTCCGGTGATGGTTTGATGTTGCCAAACCGGTTCCCCTTTCAGTTCGCGAATGACCCCCATGCTTACCTCATTTTTGCCGCTGCGCAAAATATCAATCTGCGGTAAGGCTCCGTTTCCTTTTAAAGAAAAAGCCGAGACAATCTCAGCACACGGGTTCACGCGTATCTTCGCCTCAATGATGCCTTGTGCCATCCGGAAGCTATTTCCGGTATTCAACATCGACGAAGTATAATCAAATTTAGCAGGAATCAAGCCAAGTAGCGGATTCCATCTCATCCCTTCAGTCGGTTCCTTTCGGGTCACAATCGACAAAATGCCACCGTGGACCTGCAGGTTCTCTTCGCCATTCAGGCATTGCAACTCGTTAGCCTGAGAATAGTTGTTCCCGAAAACATCTTTACCAGGAAAAATACCAGAATTCCAGCGCTCGTAATTGATCCCGTCACGGGCAAACTCGTCATCAAAGGCAACTTTCCATTTATCGAAGAAATTAAGCTCTTTGGCTGTATGCAACTCAAAATACTTCTTAATGGCTGTACTATTCTCCAGTTTACTAAACTCTTGCTCCAACTTAAAGTCTTCCGATTTTTCGTAGCGTTTTTTATCCTTCAGAAAAGCAACACGCTCCCGGAATCCTTCGTCCTTCACCAAATCTTCCAGCTCATTCAACCGCTCCAGCTCTTTCGAATCGTGTACCCGTTGGTAATTGAGGTATTCGTCCGATTTACTGAATTTATGGAAAAACCTGATATCCGGATCTTTACTCAGCTTATCATATTCAGCCACCAAACGATAGTCATCGGTAGTCTGGTAACGTTTTCTGTTTTTCAAAAATTTCTCTCTTTCCAGGAATTCATCCGACTGAACTTCACCGCGCAGCTCTTCGAATCGCTTGGTCAGGTTCTGTTTTTCAACCACTTTCAGGTTACTGTAACCTTTCGACTGAAGGAACTTTTCGTAGCGCTTCAATTCATCCTTACCCGACGGTTCCTCCCCGCTCTCCTCCACTTTCATGTGCAAACGATAATTGTCAGAAGCAAGCGTATTATAATACCGTTTCAGCCGTTTATCGTTCTTTAGCGACTCAAATTCTTTCCGTTTCACAGCTTCAGGAGATCCATTGTAATGAAGTTTCTCCATGTCCTTCCTGCGTTTCGCGAACTCAGGCGTTGTCACAATTTTGTCGAGTTCATTAAGCCGGGCAAGCTTGTCTCCTTTTCCAATATTCCTGAAACGGGCCAGTTTTTCAGAACTCAATGTTTTGAAATACTGTTTCATCGATTTGGAACGGTTCAGGTGTTCCATCTCACTGAGCATCTTCTGCTCATAACTCCCTTCAAACTTCAGTTGGGCCAGCTCCTTTTTCCGGGCCCTGAACTCGGCAGATTTCAGTTCAGCGTCCAACTCCCGATAACGGGCCAGTTCGTCCGATTGCTCCAATTCCTGCAGCTCATCGCGCATGCCCAGCAACTTATTCCACTTTGCATCAATTTTTGCTGTCCCAGGAATAAGTCCCAGCTGATATTTCAAACTAAAACCTGACATATTTTATACTGATTTCGAGCGTGTAACCGGAAAATCCGGCATCCTAAATTCGTTTATGTTGTCAAATAGCTAACGGGAAAACAATCCAAATATTTCGTTTCGGGGCCACAATTTAGAACTTCCCTCTGATTTAAAAAGCTAATTTTGCTTAATTTTAAAAGGAAACCGAACAGCCATGGCAACACTTCTTCCCGAAAATTTCACCCAACGTATGCAAGCACAGTTGGGGAACGAATTCGAAGCATTTCAACAATCGCTTTCGGAAGCAGCCGTTAGTTCGGTTCGGGTTAACGCAACTAAGTTTTCTGGTTCCTTTAACGGGAATCAGGTCACTTGGTGCAAAACCGGTTTCTACCTCGACAAGCGGCCGTCCTATACACTCGACCCGTTTCTGCATGCCGGCGTTTATTACGTGCAGGAAGCCAGTTCCATGTTTCTCGAACAGGCTTTTCGCCAGATGCCAAATGAACCAATAAAGGTGCTCGATTTGTGTGGCTCGCCCGGAGGTAAATCCACGCACATCGCCTCTCTCCTGCCGGAAAATAGTTTGTTGGTATCCAACGAAGTCATTCGCAGCCGGGCAGTTATTCTTTCGGAAAATCTGAAGAAATGGGGAAACCCGAATGTGGTAGTCACCAATAATGACCCGAAGGATTTTGCAGCCTTTAAAGGCCTTTTCGATGTGCTGGTGGTGGATGCGCCTTGTTCCGGCGAAGGCCTCTTCCGGCGCGATGAAAATGCCATTGCCGAATGGTCGCCCGAGAACACACAACTTTGTGCCCAACGTCAACAACGCATCCTGGCCAACGTTTGGCCGGCATTGAAGCCCGGAGGGGTGCTCATTTACAGTACCTGCACCTATAATCCGGGAGAGAATGAGGAAAACCTGAAATGGCTCAACGAATTTGCCGAAGTGGAAAACATTTCCCTACCGGTGAAAGAGGAATGGGGCATTACCCAAACCGAGGCCGCCCGCCTGTCGGGATACCGCTTCTATCCGCACAAAACCAAAGGCGAGGGTTTTTTCATGGCGGTTGTCCGTAAACTTGACGGAGAAACCGCACGTATGCCCAAGAAAATAAAGGGTGCAGCTTTTACTACTGCTTCGCGCAACGAGAAGGCGCTGATTGAAGGTTGGCTAGCCAACGATGACCTTGAACTCCTCAACCTGAACGGGACGCTGCTCTCCTTTCCCGGTAGGTATACCGCCGAATTAACCTGGCTGCAACAAAGTTTGCGCATTGTGCATGCCGGTATTAAAACCGGTGAATTGAAACAAAAAGAAGTGATACCAGCGCATGAACTGGCGCTCTCTCCCATCATCAACCGGGGCAAGTTCCCGGAAATCGGACTATCACTGGAAGAATCCGTCCGTTTCCTCCACCGCGACGATATCCGTCCCAAAGCTAAAGAACGTGGCTGGCACCTGCTCACCTACCGGGATGTGCCGATAGGATGGGTCAAAAACCTCGGCAACCGGTTCAACAGTGCCTATCCCAAAGAGTGGCGTATCCGGATGGACATTACAGAATACCTGGCCGGCAAGCTGGAAGCGGAAAAAGCAAAATTTCCGTTAGGGTAGACAATAAAAACAAGACGCCAGACAATAGCACCGGGATGCTGATTTTATGACAAGGAAAACCACCGTCGAAAGAATATTACCTGCCAACCTCGATGAGACAACATTGGGAAATGAACTCCGTATTAGAGGGTTCAAAATCCTCAAAACAGATGGTAAAATGGTCTATTTGCTAACGGAACGTACAATATGGCTACCGGGACAGCCAGTTATACGGTCAAAGCACTACCCACTTTCATCGCGAAAACGAACTCACTCCATAAGTCAGCGAGTCAAAACTCATTGCACCTGTTTGCCACATTTTTTGGAATATTGCTGCTCTTCTTAGCCGTCTCCTCATTTTGGATGTTCAAACCCAAAGCAAAAGTTTCAAGAGAGGAATGATAGTCGCTGGTTCTGGAGTGGTAATTGCGATTGTCCTGTTATTTATCTAGTATTCACGTCACATCTATCAGCTATTCAGGTTAGGAAAATGTAAAAACCAGGTTTAATTTCCTTTCCTTAATCTGTCATGTTTCAATTTCAGAACCTTTTTAAACATAAGATAGTCAACCAGATTCATCGGGGTAATATTTCAAAAATCAATGCCGCCGTACTGATTTAAATTTCATAAATTTGATTGAGAGACCTGCTAAGGCGTTAACCAAATAAATTGCTAACGATGAAACATTCTCATTCTAATGCCACCTCCATGAGCCGCCGGTTCTTTTTGCAATCCACTTCAGTATTGGCGGCATTATCATTTATTCCCAACAGCTTAAAAGCTTTTTACGAGGACCTCAAAGAGAAGCTTTTTGTCAAAAAGCAGATGATTCCCATCAAGCTGGAAATCAACCAGGAGCAGTATTCGCTGACCGTTGACAGCCGGGCAACACTACTGGATGTACTGAGGGAAGAACTGAATCTGACCGGCAGCAAAAAAGGCTGCGACCACGGTCAATGTGGTGCCTGTACCGTTCATCTGAATGGTGAACGCGCCCTGAGTTGTTTGACCCTGGCTGTCATGGCCCGGGGGAAAGCAATCACCACCATCGAAGGACTGGCCGACGGAGATCAGCTGCACCCAATGCAGGAAGCTTTTATTGAACAAGATGGCTTCCAGTGTGGCTATTGCACCTCCGGGCAAATCATGTCAGCGGTAGCCTGTGTCAACGAAGGACACACCAGGTCCGTAGAGGAAATCAAAGAATACATGAGCGGTAACCTCTGCCGGTGTGGCGCTTACAACGGCATCACAGAAGCCATCCGGCAAGTAGCCAAATGAAACGTCCATGAAAAAATAACCAGATGAAACCTTTCGAATATACGAAACCCAAAACAGTCCGGGAAGCTTTATCATCGGCAAACAGTCATTCGCAATACATTGCTGGCGGTACGAACCTGGTGGACCTAATGAAGAAACAAATCGATGAGCCGGATAAGTTGCTCGACATTACTGACACCTTGCCCAACACCATCGAAGTAAAAGACAACGGAGTTGTCATCGGGGCAATGGTACGAAATACAGCCATCGCTGTAAACAAAGCCATCATGGAAAGCTGGCCGTTACTCTCCAAAGCCATTTTGAAGGGAGCCTCTCCCCAGATTCGCAACATGGCCTCGGCAGGAGGAAACCTGTTACAACGCACCCGCTGTCCGTACTTTTACGACCTGACACTTCCGTGCAACAAGCGAAAGAATGGCTCCGGCTGCGGTGCCATAAAAGGTAACAACCGGATGGGCGCCATCATTGGCTATTCCGATGCCTGTGTAGCCGTGTACCCGTCGGACATGTGTGTGGCACTCGCCGCGCTGGATGCCAAAGTCAATATCCGGAAAGCTGATGGTTCAGAAGATACAATGAACTTCCTGGATTTTCACCGGTTGCCCGGAAATAATCCAGAGAAGGATAACAACCTTCCGGAAAATGCTTTGATTACATCCATTTTCGTCCCAAAAAATAATTTCAGTAAACACTTCGAATACCTGAAACTGCGTGACCGCGAATCATATGCTTTTGCCTTGGTTTCGGTAGCAGCAGCGTTGGATTTGGACGGGAATCAAATCAGGGAAGCCCGGTTAGCTTCCGGCGGCGTAGCGCATAAACCCTGGCGCTGGACCAAAGCAGAAAACTTCCTAAAGGGAAAACAGGCAACGTCCGAAAACTTTGCCGAAGCAGCAAAAATTGCTGCCGAAGATACCTCTCCACTATCGGATAATGCCTTCAAAGTTCCGTTACTGAAAGGCGCGATAGAAACCGCATTACTCACTTGTCTCACAAATAAAGCATAAGGTTATGAGCTACTTTTTTGACTCGAAGAACACGGAACAAATGCCGAAAGGCCGTGTGGAAGGGATAGCGAAGGTAACCGGCAAGGCAAAATATTCAGCAGAATATGAAATTTCCAACGTGGCTTACGGAGTGGTGGTCGGAAGTACCATTGCCTCCGGAAGAATCCTGAAGATGCAGGTTGAAGAAGCGATGAAGGCCCCCGGCGTCATTGATATTCTTTCGCACGAAAATAAACCTTATGTATCCGGTTTCTCCGGTATGAAAGAGATGCCGGACAATCGCTTCGGATTACCCATATTTTATACCGACAAGATTTATTACAACGACCAGCCCATTGCGATGGTAGTAGCAGAAACAATCGAGGATGCCATGTTTGCAGCGCCGTTGGTCAAAGCTGAATACGAGGAAGCAATACCGGAAACAGATTTTGCAAAGAAAACCAGGGAGGTTCCGCTAAAAGAGACTGAAAATGACCGGGGCAGTGTTGGAGCATGGGAAGATGCACCGCACCAGGTAGATCAGGAATATACCATTGCGATGGAAGTTCACAATCCAATGGAAATGCACGCCACCATTGCGCAGTGGAAATCGAACGATAAACTGCTATTGTACGACAAAAACCAGGGCGTGAACCGGGTGCAATCGGTCATCAGCAGTTTGTTCGACATTCCGACAGACAACATTCATGTGATCAGCGAATTTGTCGGAGGCGGCTTTGGCAGCGGCTTACGGGTATGGCCGCATACCATCGCTGCAGTAATGGCAGCCCAACAGGTCAAGCGTCCGGTGAAAGTGGTGCTCACGCGTCCGCAGATGTTTACCATGGTAGGCTACCGGCCTGAATCGTGGCAACGGGTGAAACTGGGAGCCGATAAAGACGGTAATTTTAAGGGAATCATCCACCAGGCAAAAAACGACAGCTCTAAAATCCAGGGTTTCTCCGATGGCATTACACGCGTTACCCGCAAAATCTACGGGTTTAAAAATGTCAAAACAGAGGAAGCCATCGTCGGCCTCAACGTCCCCATGCCAACATGGAACCGCGGTCCTGGTGATACGACCGGCTGTTTTGGTGTGGAAAGCGCCATCGATGAATTGTGCCACGAGCTCAAACTGGACCCGGTGGAGGTTCGCCTGAAAAATATCGCTCCCTATGAAATGGAAACCGGCTTGCCATGGTCGACCAATTACCTGAATGAGTGCCTGGAAAAAGGCGCAGAGCTGATTGGCTGGAAAAACCGCAACCCTGTTCCCGGTTCACTGAAAGAAGGCGGCTACAAAATCGGCTACGGCGTTGCCGTGGGGATGTGGAGCTCGGGCCGTTCCTACACCGGAGCCTCCATCGACATGAAAAAAGACGGAGTAATTACGGTCCGCACAGCGATGACCGACATCGGGACAGGAACAGGAACCGGTATGCAAAACGTTGCCCATACGGTTACCGGTATTCCCAAAAATAAAATCAAAATCGAACTGGGAAACTCCGACTTTCCCAAAGCTCCCAGTCAGGGCGGCAGCCGGGGTATGGCTTCGGTCAGTAGTGCAGTTTATGCCGCTAGTCTGGCCCTGAAACGAAAACTGGCCGGTTACGCCTGGCCCGAGAAAGATGCCAACGCCTTGAATGTGGATAATATCTCACTATCCGACAATGGCATTATCTATCAGGGCAACCAGGATACTTTTGTTTCTTATGCCGATATTTTTGGCAAGAACAATCTCAATGACCTCAAGGTAGAGGAATTTGCCGGGCCGGGTGAAGAGCGCAAAAAGTACGGCTTCTGCTCTTCTGCCGCGCATTTCTATAAAGTGAAAGTGCACGAGAGAACTGGTAAAATCAAAGTCGACCGGATGGTGATTGTTGTTGATGCCGGACGGATCATCAATCCGAAGGCAGCCGCTAACCAGGTCATTGGTGCCGGAGCCGGAGGCATTGGCATGGGATTGCTGGAAGAACAACTAATTGATTTCAAAACCGGGCGGTTAATTGGTAACGATTTGGCGGGTTATCACTTTGCCGTCAATGCCGATGTGCCGCTCATCGAAGTTTCGTTTATCGGCAAGCCCGACCCAAACATCAATCCATCCGGAGCGAAAGGCCTGGGCGAAGTAGGTATCATCGGGGCCGCACCGGCGATTGCCAACGCCGTTTTCAACGCCACCGGGAAACGGGTACGCGATTTACCCATCACGGTCGAGCGGTTTTTCAATGCATAACTAGATTTGAACTGATAAAGAGGCCGGCCAGGAATTGTCGGCCTTTTTCTTTGAAAGTCAGTTAAAATACCATTGAGATAATAATGAAGAATGCGCTACTGAGAAGATTTACCACAAGGAGCACAAAGAATGGAACATTACGCAAACAAAACAACAGCCTGGAGGGCCGATTCCGGGCAACCATTACCTTTAAAATAACCGGTGACCCGGAAAACATCCGGATAGCCCCGTTACTTTTTTTCCCGTTGATTGAAAACAGTATTTAAACACGGCATCAAAGGTGCCACCAGCCAATCGTTTATTTTCATCAAGCTACAAATGACTGATGAGTTCGTAACTTTAACCGTTGAGAATAACAAGGGCATTACCGACGATGTGGAGAAAAAGGAATACAAAGGAATTGGACTGGCCAATGTGCGGAAACGGCTCGAAATGACCTATCCCGGTAACCATCAGGTGAAAATTACCGACCAGCTCATCCCGGTAGAGCCAACTACAAAGACGACTTACTGAAAAGGCTGAGTGGGAAATAAGCGCGTCCCACCTGAACTCCGTCCTTCAGTTTTTAATGAAAAAATTGCTAATTTGAGCCAAAATCAAACTAACAAGACGAAGATGAACCAGAAGAATCACAACAAAGGAATCAAACGCCGCGACTTTTTGAAGACCAGCGCTGCGTTTGCCGGAACAGCCATGTTCATGGGAATGGGAACATCAAAATTATTCGGCGCAAGCGGCCCGACAGGAACCTCCATTGAAAATGTCACGCTGAACAATGGTGTGAAAATGCCCATTCTCGGATTTGGAACCTACGGATTAAATGGTGAGGTGTGCCAACAATCCGTTGCCGATGCGATTTCGCTCGGCTACCGTTTGCTCGATACAGCAACCGTTTACCGGAACGAAGAGTTCGTGGGCGCCGGCATCAAACAAAGCGGCATTAAACGGGAAGAACTGTTCATTACCTCCAAAGTGTGGGTCGATGATTCGGGTTATGAAAAGGCGAAATTAGCCTTTGAAACCTCGCTCGAAAAACTGGGAACCGACTATTTGGATCTCTATCTCATTCACCGGCCACGGGGCGATGTAAAAGGTTCGTGGAAGGCAATGGAAGAGCTGTATAAGGAAGGCAAAATCAGGGCCATCGGGGTGAGTAATTTCGAACCGCAACAACTGGATGATTTGATGGCCAGTTTCGACGTCACGCCGGCGGTTAATCAAATCGAATCGCATGCCTTCTTCCAGCAGAACAAAGCCCATGCCTATATGAAACCACACAAGATACAAATGGAAGCCTGGGCTCCTCTGGCCGAAGGCCGCAACGGACTCTTCACCAATGAAACACTGGCGGCTATTGGCAAAAAGTACAACAAAAGCAATGCGCAGATAAGTTTACGTTGGCATTACCAACGGGGCATCATCGCCATTCCGCGCTCGTCGCAGAATGCACACAGGATAGAAAACCTCAACATTTTCGATTTTGAGTTGACGGAATCCGATATGCGGACCATTGCCGCACTCGACCTGAACAAAACGCAATTCCCGGAGTGGAGCTAAAAAAATAGAATTCGATAAACCGTTGTGTGAAACGACTCTTAATCAAGAAAAATCATGAAGGCCTTGAGTTTCACACAACGGGTTTTCAACGAAATAATAAGCTGAAAAAAGCACATGAACTTACCTCCCCAAAAAAGCCACAGTAATCGGTTGAACTGTGCCCGGCAAAAAATCATGTGTAACAGGTACAAGCCGGGCAAGTGGTGAGCATTGACTAATTCAACGTGCGGTACTCGTTAGGCGTATACCCCGTTACGTTTTTAAACAACCGGGTGAAGTGTTGGGGATATTTAAAACCCAATTCAGAGGCAATTTCATTCACCGTTTTATCCGCATCAAATGTCTTCTGCTTGGCCACATCTATAATCTTGTTCTGGATATATTCCTTGGCCGATTTTCCTGTTTCCTTTTTTATCAAATCGCCAAAATAGTTGGCCGATAGATGAAGTTCTTCAGCAAAATAAGCAACCGATGGTAAGCCGATGTTCTGAGGCTTATCCGACGAAAAATAGCTATTTAGTAGTTCCTCAAACTTTTCCAGGATTCCCCTGTTAACGCTATCTCTTGTAATAAACTGACGATCGTAAAAACGTTCGCAATGATTCAGCAACAAGTCAAGTTTCGAAACAATCAGTTTCTTACTGTGCTTATCGACAGGCTGTTGAAGTTCAGCATCTATTTTGGAAAAGCAATCCATCACAATCTCCCGCTCGCGTTCCGATAAATGCAAGGCTTCGTTTGCCTTGTAACTGAAAAAGCTATAGTCACTACTGATGCTTTTGGCAAGTGAAGTACCATGGAGCAGGTCGGGATGAAAAACCACAGCATATCCCTTGGGTTGATACACTTTACCGTCGGTTTCAATTTCCATTACCTGTCCCGGAGCAACGAAAACCATGGTCCCTTCCTGGTAGTCATAGTAATTACGACCATATCGTAAATCGCCGCATTTTACATCTTTCAGAAAAATACAATACATACCATAATTGATGCGCACAGTCTTTTCTCCGTCCCATGATCTTGGATTCGCTCTTGAAAAATCGATAACGCTAACCAAAGGGTGCAGTGTTTCGTGATTATTCAGGGTATTATATTCGTGTACGGTGTCAAATTTGAATATCAGGCTCATCTCAGTACGGTTTGATATAAAACAAATGTACGCATTCCTGTAAAGCAGTAAGTACTCCATCGGTCCAATCAGTAAAAATGGTAGACAATACAGTAGTCTGTATACCAATATCTTTTCGACATCTCCCTACCTTTAGAAGGTGAAAAAATATCGTACCATGAGAAGTGAAAATAAAAATGGAAAGCCTGTAACGTTCAATGGTGCTTCAGGCGGTAGTACAAGGCGTAGCCTGATGCTTGCCCTCTTGTTGTTTTTGACGGTCATCAGCCTGTCGGCTCATGCCCAAACACGAAAGAAGCCATTGATGGTTCGCGAGCAAGGTAGTTTTGCCGTTGGCGGCACCGTAATAACCAATCCCGGGACCTTCGACCCGTATCACCCCACCCCGGCAGGACAAACGTTTCGTGGCGACCATGCCTACGTTTTCTACCAGGTTCCGGTGAAAGCCCGAAAATACCCCTTAGTAATGTGGCATGGCTTTGGGCAGTTTTCCAAAACCTGGGAAACCACACCCGACGGCCGGGAGGGATTTCAGAACATCTTTTTACGCCGGCGCTTCCCGGTTTATTTGATTGACCAGCCGCGCAGAGGTGATGCCGGTCGCAGTACCGTTGCCGCGAACATAGAACCAACACCTGATGAACAGCAGTGGTTCGACACGTTTCGGATTGGCATATGGCCCAACTATTTCGATGGTGTTCAGTTTGCGCGTGATTCAGCCACACTGGATCAATACTTTCGTCAGATGACGCCCAGCATCGGGACAGTCAATGTACATGTAAATGCAGCAGCAGTTTCTGCCCTGTTCGATAAAACAGGCCCGGCAGTCCTGGTTACACATTCACACTCCGGTGGAATGGGTTGGCTTACCGCTGTCCGTAACCGGAACGTTAAAGCTATCGTTTCATATGAGCCGGGAAGCGGTTTTCTTTTCCCGGAAGGTGAAGTACCTGCGCCCATGTCGAGCTCGGGCGGTACACTCGAAGCTGTTGGAATTCCCATGCAGGATTTTATGCAGCTCACCAAAATTCCCATCGTAATCTACTATGGCGATAATATTCCCGATAAGCCAAATGTCAATCCGGGTCAGGATGGTTGGCGGGTACGACTTGAAATGGCCCGGTTGTGGAGAGATGCCGTCAACCGGCATAGAGGTGATGTAACAGTCGTACATCTCCCCGAAATCGGTATCAAAGGCAACACGCATTTTCCGTTTTCCGATTTGAATAATATACAAATAGCCGACTTAATGTCGGAATGGTTGAAGGAAAAAGGACTGGACAAATAAAATACACAGTAAGAACATGATGCAAACAGTAAAATTGAACAATGGCATTGAAATGCCGATTCTGGGGTTTGGAGTTTTTCAGATAACAGATCAAAGTGAATGTGAGAATAGTGTAATTGATGCCATTGAAGCAGGTTACCGATTGATTGATACGGCAGCATCGTACCAGAATGAAACAGCGGTTGGGAATGCCCTTACAAAAAGTGGTGTAGCTAGAGAAGATTTGTTTATCACAACAAAATTATGGGTGCAGGATACAGGCTACGAAAACACGAAAAAGGCTTTTGAAAAATCATTAAACAAACTGCAACTTGATTACCTGGATTTGTACCTGATTCATCAGCCGTATGGCGATGTGCATGGAGCATGGAGAGCGATGGAAGAGTTATACAAAGCCGGAAAGGTGAAGGCCATTGGTATAAGTAATTTCCAACCCGACCGGGTAATGGATATCATTGCCTTTAACGAAGTTATTCCCACGGTCAACCAGATCGAAACACACCCTTTTCAGCAACAAACAGAGGCCCAAAAATTCTTAACCGAAAATAACGTACAGATTGAATCGTGGGGACCTTTGACCGAAGGCCGGAATAATCTTTTTCAAAACGAAGTCCTAACGGCTATCGGAGGTAAATACAATAAATCGGTTGCACAGGTTGTGCTTCGCTGGCTGACGCAACGAGGCGTTGTGGTAATTCCCAAAACGGTCAAAAAGGAAAGAATGAAGGAAAACTTCAACATTTTCGATTTTGAACTGAATACGGAAGATATGGAAGCCATTGCAACGCTTGACAGGAAAGTCAGTAGCTTTTTCGATCACCGTGACCCGGAAATTGTAAAATGGATGGGAAGTCGCAAGCTCGATTTATAATTTTTGGAGGAAACGAAACATGAAAAGAAGAATAAGATACCTTTTTTTAGTAGCGATGCTTGTGCCAACCAGCACAATCTCTTCCGCTCAAACCAAGCCAAATAATCCTTTTGGCCTGGTTTACAGGAATGCCATTACAGAAAATGTAGCTGGCAAGGTGAATATTCATCCGGTAACCTCCAAACTGCATGGCCTGTATATGTGAACCAGGCTATGAACAAACTCAACGAATTCTTTGGCAAATTCTTGTAAAAAATATTCCAATGACAAACTACATAAAAAACAACACCATGAAAAAATCAATTCTCGGACTGTTTCTCATCATCATATGTGCGCAATGGTCCTTTGCACAACATGGACTAAATCCAACCAACAGGGCATTTACAGCTGAAGAACAAGAGGTTATTAAACTCTCCAAAGAAAAATGGCAGTGGATGGCAGATAAGAATGTGGACAAATTAGATTCGCTCTTTGAACCAAAAGCAATGTTCGTGCACATGGGAGGTTCCTGGGGCAAAGAACAGGAACTCAATGTGATTAAAAACGGTTTTATTTGGTACAAGAAAGCAGATATCCATGATCTAACGGTTAATATTTTTGGCAATACAGCTATTCTGTTAAACAGGATTACGTTGTTAGCTGAGGTGGGCAGCCGTGAAGTCAGCAATCCTTTTATGGTCACCGAAGTTTACATTAAACAGAACGGCAGTTGGAAGATGGGCTCCTTATCCTTCTCACATCTGCTTACACCTCCCGCCCCTGGCACAGCCCCAAACGAGGAGTCACACTAGTTTGCTGAATTAGCTGTCAGTAACAACTAAAAATGAAAAGTAAACCCAGAAGCCTTATTCTGATAGCCATGGTTACGACAACAAGTTCTCTTTCGTTTACACGATTGATGGCCCCTGGCGATCGGTAAGGTCCTTCATTGAAATACGCTGTAAAATGGAAAATTCAAAACCTGACACATGAAAAAGCTATTATCCGGATTGATATTATGCATTGTCGCATTTTCCGTAAATGCTCAACACACAGTAGAAAATACTGAGCGAAACACGCCACCAACTATTCGTACGGCATCCGGAATGGTGCAAGGTGTAACAGAAGGAGATGCTTCCATCTTTAAGGGGATTCCCTTTGCTGCACCGCCGGTTGGCGGATATCGCTGGCGCCCGCCACAACCCGTAACCCATGGGAGGGGATTCGTGAGGCAAAAGAGTTTGGCCCTAATTGTGCGCAAGGCGGATGGGGAGCCGCTCCCGGAACAATTCAGGAAGGTTCATCAGAAGATTGCCTCTACCTTAATTTGTGGAAACCTGCCGATGCTTTGTACCCCGTTTCAGCCGAAACGATCGGAGTAAATTTTGCCCACAAACATGGCATTGAAGGAACGGATGCAACCGCATTGGCCAGGTTGCGCGCCCTGGGTGTAGAGGAGATTGTTGACGGTGGCCAGGAAACGGATGGCCAGGGAGGTCCACGAATCTATTCAGGCCCGATTCTCGATGGTAAACTGGTGGTTGAAACGGCTGAGAGTGCATACAAAGCAGGCAGGCAGGCAAAAGTTCCGCTCATCATCGGGAATTGCAGTGCAGAGATAGGCGGAGGCTTTGTGAATGCCAGCAAGTCAAAGGACGAACTGTTTTCACTTTTCGGCACACTGGAGGGGGAAGCAAAAGCGGCCTATGATCCTGATGGAAATAAAGAATTCGCAGAGGTACAAACAAAGTTTAATACCGACTGGGTATGGGCTGAACCCGCCCGGTTTGTAGCAAGGGTTTTTGTGGCTAATGGAGAACCTGCCTATATGTACCTGTTCGGATACGTCCCTGCTCCAATGAAGGAAAGAATGCGCTATGGTGCCGGGCACGGATCGGAAGTTGCCTACGTATTTGACAACCTGAATGCCCGCTGGGGAGCACCCGAGACAACGCCTGAAGATCAAAAGATAGCACAAATGTTGAACACCTACTGGGCAAACTTCGCCAAAACCGGCAATCCCAATGGCCCGGGACTGCCCAAATGGCCTGTTTATAACACGAAAAATGAAGAGATTCTCGATATCCAGCCCGATGGCAATATAGTTGGAAAGCCCGGCCCCCGGGAAAGCAAGACTGGATGTGATTAAAAAGGCTTTCAGGTTTAGGGATCGTATTCAATTACGGGGAGGAATTTAATCGTTAAAATAAAACCGGTAGCACCACACCAAAGATTTGTGAGCAGGCAACTGATAATTAAAAAATAACCAGATGAAAAAGTTGAGAGTGAGAATCTTCATTGGATTGACTATTATTTTCTGCCCAATCGTAGCCCTTCAAGCGCAAAACATGACTGAACCGGAAAATTCATTAACAGTAAAGCAACAAACTATTGTCCCCATTGCAGCCTATACGGCGATAGGAGACCTTCAGCATCTGAAACCGGCACTGAACGAGGGCTTGGATGCCGGGTTAACCATCAATGAAATAAAAGAGGCTTTGGTACATCTGTATGCCTATTGCGGATTTCCACGCAGCATCCGCGGATTGCAGACGTTCATGGAAGTACTCGATGAAAGAAAAGCGAAGGGAATCAGCGACGAAATGGGGCCCGAAGCATCACCGGTAAATGACGGACGCAGCAAATATGAACGCGGAAAAGCGAATCTGGAAAAACTGATAGGGATGCCATTAACCGGACCGCAAAGAGGTTATGCCGCTTTTGCTCCGGTCTTAGAAATATTCCTGAAGGAACATCTGTTCGCTGATATTTTTGATCGGGACATTTTAACGTTTGCAGAAAGGGAACTGGTGACCATTTCAGTACTCAGCTCTATAAGCGGTGTCGAACCGATGCTGCGTTCCCATTTATCAATTTGTCTGAATGTGGGCTTCACTCCCGGACAGCTAACTGAATTTACCGGAATCATAAAATCAACTGTTGGTAAAAAGAAAGCCAAAGCTGCTCAGGCGGTTCTGAATGAGGTGCTCAAAAACCGGCAATCGCAATAACGATAAACAAATGAAAAAGACCGAACGATGAAATACCATCTTACATACAGCTTACTCTTTCTGATACTTCTGGTTGCCGCTTGCAACACGAAGAAAAAAACAGACGAATCAATCCGCCAAGCGGAAACACTTTTTCCAAAAGGAGAAGAACTTAACAGCAAGAACTTCACCGGAACGGTGTGGCTGTACATGATGGGGGCCAGGGATAGTACTTTGCATGCCCGGTTTGGCAATGTAACTTTTGCACCAAAAGCAAGTACAAACTGGCATTCACATCCGGGCGGGCAAATCCTCTTCATTACAGAAGGCAAAGGATATTACCAGGCAAAAGGCCAGCCTGCCCGATTATTACACAAAGGCGATGTTGTGGAAATCCCACGAAACGTGGTACACTGGCATGGAGCAGCACCCGACAGTGAATTTGCACACATTGCCATCAGCCTGAATGCCGATGAGGGAGGTGCGGTTTGGCTGGGACCTGTTACCGATGAAGAATATGATAGCAGTATAATGCAATAAGGCAATACCCTGCATAAGCAGCAAACTAGGTCAATATTATTCAGATGTGGTCAATTTGTCAACCTAAAACCTGTAACTCTTTAACAACAGAAACAAGTACACAAACGAGCGTGCTACTTCGCGGAAGTGTAAAATGCATTGTACGATTCCGTTAGTTATTCCGCTCAGATGTGGCGACCTTTATCACAATAATTAAATACAACAGATAATGAAAACAAAAATGCAAAAACGGAAACTGGGAAACAGTAACATGGAAGTATCAGCCATTGGACTTGGCTGCATGGGTATGAGCTTTGGATACGGGATGGTTGCTAATGAAAAGGAAATGATTAAACTGATACATGTTGCGGTCGAAAAAGGCGTCACCTTCTTCGATACCGCCGAAGTGTACGGACCTTTTATCAATGAGGAGCTGGTGGGTAAAGCGCTGGAACCGTATCGTGACAAAGTAGTTATTGCCACCAAGTTTGGTTTCAATATCCCGCAACAAAACAGTTCAAAAGAAGCCAAAGATTTACCCCCCCTCAACAGCCGCCCCGGGAACATTCGCCAGGTGGCGGAAGCTTCGCTGAAACGCCTGAAAGTAGAAGCTATTGATTTGTTCTACCAGCACCGCGTTGACCCGAATGTCCCCATCGAAGATGTGGCCGGAACGGTGGGTGATTTAATTAAGGAAGGGAAAGTGAAACACTTTGGTTTGTCCGAAGCCAGTGTCAAAAACATCCGCCGTGCCCACGCAGTACAACCGGTGACGGCTTTACAAAGCGAATATTCGCTTTGGTGGAGAGAGCCGGAAGACGAAATCATTCCCACGCTGGAAGAACTGGGCATCGGCCTCGTTCCCTACAGTCCGCTGGGAAAAGGTTTCCTGACGGGAAAGATAGACGAGAACACCACCTTTGGCGACAAAGACTTCCGTAGTTCGGTTCCCCGCCTATCGCCGGAGAATATCAAGGCCAATCTCGCTTTTGTTGATTTTATCCGTCAAATCGCTGAAAAGAAAAACGCTACCCCGGCACAAATAGTACTGGCGTGGTTACTGGCTCAAAAACCCTGGATTGTCCCCATCCCGGGCACAACCAAACTGCATCGGTTAGAAGAAAACATTGGTGCTGCTTCCATCGAATTCACCCCGGATGAACTCAACGAAATCCAGGTCGAAGCTTCCAAAATAAAAACACAGGGGGGCAGGTACGCTGAAGGTGCTCAAAAACTGATTGACAGGTAATGCCACTGGTTAATTCCGCAAAGTATCATAATCCAGTAATATTGGCTATAATGGGCCTGTCAAAAAGTTTCTCCCAAAAGTATCTTCGGTTTAGTTTGTAAACGAACGCATTCAAATACAATTGGAGGTATTTGCCTTTGACCTTGTGGTAATTGCCCAACAGGTCCCGCGTTGCATTGCCGATGGTGATATATACCCAGCGCAGCATTTCTTTGGTGAGCCGGTCACTGGATTTCTCAGAAATATGCAGCTCAACATCGTCGGAAATGTCTACATAGGAAGTACTGTCGTCGGTAAGGACAATGCTCTTTTCCTCAAAGGGTTCCTTTACCGTTGCGTTTATCGCCCCGGCATGGTGCGAACCCAACACTTTTGCCTTAAAATACCTGCACTGGCTGGTTTTATTCCCTGTCTTTATGTCTTGAAGCTGGGCCGATTCCGCCATGATCGCCACATTCGACTTCCCGGCCGCACCACGGCCACGTTTCCCTTTGACCTTTTCCACTTCAGAAGACTCAATGGTGAAATAGCCCGTCCATCGCCATCTTGGGGATTACTGTAAAAGCTGATGTATCGGGCTTCAGGAATATTCAAGGGCCGAATCAGATTTTCCATCAGATATGATTCGCAGGTTCCCTGTTGCTCCATCGGTATCCCTCCCCATTCGTCGAGTTTAATGGGATCAATTCATAATTGGGGTGGATTTTTTAGATTACGCATAAATCTTAGCCACTCTGAAAAGGAAAAATTCAATATCGACAACTCCTCTTTGAGTTGCACGGAAAGCTTTAAGTTTGGCATTAAATGATTCAGCAGAAGCATTAGTGCTTCGGTTGTCAAAGAAGTTTAATATTTCAGGATAATGCGCATAGAATGTAGCAGATATGGTATTGAAAGATTTAAAACCGGATTCAGTAACATCGTTGAACCACCTGGCCATTTTAGTATAAGCTACTTTCTTGTCCGTGTTTTTCAAAAATATCATTCTTAATGAATGTGTCAGGGAATATGCTTCTTTAATGTCGGGATAAAGCTCAAACAATACAGCAGCTCTTTTCTTTTGCTTGTCAGTCCATTTATCCCCTGATTTAAACAATAAATACCGGCTACGGGCCAGAAGTTGTTTTTTAGTGTCTCCATTGCTTAAAACTTCAGGGATATATTTTACGCCATCAGCTTTTGCATTTTCAATTGCATTGGTTTCTTCATTAATGGCATCCCAACGGTGTTTGATACGTATCTCCTGCAATGCATCATAGGCCAGTTTCTGGACATGAAAGCGGTCAATAACCCGGCTGGCTTTTGGAAAACAACTTTTTACTATTTTTCGCATGGAACTGGCCATATCCAGTGTTACCTCTTCAACTGCATTTCTTTCTTCTTCTGATATCTTATCTAAAACTTCAATAACTTTCCCTGCCTCTGTCCCTTCTATCATGGCCACTAAAGAGCCCTTTTTCCCTTTCCCTGCCTTATTGGTCACCACGGTGTAAAGTTCTCCATTGGTAAGTGCTGTTTCATCGATACTCAATCGTGTCCCTATATTCCCTGGAAAAAGGATCCAATCCTTTGAATGGGACTTCTGTTCCCATTCATGAAAATCGCTCAAATGATCCTTGTATTGTTGCCCAAAATAATCTCCGTTGATATAATAATGTTTCTCTAAGCTATTCGAACTTATCGGGTATTTGTCCAAGTAACCCTTTTAAAAAAGCAGCAAACTCTTTGGTGTAGCTGGTGCCTTTGGCTATTAAATCCCATCGGGAACTATAGATCTTTCCTGTGTGCTTGTCCTTCCATTTTCGTCGCCTGACGACAAAATAGACTGTCTTGTCCCTTAACGGAAAATCTTGGATACGGACAGGCTCGTCGAATCCATTTGAAACCAGCTCTTTATCAGCGTGCTCCAAGGGCTTAATTGACTTTTCATTTAAATGTAGCTCTAATTGTCCACCTTCTACTTCCTTGAAATCAATCAAATCAAAGTATTCAAATATTTCCTGGGGCAATAAGTAACGTAGTAAGCTTTCTATTTCCATGACATAAAAGTAGAATTTTTTGTTGCCCACCCTAATATTGAAGTGAGCCGTTTAATGATACGCAACTCGTCGAATAATTCAACTTGTTCTCGAAATTCGTGAACAAGCTGCCTGTAGTTGCTGTGGGGATTGCACCTATAGCAGCACAAAGTAAAAGGTTTTTATGGATACCCAGGGCCAACGCATTTAATTTGTGATTAATTTCAGCAGGAACTTGTTGTCCCAGCCGGCCCTGAGCCTTTTGGACTTGAGGCTTCCCTTGGAACTGTCCTTTTTCAATATATTAAGGGCAATTTTGTTGACAAGGGCAAAGTTTTGGGCTGCCATCCCGTTCCTCTTTCTTTGGCCGTCCTCCCCAAAAGTCATGTCCAGTGTCCAGTGCAGTGAGTTTTCCACGCCCCAGTGCATCCTGATATATTGGTTGAACCGGTCAGCCGAGGTGTCCAAACTACTGATGTAGTAACGGGCCTCATGTTCCGTTTTGTCACGGACAACCCGTTCGGTGGTGATTCTTACAATACTTGACAGCCCTTCCCATTTTTCCTTCCCGTGCAAAAACCCCAGGTCGTTGATCACTTCGCACTTGCGTGTTTCTATCCGTCCGTGCCCTTTTTCGGTCACTTCGTGGGTTGAGGCAGGTTGCTGCACCCGGAAAATGCTTTCGGTTTCCTCCCTTAATTCTTTTTGGTTCCCTTTTAAGGCCAGCACGTAGTCACCTTCTCCCTTCACAATGGCTTCAGCTATTTTGGTTTGGGTGCCCATGGCGTCAATGGTTACAATGCAGCCTTCGATATCCAGAATCTCCAGCAATAAGGGGATGGTGGTGATTTCGTTGGATTTTCCCTCCGACCTGCATTGCCCAAGCACCAGTCCGTTGTGGCCGGCCCAGGCATTGACCAGGTGGATCGGGGACCGGTCATGAAAAGTGTCTTTTGATCCCCTTGCCGTTTTCCCGTCAATGGCAATCAACTCCAGGTCAATATCTTTATCCTTCAGCGAAGCGGCCCATTGGGCAAACAGCTTTTCGAATTTTCCGGGATTGAGCATCGAAAAGACCCGGTTGATCGTATCGTGCGAGGGGATGCCGTTGGGCAGTTTCAGGAAGCTTTTTAGGAAACCAATCTTGGTTTTCCCGAACAGCTCGATCGAGTTCCACGACTCCGCCCCACATAGGACTGCAATGATGGCCAGGATAACAATATCCAACAACAGGTGCTTCTTGTTCCGTTTGATCCTTGGATCGTTCAATCCTGAAAAGTGTTTGTGCAATGAGGTTTCCATAGTGCCTTGTTTTCAACCAAAACTGGGAAACTCCCGGCTGAATGCTGTACCACGGCCAGTACAAGTTATTGACATTCAAAGATGAACATATCAACAATCATTCAAAAAGATTCAAGTTTCAGGATTTAAGCCCGGGCCCATGTTGATAACCCGTGAACAAACCCATTCAAAACCTGGCTTTTTCAAAAAGTCATGCGTTGGCCCTGTATGGATACCCGCATATTTACCTAATTTGATTATCTTTGAGAAAGATTAATTGCCATGTCGTTAATCAATTTCATCGAACAGTTCCCGGGCGAAGCAAGCTGCAAGCAAAAGTTCAAGGAATACCGCGATCAAGTAGGTGTTGTTTGTCCCAGGTGCAAGGGCAAAGACCACTACTGGAAGAGGGACAAAGAACAGTACGAGTGCAAGAATTGCAAAACAAGGATCACGCTAAAAAGTGGGACGGTCATGCATAAATCGAAACTCCCATTCCGTTACTGGTTCATAGCGATGCACCTTCTAACCTCTACAAAAAAGAGTTTTTCGGCAAAAGAGATACAACGGCAACTTGGGCATAAGCGCTATCACCCAATTTGGCACATGGTGCACAAGCTCCGCAGCTCAATGGGAAAACGGGATGGGGAGTATGTCCTGGCAGGCAGGATCGAATTGGATGAGGGGTATTTTTCCACGGAAGTGCCTGAAGAGGAAAAAAACCGACTGCTAAAACGTGGCAGGGGCAGCCAGAAAAAATCGAAAGTGCTCGTAATGGCAGAAAGCACAATGGTGGAATCGCCAAAGAAAGGCCAGAAACCACGCCGGATAGGTTATTTGAAAATGAGGGCCATCGAAGATCTCAAAAGCGAAACAATCGATGAAATTGTCAAAGGCATGGCTTCCGGTGCAGAAGAAGTTGACACCGACGGCTCAACATCTTATGTGAATTTGAAACGGTATATCCCCAGGCACAATTCCCAAGTCATACCAAAAGAAAAAGTGGGTGAAGTATTGCCATGGGTACATATAGCGATAAGCAACGCCAAGAGGCAATTGATAAACACATTCCATGACATCAAGCCCGAATTCCTGCAAAACTACCTCGATGAGTTCTGCTATAAATTTAACCGGCGATATTACGGGGAAGCCCTGTTTAACAGATTGCTTGTAGCATGCGTGAGTTATAAAAATGAGTTTAGGTGCAAATACGGATAATCATATTTTTTTAAACAGTCATTCCTCCATCAATTGGATTAACGGTTCCGGTTATAAACTCACTATCATCACCGGCCAGAAACAGCATTAATTTAGCTACTTCTTCGTTGGTGGCATAGCGGCCAAGCGGAATGGATTGCTCGAAACTTGTTTTCGCATTATTAGCTTTTCCCGGAGCAAAACCTTCCTCTAATGAACGCATCATTCGGTTATCTACCGGCGAAGGGTTAATTGTGTTAACCCGGATTTTGTGAGGAGCTCCTTCTAATGCCGCAGATTTCATCATGCCGATAACCGCATGTTTGCTGGTTACATAAGGTAATATATTAGGAGTTCCTTGAAGTCCGGCTACCGATGAAGTAATGACAATGCTACCACCATTCTTCTTCATGTGTGGAAAAACATGGCGTAGGCCATAATAGATTCCCTTTACATTTATATCAATAACCCTGTTAAATTCATCCAGTGGATATTCATCCAACGGAGATACTTTTCCCTCAATACCTGCATTGTCCAGAAAAACATCAATGGTGCCAAATTTTTTAATGGTTTCATCAACGTATTTTTTTGCTTGTTGCTCATCGGAAACATCAGCAACTACATAGGCTGATGTTTCTTTACCGATATCCTTGACCGTTTCTTTTAGTGCATCTTCGTTAATGTCAACAAGCATTACTTTGGCACCTTCGTTTACGAACATTTTTGCTGCAGTAGCTCCAATATTACCAGAACCACCCGTAATTAATACTACTTTATTTTCCAATCTGTTCATATTACATTAATTTTAGTTTATTTTTATACACTGCTAAACAACTATTTATTTTTTTTTGTTTAATTCAAATGCCCTTTTTTAGGTTCATCACAAAAAAAACGGATATTTATTGGCGTGAAAATCAAAAGAATGAAGTAATCAATATTCATTTGACCATTTTATGCAGCGCGAAGTCACCCTTTAGTTCGGCCTATGCAAACTACAGCACCATCTGAATTGCACAAACAGCAAATTAAGTGAGTGTTTTTTCGTTAATTTTAGGTTATGACAATCCGTTGATTTGAACTTTTTTGAAAATTTTAACATATATGTGTTGCCACGTTAAATGATCCAACATATATTTGTACGGAATTATAAATTGAATGTGTATGAATGATAAAAGCACTGTTACTATAGAAATGTTTTATACGCTGACTTGTCCAAATTGCAAAATATTGAAAAGAATGTTGGATGAAGTACTGCCCCAATATGGTGACAAGTTTCAATTAAAAAGAAGCCTTGCCAATTCGCCCAGGGGAATGGTTAGAACAATGAAATTAGGAATCCATTCAGTTCCGACCCTTCTCATTGATAATAAAATAACTTTTCGAAGTGTCCCCAAAAAGGAAGAATTAATTAATACCTTAAATAGTTTAATAAATCATTAAATTATGGAAATATGGAAGAAAAGAAAAAACTAAGATGTCCGCTTGGTATCCCGGGTGGAATCATTGCTGCCTTGATTGGCTTAATTGGAGTAGTTGTTAATATTATAGACTTCAATTGGTTTGAGTTAATAACCTCCTTTGCGCTCTTATTGCTAGCACTGCCATTTGTGCGGGTAACGATGATGGTTCACATGGCCAACGACCGATTGGATGAATTAGAAAATAACTTAAAAACAAATAAATAAAGGAGATATGACTATGCTAAAAATTGGAATTATCATTGGTAGTACCCGACCGGGACGCAACGCTGAACAAGTTGCTAAATGGGTATATGATTTTGCATCAAAACGAAACGATGCAGAATATGAATTAGTTGACCTTAAAGATTACAATTTACCTTTGCTTGATGAAGCTTATCCGGCTTCCTTTGGCCAATATTCGAATGAACATACAAAAGCCTGGGCAGAAAAAATTAAATCGCTCGATGCTTTTATATTTGTAAACGGAGAATATAACCACTCGATACCCGGTGCCTTAAAAAATGCATTGGACTATTTGTATGCCGAATGGAACAATAAAGCGGCCAGCTTTGTCAGCTATGGTTCTGCAGGTGGTGCAAGGGCTGTGGAGCACCTTCGGCTGGTTTTGAGTGAATTACAAGTAGCTCATGTTCGCACTCAGGTATTGCTGTCGTTGTTTACCGATTTCGAAAACTTTAGTGTTTTTAAACCTGCACCATTACATTCTGACAACTTAAATGCAATGTTAGACCAGTTGATTAGCTGGGGAAATGCTTTGAAAACACTAAGAAAATAACTACAAATTAGTGAAAAAATTGCCTGTATATTTTATTTCTCACGGTGGTGGCCCATGGCATGTGATGGATCATGCTATGGGTGACCCGGTGGGATATGGATATTTAAGAACGTATCTTACGGAATTGGGGCAGAAGTATCGTCCGAAAATTAAAGCCATACTTGTTATTTCAGCGCACTGGGAAGAAAATGTGCCCACCATACATTTCGGACAAAATCCTCCGATGTATTATGATTATTACGGCTTCCCGGAGTTTACCTACCAATTGAAATGGAATGCACCGGGGCATCCGCAATTGGCAGAAAAAGTGGAAACTCTTTTGAATAATTCCGGATTTAAAACAAAGCGCGAACACCATCGTGGTTTTGACCATGGAACCTTTGTTCCATTAATGATTGCCTTTCCGGAAGCCAAAATTCCTATTGTACAACTATCTTTGGTTCATTCGCTTGACCCGGCAACACATTTGGCAATGGGTAAAGCGCTCGAACCATTACGCGAACAGGATGTACTGATTATTGGTTCGGGAATGAGCTATCATAATATGCGTGGTTTCATGTCGGGAAGTGGAGAGGCCTCAAAAATTTCTATGCAATTTGATAATTGGCTTTCAACCACAATATCGACAGCAGATGCTGAAAAAAGAAATCAATTATTAATAGATTGGAGGGCTGCACCGGGTGCTTTAGATAGTCACCCTCGCAGCGAACATTTGGTGCCGCTTTTTGTAATAGCCGGAGCAGCCGGAAAAGATAAAGGAAGCCACGACTTTTCGGGAAAATTAATGGGGGTAAATATATCAGGATATAAATTTGGAACATGACGAAGGAAATGTGGAATAAAAGATATGCACAAACTGATTTTGGTTGAAAAAGCGGATTATCCGAATAATTTCTTTGATGCCGAAAATAATGCCTAATTAAATTTCAAATAATAATCTTTAAATTTTAACACAATGACAACAGAAATTTCAAAAACAAGAAAGATAGCCGCATGGGTAATTGCAGGCTTATTAACAGCGCTATATTTATATAGTGCAAGTGGAAAATTATTCCTTCATCCCGAACAAATGGAACAAATGCACTTAGCCGACTGGCGAATTATTATTGCCCTTGGTGAAATTGTATCTGCCTTATTGTACTTGTTTCCAAAGACAAATAAATTTGGAACTTTGCTATTGAGTTCTTTCATGGGAGGCGCTATTATCCTTCACATGACAGGTGGTATAAGCCTTGCACTGCCCGTGGTTGTTCTTCTTCTTGTATGGGTAGGTTTCTATTTAAGAAATCCTGAATTTTTTAAGCTAAAATAAAAATGTCTATCGATGAAGAAATTAAGGGGAGGTTTCGGAATGAATACCACAAAGGTTTTATCAATTTGACCTATACGGTCAAATTGTTAAGTTATGAGTTTCATAAATTCCTTAAAGCACATGGACTTACCGAACAGCAGTACAACGTTTTAAGGATCCTTCGTGGTTTTCGTTCCCGGGCACCTCTTTCTATTAGTTTTATAAAACAGCGAATGCTGGATAAAAATTCCGATGTAAGCCGAATTATTGACAGACTTTTTGAAAAAGGTTTGCTTAGCCGGAAGGAAAATCCGGACGACAGGCGTCAAAAATCTGTCAAAATTACAACAAAGGGCCTGGAATTATTGGATAAGATGTTCATTTGTGAACAGAAAGTAGATACTTTATTGAAAAATTTATCGATGGACGAAGTTAAACAATTGAACTACTTGATTGATAAAATAAGAGAGAAGAAAGAATAATACGGCATAAATGATGGGGTCAGCCGGTAGTGCCGACCCTTTCTTTGGATGGTTTTTACACCCGTTTCGGAGAACTGATGCAGGGGCGCTGACAGTCACCTCGTAATTTGTACATTTACGAGTAATAATTATTGGGCGGGAGTCAGGATCTACTCTACTAAAGCATTGTAAACGATGGAAAGCGTATACAAAATATTCGAAACATTAATTGAACCTGCAGTTGTATTATTTTTTTTGATAATCCTACTGATTTTAAATTCGTGGATTTTTAAGAAAATTAAATCAACAACATCAAATGGGAATATTACCAAAGGAGCGATTTCGTTTTTTATTGTTCTTATTGGTGTATTGGCATTTATTTTAGTTTTACCAATTGATAAAGCGCTAAAAGGACAAATATTAAGCTTTCTTGCAATTATTATTAGTGCAGGGATTGCTTTAAGTTCAACCACTGTTCTAGGTAACATGATAGCAGGTATTATGAATAATTCCATGAACCGTTTTAGAAATGGAGACCTGATAAAGATTAAGGACTTTCACGGAAGGGTAATTAGAAAAAGTATTTTTCACACAGAAATCCAACTGGAAGACAGCAATTTTGTTACAATTCCAAATCTCTACATAGCTAATAACCCCGTTAAATTGACACGCAAGACGAATACCGTCATTTCCACTTCAGTTTCATTAGGATATGACATATCTCGTGAAAAAATAGAGGAAGCTTTAAGAGAAGCAGCCAATGAAACTGGATTATCTGACCCTTATGTGTATATAACAAGCCTGGGTGATTTCTCAGTAGTTTACAAAATTCATGGATTTTTAGAGGAGAGTGGTAAATATTTCAGTACTAGCTCACTGCTTAATGCTAAAGTCATGGATAAACTTCATGCTGAGAAAATAGAAATTGTATCACCAACGTTCATGAACCAACGACGTGTCGATGAAAAAGAATTTATCCCAAAACAAGTAGTTAGAAAAACAGAACCAGTTGATGAAAAATCACCGGAGGATTTAATATTTGATGAAGCAATCAAATCAGAAAAACTTGAGACAAAAAAAGATTATCTTAAAGAGATTGATAAAAAACAAGTGGCTTTAAAAGAAAAGCTTAAGGATTTGAAGGATGATAAAGAGATTGAAAAAATAAAATCTACAATTAATCGAAATAATGAAATGAAAGAGCGGATTGAGAAAAGTATTAAAGAACAAATTGAAAAGGATAAAGATTCTGCAAAATAACCGTTTCCCTTCGGGCATGGGCCTCTTTTAAGTTTGGATTAAAATTGCTAAAGTTTTGCAGGGAACAGTTCGTTTAGCTTATTGGATAAAAACAATGGTGCGCCCGGGACTTGCACCCTATAATTATCACCCATCCCGGGCGCACAAATAGAAGAGGTTGCAGACATAAAACCCGCAACCTCGCCAATATATTTTTCAGGGCTTCTTCTTAAAATCCTAGCTTTTCCCTAATTGCTTTTGGAATAGCATGTTTATTTACCATGATACAAGTGGTTTTGTAGCGAACATAGGGTTTTGATGCATAGAAATATCCGTCCCATGCATTATAATCACCCCACGAATTTTTCACTTTGTAGTACATGGTACCATTCTGATCTTTGGCCAAACCGATAATGTGCATTCCGTGATCGTCGGTTGTTTGCCAATCGTCGAATGCTTCCTGCCGCATTTCCTGGGTAATATGCTTCTCTTTTCCGGGTTTATCCAGTTTGAAGAGTTGCTCGTTTTTCTCCTTTGCAGTCAGTTTCTCCCACTTAGAAAGCTCCGAGCCTGTCATTTCCTTCACGTCTGCATCCGGAACAACTGCCACACCTTTTTTCGAGGTAGAAAATCCTTTCTCGCTCACATCGGCAGCCCAGGCAACGGTATATCCACTGTTCAATGAATTGTCGATAATTTTCATCATCTCGTCCAGCGGAACATTGTACACTTCGCCCCACTCCCAGTTATCGGGCACCTCGAGCTTAAACTTAGAGTAGAAAGGATGATGCGTAAAGGAAGTAATTTCTACATAATCATCAGGATTCAATCTGCAATAATCGGTAGCAAAGGTTTTGGGAGAATAAGTTTTCCCTTTGTAATCAAATTTAGCCGGCAACTCTCCAAGATAAGCATCCAGTGTCCCGGTCACTGATTCTTCCCACGCAGTTGAAAGCTTTTTATTTTTGTTCTCAACAACTGCATCTACGATGCCCTTCAACACGTCATCCATTTCACCGTGAACATGTTTCGTTTCTCCATAATTGAGTCCCGTATATACTGAATCCGGAACAATACCGTAGTTTTTCAGCACGTAGGTCACATCGTGGAACGCACCACCGGGACCGAAATTCAAATTTCCGTGTAAACGAACGGTTTTGATGGCCTTATCGATATAGCATTGATAGACAACAAACATTTCAGAAAGATCGACCTCCGGTTTGTCCATTCGCAGCATTTCCGACTCGAGAAAAGAGAGGCCGCTAAACGCCCAACAAGTTCCCGAACGATATTGATTTTTAACCGAAGTATGAGGTAATTCTTTAACGGCAGTAAAATGATAACCTTCTTCCTTGCTACTTTTCTCCTTGTCCTGCGCCGATACATTCCATGTAAATGCAAGTAATCCAGCCAGGAGTATAAAAAACTTAAAACGATTCATTAGAGATATTTAATTTATTAATTTTTAATTTATATGTTAATCACAATTAACTCACAGGCAACGAAAATATAAAAATAATTCACGGTAACAAACGATTATGATCACAATTGCTTAACGGGAAATTAACAAGCGACACACCTCCCGGAAAGGAAAACGGGTTTGTTATGGTGAATCCACCGGCTGACAACAGACAAAACCGGGACAACCCCGGCAAGCGGACCCGCCGGCATATTATTGCCAAACCGGAGTAGCCACCCTACATGGAGATCGAAAAACATATTGTAGTTGAAAAACGTTTAACCCAAAGAGATATCGAGCGCCGTACCAGCCCTGGCGCCGGGCCCTTGTACGGATTCAGCTCCAACAATATTTTCTCCGCTTTCATGCGGCATCCTAATTTCACTAAACAACTGAAAGGACTGTGTTTTACCGGGGGAAGTGTGTATCCGGGCGGGGGCACTCCTCTTTGCCTGGCTTCGGCAAAAATTGTTTCCAACATGACACCAAAAAATAACAACCATGAAAAACCTTCGAAAATCATTACAAAACGTTTCTCAGGTTACCTTACGCAGAGTGTTGATGCTATTTTACGCCGTTGGCCTCATCGGATTGGTTTTTCCTCATTCACGACCATTTTTCCAGGCCATCACGCCCATCTTTTTGATTGGCACCGTCATTTTGCTTTATCTTTTCGAGGAGAACCCTACTCCCGGCTTATGGATTGCATCGTTCCTGGTTTTTGCCATCGGTTTCTTCGTTGAAGTAATGGGCGTAAAAACCGGACACGTTTTCGGAGTGTACGAATATGGCGCAACACTGGGCCCCAGGCTTTTTGAAACGCCACTGACCATTGGGATTTTATGGCTTATACAAATCTACTGTGTTTACACCATTTTTGAGCCATTTTCGTTTCCACTTTGGCTGAAAGCGCTAATTGGAGCCGTGGTATTGGTTGTATTCGATTTGATACTGGAACCGGCTGCCGTTAAAACCGGTATGTGGAACTGGAGCAATGGTGACGTTCCGTTCCAAAATTACCTGGCCTGGTTTATCTCATCGATTGTGATGCTTGACCTGTTCCACCTGTTTCGTTTGAAAACGAAGAATCACATGGCCCTGCCACTGATGGCGATACAGCTGATCTTTTTTCTTTTTCTCGGAATTTTGTTGTAACAACGGGAACTTTGCTGGCCATCATTATCATCTTTTTCTGGGCTGCTCATCTTCTTTATTCTCTGTTATATGTCCGGACTTCCATGGCAAATCATGTATTCAACTGGTGAAAAACCTACCCATCCGCTAATGAACCAAATTTTGATCTGTCTTCTTCCTTTGCCGTTGGTCGGGTTATTTTATTACGGATAGTCATCTCCTTACACAGCAGGCATCCTGTTTGGATCAACCTGTATTATCATCCATTGTAGTTGGCAGCATTAACACACTTATATAAAAACTTCTTTCAGGACCGGTATGGCCCAGGACACCTCGTCGAAAATACAGACCGCGCATACAACTATCTTGAAAAGGAAGTCAAAGAGGTGGAACATTTCGATGTTCCCGATTTACTTCCATTGGGTTACCACCAACAATTCTTCAGGATAAACCTGAGATTGCTAAAAGAAGAAATTATACCGATAGAGATATTCTTTCCGCTTTTCCTGGAAAGTGCCCAGTCGGTCAATCCACCTGAAATTAGCAAATGGAGAGCTGAGTGGGACAACATTCTTGAAGTCATACGGGAAATAACACCGGCACTGACCGGTTTTGCTGAAGATGAAAAAGCGATAGAAGAGCAACTGCAAAAAGGGAATTATGTTGGCCATCATAGCCGGGAGTACGAAACACTTTATCATCCGCACTACCGGTTATTTGACGCTTCGCGGGCCAACTTTCTGAAAAAACGCTATTTGTGAAAAAATTACTCTGCGACTTCGCTGTGCCGGAAGCAATCAACCAGGTGATCATTCACCATGCCGGTCGCTTGCATATGCGCATAAACGATGGTTGGCCCCACAAAGTTAAATCCACGCTTTCTCAAATCCTTGGAAATCTTTAACGAAAGCGGGGTTTGGGCAGGTATTTCACTCAGTTTTTCCCATCTGTTCTGAATCGGCTTGCCGTCAACAAAGCTCCAGATGTATTGGTCGAACGAGCCGAATTCATCCTGCACTTTCATAAAAGCCTGTGCATTGGTAACTGCTGAGCGAATTTTCAATTTATTCCGGATTAAATCGGACCGTTGCAGCAGTTCCCCGATTTTGGCTTCGTCGTAACGAGCTACTTCCCCGGGGTCGAACTGGTCGAACGCATCCCGGTAGGCTTCACGTCGCTTCAGAATGGTTATCCAGCTTAAACCAGCCTGCGCGCCTTCCAAAATCAGGAATTCAAACAGCTTTCGGTCATCATGGACAGGAACGCCCCATTCTTCATCGTGGTAACGGATATAAATATCCTCGTTAGTACTCCAGGAACATCGTTGCATCATGGCTCATTTTTTGTTACAGGGTAAAATTAAAAAACCATCAGGTACGAAACACCTATAAAATGTTATTTTTGTTCATTACATAATCCCGGAATCTTGCCGATGAAAAGACTGATTTCACTATTATTTCTTGTTATGAGCGTGTTGCCGGCCATGGCCCAGCTCAACACCGACCACTATTTTTATGTCGGCAAGAGCCGAATCTATTTTGGCAATTACGCAGGCGCTATCGAAAATTTCAATATTGTTATTAAGCTGAAACCCTATTTGCCGGAGCCCTATTTCTACCGGGCTGTTGCCAAATATTACCTCGAAGATTTTCGCGGGGCCAAAGAAGATTTGGACAAAGCCATTTCCATTAAACCTTTCTATCCGGAAGCCTACATGGAACGGGGGATGGCCAATCACGAACTGGGCGATTTAAAAGCCGCCGTTGCCGATTACGATAAAGCCATTCAGCTCGATAATGACAATGCAGCCATTTACAACAACCGCGGAATTGCCAGGGTAACGATGGACAGCATTGATTCGGGTATAGCTGATTATACCAAAGCCATTGAGCTCGATCCGACCATGGCCAACGCATACCTGAACCGGAGCTCGGCAAAACAGATGAAAGACGATTTGGACGGTGCCATAGCCGACTGTAACAAAGCTATACATCTACGCCCCCACTTTGCCAGCGCCTACCTGATGCGTGGAATTGCAAAATTCGAGAAGGAAGACTATGCGGGTGCATTGAAAGATTACGACATCTGTATTCGGCTCGATTCCAAAATGGCCCAGGCATTTGTCAACCGGGGAATCGTCAAACACAAGTTGGGCGATGCCGAAGGAGCGATTATCGATTACGACATGGCCATCAAGCTGAATCCGAATATCGCGGTAGCCTGGCTAAACCGTGGAATTGCCCGGGAAACACTGGAAAGACCGGGAGCCAGGCAGGATTACGAAATGGCGAAACAGCTTGATCCGCGTTTTGCTGAACAGGAAAAGAGATACCAGGAGGAACAGCGTCGTCAGCAACAGCAATATTATGCTTCGGCCGGCGCCTCCACCCCGCAAAAAGGAAGTCAGCAAAAGGGGCAGCAGTCAGGAGCCGCTCAACCTCAAAAAACAACGGCTAAAACTGATTCTACAGTTACGAAAACTTCGGCGCATGCCGGAAACGCCATCGCGGCAGCTGACTCGACCAGCAACAAATCGAAAACAGCCGGACCTTATACACGGAAACGCCGTCGCCGTCTCATCGTAGTGGACGAAGAAGGACAGGTGAAAGAGACAGAAGTAACCGATGGCCGGATACAGAACCGGAACGTCATCATCAAATTGGAGCCGGACTTTTCCATTTCCATGTTCCACAAAGACTCGGTTGATTACGACAAGTTGCAATATTACAGCATGGTCATCGACGCATTGAACCAGAAGAATCACAACGATCCGTTCCTGGTCATCACCAATAAACCGGCGAGGGACAATAGCTGGCGGATGCAACAGTACCGTGACCGGATAGCTGTAGAAACGGCCATCTTAAAAACCGATCCAAAAGACGAACGAGCCTACCTGAACCGGGCGATTTATTATGCCCTCGATAACAAGTTCAATGAGTCGATCCAGGACTATGACCAGGTCATTTCTCTTGATCCGCACAACCTGCTGGCTTATTTCGGAAGGGCGACAGCCCGCTTGCTAATGACTGATTACATACAATCGCTGAACACGTTGCCAGAGCCGGAAACCATTAACATCGGCGGTAAAAAGGCCGGTCAGGACGATACGCAGAAAACGCACGCACAGGTACTCGACTACGAAAAGGTAATCAAGGATTATGAAACGGTTATTTACATGAATCCGAAATTCATTTTTGCGTGGTTCAACATGGGCAATACCAAAGTGAAAGAACGGGATTATTACGGTGCATTGGATGATTATTCAAAAGCCATTGAACTGGAACCCGATTTTGCGGAAGCATATTTTAACCGGGGCTTAACCCGAATTTACCTGGACGATATCGATGGAGGCGCGTTGGATTTGAGTAAGGCAGGCGAACTGGGAATTGATGAAGCGTACAGCATTATCAAACAATATTGCAATTGATGTATGGATGATTATCGGCTAAGAAACCTTTCAAATAGTGAACTAAAGCGACGAATAAATCAACTGCGTGTACTCATTTGGTCAGCAGTTGGCTTAATCCTGGCACTTCAGGTATTTCTGTTGGCAACCGGTCGAAGCAGTGTCCTGCTAATTGCGCTGGTCTTTCCGCTAACGCCTTTTGTCCTGCGTTCGAACAAATATTACAAAGAATACCGAAGAAGAAAAGGAGAATTATGAGCAGCAACCAACCCCTTGCTGAACGTCTGCGCCCGAAAACCTTGCATGATTATATCGGGCAGAAACACCTGGTAGGCGAAAATGCTGTCCTGCGCAAAATGATCGAATCGGGCAACATCTCCTCCATCATTTTGTGGGGACCTCCCGGTGTGGGAAAAACCACACTGGCAAAAATCATTGCCAACACGCTACATCGGCCATTTTATATACTGAGCGCCATTAACTCGGGAGTGAAAGATGTGCGTGAGGTGATTGATAAAGCGCAGAAGCAACAGTTCTTTTCCTCTCCCAACCCGATTCTCTTTATCGATGAAATTCACCGATTCAGTAAAGCGCAACAGGATTCGTTGCTGGGAGCGGTCGAACAGGGAATTGTCACGTTGATTGGCGCTACCACGGAAAATCCTTCGTTCGAGGTCATCTCCCCGCTCCTTAGCCGTTGCCAGGTGTATGTCTTAAAGTCACTGGAAACAGATGATTTACTAGAACTCCTCAACCGGGCTTTGACGAAAGATTCGGAACTATCGAAAAAGAAAATCACGGTAGAAGAAAATGAATCGCTATTGCGGTATTCCGGCGGCGATGCACGGAAACTGCTGAATATCCTGGAAGTGGTTCTTAATTCGGAAGAAGAAAGTGAAGAAATCGTTTTGAACAACGAAAAAGTCACCAACCGGCTACAGGAAAACCTGGCCATGTACGATAAGAAAGGTGAAATGCACTACGATGTGATTTCAGCTTTCATCAAATCCGTTCGTGGCAGCGACCCCGATGCCGCCGTTTACTATCTTGCCCGTATGCTGGAAGGTGGCGAAGACGTTAAATTCATTGCCCGGAGATTAGTTATCCTGGCAGCTGAAGATATCGGACTGGCTAATCCCAATGCATTGCTCTTGAGCCAAAGCACATTCGACGCTGTGCACAAAGTTGGAATGCCCGAGGCCCGGATAATTCTTTCTGAATGCACCATTTACCTGGCCACTTCGCCCAAAAGTAATTCGGCGTACGAGGCCATCGACAGTGCCCTCGCCGAAGTGCGAAACTCCGGACATCAGCCCGTACCGCTCCACTTAAGGAATGCACCGACCAAACTAATGAAAGACCTGGGCTACCAACAAGGTTACAAATACGCTCACTCATACGATGGTAATTTTACCGAACAGGATTTCCTCCCGGAAAAACTGCATTCGAAACGCTTCTATCACCCACAAAACAATCCGACAGAACAGAAAATTCTGGAACGGTTGAAACTGTGGTGGAAACAACGTTTTACCAAATAACTCACCAACAGGTATGTATTCCCTTTATGAAAACAGCCGGAATTCAAAAAAACTCAACGGCTTTTCACTACCATTGCAGTCTCGTTTCCAGGCATACAAATGTCTGACTCCGGGGTAGTAAAAACGGTGTTTATAACGGAATTCCCTTCCCTGCTTTTTCGTTTAATGGAAGAACATGTAGGAAAGCAAAATAGCAGCAACGATACCCGTAAAATCGGCAATTAGTCCGCAAGTTACCGCGTACTTGGTATTCCGGATACCAACGGAACCAAAATACACGGCCAGGATATAGAAAGTCGTGTCGGTCGCCCCCTGGACAGTTGAAGCCACATGACCAACAAACGAGTCGGGACCGTAATTCTTCATCGCATCCACCATCATACCCCGCGCACCGCTACCACTAAGTGGTTTCATCAAAGCCGTTGGCAATGCATCGACAAAATCGGTGTTCACCCCCAGCGAACGAAAAACCCAGGCAATTCCATCGGTAAGAAAGTCTAAAGCGCCCGAAGCCCGGAAAACGCCAATCGCAACCAAAATAGCCACCAGGTACGGAATGATCTTGATGGCGGTAGAAAAGCCGTCTTTTGCCCCTTCAATAAACGTCTGATACACGTTAATCTTCCTGATAACACCGAGCGCTATGAAAGATATAATGGTAGAAAAGAGAATCAAATTACTGGCAACCTGTGAATAAAGTGTAACCTGATCCTTCGACAAGGTAGACATCCAGGCAATAATACCGATAATGAAAAGGGACAAACCTCCCAGATAAGCCAGAATAACTTTATCGAAAAGCTTTATTTTTTGGTAAATGGAAACGCTAATGACGCCTACCAGCGTAGAAAAGAAAGTTGCCAGCAATATGGGAATAAAAATATCTGCCGGATCGGCCGCCCCCATCTGCGCCCGGTACACCATCACCGAGATGGGGATAATGGTTAATCCCGATGTATTCAATACCAGGAACATGATTTGCGGATTCGATGCCGTCTTTTTTGATGGGTTCGTCTCCTGCATCTCCTTCATCGCTTGCAACCCCATCGGTGTAGCAGCATTATCAAGCCCAAGCATGTTGGCTGCCAGGTTCATCATGATTGAACCATAAGCCGGGTGATCTTTCCCCAGATCGGGAAACAACTTATTGAAAAAAGGCCCTATCAGGCGGGAAAAAATCCTCACGACCCCCCCTTTTTCGCCTATGCGCATAATACCCATCCACAAAGTTAAAACGCCGGTCAGTCCCAGTGAAATTTGGAATCCTGTTTTTGCCATATCGAAAGTTGAGGCCACCATTTCAGTAAAAACCGAGGTGTCGCCGAAGAAAATGAGCTTAACCAGGCCAAAAACAAATGCTGTAAAAAAGAAGAAAATCCAAATGTAATTCAATGCCATAAAAAGCGCTTTATAATTTCAGGATGGGCCCGGAGAAGATAACAAATTGTCACTACCGAGGGCGAACCAGGCGTAAATTTAAAAAAATCCGGGAGCATATCTTTACCGTAACCCGGTCGGTTTCATATTTAATTCCGGATATATGGTCCGTATTGAAAAATATGACAAAAGCAGAAAGAAGGGCTACAAATCTCTTCGGAGCAAAAAACACTGGTATCCAGGCAATTTAAAGAAAGTTGTCTTTTGTTAAGCATCAGCAACGAAACGTTATGTGATTTTCTCCCGTCAAGTTAGATGTATCGTGTTCAGAAGAAATTCAATATTCACTCTGATTAATACAAATAAAAAATATACTTTGTCATAATGAACCCAATAGCCACAACAGCAAACAAAAGCTTAATCACTGCATTGATATCAGGACAACAGAAAAAATAAATTACAGACACATGAAGCGAGCGAAGACAAAAACTTCTGACACACAGAGAAATATGATTGCGCGATCTATGCGGCAATTAAAAACAAATAACAAACGCATGAAATATTTATCAGTCCTTTTGCTGTTTTTATTCGTTGGTTTAAGCGCTTCAGCACAAACTGAAAACTGGTCATTTTCGCTATCGATGGGCGCGGCGTGGCCATTAAGCTCGTTCAATGACAATAACCCCGACAATATAAAAGCCGCTCATGCCAAGCAAGGCTTTAACATGGCACTTGAATCAAACTATGCGTTACAGGAGGATAACCTGTCGCTTACCGGCATGCTTAATTTTGGCAATAACCCGGTCAACCGGGATGGTGTCGGCACCAGGCTGGAAAATATGTTCAACGAAAATTACAGCATCACTCCAATCGAGCGCGATAACCTGAAACTGAACGCGAATTCATGGCTGTGGGGAAGCATTCTGGCAGGGCCGCGATACAGCATCAATTTTAACACCTTCAGCTGGGATTTTCAGGTGTTGGGGGGCGTGAATGTCAATTTTCTGCCTAATCAGCAACTCACATACGATAACCCCAACAACGACTGGTATTATATCAATCATGCCACCAACCGGAATAACCTGGCGTTTGCCTGGAAAGCCGGGACAGCTTTGCGCTTTGCCGTATCGCCACGAACAAATTTACAGCTTGGCCTTAGTTACTTTCAGTCTTCGGCCAAAATCTCACGTGAAGAAAAAGAGGTAGAAAAAGGGACGATTACAAATTCAACGAGAACTTTTATTGGAAATGAAGACAATCACTACACCCTTTCGACACTGAATGCAACCATTGGTTTTGTTTATTATCTTGAATAGTTATTATGAGTCAGTTTTGTATTAACAGAATCGCCCTTCGTTTCTGTAACACATGCAAAAACAAACCTGAAACGAGTTCGATGTAACACTGATTCAATTTCATTAAGCTTTATCCAACAAGAACAAATCATATTTTTAAGCAAATAAAAGAGGGGTGGCAAAACCATCCCTCTTTTATTTATGTATTCCCAGTTCTGTTAATATCCGGGATTTTGAGTTAATACACTTTGGCCATCAACCACTGATAGGTCCATCTGCGTCTGAGGAATCGGGAAATATTCGTTCTTACCGGCCGCAAAACTAGTACCGGCCAGGTGAGTACGCTTAGTAGCCTCTTCCGTCAGATAAGCATTCATTACATCAGAAGCAATCCCCCATCGTACCAGGTCAAAGAAACGCATTCCTTCCATGGCAAATTCAAGACGCATTTCCCACTGTACGGCACGCAATGCGTAGTCCTTATCAGGAAATGAAGTATACGGCTCAACATCATAGTTGGCAGCAGGTGTACCATCATCAAACGTAATAACAGCGCTACTCTTTGCACGGTTACGAATCTCATTTACCAGCTTCAAAGCAGTAGGCAGATCGTTCTCCTGGGCAGCTACTTCAGCACGCCACAGAATAACATGAGCCAAACGGTACATACGGTAGTTGTTGGCATTCACACCGGTTGCCCAACCAGAAGTTGTCGACAACGTTCCTCTTTCGGATTTCAGGAACATATTTTTCTTATACAGGTAGGGACCGCCATTACCAACATCGCGAACCCATGTTTTTCCGCCTTGAACACCCCAGTCAAGATAAGGTAGGCCGGGACGGCCAACAGTGAAATCCAGACGTGGATCAACGGTACCAGTATAGGTATCGCCAATCGGATCTCCATTGGCATCGAGACTTGGGATATCCGAATCGTTAAAGGTGTCAAACAATGGAAGACCATTGGCATCAACCTTATATGCATTCACAAGGTTCTGCGTGGGCTGGTGGAATCCGCAACATACACCAATATCAGGGGCATAAGGGAAGTTCAGTGCATCACCATAACCTCCGTTGAAGGATTCAGGAGCACCATCATTCACCGAATACTGAACCTCAAAAATCGACTCTGCGTTGTTGTTATACGCTATCAGGTAGTTCTGCTTAAAATCGTCCATCAAAACAAACGGACCATTGTTGATGACATCATCCAGCAAGGGTTTTGCTTCGGTGTATTTTGCCTCAAACATATATACCCGTGCCAAGGCCGTTTCAGCAGCCCACTTGGTCGCAAAACCTACATTGGCCTCTGTTTCGTTCAGGTTTTGTACGGCATACTGGAAGTCCGCTTCAATCTCCGGCCATAACATATGGTCGTTCGGGACTGATTCAGGCGCTTCGGTATTCTCATCGATATAAGGTACCTGCTTGTAAGTGCGGGTCATATCAAAATAAAAATGTGCACGCAGGAAACGGGCCTGGGCAGCATACCAGGCTTTTTTGTCTGCCGCTAACACGTCATCCGGAGTTGCAGCGATAGCCCTCAACACCTCGTTACAACGAGCGATTCCATCATACAAGGCATGCCATTTATCAGATACATAACCATTGGTTGAGGTAACTTCAAAACGCTCAATCGGGTTAATGGTTGACTGGTCACCTGCTTCTGAACCTTTGTAAGCATCATCAGAAGCAACTGAACCCCAAACCCAGTTCGATACCGAACCAGCCCAGGCATAGGTCCCAGCCCATCCGGCATCAGTACCCTCGCCATCAAGCGCCGCATATGCTCCAATCAACAGAGCGTTAATCCCCTTTTCATTGTAGAATTGGGAAACCGATGCTGAACCTTTTGGTTTCAATTCAAACCAGCTGTCGGAGCAAGAGTAAAACGTTCCGACAACAGCCAATAAGGTTAGGAAAATTATCTTTTTCATAATCAATTTCTTTTTAAGTTCCTTTTTATTACAAGTTCAGGTTCACACCAAACATGAAAGTTTGTGCTGTCGGATAAACACCTTCATCAACACCCAGACGTTGATCTGCATTGCCAGCAGTATCCCGGATTTCCGGATCCAATCCGCTATAGTCAGTTATCGTAAATAGATTGGTAGCCTGGAAATAAACACGCAGGCGATCGATTCCCCAGCGATTGGAAAGGCGTTTAGGCAGCGTATAGCCTACCTGAAGATCCTTCATACGGAAGTAAGAACCGTTCTCAACAAAGAAACTGTTCGGATCCTGACTGGCTTCGTCATTTGATTCAGCAATCGGCAACGAAATCTTTTCACCATTGGCATAACGCTCGACAGTCCATGATTCATACAAACGTTTTTTACTACGGTTACCGGCAAAGTTGTTAAAGTCAATCCAGCGGTTTACGTAATTGATAACGTCGTTTCCAAGTGATCCCTGGAAGAACATGGTCATATCCCAGTTCTTGTATGTCAAATCGAGATTCAAACCATAAGTCAGGTCGGGGTGCGGGCTTCCAATATAAGTACGGTCATGATCCGCGTCAATGACACCGTCACCATTCTGATCTTTGTACTTAAAGCGACCGGGCTTGTTGTAATCACCGAAGGCTGGCCAGGCATTGGCCTCATCCCAACTGTTGAAAATTCCAACAACCTCATAACCGTAGAAAGAAGAAATCGGATGCCCGGCCTCTGAACGGGTATAGGTACGTTGACGCAAATTGGCCCCCCAAAGAACCTCACCTGTATTGTCATTCAACTTAATAACCTCGTTCTTATAATGTGATGCATTGGCCCTGACATTAAACAGGAAGTCTTTGCCAACTTTTCCGTGATAGGTAAGCATCACATCATAACCGGTGTTCTTCATGTCGCCGATGTTCACAGAAGGACGGGTTGCATTACCATAAGTAGCAGGCAACTGTACCGGATAGAGCATGTCAGTGGTTTTCTTATGATACCAGTCAAGATTGATCTCCAACCGGTTGTCCAAAACGGTCATATCCAAACCAATGTCCGTAGTGGCAGTCGTTTCCCATTTCACATCCGCGTTGGCCAGTGAAGTGTTGTTAAAACCAGCTGCTGACGATGTATTATCTCCTGAAATTGAATAAAAGGACATCCAATTTGTGGCGCTATATATGGCGTAAGTATCGTAGTTACCAATCTGGTCATTACCACTTTGCCCCCAACCAGCACGCAGTTTCAGGTCATCCAGCCAGGGAACGTCACCCATAAAGCTTTCTTCCGAAATCCGCCATCCGGCAGAGAATGCCGGGAAAGTACCCCAACGGTTAGCAGCGCCGAAACGCGATGATCCATCACGGCGAACAACCGCTTCCAGCAGGTACTTGTGCATGTAGTCGTAATTCAAACGACCAAAGTAAGAGAACGTTTTCCAGTCAGTAGCATATCCACTGTTAACCTGGTTAGTTTCACCTGCATTCAGGTAACGGTAATCCACGTCATTGGAGAAGAATTGACTACGTCCTGCAGTGAACTCTTCATACTTATTGGAAACGGACTCAGAACCTACCAGTACATTGATGTAATGCGTATTATTGATGGTTTTGTTGTAATTCAGGGTGTTGGCCCAGTTCCATTGCAGCGTGTACCCATGATATTCAGACAAGCTGTTGGTAGCAATCGCTTCAGCAAATTCAATGTTACGAATCGTGTAATCTTTGCTACGGCCATTGTTCAGGTCTACACCACCCAGTGTCTTGAAAGTTAAGTCCTTCATCAATTTCACTTCCATATAGGCATTGGCCAGAATACGTAAATCAGTTCCCCAGTCATCCTTGTCACGGGTCAGGTTAGCAACCGGGTTGGCGCCGTTACCGGTTCCGTTTGCTTTGGTACCGGCAAAATTCCCCATGATGTCATAAACAGGAACAATCGGCTGCATGCGGTATGCTTGCGATACGGCGTTACCTTCATCGTTGTTGGCCCCATATGAACCCGTACGTTTGGTGTAACTAACCCCCAGGCTCTGACCAATCTTCAACCAATCGGTCATTTGAGCATCCACATTCGAACGCATGGAATAACGCTCAAAACCCGTGTGAATAACAACACCCTTCTGGTTCAGATAGCCCATACTAATGGCATAGGTAGCTTTATCTGTTCCACCCGATATACCCAGGTTATACTCCTGGATAGGAGCCGGATCGAAAATTTCATCGTACCAGTCAGTTCCCTGCTTGTTCGCCCGGGTAATCAAATTGAGCAGCCCGGCTGTATCATCATTATTGTAAGTGGACGGGTCTGTGTTCGGATCACCTTCGAATGAAAAGGTAGGGATGATGTAATCCGGAATTTGCGGAGAAACACCGGTTCCATACTGTGGATGGTTGGGTACTACAGTAGCGCCTGTGAGATAACTGTCGTTGGCAGCCACCTGCCAAACCAAATCACCATATTCCTGTGTATTCAACAGGTCGAGTTTATTGGTCGTACGCTGCACACCATAACGGGCATCGAAACTTACTTTCGGCTTACCGGCTTTACCACGTTTGGTCGTGATAATGACAACACCATTTGCAGCGCGTACCCCGTAAATAGCAGCCGAAGAAGCATCTTTCAATACAGTCATCGACTCAATATCGTTCGGGTTAATGCGGCTCAAACCACCGGTAGTAGGTACTCCGTCAATTACAAACAACGGATCGTTGTTGTTAATGGTACCGTAACCACGAATACGCACGGTAGCATCACCTCCAGGAGAGTTGTCGTTGGTAATGGTTACACCGGCAACACGTCCTTGCAGACGGGAAGCAGCGTTCGCAACAGGAACAGCACGAAGCTCATCCGCCGAAACGGAAGCTACCGAACCGGTTAACGATTTTTTCTGTTGGGTACCATAACCCACAACCACCACTTCATCTACTCCCACAACATCAGGGGCCAATGTGGCATTAATGACAGTCTGGTTCCCTATTTCGATTTCCTGCGTTTTCATACCAATGTAGGAAACCACTAATGTTTGTGCATCAGCGGGGATACCCGTCAGGTTGTATTTACCGTCGGGATCGGTAACGGTACCGACTGCTGTTCCTTTTACCATGACAGTGACACCCGGGATGGGTGCTCCGTCCTCACCGGTTACTGTACCTCTTAAGGTCTTTGTTTGTGCAAAGACTGATCCTGCCATAAAAACAAACAGAAGGAGCATGGTAAGGAGTTTCCTTGTCCAATTTCCATCCGGAACAGAACTCAGATTACATTTTTTCATAGATAATAGATTTAGATTAGTAAAAAATGGATACTTGTTGCGTGTATCTGTCAGTTTCATCGAACAGCACAAAGCCATTCAACAACGACTAGTTCATTTCAAATTTCAAACTGAAGAAGCGATCCCGGAACGGATCAGGGTAAGTTACAGTTAGTTCCAATGTGCGTAACCACAATGGGCCACGTCTTTGCAGCGTTTCATTGTACTTCATAATATTTGGTTCAGTTAGCTTCGTTAGTTTTTTAGCAGTGGCAATTTAAACATTTTTTCACAAAATTTAATTTATTCCAAAAAAACTTCCCCTTCAGTGGATCCCCAACGCAAGACCAGGATAAAACACTACAGCAATCAAAATCTCTACTTTCCGTTTTGACCACCGCGAAAAATTCGCTCGTAATCCCCCTGCTCTTTCAATGGATTTTTTAGTTTTGCATACAAAATGAACCTGAACGATAAAATAGTCGACAACTGTATATAAATTCATGGTAATGCATCATGAAAAAGAACCATCAGATGAAAACATTCGGGCAGTTCTGAAATCAAAAAACAAAACCCAACTTAATTTCCCCGGGATGGAAGCCTCAAAAGAACTTTCGGCACGTTGGTATGCTATTTATGTGAAAAGCCGCTCTGAAAAAAAGGTCCTGCAAACACTCACCGAAAAAGGTATCGATGCCTACCTTCCCATTTATAAAAAACTTCGCCAGTGGAGCGACCGGAAAAAACTGGTGGAAATGCCCCTGATGCCCGGCTACGTCTTCGTTCACATTACCTGGAAGGATTATGATCGGGTGCTGCAAACCGACCATGTCGTTTGTTACATTACCTTCGGAGGCAAAGCCGCACCGGTTCGTGACGAAGACATCGAATCGTTGAAACACATGCTCCGGCAGGATAAGGTGAAGGTGGAACTGACACGCGAAGACCTGGCTCCGGGCGAACAGGTCGAGATTCTCTCCGGCCCGTTAGTGGGGATGAAAGGCGAACTGATCCAGATCAAGGGGAAAAACAAAGTAGGCATCCGCATTCAACCAGTTGGATATACTGTCATGGTCGAAGTCCCCATCTCTGAATTGGCCATTATCCGATAACTGTTCATCAAAAATTTTTGCGCGCCCGCCACATCATTTGATACGTTCGGCATCGATTTTTGACCATTCACCACAATTTTAACAATTTCCTTACGTTTCCGATTTTGAGTAGTATTTTTATTCATTATATTTGACCGTCTAATCGTGCCCCGGCAGGATTACAGCAAAAGAACAAAGACTAAAATAGATGAATCGCTGGCACATTGATGGTTAATAACGAACAAGATTTATAGTTCGGTTTTAACCGTGCGCCAAATATTCACCCGGCTCACCCTTACTTTGTGGGACTGAGGAGGCGAAGCTGTGAAAAGAAAGAAGACAGGCACCAGAAGCAAAACTTTCGACTTTTCACTGTTCATTACTAATTACTAATTATAAAGGGTGCCTTTTGCCTTCTTACTTTTTACCTTTTGCCTTTTGCCTTCTTACTTTTTACCTTTTGCCTTTTGCCTTCTTACTTTTTACTTTTTACTTTTTACTTGATTTGTTCAATATCTACAAATAACCATATAATCTGAATATGTTGAAGTTGAAAACCATTTTCACCCTGTTAGTTCTGTCGCTGACCCTGGCGGTATCGCAGGGGATGGCGCAGGCCCAAAGCAATATCAATCCGTCGCAGGTGGACGTAAGCAAACTGAGCGACGCCCAGGTCCGGAAAATCATGAAGGAGATACAGGACCGCGGTTTAACGCAGGAACAAGCCATTGCACTGGCCAAAGCACGGGGTGCATCGCAGGCCCAGGTTGACCAGTTAATGACCCGAATTCAGGAATTGCAAAATGGCACAGGATTAGAACAACCCGCTCAGGGAGACACTTCAACAAAGATGCCGCCGGAACAAACCGACTCCTTATCCGTAAAGCCACCCATATTACCTACGCCAGAGAATGAAAAGGTTTTCGGTTTCAAATTATTCAATTCGAAGAATCTCACCTTCGAACCGTCGGTCAATATCCCAACCCCCAAAAGCTATGTGCTGGGAATCGGCGACGAAATAGTCATCACCATATGGGGCGCTTCGCAAGCTACCTACCAGCTGACCATCGACCAAAACGGAGCCGTTAACATCCCCGATATCGGTCCGGTATATGTCGCAGGCCGTACGTTCGAAGAGGCCGGCAAGCAGATTCAAAAACGGCTCATCAGTATCTACAGCGGACTTTCAGGCGCCAATCCCAATACCTACGCCGAAGTCAGCATGGGCACGGTGCGAAGTATCAAGGTCAATGTAATTGGCGACGTAAACGCACCGGGAACCTATACCCTGCCGGCTACCGCATCGGCATTCAACGCCCTGTATCTATCGGGCGGCCCTACCGAAAATGGTTCCTTCCGTGATATACAGGTGATTCGGGGAGGCAAAGTAGTAAACACCATCGACGTTTACGATTTTCTGGTCAACGGCAACCCCAAAGCCAATGTGCAGTTGCGCGATCAGGATATTTTATTGGTGCCGACCTACGAAAACCGCGTCGAAGTGGGGGGCGCGTTCAAACGCAACGGCCTCTTCGAAGTGAAAAAAGGGGAAACACTGGCCAACCTGATTAAATATGCCGGTGGTTTTGCCGAAAACGCTTATACACAAAATCTTTCGGTTACCCGGAATACCAAACGGGAAAAGAGCATCCAGGATGTCGACCATGCACAGTTCGGCCAATTTGCCATGCAAAACGGCGATATGGTAAAAGCAGACACCTTGCTCGACCGCTACACCAACCGGGTTACCATCAACGGAGCGGTTTTCCGCCCCGGCTCCTATGAGTGGAAAGAGGGCATGAAACTCTCCGGCCTGCTGAAAAAAGCCGATGGTCCCCGCGAAGAAGCTTTCCGTAACCGCGCCATCCTCTCCCGCCGCAAAGCCAACTGGGAATGGGAAAATCAGGCCTTCAACCTCGGCGATGTCGAGAAAGGTGCGTTCGACATGGACCTTCGGCCCAACGATGTAATCACCATTCGCTCCATCTTCGAGATGCGCGAAAACCAAATGGTGGACATTACGGGTGAAGTGCTCAATCCCGGCAAATTTCCTTACAACGACAAAATGACGCTGGAAGATCTGATCTTCCGGGCCGGTGGCTTCAAGGAAAATGCCGATGTGGCCTTCATCGAAGTGGCGCGCCGCCTCAGCCATTCCGAAGCATCAGAAACCACCAACCAGCTGTCGCACATTTTCACCTTCCAGGTACCCCGGAACCTGAAGCTGAATCCGAAAGATGCCGGCTTCCTCCTGCAGCCTTTCGACCAGGTATATGTTCGCAGGGCTCCTGGTTACCGCGACCAGGGAAGTGTATCGGTTACCGGCGAAGTGGTCTATGCCGGTAGTTACAGCATTGCCCACAAGAACGAGCGCATTTCCGATATCATCAACCGGTCCGGCGGATTTACACAGGATGCATACCTCAAAGGCGCTACCCTGATCCGCAGTACCGGTTTAACCCAGGAAGAAATCGATGCCCGCAAAGCCTTAATGGAAAAAGATACCACGCTGAAGCTGGACATCACGCCCAAACAACTGGTCGGAATTGATCTGCAAAAAATCATGGCCAACCCCGGCAGTGATATCGACCTGATGCTGATACCCGGCGATGAGATCCACATCCCGAAAGAGATGCAAACCATCAAGGTATCCGGCGGTGTAATGAACCCGGTAGCACAAACCTACGAACAGCGGAAATCACTGAGAAGTTACATCAACAAGGCCGGAGGTTTTGTCCCGCGTGCACGGCGCGGCAAGGTGTATGTCATCTACCCCAACGGTACAACGGCCACCACCCATTCGTTCCTCTTCTTCGCCCGGAACTACCCAAAGGTGACGCCCGGCAGCGAGATCATCGTCCCGGCCCGCCCGGACAAAGAAGGCATGTCCGCCGGTCAGTGGATTAGCATCTCCAGCGCCCTCAGCGCCCTGTCGTTGACCATCGTCACACTGGTACAGAGACTGTAAAAATCAGGTATTTGGATTTAAGGTGTAAGGTCTAACAGTTTTTAAGGCAAAAAGCAAAAGGAAGAAGTGAAAAGTAAAGAAAACGAACTGTCTGACAGACTATTCAACTTTGCGGTAAAAGCCATAAAGTTTCTTCGGAAATTGCCCGAATCGACAGAATTCAAGGTTATTCGATACCAACTGTCAAAATCATCCACCTCATCAGGTGCCAATTATGAAGAGGCTCAAGCTGCTTCATCGACTGCTGACTTTATATATAAAGTTGAAATTGCCTATCGGGAAATGCGCGAAAGCAATTATTGGTTAAGAATCATTCAGGCAACAACCAACCGTCGCGACGAGGAATTTGCCAATGAGCTAAAGACTTTGTTAAATGAATCAACGGAATTAAAATTGATTTTAGCGAGTATCATCATAAAAGCAAAAAGCAACCGCAAGAGCTAACTTCTTACTTTTTCCTTTTGACTTTTGACTTCTGCTTTTTGACTTTTGCCTTTTGCCTTTTGACTTCTGCCTTTTGCCTTTTGCCTTTTGACTTCTGCTTTTTGACTTTTGCCTTTTGCCTTTTGCCTTTTGACTTCTGCTTTTTGACTTTTGACTTTTCCCTTTTGACTTTTGACTTCTGCTTTTTGACTTTTGACTTTTCCCTTTTGACTTAAATAAATTATTGCAATGACAACAGAATCACAACATACTCCATCTCCCGAAGTCGCTGACGACGAAATCGACCTCATCCAGTTAGCGAAAACCTTCTGGGAAGGACGGAAAACCATCATCAAAACGGTAGCCATCTTTGCCGTACTGGGTTTACTGGTGGCCCTCTTCAGCGCTAAGCAGTACACCGCTGCCACCACCATGGTGCCGCAGGGCGCCGACGGCCAGTCTAAACTGGGAAGCCTTTCGGGCCTGGCCGCCATGGCGAGCTTCAACCTCAATCTAGGCGGAGCTTCCGACATCACCCCGGCGGTGTATCCGCAAATCATCTCCAGCGTGCCCTTTCAACTGGAGTTGATGAATACGAAGCTTACCTTCAAAGGCATCGGCCATCCGGTATCGCTTTTCGATTATTACACCGAATACAGCAAACCAACGGTATTCGGTTACATAAAAAAATTTACCATCGGGTTGCCGGGCGTCATCCTGAAAGCCATCAGGGGAAAACCGGAAGAAGGAGCTTCGACCGGCTACAAAGGCCCCATCCGGTTGTCCGAAGATCAGAAAGAAGTACAAAAGAAACTGGCCGATTTGGTCTCCATCGACTACAACGACAAGGACGGCTATGTCACCCTCACCTGTAACATGCCGGAAGCACTGCCCGCCGCACAATTGGCACAGCACACGCAGAAAATGCTGCAGCAATACATCACCGATTTCAAGGTAAAAAAAGCCAAAGCCAGCCTCGAATTTGTACAGCAACGCTACGACGAAACAAAAAAGCAATTTGAAAAGGCGCAGAACGGACTGGCCCGCTTCCGCGACCGGAATAAAAACGTGTCTACCGCCATGGCGCAAACCGAGCTCGATCGCCTCAGCAGCAATTACAACCTCATTTACGGGGTCTATACGGAGTTGGCCAAACAGCTCGAACAAGCCAAAATCCAGGTAAAAGAAGATACGCCGGTCTTCACCATCATCGAACCGGTATCCGTCCCACTGGAAAAATCGAAACCCAAACGGGCGATGATCCTCATCATCTGGATCTTCCTCGGTGGCATCATCGGCACCGGGATGGTCTTTGGAAGAGAATACCTGCAACAGTTCCGCGAACGTTGGAACGCTGAGGAGAAGGTGGATGGTTTATCAACTGAAAGCTAAGAACGAACTAATTACGCTAATTATAGCTAATTCCGCGAATTGATGTCAGAGCTTTTACTCAAAGACGAAGTATTCTCGATCATTGGAGCCTGCATGAAAGTTCACAGAACATTAGGCCCGGAATTCCTCGAAAGTGTTTATGCCGAAGCATTAGAGAAAGAATTAACGACCAGTAACATTCCATATCGTCGTGAAACCAAACTGGAGGTAACAATACGAAGGAAAGCCGATGAATAAATTCTTCAAGGCCGACTTTCTTTGCTTCGACAAAATCATCCTGGAAATCAAGAGTAAAACGTTTTTACTAAAAATTGACGAACAGCAGACCATCAACTACATAAAAGCGGCCGATCTTCCTGTCGGACTTCTGGTCAATTTCGGTGAAAAAAGCCTCCGGTGGAAACGGTTTGCCAATTCAAAAGCAATCAGCTGAACAAAGTTCAATTAGCGTAATTCGCCATAATTCGTGAAATCCAACTGCCTTTAGAAGAAAGACAATAACAACACCCACCAAATAACATTAAAAACCAAATAACCAATCATAGGATCAATCGTGCTGGAATCCCTCATTACATCTCAAACAAGAATTAAACTGTTGCTGAAGTTCTTCCTCAACAGCAGTACCTCTTCCTACCTGCGTGGACTGGCCGATGAGTTCAACGAGTCGTCCAATGCCATCCGGGTGGAGTTGAACCGTTTTGAACAGGCCGGCCTGCTCACATCAAGCTTCGACGGCAACAAGAAAATGTTCACGGCGAACACGGCTCATCCACTGTTCCGTGATATCCACAACATCCTCATGAAACACGTGGGGATCGACCGGGTGATCAACGATTTGATAAGTAAGCTGGGGCATCTGTCCCGCGCCTGGCTCACCGGCGAGATGGCCGCCGGCCGCGACAGCCACATCATCGACATCATCCTGATAGGCAAAAACATCGACCGCAACTACCTCGGACGCCTCACCGCCAGCGCCGAAAAAGTAACTGATCGCAAAATACGTACCCTCTGCATCACGCCGGAAGAAGAACCGGAATACCTGAAAAGCGAAAAAAACGCCCTGCTCCTCTGGGAAGCAGATGAAGAGAGAAGCGGAGAGTAGAAGAAGTTGAGAATGGGAGCGAAAAATGTTGAATGTTGAATGTTGAATTGCGCTTCGAGGTTATGGGAAAGCTAGGGGCGATATGCTTATCGCCCCGGGTAGAACGCCCCACAGGGAAAAGAGGCGCACATTTCAACCACATTTGAAACGGAAATTTCCCTGTGCCGCACACGCAAACGTTATATGAAGGCTGCTGCTATTACCCCTCTCCCAGCCTCTCCCCTAATTCGTGAAATTCAATTAATTAATCAATATACAACCCGCAACAACAACGAAAATATGATCCCGAACAACATTAGAAATATCGCCTGCATAGGCGCCGGATACGTGGGAGGGCCCACCATGGCCGTCATCGCGCAGAAGTGCCCCCACATCAAAGTCACCGTAGTAGATATTAACGAACAACGTATCGCCGACTGGAACGGCGCCGACCTCTCGAAGCTGCCGGTGTACGAACCCGGCCTCGACAAGGTGGTAGCCGAAGCCCGCGACCGCAACCTCTTTTTCTCCACCGATGTGGAAGGGGCCATCCGGGAAGCGCAGATGATCTTCATCTCCGTCAACACCCCCACCAAAACCTACGGCGTGGGCAAAGGCATGGCCGCCGACCTGAAATACGTGGAGCTCTGTGCCCGGCAAATTGCCGAAGTTGCCACCGAGGACAAAATCGTTGTCGAAAAATCTACCCTGCCCGTCCGCACCGCCCAGGCTATCCGCACCATATTGGATGCGTCGCCGGATCGCCCTCTCGCCCATTCACCGAAATTTTCGGTATTATCCAATCCTGAATTCCTCGCCGAAGGCACTGCCGTGAAGGATTTGCACAATCCCGACCGCGTGCTCATCGGAGGTGAAGAAGACGAGGACGGACAACGCGCCATGGAAGCCCTGGCAGCGGTGTATGCCAACTGGGTGCCCCGCGAACGCATCCTCACCACCCGCATCTGGTCGTCCGAACTATCAAAACTCACGGCCAATGCCTTCCTGGCACAGCGCATCTCCTCCATCAACGCCCTGTCCGCCCTATGCGAAAAAACAGGCGCCGACGTGGACGAGGTAGCCCGCGCCATCGGGACAGATTCCCGTATTGGTCCGAAGTTCCTGAAAGCCTCGGTAGGATATGGCGGAAGTTGCTTCCAAAAGGACATCCTCAACCTGGTGTACCTCTGCCGCCACTTTAATCTGCCCGAAGTGGCCGACTACTGGGAGCAGGTAGTAAAGCTCAACGATTACCAGAAACACCGCTTTGCCAAGCAAATCATCGATACCCTCTTCAATACCGTTTCCGGGAAAAAAATCGCCTTCCTGGGCTGGGCGTTCAAAAAGGATACCAACGATACCCGCGAGTCCGCCGCCATCTACGTGGCCGACGAACTCCTCCAGGATCGGGCCGAAATCCACATATACGACCCCAAAGTGCCGACCGAACGCATTTACGCCGACCTGGAATACTTACAGCAGCATCGTCGCCCGCAAGCTGTCATTGCGAGCGGAGCGAAGCAATCTGACCCGCCGGAAACACTCAGTTCAGAAGAGGTTCGGCGACTCGTCCACGTGCACAAAACACCCTACGCTGCTATGGAACAGGCTCACGCGATCGCTGTATTAACTGAATGGGACGAATTCCGCACCTACAACTGGCAAAAAGTCTATGACAACATGTACAAACCGGCTTTCGTGTTTGATGGAAGGAATATCCTGGACCGGGAATTATTGGAAAGTATCGGGTTTAAACTACATGCCATAGGGAAATAAAGAACTGGAACGCATTGGTTCCCGTGCCTTATAGCCCGCAAGCTGTCATTGCCAGCGGAGCGAAGCAATCTGGCCCACTGGCAACCCCACGTTGGTGCGGATTTGTAATCCGTGCCATAGCCGCAGGGCTAAAAAGTAAAGCAATGAGCCGAAAATACAAATTCAGCAATGGCTCAGATTGCAAATCTGCGCCAACAAAGGGACAACTAAAAACAACAAACGTTACGTTAATCATTCAACCCAATAGATCACACGCTGATACGATAATGCGACGGTCATTAATAGCCCCACTCCTCAGGAGCCACGCTGGCAACAAACAACAACGTCAAACACCATGCAAGTGCGGCAGCGAAGACGATCACTATCCGGCAATCAATCGTGCGGTAGCAGAGGCTATTTTAAAATTAAGTGAGTAAAAACTACCTTTGTCCTGAGTAATGCAATTTTTAAAAAGAAGAAAATGAAGACGTTAAAATATATCGTTTACAAAGAAGACAGATATTACGTTTCACAATGTTTGAATGTCGATGTTTCAAGTTTTGGGAATACCATTCAGGAAGCCATCGACAACTTGAATGAAGCGCTTACACTTTATTTTGAGGAACCAGGTTCAGATACTGATTTACCTATTATTAACGAAACCCTTTTAGGAGAAACCTCGGTTAATGTCTAAGCTGTCTTCATCTAAACAAATAATTAAGGCTCTCAAAAAGAATGGTTTTGTTTTTGTTTCCCAAAGAGGTAGCCATGTAAAATTTAAAAAGGGGAATAAAATTGTAATTGTTCCCTCCCCAAAGAAAGAAATTCCGATGGGTACGTTCCGTTCAATAATCAGGCAATCAGGACTTAATCAGGATGATTTTAAATAATATTTTCTTGATTCTTTCGGTCGCTGAGAATCCCGTACCCCTGAGCAACAACGACAACCATTCACCCAATGCGGGTGCGTCCAGTCCACTGTGATAGCCCCACTCCTCAGGAGCCACGCCGGCAACAAACAAATACGTCAATCACCATGCACCAAACCCATAAAAACAGCCACCGGCCAAAAGTCCTCCCCCGTTTGGGGGAGTTAGAGGGGGCTTTCCGGTAGCAGAACAATATTACAGCCGGTACATCAGTTTACCCATGTACCCAACACTAACCAATGAAGAACAAAAATTTGTGATAAATTGCATCAACAACTTTTATGACAACTAATGACGCGCTTTAACGCAATTGATAACAAATGACAGTCGTAGGCTCAATGACTATTAAATGACGCGAAGCAAATGACATCTGAAAAAATTTACGGTTAAAATTTCTAAAACTTCCTCAATCGTTATTGTTTACATCTGTTAAAAGGCTTAATTTCGAATGAATAAACCGGTTGAATAAAATGAGCAAATTACCAAAAGCACCTCTGGTAGAAGTGGTTACTGAGTTAAGATGGGAAATAACCAGCAAAGAAGAATTAGCCGGTGTGCAATACCTTTACGGCGACTTGTATAACGAGTTGAAACAAAAATACCCCTTTCGCGAAAGTATTCTTCCGGTTGAGGTGCCAATAGAAATGACAATAAATAGACCTGTTCACCGTTTCAGGGCCGAAAAGGGAGGAGGATATCCCCTTTTGCAAGTCGGACCTGGAATTATTACGCTGAACACCATTGATGATAAATATTACTGGGAAACTTTTTTTGAAGATGCCAAAGAATTAATTCAGACTTTTTTTAATGTTCATCCGGTAAAAAATAAAATTACACCGGCCCTCTTATATATCGATTTTTTCCCGTTTGATTTTCATGAAAATAACGTGCACGAGTTCATAAACCGGAAATTCAATATTACTTTCGGCCAGTCGTTTCTCAAAACCAAAAAATTGCCTGCTGATTTCAACATGGGGTTTGCTTACAACATGGATGTGGGTGACTTGCGCGTGAACTTTCAGAAAGGTAAAAACAACGGCACCGAAGGAATTTTATTACAAACCCGAATAAACGGCAACCCGGATAAGCCTAATATCGAAATTATTAACAACTGGCTAAAAGAAGCACACTCGCTCTCAAGTAATCTTTTTAAACAGTTAACTGAAGGCGAGTTGTACGAATCATTTAAATAAAAAACGATGGAAACACTTTTTATTGAAGAAAAAAATACGGCAAGCCAAATACAAACCCAATGGCCTGAGCAAGAAGTTCAGATTTCTTCGGTTTTTTATCACACACCATTAAAATATTTAATGTGGGACTTGGATGTTTTGCAAGATTCACCTTTTATTAAAAAAGAAGTGATTGGTACAACTATTTATACAAACAACCCCATTGCACTACCCGAAACCGAAGACGATGATTCTGAAATCGGATACTTCAACGACGATTACGACATTGTTGCAAAAGTTCCTTTTAAGGAAACTTTTAAGGTAAAAGTAAAAATCAAAAGTATTTCCAGGCTTCAGCCTAAAGTTTTTATCGATACTGATGAATTAGATCAACTATTTTAATATGGATTATCCCTGGTACTCATTAGTAGAACAAGAAAATGATATACAACAAGGCGATTTTATAATCAACTGCCCGGTAATTATTCCACCTGCTGCTTTAAGTATAGATGACATCCCAGATGTTGATGTAAAAAAAATGGATGCTGTTATTTTAACCCAATCATGCGATTTGGTGAGTAAAAACATCGACAATATATTGGTTTGCCGTTATTTTAGTTTAACCGATTTTTTTAACGAAATACAGAAAAATGAAACTTTAAATGCCAAAAGAAGAAAAAGCCTTGTAGCCAATTTGAAAAAAGGGCATCTGGTTTCTTATCATTTATTAAACAAGCAAGAAGGAATTTTCGAGGATTACCTAATAGTTGATTTTAAAAATGTTTATGGGATACATCGGACAACTTTAGAAGAAATTATAAAAAACATGGATAAAAGAATACGCCTGCTGCCGCCATACCGCGAACACCTCTCCCAGGCATTTGCCCGCTACTTTATGCGTGTAGGCCTCCCGCAAGACATCGCCATAGAAGGCTACTAAGCAAATGACTATTAAATGACGACTAAAATCATGGCGTTAAACAACCTAAATTCGAAGAAGTCTTTAATGGCTTTCGCGTTGTTCTATTCAAAGAAAAAGCAGATGTCACAAAAGATGCCGCTGACATCTCCGACAAGGTCGGTGAAAAGGTCGGTGAAAAATTGACAGAAAATCAGAAAATAATAGTAAAATGGATGAAAACGGATCCTTACATTTCAGCAACTTCATTAGCAGAAAAATTAGGAATTTCAAGGCGAAAAACCGAAACGAATATAGGCAAGCTTAGAGAATTGGGCCTAATCCAACGCGTTGGCCCCCCTAAAGGCGGCCATTGGGAAATTATCAACCAATCGTGAATAAAGCCCCAGGCACACCATGAAACAAGAAATACGCCCCCGCTTATGCTCCTCCGGGACCACGCCGAACGCATTTACGCCGAGCCCGATGCCTGCAGTCGCATCGTCGCCCGCAAGCTGTCATTGCCAGCGGAGCGAAGCAATCTGGCCAACTGGCAACCCCACGTTGGTGCGGATTTGTAATCCGTGCCATAGCCGCAGGGCTAAAAAGTAAAGCAATGAGCCGAAAATACAAATTCAGCAATGGCGGCAAATCTGCGCCAACGGGGGCAGGCTCCTTCAAATTCACTCTGGCAAAGATAAATTTTGTATTTTTGTACATACTTGGAATAATAAGTTGAAATATCATGGAAAATAATTTATTGAAAAGAATAACCATCAACCCGGAAATATGCCATGGAAAACCCACCATCCGGAATACCAGGCATTTGGTAGAAGGGATTTTGGAATATTTGGCAGGAGGTGACTCTACTGACGATATTTTGAACGAATTTACTGAACTGGAAAAAGAAGATATCCTTGCTTGTCTTGCATTTGCTGCAAAATCGATCCATTTTAAGGATATTGAATTCCCTGCAGCATGAAGCTATTAATTGATGCTCATTTACCGGATTCAATTTGTGAGTGTTTCAAAGGTTGTGACTGTATTCATACAAAACAACCTGAAAAAGGAAATCTTACAAAAGATTCGTTTATTAATAAGCTTTCCATCAAAGAAAAAAGAATAGTTATAACAAAAGACACCGATTTTTATTATTCATACATTGCCAGCCGGGAACCTTATAAATTGGTTTTGGTTAAGTTCGGTAATATGAGATTGTCGGATTTGAAAAATTATTTTCAAAAGAACGGCAACAAAATTATAGCAATAATGGAAAACCACTCCTTTGTGATACTCGAAAAAACCAGGATAAGGATTATGGATTAGATTGATTCAGGAAAATAATCAAATTACAATGACACAACTGGCAAAAAAAACTCTCCGTAACAAAGATGACCATTGTCTGGGTGTAGTTTGCAACTACACCCGAATATCTCTGGCTGGGCAGATGTATTTAGTCGTCAGCTATACAAGGACATCATACTGGAAAGCTTTGAGTATAGCAGAAAAAACAAAGGCCTTGAGTTGTTTGCTTACGTGATAATGACAAATCATGTTCATGCGATCATGAGAAGTAAAAAAGGGGAGCTGTCGGGTTTAGTAAGGGATATAAAGAAATTCACGTCAAAGCAAATATTAAATGAAATAAAAATAAATCCAAAGGAAAGCCGGAAAGAATGGCTGGAAATGATTTTTCGTTATCATGCAAAATATAATAAGCGATCCGGTGAAGAACAGTTTTGGACACATGAGAACCATGCCGTAGAATTAAGCACTAACAGTTTAATCGAAACGCGGCTGAATTACATACATGAAAATCCTGTCAGGGCAGGTATTGTTGCAGAAGCTGAAGATTATTTATACAGCAGTGCAAGAAATTATGCTGAAATGGAATCGTTAATTGAAATTGATTTAATATGAGGGCGTAGTTGCAAACTACGCCCAGGGTGGGGTTGCAAACTACGCCCAGGGTGGGGTAATCAATTCCTTTAATGAATCCCATCTGCCGGCACCGGAGTTTAAGAATATTTCTGACGGATTTATGGTAACCGTATATTCCGGTTCACCGAATAAGTTGGGTGATAAGTTGGGTGATAATCAAAAACGGTTATTAAAAGCGATTATGGATAATCCGGAAATTAGTTTGTCTCAACTTAGCAAAGAAATAGGAATCAGCCAGACTGCCATTGAAAACAACATGAATAAGTTAAAAAAATCTGGAATCATCCAACGCGTTGGCCCCCCTAAAGGCGGCCATTGGGAAATTATCAACCAATCGTGAATAAAGCCCCAGGCACACCATGAAACAAGAAATACGCCCCCGCTTATGCTCCTCCGGGACCACGCCGAACGCATTTACGCCGATCCCGATACCTGCAGTCGCATCGTCGCCCGCAAGCTGTCATTGCGAGCGGAGCGAAGCAATCTGACGCTCCAACAGCCCCCCACTCTCAGGAGCCTGGCCGGCAACAAACAAATACGTCAAACACCATGCACCAAACCCATAAAGACAACCACTGGCCGGGTCCTCCCCCGTTTGGGGTTCCGGGACTTCGGAATAGGGGGGGCAATAAACAAAATAGAAATACGCCCCCGCTTATGTTCCTTCAGGACCACGCCGAAATCCACTTCTACGACCCCAAGGTGACAGAAGAAAGAATTTTTGCCGATTTAGAGTACCTGCAAGCACACCGTCGCCCGCAAGCTGTCATGGCAAGCGGAGCGAAGCAATCTGACGCTCCAACAGCCCTCCGTTCCGATGAGATTCGGCAACTGGTCCATGTTCACAAAACACCTTACGCTGCCATGGAGAACGCCCATGCCGTCGCGATCTTAACTGAATGGGACGAATTCCGCTCCTACGACTGGCGCAACATCTACGAAGCCATGCGAAAACCGGCTTTTGTCTTCGATGGAAGGAATATCCTGGACCGCGAAGAATTGAAAAGGATTGGATTTGAGTTAAAAGGAATTGGGAAAGGATAAAAATCAAAACGTCCAAACAATACACTATTCACTTATTAATTACGAGTAATCAACTCAATCATCAACAATATTATCATGAACAACACTCAACAAATTCTGGAAAAGATTCATTCAAATAAGGAAATTATTGGAGTCGTCGGACTCGGCTATGTTGGATTACCCCTGGCGGTTAATTTTGCAGAAGCAGGTATAAAAGTCATCGGCTTCGACAAGAACCAGGAAAAAGTGGATAAAATCAACAGTGGAAGCAACTATATCAAAGACATTCGCGATGCAGTACTAAGAGAAGTCGTTGATAAAGTTACCCTTTCGGCGACAACAGATTTCACCCGGATGGCAGAATGTGATGCACTGATTATTGCTGTTCCTACACCGCTCGATCGGTTCAAAAAACCCGATATGAGCTACATCGAAAGTGCGTGTACCGAAATTGGTCGATATATGAAGTCCGGCACATTTATCAGCCTCGAGAGCACCACCTACCCCACTACCACAGAAGATTTTATGCTCCCCATCATTGAAAACGAAAGTGGAATGAAACACGGAGAAGACTTTTGGCTGGCGTATAGTCCCGAAAGAGTCGATCCGGGAAACAAAAGCTTCCATACCCGAAACACCCCCAAAGTACTGGGAGCGATGACATCTGATGGGTTGAAAATAGGGCAGGCAATTTATAAAAAGGCCATCGATCATGTTCATTCGGTTAGTTCTCCCCGCGTGGCTGAGATGGTCAAAATACTGGAAAACACCTATCGACTAATCAACATCAGCCTGATCAATGAATTGGCATTGTTGTCGGGTAAAATGGATATCAATATTTGGGAAGTAATTGAAGCGGCCAAAACCAAACCTTTCGGTTTCCAGGCGTTCTATCCTGGTCCGGGAATTGGTGGTCATTGCATCCCGCTGGACCCCTTCTACCTCGAGCATATTGCCAAGAAGTTCGATTTCGACCTCAGCATGATACATACCGCCGGGCACATCAACATGCGCATGCCTCATTACATGAATATCAAAATTGCTACAGCGCTGAATCGTCATAAAAAAGCAATCAATGGTAGTAAGATTCTGTTTCTGGGAGTTGCCTATAAGCCCAATATTGACGATGAACGAGAATCTCCGGCGTTGGAAATTATGGACATCGCAAAACACAAAGGAGGTGAAGTAACCTACCATGATCCTTTTATTTCTAAAGTAAAGACAAATGAGGGGCATATATTTGAATCGGTAGAATTGACAAAAGAAACATTGCAGCAAGCCGACTGTGTTGTTTTGACAACCAATCATGATGCATTTGACATGGATCTTATCCAAAAGAATGCTCAGCTAATTGTCGATATGCGAAACATGGTGAAAGAAGGAAATGACAAAGTTTACAAACTATAACGATAGTAAACGATGAGTATTCAAATGGTTGACCTCAAAGGTCAATATCAGAAAATAAAACCGGAGATTGATACAGCATTACTCTCCTGCGCTGAATCTGCGAATTACATAAAAGGTAATGAAGTCAAACAATTTGAAGATGGCCTGGCAAAGTATCTAAACACCGATCATGTCATTTCGTGTGGTAATGGGACTGATGCACTTCAAATCGCACTAATGGCTTTGGATTTGAAACCGGAAGATGAGGTGATTGTTCCGGCGTTCACCTATGTGGCAACTGCTGAAGCCATTGCCTTATTGAAACTAAAACCGGTCATGGTCGATGTCGATAGCGATACGTTCAATATTTCAATTGACAGTTTAGAAAAAGCAATCACGCCAAAAACCAAGGCAATTGTTCCGGTTCACCTCTACGGCCAAAGTGCCGATATGGAATCAATTATGATGCTGGCTGATAAATACGGCATATTTGTCATTGAAGACAATGCCCAGTCGCTTGGCGCTGAATATATCTTCTCAAACGGCACAAAAAAGAAAACTGGGACCATCGGACACATTGGTTGCTATTCATTTTTCCCAACCAAAAATCTGGGTTGTTTTGGTGACGGTGGCGCACTATCGACCAACGATTCGGAACTCGCCAAACGCTGTCAAATGATTGCCAGTCACGGTCAACAGAAGAAGTACTATCATGAAACTATAGGGTGCAATTCAAGGTTAGATACGATCCAGGCAGGCATCTTAAATGTTAAGTTGAAATACCTGGATGAATACATTTTCGCCAGAAAGAAGTCAGCCGAATATTATTTCCAAAATCTGGATGGGTTGGAAGGGCTCGTACTGCCAAACAAAGCAGCTTATGCCAACCATACCTTCAACCAATTCACGTTAAAGGTTCAAAATAATAACAGAGACAAACTCCAGGCTTTTCTAAAAGAACAAGGCATACCATCCATCATTTATTATCCTTTCCCTTTGTACGCACAACCAGCCTTTAAGCAATTCAGCCCGAATGGCTTCCAACTTGAAAATACAGAAATACTTTGCAAGTCGGTTCTTTCAATTCCTATGCATACGGAACTAACAGAGGAAATACAAGATAAAGTAATTGAATCAATTAGAAATTTTAATTGAGAATGGCAACTAAAGAATATTTTGCCCACGAAACAGCGATTATCGACGAAGGCAGCCAAATTGGAACGGGAAGCAAGATTTGGCATTTCAGTCATATCATGACGAACTGTATCATTGGGAAAAACTGCAATATCGGACAAAACGTGGTGATTTCACCGGAAGTTGTGCTGGGTGAAAACGTGAAGGTGCAAAACAATGTATCGATATATACAGGAGTTACTTGTGAAGACGATGTCTTCCTGGGACCTTCAATGGTTTTTACCAATGTCATAAATCCACGTTCAGCCATTAATCGAAAAAACCAATATGCTAAAACCCATGTAGGAAAAGGTGCTTCAATTGGAGCCAACGCAACAATTGTATGTGGTAACAACATCGGGCAATATGCACTAATTGGAGCAGGCGCCGTTGTAACCAAAGATGTTCCGGCTTATGCGTTGGTTATAGGTAATCCCGCACGTCAAAGCGGCTGGGTTAGTGAATATGGACACAGATTAAAGTTCAACGACGAAAATACAGCTGTTTGCCCGGAAAGCAAAGAGATATATATGTTAGTAGACAACCAGGTTGAAAAGAAATAAATAACTTAATTACAAGAATTTGAACGAATGAAAAACTTTATCCTTATAGGCGCTGCAGGTTATATTGCACCTCGCCACATGAAAGCGATTAAAGATACTGGAAATAATCTGGTAGCAGCCTTAGACCCTTATGATGGCGTGGGCATTATGGATAGTCATTTCCCTGACGCAGACTTCTTCACCGAATTTGAACGATTCGACCGCCACATCGATAAACTCAAACGCAAAGGAACCAACGTAGATTACGTAAGCATTTGCTCGCCAAATTTTCTACACGATTCACACATTCGTTTCGGATTACGTAATGGCTCCGACGTTATCTGTGAAAAACCGATTGTGTTGAATCCATGGAACGTGGAAGCCCTAAAGGAAATAGAAAAGGAGACCGGTAAAAATATTTATAACATTTTACAATTACGCCTCCATCCAAGTGTAATAGAACTCAAGAATAAAGTAGATAATGGAGACCCAAACAAAATTTATGATGTCGATCTGAGCTACATCACATCACGGGGTCACTGGTATTATACAAGCTGGAAGGGAGATGTACACAAATCAGGTGGAGTAGCAACGAACATTGGCGTACATTTCTTTGATATGCTCACCTGGATTTTTGGAGATATAAAGGAGAACATTGTACACCTCCATGAACATGATAGGGCTGCAGGTTTTTTGCAACTGGAAAAAGCAAGAGTGCGATGGTTCTTAAGTATCAATTATGATACAATACCTGATGAGATAAAGGCAAAAGGTATGAGGACGTTCCGGTCCATCACAGTAAACGGAGAAGAATTTGAATTCAGTGGTGGATTCACCGAATTGCATACAAAAAGCTATGAGCATATATTGAATGGAAATGGTTTCAGGATTGGAGAAACAACTAAAGCGATAAATACGGTTTATACAATCAGACATACAAATCCAGTCGGTTTGAAGGGAGAATTTCACCCCTTAGCAAAGCTGCCTTTACTAAAACATCCATTTGCTAAGTAGTTGCAAAATATAAAAAACCGCAGAGAGTCATGAATTATAACCCATTTTCATGATTCTCTAAGCTATTGACCGTCTCTAAAAAAATCAGTATTCACTAATAAAATTCGCCAGTTGAACAGGCTCTTATTAATTTTACGCAAAAAACTCGGTGATAAAGAAATTAAAACTGTCGTAAAGAATTTTCTGTCTCTTTCAACCTTTAATGTTTTAAAATTCATTTTTCCACTAATTCTAATTCCTTATTTAACCTCCAACCTAGGTTTGAGGCATTATGGACAGTATGTATTATCTTTTAGCATCTTTCAGTATGGTCTGTTACTTGTAAATTTTGGATTCGACTACTCAGCTACAAAGCTTATCTCGTTAAATAGAGATAACAAAACAAAGATAGCCCAAATAGTTACGAATGTTACCGTGGCAAGATTATTATTCGCAATAATATCGAGCTCAGCAATATATCTTGTAATATCTTTAATGCCAACCTTAACAGACAACAATCTACTATATATATATGGGTTCGGTATTTTATTGGGACAAGCCATCACGCCTTTATGGCTCTTCCAAGGCATTGAAAAGATGGGGTACATTACGATAATAAATTTAATAACAAGAATCATCTCCACTCTATTAATTTTTATTTTCATACATAAACCCTCTGATTTTTATTTGGTAAACTTGTTCCAATCTATTGGTTATCTATCAAGTGGTATAGCTAGTGTAATTCTCATAGTGAAACATTTGAAATTAAAAATAGTAAAACCAACCCTTCGAAATATCTCATTTTACATAGCAGACTCTTGGCAAATATTCCTATCTACACTGTCTATGAGCTTCTACAGGGAAGCAAATGTTATCATATTAGGAATCACAACAAACTATGAAATAGTAGGTCAATATGCAGCAATAGAAAAGATTATTAAGGCAATACAATCCTTTATGGATCCATTATCAAAAGCATTGTTCCCATTCTTTGGCAGAAAACTAAACGAACCAAATGAATCTAATTCATCATATGTGAAGTTTGGAAAAATCTTCACATTAATACTCGTAATAATACTCTCTCTACTTTATTTATTCGGACCTAAACTTCTTATTTGGTACCTGGGTAAATCTTTTGAATCTGCAATCGTCTTATTTCAAATCATGATTCCTGTGGTTTTATTTGGTGGACTAAACTACTATTTTGGCATTATTGGATTGATAAATTTAGGATTGAATAAATATTTCACAAAAGCTGTATTTATTACGGGAATATTAAGTGTTACGTTATGTTATTTGCTTTCAAGTAGCATCGGTGCAGCTGGCGCCGCAATAACGATGAGTATTAGCGAGTTAATATTACTCTCTTTAATTTTCAGAAAAATAAGTCCATGGATAAAGAAAAAGACGAGAATCGAGGTTTAATACCAATAATAATCCTAAACTGGAACGGAGAAAAAGATACAATAAGTTGCCTTCGCTCTATAAAACAAACAAAAACAGAATCTTTTATTCCAGTAATTGTTGATAATGGTTCAAAAATTGAATCTTTAGCAACTCTAAAAAACGAATGCAATCAACTATATCGCAATATATTATACATACCTAGAGATGCAATTAATAATTCAAAGAGTGAAATTATAAAAAACGTTGAAAAACAAAATGACTTACTAATATTCATCGAAAACAATGAGAACCTCGGCTTTGCTAAGGGGAACAATATTGGGATAGAGATTGCAAAACATTTAAACTCTAACTGGGTGATGTTATTGAATAATGACACAGAAGTAGAGCCAGATGCCCTAGACAAATTAGAAAGTCATATCAATAACAACGAGAATATCTATGCTGTTACGCCACAAATAAGGTTTTTTCATGACAAAGAAAAAATATGGAACTGTGGTGGAGAATTGACTTACTTTGGTAGTCGAAAGTACTACTATGCAGGAGAACACTATACGTCAATACCATCAGCAAAAAATGCTTCAGACATAACCTTTGTCACAGGTTGTGCTTTACTTTTTAGATATAAGGAAACTGGGGTATTAACTGAGGATTTCTTTTTTGGTGAAGAAGACTATGAATTCTCTCTTCGGTTAAAAATGAAGAATCTAAAAATGACTTGTCTTTATGGCTCAATAATCTATCATAAAGTAGGATCGACAATCAAGAAAAACAACAACACCCTCAATTCAACCTACTTGTATTACATTAATAGGCTTATTGATGTTCGGAATTATTATTCCAGCCCCCGCTGGCACATAACAAAAATATTTGCTTATTTATATTTGCCGGTACTTCTCATTAAGAATAATATTAATCCTTCGAAAGCTTTCGCTCTAATTATGTCGATTAATAAATATGTTAATAAACATAATAAAGTCGACGCGAATGAATTCAACAGAATACTAAAAAATAAATGATAATATCTCAATTATTTATATTTTTTGTTCTGGCAATCGTTATTACGAGGATTGATAAAATTTTATGGGGCACCTATTACACCCCAGTGACAATCTTACTCTGGCCATTTTTATTTTTATTAACTGCAAGCTATATTTTTCTAAAATTTGAATTATCTCATTTTGAGCTTAATGATCGTGTCATACCAATCTGGACTGGAGGTGCCATATCTTTTTGGTTGGCAGGACTGGTATTGAAAGCAGTATTCAGAAAAATGAGACTTTACACACAAAAAGACTACGCAATTGCAAATAGTATTCAGTTAAAAACATCCAGTTTAAAGGCTCTCATATATGTAGCATACCCGTTAATACTTTTAGTTGGATACAAAATTAAACTACTACTCTCTCGATATAACTTAGCTGATGAAAATTTTCAAAAAAATCTAGGTGCTGGTATTTTAGGACATTCAATCCTAATACTTACTGTAATAAGCATAACATTATTAATATTTTTCAATCAGAACAAATACAAGCTCCATCAAATCATAGTTATACTTATAACCTTAGTGTTCTCTATTCTTTATGGAGTCAAATCATGGGTTATCATACTTCTTGTATCGGGTTTCATTGGTAGATTAATAACGAATAAAACAAAACCCAAATTAAAACATTTGCTATTTTTAATCATACCATTGATTTTATTTTGGTTGATTTACCAGATATCCCTTGGGATGAATCCTGACAGCAACAAGTTCATTATAAAACACATGTCAGATTACCTGATTGCTGGACCTATTGGTTTTTCAGAACACCTCAACCAAAACCTTCCTATCGGAACAAATCCATCTTATGCTTTTACCCCAATTATTAATATTTTTAATTTTATATTTGGAAAGCCACCTATTGATGTAATTTCCAGTTATGTTGTCTATATTCCTACTGATTTTAGCACCAACGTAAAAACATTTTTTGGTACTCTTTATGTATATAGCGGTATTAAGTACGTAATAACATCATTTACTTTAGGTTTTATTTTTTATATATACCTATTAATATTTATCTATTCTATTAAAATAAATATTGCACCACTAATAGTGACTTTATATTCATTTATGATGGGACTGCTATTTATGGGATGGTTTGATTGCTACATAATTCACTTACAATTCTATGAGGTTCCATTTATTGCAATTTTTCTCCATTTCCTTTCTAAATTAAAAATCTAACAATGAAGATACTCTTCTTAGCGGATGCCAACTCAATACATACGAAGCGATGGGTAACGTCTTTAGCTGAAAAAGACGTAGAAATTTTATTGTTTTCGTTCGAAAAAAACTCTGACAAAGAACAATACAAACACAATAACATACAAATAGTCGATAATAATTATAAGAATAGCAAAAAGGGACCAGGGCAAACATCCAAGTTGAGAATTATATCATATCTACCCAAACTAAAAAGAACAATCAAGTCTTTTAAGCCAGATATAGTTCACGCGCACTATGCTTCAAGCTACGGATTACTAGGAGCTTTAACCGGATTTCAGCCGTTAATAACTTCTGTATGGGGAAGTGATGTGTATATATTTCCAAAAATCTCGATACTTCATCGCAAACTTTTAAAGTTCAACTTAAATAATGCAAAAGTAATCCTCTCAACCAGCCATTCGATGGCTAATGAAACAAAAAAATATATAAATAAAGACATTGAGATTACACCATTTGGGGTAGATGTCAATAGGTTCAAGAAATTACCTAATGTTGAAAGAGATGAGTTAATTATTGGGAATGTCAAATCATTGGCTCCCATCTATGGTATTGATATCCTTATTAGATCATTCAATCAAATTTTGAAAAAAAATCCTACTCAAAATTTAAGATTACAAATTATCGGAGAGGGTCCCGAAAAAGAAAACTTACAAACCTTAGCGCGTTCACTGAATATTGAAGAATATGTCGATTTCCTGGGAAAAATTGACAATTCAGAGCTCCCTCTCTATTATAACAAATTCGCATTAACAGTTTCTCCATCTATTTCAGAAAGTTTTGGTGTAGTAGCAATCGAGGCTATGGCATGCGAATGTCCTGTGGTAGTTTCAGATGCTGACGGGTTTTCTGAAGTTGTTAAAGATACTGAAACGGGGTATATTGCTCCAAAGAAGGATATAGAAGCTACTGCAGACGCAATACAGAAATTACTTGATGACTCAACTCTTAGAGCAAGAATGGGAAAAAAGGGAAGAGAGAGAGTGCTTCAATTATATAATTGGGAGGAGAATGTAGATAATATGATCAATATATACAAAAAAACACTTTTATTAAAAAAATGAAAATTCTCTACATTAATCACTATGCAGGTTCGCCTAACTATGGTATGGCTTTTAGGCCTTATTACTTAGCAAAGGAATGGGTAAAATTAGGACATGAAGTTACTATCGTCGGTGCGGACAATTCACACCTGCGAAATATTCAACCAAACATCCAAAAGGATCTGACAACAGAAAAAATTGAGGATATTAATTACCTGTGGATCAAAACTCCCAGATATTCATCGTCTGGAATAAGACGAATATTTAATATTGTAACCTTCGTTTTGAAGTTATTAAAGTATCGTAGTAGAATTTATAAACAAACGAATCCGGATGTAGTTATTGCATCTTCCACCTATCCATTAGATATCTATCCTGCGTATTATATTGCAAGAAAAAATAAAGCAAAACTGGTTTTTGAATTACACGACATGTGGCCATTATCTCCTATGGTAATTGGGGGATATTCCAAATTTCATCCATTTATAATAGCGATGCAACTTGCTGAAAATTTCGCCTGTAAAAAAAGTGATTTATACATATCCTTATTAGGAAATGCAAAAGACTATTTAGTCGAACACGGATTAAAAGAAGAAAATTTCGTTCATATCCCCAACGGATATGACTTAGAAGAGTATAAAAATAATTCTACATCAATACCTAAAGAGCATGAACAACTAATTAGTAGATTGAGAAAAGAGAAGTATACCATTGTTGGTTATGCTGGTGGACACGCTCCTTCGAACGCATTGTTAAGCTATGTACAAGCCATAAAATCTTTTTCAACGTCAGATAAAGTAGCATTTCTTCTAGTTGGCAATGGTCCACAGAAGGAAGCAATAGTTGAATTAGCGAATAAAAATGAGCAAAAAAATGTGTTTTTCCTTCCTGCCATAAATAAAACTTCGATTCCTAACTTATTAGATAAGTTCGATATTTTATATGCAGGTGGCGTAAGTAGTATTCTACATAGCTACGGCACGTCCTTTAACAAAATCACAGATTACATGCTGGCAGGAAAGCCTATTATATTTGCTGTAGATGAACCAAATAGCCTGGTTGAGAAGGTCGGTTGTGGCTTTCAGATTTCTGCTGAAAATAATAGCGAACTAACAGAAACCATTAAACTACTGATAGAAATGCCCGAAAAAGAACGAGAGGAGATGGGAAAAAAGGGACATGAATACGCAATTAATAAATTGACTTATTCCTCTTTGGCAAACCAATTTATAACAGCTCTAACTAATTGTTGAATTATCTCACAAATTCGAATTACATAAATTATTAAGTTCACATTAAACGAAAAACGTTCCAACAGTTAAAACAGTTATGCAAACAAATTTCAACCTCAATCAATTCATCCAAACATATGTTACGCAACGAGATGAAAGCTTATTGAAATCCGACTTTCAAAAATATCAATCAGAGCTCAACAATCGGATCAATAATAAAAAAGTATTAGTCATTGGTGGTGCCGGCACCATCGGCTCATCATACATCAAAGCCATTCTGAAATTCAAGATCACCAAACTGGTGGTTGTTGATATCAACGAAAACGGATTAACTGAATTGGTGCGTGACCTTAGAAGTTCAACAGGATACAATATTCCGGATAACTTCATCACCTATCCTGTCAATTTTGGTGACCGCGTTTTTGAAAAACTATTTCGCTTTCATGGGCCATTCGATATTGTCGCAAATTTCGCTGCTCACAAGCATGTTCGCAGTGAAAAAGACATCTTCTCTATTGAAGCAATGGTGGAGAATAATGTCCTGCGTGCCCGTAAATTATTGGATCTATTACTGGAATTTCCACCGGAGCATTTCTTCTGTGTTTCCACTGATAAAGCAGCGAATCCCGTAAATATAATGGGGGCCAGTAAAAAATTGATGGAAGAATTGATAATGGCATATTCTGACAGATTACCGATAAAAACTGCAAGGTTTGCCAATGTTGCTTTTTCAAATGGTAGTTTGCCTTTAGGATTCTTAGATAGGCTTAACAAACAACAACCCTGGGCTTGTCCGCTTGGAATCCGTCGCTTTTTTGTATCACCGCAGGAATCCGGAGAATTATGTCTCATGGCTTCTATCATGGGTGAATCCGGTGATATATTCTATCCGAAGTTGGATGAAGAAAAAGACATGATCCCTTTCGACCAAATTGCAATTGACCTTTTGAATAACCTGGGTTTAAAACCTGATATTTGTAAAACAGAAGAAGAAGCACGACGAAAAGCATTAATGCTTGATGAAAACTCAACAACCTATCCCATTTACTTTTTTGGGTCTGATACTTCTGGTGAAAAAACATTTGAGGAATTCTATACCGAAAAAGAAGAATTGGACACAGAATCCTTCATCAATCTCGGAGTGATCAAAAATTCAGTAAAAAGAGATATTAAAGAGATCGATTCCATTTTTGATAAGCTCAACGACTTATTCGAAAATAAAGAAGTGACAAAAAGCAAAATAGTAGATATTCTCAAATCATATCTGCCCAACTTTGCTCATATCGAAACAGGAAAAGGTCTCGATTCAAAAATGTAATTTCCAGCCTTAAAAAACTATCCTATGTATCGGCATTTTTTCAAACGACTAATCGACATTATTTTGTCGCTTACAGCAATCATAATCCTTTTACCCATTTGGATTCCAATTTGCGTTATCCTTTTATTAACAGGCGAGCATGAAGTCTTTTATTTTCAGGAACGAATTGGTTTTAAGAATAAACCGTTCTATATATGGAAACATGCTACCATGTTGAAAAATAGCGAAAATATGAAAGGCGGTTTCCATACTACACGCAACGACCCAAGAGTATTGCCATTTGGAGCATTCTTAAGAAAAACAAAAATAAATGAACTGCCCCAACTTATTAATATCTTCAAAGGAGATATGAGTATAATCGGGCCGCGTCCATTAGTTGATAAAACATTCACTCCTTATCCACAACACGTTCAGGATAATATTTACAACGTAAAACCTGGTTTAACGGGAATAGGTTCTATTATTTTTCGCGATGAAGAAAGACTTCTTTCAGAAACAAAAATGGAACCGAAAGAATTTTATGCAAAACACATTTCCCCCTACAAAGGAGAGCTGGAACTTTGGTATCAAAAAAACCTTAGTTTTATTACAGATGTAAAACTGGTATTTTGCACAGCTTGGGTAATTATTTTTACGAAAAGCGAGCTACCATTTAAGATTTTTAAAGGATTGCCGGAAAGGCCAGAAGAACTAAAATAGCTCCTAGGCCATGAATTCGTTTTGACCTTTATCCGTCAAAAATTTCTTCATCTGAAAATATAATAGCTAAATATCATGAAAGGTATTATCCTTGCTGGCGGCTCCGGCACACGCCTCTATCCCATCACCAAAGGGATTTCCAAGCAATTGCTACCAATCTTTGACAAGCCTATGATTTATTACCCGTTGTCGGTACTTATGCTTGCAGGCATCCGGGAAGTACTCATCATTTCCACGCCGGAAGATCTGCCCGGATTTGAAAAACTGCTGGGAAGCGGTGAAGATCTGGGTATGCAATTTAGTTACAAAGAACAGCCCAGTCCGGACGGTTTGGCCCAGGCATTCACCCTCGGGGAAGAATTCATCGGAAACGACAGCGTCTGCATGGTGTTGGGCGATAACATCTTTTACGGCCACGGCCTCGTTGATTTGCTGAAACAGGCTCGTCGTAACGTGGAAGAAGAGGGCAAACCCACCGTTTTTGGTTATTACGTGAACGACCCGGAGCGTTACGGTGTGGCCACATTCGATAAGGAGGGTAACGTCACCTCCATCGAAGAGAAACCGGAGAAACCTGCTTCCAACTATGCCGTAGTAGGGCTCTATTTCTACACCAACGATGTGGTGGAGGTTGCCAAAAACATTCAGCCCTCCGCCCGAGGAGAATACGAAATTACCACCGTCAACCAGCACTACCTGGACGAAGGCCGCCTGAAAGTAGAACTCATGGGACGTGGCTACGCCTGGCTCGATACCGGCACACACGAATCGTTCCTCGATGCCAGCCAGTTCATCCAGACCGTCGAAACCCGCCAGGGCCTCAAGATCGCCTGCATCGAAGAAATCGCCTATACAATGGGCTACATCAATGCCACCCAGGTCCGCAAACTCGCCGAACCACTGAAGAAAAACGGTTACGGACAGTACCTGTTAAGGCTGGTAGCTGAATAACCCCGTCATTGCGAGGGAGCGACAAAGGAGCGACCGAAGCAATCCCCCGATAAATGCTCCGCAAGAAAAATCTGAACAAAGGAACAATGAATGCTTTGAGCCCAACAGATTGCTTCGTCGTTCCTCCTCGCAATGACAGCACAATAAAGGACAACCATGCAATACCGCACCTACCAAACCTACATCCTGACCAACAAACATCACACGGTTCTGTACACAGGAGTAACGTCCAACCTGAAGCAACGGGTAGAACAACACAAACGAAAAGCCTACCCAAAATCCTTCACTGCCCGTTACAACGTAGACATCTTGGTCTGGTTCGAACAATTCTTCGACATAGGAGAAGCCATTGCACGGGAAAAACAGCTCAAGGCTGGGAGCAGGCAAAAGAAAATGGACTTAATCAATGCAATGAATCCGGAATGGAAAGACTTATACGAGAAGCTATAACTGTCATTGCGAGGAACGACGAAGGAGTGACGAAGCAATCCCCCGATAAACCCTGTCATTGCGAGGCGAGGCACGAGCCGAAGCAATCTCCCGATGAACGCTCCGCAAGAAAAACCTGAACAAAGGGACAATGAATGCTTTGAAGCAACAGATTGCTTCGTCGTTCCTCCTCGCAATGACAGTTCCTATGTTGTGTCATTGCGAGGAACGACGAAGGAGTGACGAAGCAATCCCCCGATAAACCCCGTCATTGCGAGGCGAGGCACGAGCCGAAGCAATCCCCCGATAAACCCACAAACAAAACAAAGCAATAGACAATGAAACACATCCTCGTTACCGGCGGTGCCGGCTTTATCGGCGCCAACTTCATCCCTTATTACCTGGAAGCCCATCCGGACGCTTTCATCATCAACCTCGACAAACTGACCTATGCAGGAGACCTGAACAACCTCTCCGAACTGGAGAACCACGATCGCTACGAACTGGTCAAAGGCGATATTGGCAACCGCGAACTGGTGGAATACCTGTTTGCCAAATACGATATCCGGAGCGTTTTCCATTTTGCCGCCGAGTCGCACGTCGACAACTCCATCACCGGACCGGAAGTCTTCATCCGCACCAATGTAAACGGAACCTTCAATCTGCTGGATGTAGCTTACAAACAGTGGATGGAAAAGCCCTTCACGGTGAAACCGGGTTACGAAGCTTGCCGTTTCCACCACATATCTACCGATGAGGTGTACGGAACGCTGGGTGCCGAGGGCCTATTCGAAGAAACCACTCCCTATGCGCCCAACAGTCCCTATTCGGCGTCCAAGGCCAGTTCCGATCTGATTGTCCGGGCTTATTTCCATACCTACGGAATGAATGTGACCACCAGCAATTGCTCCAATAACTATGGTCCCAAGCAACATGATGAGAAGCTCATTCCAACCATCATCCGGAAAGCATTTTCGGAACAGCCCATTCCCATCTACGGGGACGGTAAAAATATCCGCGACTGGTTATATGTACTTGATCATTGTAAGGGAATCGATCTGGTGGAACAGAAAGGAAAATCCGGTGAAACCTATAACATTGGTGGCCGCAACGAACGCGACAACCTGTTTATCGTGAACCATATTTGCCAGTTACTCGATGAACGGGCGCCGCGTAAAGACGGGAAAAAGTATGCTGACCTCATCACTTTCGTCACCGACCGTGCTGGCCACGACCGCCGCTATGCCATCGATGCCACCAAGCTCGAAACCCAACTCGGCTGGCAAGCCGACGAAAACTTCGAATCAGGCATCATCAAAACGGTCGATTGGTACCTGGAAAAATACAACAAGTAGCCCGATGAAAGACTGAGTGTCCTGTAATAAAGACTCCGGCCCAAAAGTCCCCCGGGTGGGGACCGCGATGCACATCGGGGAGGGGGCAAAAAAACACACAATAATATCGCCGGCTGAATAACCAACTCAGCCGGCTTTTTTATGCCTTTCCCACCCTGTCAGTGGCCGGTAGAATCACCTTTTTCCAAAGTTTGGAACTTTGGAAAAGGTTTGCGCTCAATAAGCAGCCCCCGCTGGCGCGAGATTGTATCCCGTGCCTCTTTTGGAACAACCGAAAAAACAAAAAGACGGCATCACCTTCGAATCGGAATAATTTTCAATGGCTTTTTGATTCAATGTCATAAAAGTGTATTATTGAAAATAAAAAATGGAAACGATTATATTAAGAGGAAATTCAAAATCGAATGCTAAACTGCTTCAGGAACTTGCCAGGAAATTAAATTTCTCAGCAAAAAAAATCTCTGCAGAAGAAGCCGAAGAAATTGGTTTGTTTTATTCCATCAAAGAAGGTTTGGATTCAGGCCTGATGGTTGAAGAAGAAAAAAACAGGTTTATTTCATCACTTGAAGATGAGTAAAAACCATGCAAATTGAGTTTACTAAAAAGTTTGGCAAGCAGGTTGACAAATGCCGCGATAAAACCATACGCAGCAATCTGTCAAAGACTATATATTAATATTCAGAGTGCCCAAAAACTCACCGAAATCAAAAATCTGAAAAAATTGAAAGGGCATAAAAACTTCTTTCGTATAAGAGTTGGAGATTATCGAATTGGAATTGCTGTGCAGGATAAAAAAGTGATACTGGCAGCATTCGACCATCATTCTGATATTTATAAATATTTTCCATAATATCCCCGCTGGCGCCAGAATGTCACATAGTGATACCCCGCTGCTACCCGATTGTATCCCAGGCCTCCTCTGCCAGCTGGCGAAGAATTAGAGGAGGCTTCTTCTCTCCCCTTCGGGGAACCCGGAGGGGGCTTCTCTCACCCCTTAGAGCAGGGGTAAATCAGGAGAAAAAACTAACTACAAAATTCAAGTTTCAAGTAAGCGCTGTTCAATCATTTTGAGTAAGCAAATTCTTTTGATACCTTTGAAAAAAATGGGTCGGCAATCAGGTTTTATATTAAAAAAAATAACATGACAACAATAAAGCTTACCATAAACGAAAGAACAGGCAAAGGGAAACATCTTCTTGCCTTGTTAAAGGAGTTGGCCAAATCAGATAAGGATATACTTATTGAGACTGAGAATGAACCTAATTCCGAAACTTTAAAGGCCATGAAAGAAGCGGAAGCTGGTCAGGTGACAATGGTTGACAGTGTTGATGAACTGTTCAATTCAATTTGATATGTATAAAATAGGATTTTCGGGTAGTTTCAAAAAAGATTTAAAAACACTCAGGAAACGTTCAACATTGAACTTTGAGATTTTGCGTAGCTTTATTAAGGAACTTCAAAAAACCGGGCATCAGGGAATTGATCAAAAACATAAACCACATAAATTGACCGGAAAGCATTCAAGGCATTGGAATGTCATGTTCTAAATGATTTGTTGATAGTTTGGTTACAAAATGACACAGAAAAGACCATCATTTTAGTGAGAACAGGGACACATTCTGACTTATTTAGATAAGATTGGTACTGGTGGTGAATCAAATAAATCCTGGTAATACCGAAGGAACCGGTCTTTTCCTCACAGACCGGTTCCCTTGCCCCACTATTCCCCGCTGCTACACGATTTCCGCAACGCGATCCCCACAGGGTATCGCGTTGCCCCTCAAAAAAACAAAAAGATGGCATCACCTTCGAATCGGAATAACGGGTAACTAAATCAACGCTGGTAATTGCGGCGCTTCAATGACACCCAACTATAAAGTACACACAAACCTTGAAGCGTTTTCAAAACCTTCAAGGTTTAAATAAACCCCGCTGCTACCCGATTGTATCGCCTTGCTCCACAACCCCCCAACGGCTTTTTGGGTTTCACCCAAGTCACCAGCTCAACAAACAAGCAGATTGGCCAAAGCACAATTGAGCAGGTGGTTGATTAAACCAGCAGGTAAAGAATTAATTGTATAATTCGTCCAATAGTTTTATCTTGCTTTTCATAAGTTCTTTAACAAAATGAATAACCTACCCGTTCAAAAACCCTAAACCGGGAAACAAAAACGGCATTCAAAACATCAAAAATGAGTTTCGGCCCTACAAAAATGATAAACCAACAAGTTAAAACCAGTTTTTAATTCGCAGAAATGACAAACCGGCAGGTTAAAATCATGTTTCACAGCGCAGAAATGACAGACCAGCAGTTAGAAATCATAAACCATTACGCAGAAATAACAAACCAGCGAAACAAAATAGCAAACAAAAATTCATCAAATATATGAATAAATTCAAACAATGAGCCTGCTCCGAAAAGTCAGAGTTTATTGATTTTCAGCGAGTTCACCTTTAGGGGTCAGGGGTAAAGAAGTTGAAAATCAATGAACTCTTCAAGGTCCCCTTCAGGGTTCCGATACTTCAGAATAGGGGTTTTTGACTTTTCGGAGCGGACTCAACAATTTTACTAACACAAAAACAATTGATTATGACCACATCCAAGAAATTTTTGTACTATGCATTTGCCCTTGCTGGAGCAACGTTTATGCTTTTTAGCAGCTTCGAAAAAGGCGATGATGAAGAAGTTACAGGTGCTGTTGATGCTGATGGCAATGTTTATTCAACCGTAGTTATCGGTGATCAGAAATGGTTCGCCGAGAACCTAAAAACCACCAGGTACAACGACGGCACACCCATACCTAATGTTCTAAGTGACACCGATTGGGCCAGCCTTACAACAGGTGCATACGCCTGGTACGAAAATGATGAGGCTACGTACAAAAATGCGTACGGCGCATTGTACAACTGGTACGCTGTAAACACGGGTAAACTCTGTCCCACAGGCTGGCACGTACCCACAAATGCGGAGTGGGAAACACTAATAGATTATGCAGGTGGAAAAATCGCTGCCGGTGGCGAGCTTAAAAGCACCCGCACGGCACCCGATGCCCACCCCCGCTGGGAAAGCCCAAACATCGCTGCAAACGATGAGTACGGCTTCTCTGCCCTTCCGGGTGGCTACCGCCTCTACTTCGTTGGTACCTTCGACGGTACCTTCTTCGATGTGGGTAACCTCGGCGACTGGTGGAGTAGTACCGAGACCGATGCGACGTATGCTTGGACCAGGTCCATGAGTTATGAATTCGGGAGTGTGGCCCGCTCCCCCTCCAATAAGAAGTACGGGTACTCCGTCCGCTGTCTCCGGGATAATTGATTATTTGGTTATTTACAAAAGAGAGAGCATACCTCCTTTAAAAATCTTGAAAGTAAAAGATATCTCGAAAAAAGGAGATTCGGCAATGTAAAGGTTTTCAAACCGCTCATTTCCGAAGCAGCCTATAAAAGGCACTTTTTGTCGGGAGTGGTGCAAAATTATTTTGATAATTTAAACGTACAAACTATGAGCTACAAAACATTTAACGAACAAATGGAATCCTGGCGCATCCTCATCTGGAACGCTGCCGATGACGCCGAAATTCAATCGCGCCTCGAAAACTACGGCTACACCCCCGAAAAATTCGACCAGGGCAAAGCCCTTTGGCAACAAACCGACCAGGCAGGCAAACAACAGTCAAAAGAGCTAAACGAACAAACCACCGCCACCAACTCCTTAAACGAAACCCGCGAAAAAGCCGAAGATGATTTAAAACGCGCAAAAAAAATAGCCCGCGTGGCATTCGATGGCAACAAAGAAGCATTCAACGCCCTTAACCTTGATGAACTCAACATCTACCGGTTCGAAGACTGGCTGAACGATGCCGAAAAATTTTACGCCAACCTGCTCGGCAACACCCAGTGGGCCGAAACCATGCAAACTTACAGCTACACCAATGAAAAACTTACAGCCCAACAGCAGGAAGTAGATAGTTTGAAATCGCTGCAGCAGGCACAGCAACGCGAGATGGGTGAAGCACAGCAGTCCACGCAAACCAAGTGGAAACTCCACAGCCAGCTCAAAAAATGGTGCAACCAGCTCACCGAACTATCCAAAATCGAATTCGAAGACGATGCCCAGCTCCTCGAGAAACTCGGCATCCTCGTCCGTTCATAATTATTCACCTTTTCCAAAGTTTCAAACTTTGGAAAAGGTTTTCTCCATAATTCAACATTTCAAATCCTCTGCGCCCTCAGCGAATACCTCTGCGCCCTCTGCGTGGAACGTTTTAAAAAAAGAGTTAAGTGTTAAGTGGAACAAAATTCTCCCATTCCCCCCATCTCACATAATCCGTACGCCCCTTTCAATTCAACATTCAACATTCAACATTTCAAATCCCCCCACCTCCCATTCTCCTTCGCCTGTGCCCGGGCCTTTCTTAACTTTATCACCTTTTCCAAAGTTTCAAATCCTTTGCGCCCTCCGCGAATACCTCTGCGCCCTCTGCGTGGAACGTTTTAAAAAAAGTTTTAAGCAGAACAAAATTCCCCCACTCCCCCCATCTCACATAATCCGTACGCCCCTTTCAATTCAACATTCAAAATTCAACATTTCAAATCCCCCCATCTCCCATTCTCCTTCGCCTGTGCCCGGGCCTTTCTTAACTTTATCACCTTTTCCAAAGTTTCAAATCCTTTGCGCCCTCTGCGAATACCTCTGCGCCCTCTGCGTGGAACGTTTTAAAAAAAAGAGTTAAGAATACAGAGGCATCACGTTGATATACGATGGGAAAATTAACACCGGGCCAGGCAACCAAATTAGTCAAAATATGTAATCCAAAAGGGCTTTCATGGACGGGTTACACCACGTCAGCGTGTTTCAGGCAGCCTATCCCTCAAAGAAAAATTCATTACCTTTGGATAAAAAATATGCCAACAATTTTGCGAACAAGAGGATATCGGTTTTTCTTTTATATAAACGGCCATCACCCTCCGCATATACATGTTGAAAAAGAAAGAAGTACCGCAAAGTTCCTGTTAAAAAATGCAGAACTGGGTAAGTCAAAAAGGTTTAACGCAAGTGAAATAAGCGAAATTAGAAAGATTATTCTGGAAAATATCGAACTTTTTAAAACACAATGGGATGAGCATTTTACAAATTAGTAAATCAACAAATGCAGTAAATATTTGGTTCGACGAAATAAAAATGTACCTCGTTTTAGATGACGGGAGGGAACTCTCAGTTCCAATAAACTGGTTCCCCTCACTCCGTGATGCAACACCTGGGCAAAGAAATAACTGGAGGTTTATTGGTGACGGTGAAGGCATTCACTGGAATGATTTGGATGAAGATATTTTAGTAGAAGGCCTTTTATAACAAACAACTCTCAAATAAATGGTCCCGGAATACCTTTGCGCCCTCTGCGTGGAACGTTTTAAAAAAAGAGTTAAGCAGAACAAAATCCCCCCACTCCCCCCATCTCACATAATCCGTACGCCCCTTTCAATTCAACATTCAACATTTCAAATCCCCCCACCTCCCATTCTCCTTCGCCTGTGCCCGGGCCTTTCTTAACTTTATCACCTTTTCCAAAGTTTCAAATCCTTTGCGCCCTCCGCGAATACCTCTGCGCCCTCTGCGTGGAACGTTTTAAAAAAAGAGTTAAGTGTTAAGTGGAACAAAATTCCCCCACTCCCCCCATCTCACATAATCCGTACGCCCCTTTCAATTCAACATTCAACATTCAACATTTCAAATCCCCCCACCTCCCATTCTCCTTCGCCTGTGCCCGGGCCTTTCTTAACTTTATCACCTTTTCCAAAGTTTCAAATCCTCTGCGCCCTCCGCGAATACCTTTGCGCCCTCTGCGTGGAACGTTTAAAAAAAGTGTTAAGCAGAACAAAATTCCCCCATTCTCCTTCGCCTGTGCCCGGGCCTTTCTTAACTTTATCACCTTTTCCAAAGTTTCAAATCCTCTGCGCCCTCCGCGAATACCTTTGCGCCCTCTGCGTGGAACGTTTTAAAAAAAATTGTTAAGAGCTAAGATTTATTAGCATAATTCGCTTCAATTCGTGTAATCTTTGTTATCGTTATAAATATTTGCACTTTTGACTTTCAAAATATAAATCAACAATAAAATTACCTTAATAACATGTCACAAAAAGTAGCTTTAATTACCGGTATCACCGGCCAGGACGGCGCCTACCTCAGTGAGTACCTGCTGAAAAAAGGATACATCGTACATGGCCTCAAGCGCCGTTCCTCATTGTTCAATACCGACCGCATCGATCACCTGTACCAGGACCCGCACGTGGAGCACCGCAACTTCATCCTCCACTACGGCGACCTCACCGACTCGATGAACCTCACCCGCATCATCCAGGAAGTACAACCCGACGAGATATATAACCTGGCAGCCATGAGCCACGTAGCCGTGAGTTTCGAAACACCCGAATATGTGGGCAATGCCGACGGACTGGGAACCCTGCGTATCCTCGAAGCGGTTCGTCTCTTAGGGCTCACCGAAAAAACCCGCATCTACCAGGCATCCACTTCAGAGCTGTACGGCATGGTACAGGAAGTGCCGCAAAGCGAGAAAACACCATTCTACCCACGCTCTCCCTATGCCGTAGCCAAACTGTACGCCTACTGGATTACGGTCAACTACCGTGAAGCCTACAAGATGCACGCCAGTAACGGAATCCTGTTCAATCACGAATCACCCATTCGCGGCGAAACCTTCGTCACCCGGAAAGTAACCCGTGCATTGAGCCGTATCGCGCTGGGCATGCAGGACAAGGTCTTCATGGGAAACCTCTCCAGCAAACGCGACTGGGGCCATGCCAAGGATTATGTCCGTGCCATGTACCTCATCCTGCAACAGGATAAACCGGACGATTACGTGATTGCCACCGGTATCACCACTACCATCCGCGATTTCATCAAAAAAGCAGCAACCGAAGCGGGAATGGAAATCACCTTCCAGGGCGAAGGCGTCGATGAAAAAGGTTATTTGACAGCTGTAGACGAGAAAGTTTTCGTTGAGAAAGTCGGAGAGCAATACCTCGAAGGCATCAAAGCACGCATCTCACCTTCTCACGCTCCCACTCCCGACAACCACCGGGACCCATCTTCCCCACTCGTGGCGGTTGACCCGGCTTATTTCCGTCCAACGGAAGTGGACCTACTCATTGGCGACCCGACCAAATCAAATACCGTATTAGGTTGGACGCCCAAATACGACCTCGACGGCCTCATCAAAGACATGATGCAATCCGACATCAAGCTCATGCAAAAAGATGCCTGGCTGAAAGAAGGAGGATACCGAGTGATGAATTACTTTGAGTAGATTATTCTACCAAAAGTTTCACGCAAAAAGCGCAAAGTGCATTCGCAAAACACGCAAAATCAAAAAGACATGCACGAAAACGAGGTAGCAAAAATCATTGTCGACACGGCTCATGCCATTCATAAGCATATTGGTCCGGGGTTATTGGAATCAGCTTATGAAAATGCGCTGGCTTTCGATCTGCAGGAAAAAGGTCTAAACGTTTTGCAACAACATCCAATGCCTTTCATATATAAAGACGTAAAATTGGATGTTGGTTATCGTCTGGACCTTTTGGTCGAGAATAAAGTTATTGTGGAAATAAAGTCGGTCGATTCGCTTGCACCGGTGCATTTTGCGCAAACGTTAACCTATTTGAAATTATCAGACTTGAAATTAGGACTGCTCATTAACTTCAATACAAAGTACTTCAAGGAAGGTATTCACCGCTTAGTGAATAATCTTTAGCGCTTTTTGCGTATTAAATAACAATAGAACGATAAAAGTTGATGTAAAATCTGCAAAAGGTTAACGTCTTTTGCGTTTTTTGCGAGAAAAAGTGATGGAAAAGAACAGCAAAATATACATCGCCGGCCACCGCGGACTTGTTGGCTCGGCTATTCTGAAAAATCTGAAAGAGAAAGGCTACACCAATTTCGTGTTACGCACACACAGCGAGCTGGATTTAACCAGTCAGCAAGCCGTTAACGATTTTTTCGCTACTGAGAAACCCGAATACGTCTTCCTGGCGGCAGCCAAAGTGGGCGGCATTGTGGCCAACAACACCTACCGCGGACAGTTCATCTACGAGAACCTGATGATCCAGAACAATGTCATTGATGCCGCTTACCGGAACAACGTCAAAAAGCTGATGTTCCTGGGCAGTACCTGTATCTATCCGCGGGAAGCGCCACAGCCCATGCCCGAGGGCTCGCTCCTCACCTCTCCGCTGGAATACACCAACGAGCCATATGCCATCGCCAAGATTGCCGGCATCAAGCTGTGTGAGAGTTACAACCTGCAATACGGCACCAACTACATCTCGGTGATGCCCACCAACCTCTACGGTCCCAACGACAACTTCGACCTGGAGAAATCGCACGTGCTCCCTGCGCTGCTCCGCAAAACCCACCTCGGAAAATGCCTGGAAGAACGCAACTGGGCTGCCCTCCGCGCCGATCTGGATAAAAACCCGGTAGAAGGAGTCAATGGACAGGCAACCGAAGAAGCCATTCTCGATATCCTCGCCAAATACGGAATCCGTGTTAATCCGTCTAAATCCGTGAATTCCGTGTCGATCGAGATTTGGGGTTCCGGTAAGCCCATGCGTGAATTCCTCTGGTCGGAAGATATGGCCGATGCATGTGTATACCTTATGGAACAAACCGACTTTGAGGACCTAATCCGTGTCAATTCGTCTTCCATTCGTGATAATTCGCGTGCGAACGAAGTTCGAAACACCCACATCAACATTGGCACGGGCAAAGAGGTATCCATCAAAGAGCTGGCAGAGCTTATCAAAGAGAAAGTCGGGTTCAAAGGCAATTTGGTCTTCAACACCGAAAAACCCGACGGCACACTGCGCAAACTTACCGACCCCTCCAAACTCCACCAGCTGGGCTGGCAACACAACGTGGAAATCGAAGACGGCATCGGGCAAATGTACCGCTGGTACCTTGGGGAAGTGAATCAGAGAAGGTGAGAGGGTGCGAAAGTTACACGTCGAATGCCTGAAAGGGGTCGAAAAATCAATCAATGCAAAAACCTTGCAAACAGATTTACACCAAAGAGCCTGAAAGGCCCCAATTCCATAACTTGGGGCATCGCCCCAAGAAATAACGTATCGATGGAACACCCAGCCTGTAGGGCTGGAACAAACCTGAAAAAGCAAACGAATCCATATTAACCTGCAAAAACTCTATTTATGGGCCAATCACTCGCACAATTGTATGTTCACCTTATCTTTGGAACCAAAGAGCGTTACCCGTTCGTTTCAACAGAGATAAAACCCGCATTCGAAGCATATATCACAGGTATATTTAAGAATCTAAACAGCCCGACGATTATTGTTTATGCCAATCCTGACCATGTTCACATCCTGTTCCGTCTTTCTAAAAACCATGCCCTGGCGAAAATAGTAGAGGAAGTCAAGAAAAGTTCATCTAAATGGATGAAAGAAAAAGGAGTCCGGAAATTCGTGTGGCAAATCGGGTACGCGGCATTTTCAGTTAGTAGTTCGAAATTAGATTCCGTGAAAAGGTATATCCAAAATCAACAGGAGCACCACCGAAGAATCAGTTTCCAGGAGGAGATCGAGACATTCATGGGGCATTACCGGATTTCGGAATATGACGGGAGTTATTTTTGGGCGTGAACGGTGGAAGTGGAAGCCCTTCAGGCTTCATTCGCCTCTTACCGTTCTTTGTCTAGGGGCGTTGCCCCTAGTTTTAGAATCTCAGGCTTTCAGCCTGTTTGGGATATACACTATTTCGGCGGAAAACATGGGAAATTCAATACAGGCCCAATTCAGAAATACCAAAGCCTGAAAGGGGACGAAAAATCAATCCATGTGAAGCCCCTGCAAACAGATTCGGACCAAAGAGCCTGAAAGGCTCACATTCCATAACTTGGGGCAACGCCCCAAGGGAACAGACCTATGAATGGAACACCCAGCCTGAAGGGCTGGCACGATGATATACAGTTGAATAACATCGAATATGAGTGGAAAGCCTGAAAGGGACGAAAAATCAATCCATGTGAAGCCCTTGCAAACAGATTTACACCAAAGAGCCTGAAAGGCTCACATTCCAGAACTTGGGGCATCGCCCCAAGAAATAACGTATCGATGGAACACCCAGCCTGTAGGGCTGGCACGATGATATACAGTTGAATAACATCGAATATGAGTGGAAGCCTGAAAGGGGACGAAAAATCAATCAATATAAAGCCCCTGCAAACAGATTCGGACCAAAGAGCCTGAAGGGCTCACATTCCAGAACTTGGGGCATCGCCCCAAGAGAACAAACCTACGAATAGCACACCCAGCCTGTAGGGCTGGAACGATGATATACAGTTGAATAACATCGAATATGAGTAGAAACCTGAAAGGTAAGAAAAATCAATCGATGCAAGGGCCTCGCAGACTGCTCCCCACCAAAGAGCCTGAAGGGCTCACATTCCATAACTTGGGGCATCGCCCCAAGAGAACAAACCTACGAATAGCACACCCAGCCTGTAGGGCTGGCACCTACCCTGATCTTCATTTTCTTTAATTCTCCATTACCTGCCCCACCAAAACAGGGGTTGATTTAGGCAATCCGAAAAAAATATTGCATCTTGGAAAACGTTTTTCGTGAATTAGTCAGTAACAATAACCTTTCTCTAACGAATAGCGATGAATCGACTACAATCTGTCATGAAAGGGATGTTTTTATTCCTTGTCCTGGCCGGTCAGGCGCAGGCACAGCCAACATCGAATTATGACCAGCACAAAGCATTCGGCCCCACGTTTATGAGCCAACCGGGGACGGCTTTCCGCAGCGGCAGCGGCGCTCCCGGGCCATTATACTGGCAAAACCGGGCCGACTACAACCTCGACGCTACGCTGGATACCGCGCAACACCTGATTACCGGAACCTCGGAAATTCATTATACCAACAACAGTCCCGACGCCCTGCATTACCTTTGGTTGCAAGTAGGACTAAACCTTTTCAGGGAAGGTTCGCGGGGGAGTTTTTCCGGTAATGTCCCCACAACAGCTGGCGGTATCGATATCCAATCGGTAGAGGTCACACAGGATGGAAAAAGCTACGCTGCCAATCATGTGATTACCGACACCCGGATGCAAGTCCGTTTACATCAGCCGGTGAAACCCGATGGCGGGAAGATAACAGTAACCGTCAAATATGCATTTCACATCACGAAGAACCAGTTCCGCCTGGCGATGATGGATTCGAGAAACGGGTCCATTTATGATGTCGGCCAATGGTATCCGCGCATGTGCGTGTACGACGATGTGCGGGGCTGGAATACCCTTCCCTACCAGGGAGCCGGCGAGTTTTATTGTGAGTACGGCGATTTCGATTATAAAGTAACCGTTCCGGCGAACATGATTGTTGCCGGCGCCGGCGTACTGCAAAACCCGGAAGAAGTATTAACGAAAACGGAAATCAAACGACTCAACAAAGCCCGTCAGAATGACGAAACAACCTACATTATCAAGCCGGACGAAGTGGGAAAACCCGAAACGCGCCCGAAACAAAAGGGCATGTTAACCTGGCATTTCAAGATGGACACCAGCCGCGACGTATCGTGGGCCGCTTCAAAAGCTTTTATTTGGGACGCCGCCAAAGCGAACCTGCCGGAAGGCAAAACGGCGCTGACCATGTCAGTCTACCCGGAAGAAAGTATGGGCGAAAACGCCTGGGGCCGTTCCACCGAATACCTGAAGCACAGCATCGAGTCATTCTCGGCCGACTGGTACCCGTATCCTTACACCGTAGCGACCAATGTGGGCGGTCCGGTAGGTGGCATGGAATACCCCGGAATTATTTTTTGCCACTGGAGCATCGACAAACCGAAGGTAATGTACTTTGTAACCGCTCACGAAATAGGTCACAACTGGTTCCCCATGCTGGTGGGTTCGGATGAACGCCGTTTTGGTTTCATGGACGAAGGCCTGAATACCTTCATCGATGTTTACGCACACGAGAAGTTCAATCATGGCGAGTTCGGCCCCAAACGTGACGGGGAATTTGATCCGGAAGGGAAAAATCCGGCGAGGGATATTGTTCCGTTCATGACCGGACAGAATACCGAAGCGATTATGAACTATTCGGATGTGATGCTGCAGAAAAACAGCCACATGCTGAATTACTACAAAACCTCGTTAGGGTTGGTAATACTCCGTGAGTACATTCTGGGGCACAACCGTTTCGATTATGCTTTCCGGACCTATATCGACCGGTGGGCTTACAAGCATCCCACCCCCAAAGATTTCTTCCGGACCATCGACGATGCGGCCGGTGAAGATTTGGGATGGTTCTGGAATGAGTGGTTCTATCAAACCTGGACATTGGACCAGGCGGTAACCGGAGTACACTATGCCAACGGACGGCCGGAAAAAGGTTCACTGATAACCCTCGTCAACAACAACCAGATGGTCATGCCGACAACGGTAAAAGTGGTAGAAAGCAACGGAAAAACCGGCGAAGTAAAACTCCCGGTAGAAATATGGCAGAGGGGCGGCACCTACCTGATGAAGTATGCCTCCACCTCACCCATCGACTCGGTGGTTGTTGATCCGGACAAGGAATTGCCCGATGTCAAACCATCCAACAATACCTGGGCAAACGAAAGCAACTAGTCAAAGAAATAGTATCACAAACATCCGAAAGTTCTTTTCCCCACTAAAACAAGAGGTCTACGCTATCAGATGCGGCTTCGGTGTACGGACAAATTGTGCAAATATCAGCGATGTTAAGGCTATACCAGCTCCGGCAATGAACGGAATCCGCCAGTTATACATCCATAGCAATCCGCCAAATACAGGAATAATCACCGCCATGATATGATTGATGGTAAACCCAACGGCCATAGAGGGTGCAATGTCTTTCGGATCGGCCTTCTTCTGGAAATAGGTATTAATGGCAATAGAGAAACTGAAAAACAAGTTATCGACCAAATACATGGCTGTTGCCACATTCTTATCTTCAATCAATCCATATCCCAGAAATACCAGAAACAGGCTGGCATATTCAACGGTCAGCATGGTTCGTTCACCAAAGCGGTGAATGGCTTTAGCCACCTGCGGACTGAGAAAGAAAGTCATGATGTTGTTCAAAACAAATAAAATGGTGATATGTCGGACCGAAAACCCATACTTCTCCACCAATAGGAAGATGGCAAATACCACAAATATTTGCCGACGGGCACCCGCCAAAAAATTCAGGGTATAAAATAACCAGTACTTTCTCCGGAGAACCAGTTTGCGCTGCTGCGGAGGCTTGGCCTTATCGACGGGATCGCGCGTAAGGGCAAACAAACCGACCAATACGAGAATCCCGCCAAAAAGGAAAAACAGATCCTGCATTGGAAGGTAACGGCTAATCACCCAAATGACCGCTCCTACCGTAATGTTGGTGAGCGCTCCGTAACTCTTAAAGCTGGCCAGCACCCGGGGTATGCGCGTGTGATCGAAATACTGAAGACTGAGCGACTGATTGGTCGTTTCGAAGAAATGAAATCCAACCGACATCACTACTGTGGTAAAAATTAGTCCGCCAAACGACGGAAAAATACCTGCCATGAAAACACCTCCTCCAAGCATGACAATGGAAAGTGCTGCAAACCGATGCTCTTTGATGACCAACAACAGATAAATGACGAAGAAGGTCAGAAAACCCGGGATTTCCCGAACAGATTGAATAACGCCAATCTGAAAACCATTCACACCAACCACATCGACCGCATAATTATTGAACAGCGTTCTCCATCCCTGAAAGCCAATGGCCGATGCAACCACCAGCAAAAGGAGGTAGCGATACATCGGGTTTTCACGGTACGTTCGGTATGTATTCATTCCTTTCTCAGTTAGATTAAGACGACAAAAGTAATAAAATGAGGTTCCTGTCAGGTTGATTTTATATCAACACTAAAAAAGACTCCATAAGACTTACTTAAAATCGGTCTGACCTGGTCAAAAAAAACAGTTATAACTCACTGGTATTTTTACAACTACACTACCAGAATCTATTGACCTTTTAAAATTTTTATGTTGTGTGACTAAAGTTACTGAAGGAAGGCATTCACAAACCTTTCTTTGTAGCGTCATTCAAGGTTACATACATGATAGTTTTTTTTAAAGCTGTCGATTAAGAATTCTCTTTATCATTCTGGGAGGAATTGCCGGGTACCTTTGCTGGTCCCAAATCGGATGTGCCCCCGGCACTTGTCCGATTACTGCGAACCGGTATTCGGGCAGTGGTTACGGTATTTTGCCTGGCTGGTTGCTCGGCGATTCCTTCAGAATGAAAAAACAGAACGAAACGAATGCTACAAACTGGCCAGATATCCGTACTGATGGCCATCTTCCTTTCCCTGTTGGTTTCGTGCAAGCAGGCAGGAAATGGCAACCAGTCAAAAATGGCAGACAAAGGTAATGAGAAGAATTTGGTGATCGTGAAGGATATGAGCAAGTTCACTGAAATAATAAACGGGGATACTCCCGTACTCGTTGATTTTTACGCTGATTGGTGTGCCCCATGCAAAATGATGGCGCCAATACTCGGGCAACTCTCAAAAGAGATGCAGGGTGCGGTCAGGGTGATAAAAGTTAATGTGGACAACAACAGAAAAGCAGCCATGCAATATGGCATACGAAATATACCTACCATGCTCCTGTTTCGCAACGGACAAATCAAATGGCAGGGTGTCGGCGTAATGCAAGCCGACCAGTTGAAATCAATTATTCAACAGAACAGCTGATATTGGTTATGATTTAGGTTTGGTTAGGGAAAAAGGATCGGTGGCCACCCGGCCGCCGGCCTTCCTTCCCGCTTTTTTCAGACAGTCCGTAGTAAATTCCAAAAACATTTTACAAAATTGAGACTTACAATTTGCCTGGAAAAGTAAACAGGAACAATATAAGTTCATTGTGTCCCTCTGCCGTCAAGGCAGGGGGATTTTATTTCCCACCCATCACCATTTCCAGCACCCGGGCCGTTTCATCAGTAATTTTGTAGCGGTCGTCAATCCGTTTACCGATAATCCATACAACCTGTTCGCCATTGGTTACCAGCCAGGTATTTTCCTTCTCGGGAAGGCTCATCTTCTCATCGATAAAGAAATCGCTCAGTTTTTTAAAACCGGTCATTCCCAACGGACGAAAATAATCGCCGGGCTCCCATTTCCGGATTTTCAATGGAAACTGAATTTTATCCAAATCGATACAACCCACTTTGGCTGAGCGTGGAATCCGAAAATGCTGGTCTCGTTCCACCTTCCGTATTTGTAACGGCAGTGGTTGGGTTAAATCTTTCAGGCCTTCATCGATGTAATACACCGGTTTTTCCTTATCGGGAAGCCGGGTAATGATGAGATATTCCCTGTCCCGAACGACGCGATGGGTCGGAGAAAAAAATTGTTTTCCTGGTTCTCCATCCAGTGTTTCCTCAATCCGGGCAACCACTTCGCTATTGAAATGAAATGGCTTCAAAAACTCAAACAGGTAAGTATTGAGCGGTTCCAGTAACTTCAATTCACTAATGGAGATATGGTACTCCCTCCCCTTCCTGATGGCAACCCGTTCCCAGCATTGCTGAATTTCCTGGAAGTAAATCGTCGAAACATCCTTCAGGTAATGAATGGTTTTCTGCAAGCTTTCGCGGAAAGAGGGATTGAGTTCTTCCATTAAAGGCAATAGTTGATGCCGGATTTTATTCCGCTGGTAATCGAGGGTGGCATTGGATGAATCATCGCGGTATTCCAGCTCATGCTCAATACACCAATCGGCAATCTCTGTGCGTGTGGCAAACAACAGCGGACGGACCAGCCGACCATTTTTCGGTTTAATACCCGTCATTCCTTTCAACCCGGTTCCCCGGGAAAGATTCAGGAAAAAGGTCTCCAGCAAGTCGTCGCGGTGATGGGCTACGGCAATCACATCATAGTGATTTTCGGCCCGGATTTTCTCGAACCAGTCATAACGTAACTCGCGTGCAGCCATCTCGATGGAATAGCCGTGCTCATCGGCATATTGCCCTGTATCGAACGACTGATGATAGTAACGCCGGCCATATTTCTCGGCCAGCCTGGCTACCAGTGCTTCGTCACCATCCGACTCTTCGCCGCGCAGATGAAAATTGCAGTGCGCGATGCCCAATGCATAACCTGCCTTTTCCAATAGATCGAGCAATACGACCGAATCCATTCCGCCACTCACGGCGACCAGGATCGTATCACCCGAAGTAAACAGGTTGTGACGTTGAATATAGCTGACCAGTTCGTTTATCATCACTTCGTTTTATTCAAAAATACGATAATCCGGCTAACCAAAAGAAAACCGGGGAACGATTTCAGCCATTCTCCGGTTGATATGATTTTGGGAAATTCAATTACAACTCTAAAACTACCTGTCCCCGGTTCTTCTTATTCAGCAGTCGCTGAATATAAGTCTCCAGTTCGTCAAGCGAAATAAATGTTGCCAAATCATCAAGTCCATCAGGTTTCCAGGCACCGGCCAGTTTTTCCCAAACCGCTTTTCGCTCCTCCAGCGGCGTTTTCTGTGAATCGACACCCAAAAGCGAAATGTTATTCAGAATGAACGGATAAACAGTGGTATTCAATTCGCCGGAACCAATATTTCCACAAGTGGTTACATTTCCACCGTATTTGCAGGCCTTAAGCAACGTAGCCAGTGTGTTACCTCCCACCACATCAACGGCACCGGCCCATTTCGGACGAATCAACGGCCGTCCCGACTGGTCATCGGTTTCCGATTTATCGATGTGCAGATGAGCTCCGAGCTTCTCAATCACCTCCCGGCTGTCGTCGAGATTGGAGGTGGCAGCAATTACTTCAAAGCCTTCTTTTAGCAGGATTTTTACGGCCAGGCTACCCACTCCGCCGGCAGCTCCGGTTACAACAACCGGTCCCTGCGATGGTTTCTGCCCGGCATCCAACAGCCTTTTCACTGAAAGGGCCGCCGTTAACCCGGAAGTTCCCAGCACCATACTTTCGGCAAGTGTTAGCCCTTTTGGCAACGGAACAATCCAGTTGGCCGGTACACGAATGTATTCCGCGAAAGCGCCATCGGTATTCATGCCCAAATCGTATGACGTTACAGCTACCTCATCGCCCGGATTGAATAAAGGCGATGAGCTATCTTCCACGATTCCCGCGGCATCAATTCCCGGCGTATGCGGATAATTTCTCGTTACTCCGCGGTTGCCCGAGGCCGAAAGTGCATCCTTATAATTCAATCCGGCGTATTTTACCCGAATAAGCACTTCGCCTTCCGGTAATTCGCTGACGGAACGCTTCACCAGCTTACGGACAAACGTTCCGTCCACTTCAAATACCCGATAAGCCCTGAATGTCGTACCTGTCATTTTAACGTCCTTTCTTTATTCTCTCTATCATGCTAACAAAAAAGAAAGCAGCCCGTTCAGAGGCTGCTTATATATTTTATTTGCAACGTTATTTTACTTTTCCATCGCCGAAACTTTCTCGACGATCTTCAGGATAACGTGGCATGCTTTTTCCATCGATTTGGTCGGAATGAATTCGAACTTACCGTGAAAGTTATGTCCGCCCCCAAAGATGTTAGGGCAAGGTAACCCCATAAATGAAAGACGTGCTCCATCGGTTCCACCGCGAATCGGTTCAATCTTCGGTTCCACTCCAACTTCTTTCATTGCTTCTTCCGCCATGTCAATGATATAAAGAGCTGGCTCTACCTTCTCCCGCATGTTGTAATACTGATCTTTCATTTCCAGTTCTACTGTCCCTTCGCCGAATTCAGCATTTACTTTGCGTACGATATGCTCCATTTCCGTCTTGCGATCTTCAAAACGGTCCTTTCTGAAATCACGAATGATATACTCCAACTCGGTACGTTCGACGTTTCCGTCAATCGATAGCAAGTGGTAGAAACCTTCGTAACCGTCGGTATGCTCAGGTGTTTCGTGTCGCGGAAGCATGCTCACAAACTGGCTGGCAATGCGCATCGAGTTTTTCATCTTGTGCTTAGCCGAACCGGGATGTACGCTAATTCCATGCACAATCACACGGGCAAAAGCGGCATTGAAGTTCTCGTACTGCAGTTCACCTATTTCGCCGCCGTCCATGGTATAAGCAAAGTCAGCTCCAAATTTTTCCACATTGAAATAATCGGCTCCCTGCCCAATCTCTTCATCAGGAGTAAATCCAACACGTACCTTCCCATGTTTGATCCCGGGATGACTGGCCAGGTACTCCATGGAAGTCACAATTTCAGCCAATCCGGCTTTATCATCAGCGCCAAGCAAGGTCAAACCATTTGTCACGATTAATCGCTGACCGGTATATTTCTTTATATCAGGGAATTTTTCCGGGGATAATACAATTCCCTCTTCCTGGTTCAGGACAACATTGCCTCCGTCATAGTTCTCAACGAACTGCGGATTCACGTTCTTACCCGAAAAATCCGGACTGGTATCCATGTGAGCAATAAATCCAACCGTGGGAACTTCCTTATCAATATTCGACGGAAGCGTCGCCATCACATAGCCATTATCATCCAGCTCCACATCTTCGAGTCCGATGCGCTTCAACTCTTCGGTAAGTCCTTGTGCGAAAGTAATCTGGCCCGGTGTACTAGGCGTAAGCCCCGTTTTGGGGTCGGACTGGGTGTTTATCTTTACATAACCGATAAAACGGTCGACAACCTGGTTTTCCATTTTTATCATCAAATTTGCAGATTTAAGAGTCCGAATATAGCAAATTTAGCCGAGAGAGAAGTACAAAAAATCGCTGTAAAGTAGTGAAACTGACGAATCTCATTATTTGTCAATCGAATGGGAAAATCGTGTACAAAAAAAGGAGTCACTGAAACAACTCCCTTTTTAAGTTATGATAATGCAACCAACTTAATAAGCCAGCGCAAATATGACTCTTCTCTTTGACGGTTTACCAGTTACCATACAAGTCCCTTCCTCTTCCTCCCCCTCAAAAGGAATACAGCGAATGGTGGCCTTGGTTTCCTCCTTGATGCGGGTTTCTGTTTCGGAAGTACCGTCCCAGTGGGCCAGAATAAATCCGCCCTTAGTATTCAGCACTTCTTTAAATTCATCATAGGTATCCACCTTCACGGTATTTTCCTTGCGAAAATTCCATGCCTTTCGGTAGATGTTATTTTGAATTTCAATCAGCAGATCTTCCACATACTGATCGATGTTTTCGAGTGACTGAACCGATTTTTCCAACGTGTCACGACGAGCCACCTCAACGGTTCCGTTTTCCATGTCACGTGGCCCCATAGCCAGACGGACAGGTACGCCTTTCATTTCATACTCGGCAAACTTCCATCCGGGGCGCTGTGAGTCACGATCGTCGTATCTAACCGTAATGCCTCTTTTCCTAAGCTTGGCCATAATTTCCTTCACTTTGGCTGACACTTCCGCCAGTTGTTCCGCCTTTTTGTAAATCGGAACAATCACGACCTCATAAGGCGCCAGGCGCGGAGGCAGCACCAGGCCGTTATTATCGGAATGGGCCATAATCAGTGCACCTACCAAACGAGTAGAAACGCCCCACGAAGTCGCCCAAACATAATCCAGTTTCCCTTCCTTATTGGTGAACTGCACATCGAATGCCTTGGCGAAATTCTGGCCAAGGAAGTGCGACGTTCCTGATTGAAGGGCCTTTCCATCCTGCATCAATGCTTCAATGGTGTAAGTTTCCAACGCTCCGGCAAAACGTTCATTAGCCGATTTTGCTCCCTTGATGACCGGAACCGCCATATAGTTTTCGGCAAAGTCAGCATACACATTAATCATGCGTTCCGTTTCTTCCATGGCCTCCTGCCTCGTAGCATGAGCTGTATGGCCTTCCTGCCAAAGGAATTCAGAGGTACGAAGGAACATACGGGTACGCATTTCCCAACGCACAACGTTTGCCCATTGGTTTATCAACAACGGAAGATCGCGGTATGATTGAATCCAGTTTTTATAGGTATTCCAGATAATGGTCTCCGAAGTAGGCCGTACAATCAGCTCTTCTTCCAGCTTCGCATCCGGGTCGACCACTATGCCATTGCCATCCGGATCATTTTTTAACCGGTAATGAGTTACTACGGCACACTCTTTGGCGAACCCTTCAACGTGATCGGCCTCTTTCGAGAAGAATGATTTAGGAATGAACAACGGGAAATAGGCATTTTCGTGTCCGGTTTCCTTAAACATGCGATCCAGTTCAGCCTGCATTTTTTCCCAGATAGCGTAACCGTATGGCTTGATTACCATGCAACCACGAACAGCTGAGTTCTCCGCTAAATCGGCCTTCACAACCAAATCATTGTACCATTGTGAATAATTTTCTTCTTTTGATGTTAGTTCCTTCGCCATCTTCTATCTTTTGGTATGGAATTTGCTTTATGTATAGTGAATTTTCAAGCTTACAAAGTAAAGAAATTCTCTAAGAATATTAAATACTTTTGGGAGGACATAATCATGAAACCAAGACTAAAACTGCTTACCGTCATTGCACTTTTCCTGGGTGGATGTTCCACCGGTTCAATGGTAACGAGCGGGTATGTCGACGACATTTATTACTCGCCTGGCGATACTCCGCCCCCCGTTGTGGCACATGCCGGTGTTTCACAACCAAAACAAACCACTCCTCAACGGGAACAGGTTGTTTCCAATATAAAGGAATCGTCCGGTGGAAAAACCGTTGACAACTACGTACTGAAGGATGGTAGTTCAAATTCGTATGGAAATATCGACGAGTACTACTATAACGATCAGCCCGATTATGCCGATACCACCTATTACAATGATGATGATTCGGTTAAATATGTAATCAACAATTACTACGAACCCAGTGATAACATAAGCTACAGCTCACGGATCCGCCGTTTCCAGGATCCTTATTTCTATGATCCATACTGGGATAGTTACATGTGGGACCCGTATTACTACGGACCGTCATGGAGCATCAGCTGGGGCTTCGGATGGAGCAATCCATGGTATTATGGTGGTTGGGGTTATCCATACTCCTACTACAGCTGGGGTGGCTATTACAGTCCCTGGTATTACGGTGGTTGGGGTTACCCATACAATTCCTACTATGGTGGCTGGGGTGGTTACCCATACTACGGTTGGGGCGGATATCCGGTTGTCGGAAATTCCGTAGATCGTTATCACGGGAAACGCAATTATACCGGTCGCCGTGGAGGTTCCAATGCCATCAATTACGGTGGCAGTAGTATCAATCATGGTGAGGCTTTAGGCCGGTCGGTCCCGGTTGGTTCTTCCAGATCATCTGCTTCGGGCGCTGTAAAAAATGCTTCTTCATCTACATCCTCCGAAAGAAGAACGATTGGTGGTGCCGGCGCTACCGGAACCCGTCTTCAGGGTACACGCCCCGGAACTACATCCAACAAATCGGGTACGATTAACCGGGGAACACCGACAACAACGCGTACAGCTACATCAACCCGTCAATCCGGAACATATTCCGGCGCACCGGGAAGAAATAACCAGGTGCAGACCAGTCTCCGTCGGGGAACTTCTTCATCCGTTCGCTCAAGCTCAGGTACGGTCATGAGCCGTCCAAGAGTTCAAACTCAGCAAACTACCCGGAGCCGTTCTTCTGTGCAGACAACAACGACTACCAGAAGATATACGCCGAGTTACTCGAAACCGAGAATGAATACCCGGGCCACTTATAACAAGTCAACGACCAGACAATATACACGGCCCAGCAGTACGTCTACCAAATCGAGCTACAGTCGTTACAGTAAGCCGAGTAGTACCTCCGGAACCCGCAGTTCGGCAGTTCGTTCAAGCAGCAGTTCATACCGTCGTGGTTCGAGCAGTTCATCGAACTACCGTTCGGGCAGCTCGACGAGAAGTTACCGTTCATCAGGTAATAGCTACCGTTCATCCGGAAGCTCTTCCAGTAGCGGAAGATCATACAGCGCACCTTCATCCGGTGGAGGAAGCCGTAGTAGCGGCGGAAGTTATTCCGGTAGAAGAAGGTAAATTGTTGTGACGAGTTCCAGCAAAAGAATAATGAAGAACTTAAATTCCTTTTGACAATGAAAAGAATAATAATGACCATCAGCACCCTGCTGGCGCTGACACTATATGCTTCAGCTCAGTATGTTGACCAGGCGCTTGTGCTCTCGCAACAGAGTTATGGAGTTACAGCCCGTTCGAAAGCAATGGGTAGCGCCTTTGGCGCGCTGGGAGGTGACTTTTCATCCCTCAGTATTAACCCGGCCGGAATAGCGGTTTATCGCGCTAACGAATTTTCATTTACTCCCGATGTTTTTCATTACAACAGAACGGAGGCGACCAACCAGGGAATCACGGCTGATGACTCGAAATATAATTTTAACATCGCCAACATCGGATATGTTGGGATCTATCATCCCGGCGATACCGAAAGCGGATTGGTATCTGTCAATTTTGGGCTCGGATTTAACCGGTTGCGCAACTTCCATCAGAATTCACTGTCAGAGGCTATGAATTCGCCTTATTCGCGGATGGATGCTTTCGCCCAGAATACCAACGGTATTAACTACAACGACTTAGTGACAACCGACAGTTACGATCCCTATTATAACGGTATTCCGTGGGAAAGTAAAATGGCCTGGGAAAACTACCTGATTGATGTAGCCAATCCCGGTGCAGGAGACAATCAGTACAATTCGATTCTGTACCAGGGCGAAACCGTTAATCAGCATTATGCCATTCAACGAGAAGGCTACATTAATGAATATGTGTTTTCGCTGGGGGCCAATTTCAGTAACAAATTTTACATTGGAGCCACGGTTGGTATTGATGATTTGTATTATCGGGAACGTTCGACCTACGGTGAAGACGGCGGTTCCAACGGTTTCGGCAATTTCGATTACTACAATTACCTAAGAACAACCGGCGTCGGGTTCAATTTAAAGTTCGGTATGATTTACCGCCCCATCCCTCAATTGCGATTGGGTGCAGCCATCCATACCCCAACGTTTTTCAACCTGAAGGAAAATTACCATTCCTGGATATCTTCCAATCTTGATGCCAATGTGGGCGCCGGAGCCGGAAGTCACCGGGAAGAAACACCTTACGGCGATTACAAATACGATTTGGAAACGCCTCTCCGTGCTATTGGTAGCATTGCCTACCAGTTCGGAAAGAAAGGCTTGCTTTCGGTCGACTATGAGTATGTTAATTACAACAACATCAAACTGCGCCACGGTAGCGATGGATATGATTTCTATTCAGAAAATCAGGATATCAACAATTACTACCAATCTATCGGGAATATCCGGGTAGGTGGTGAATATAGGGTAACGCCGGCGGTTAGTTTGCGCGGCGGTTATGAATACTACGGAAGCCCCTATAAATCAACTGTCGATGGTGTTTCGCAACCCAATTCAAATTACCAGCATGTGACTTATAATGGCGGCCTTGGTTTCCGGTTTGGCAACGCCAATCTCGACATCGCTTACGGCTTAACTGATTTGACACGCTACAATTATCCGTTTAAGGTTTATGATGCCACAACAGGTGATCAGATTGTAAAACCCATTAAGTATCATACCCTGGTACACGATGTAATGTTTACCATGGCATACCGTTTCTAAAATAAATTACCAACGAAAAACGAAGGAGGCTCCGGCCTCCTTTTTTTGTGCCCCAACACGGCCTTCCGGAATGCCGGATGACTACCTAAATGGCTGGGGACATTAAAAAGCACACCGGATGATTGTCTAAACGAGTTGACGGTATTAACCTGAACTTCGGGCGAATGCCCGGAGCCGCAGCTGGTATTGACCGGGGGTACCGGAAGATTCGCCACAAAAAAAAATCCCCGCCTCACCTAGGAGAGACAGGGATTAGTTTGATTGTATGAGTATCTATTACTACCAATCTCAGATTATCATTCCCGCGCCCACCGTGTTGTTGGTTGCTTCATCAATCAGGATAAGGCTTCCGGTATTCCGGTTACGTTTATAGGAGTCAAAGAAAAGCGGCCTGGTCGTTTTAATGCGGATGCGCGCGATATCATTCAATCCAACGGTTTTGTCATCCACAATCTCTTCCAGTGTATTGATATTTACCTTGTGGTGCACTTCGGTTACCATACAGCGTGCTTCGTTTGATGTATGAAGTAAAGTGTACTTTTTGCGAAGTGCCATGGGCGTTTCGCTCAGCCAGCTTACCATTAATTCTATTTCCTGACCTTGCCGGGGTTGATTTTCAGCATCGGCAATCATGGAACCACGACTAATATCGATATCGTCTTCCAGCCTGATGACAACACTTTGCGGGGGGAAAGCTTCCTGTTTTTCCTCGCCACCAAAGTCGATAGCAGCAATTTTCGATTTCATCCCGGAAGGGAAAACGGCCACTTCCTGGCCCACTTTAAAAACGCCGCCGGCTACACGTCCGGCATAACCGCGATAATCGTGGTATTCATCTGCCTGCGGGCGAATAACGTACTGCACCGGGAAGCGGGGGTCCGACAAATCCTCATCGTGTTCAATCGGGATATTTTCCAATAATCCGATGAAAGTGGGACCATCGTACCAGTCGGTGTTGGTTGATCTGTCTACAACATTGTCACCCAATTTGGCACTGATGGGCAGATAATGAACATCTTTATTTCCGAGCCGATCGGCCACCTGAGTGAAATCGGCTTTTATTTCTTCGAAGCGTTCCCGGCTAAAATCAACCAGATCCATTTTGTTTACACAAACAATTACGTGCGGAATTTTCAGTAACGCAGCGATGTATGCATGACGGCGGGTTTGCTCAATAACGCCGTTCCGGGCATCGACCAGGATAACGGCTGCATTAGCTGTCGACGCGCCGGTAACCATATTCCGTGTATACTGCACGTGTCCGGGAGTATCGGCAATGATGAATTTCCGCTTCGGTGTTGCAAAGTAACGGTAAGCCACATCGATGGTAATTCCCTGCTCACGTTCGGCCCGCAAACCATCGGTCAACAGTGCAAGGTTAACTTCTTCGCCCCCCTTGCCAAAACTGGCCCGCTCAATGGCCTCCATTTGATCCTCAAAAATGGCTTTACTGTCGTATAATAGTCGTCCGATAAGCGTACTTTTTCCGTCGTCCACGCTTCCGGCAGTGGTGAAACGTAAAAGCTCCATATCGAGATATCCGCTTTCTTTTCCAGACATATTTCAGTTTTAATTAAAATGCAGAAACAGCAAGCGTTCCTGTCGGGTTATCTAATTGCGTTATGCAGGTTCTGTTAAAAGTATCCTCCCCGTTTACGGTCTTCCATGGCCGCCTCCGAGCGTTTGTCATCGGCACGGCCTCCCCTTTCGGTTACCCGGCTGATGGCTACTTCCTGGATAATGTCTTCCAGTGAATTTGCTGTTGACAGTGTTAAACCGGTACAGGTAATGTCACCGATAGTCCGGCAACGCACTTTCCGTTTTTCAACTTTTTCACCCGGTTTCAATTCCATAAAAGGTGCTTTCGCCAACCATACGCCATCGCGTTGGAAAACTTCGCGCTCGTGCGTAAAATACAGGTTAGGCATTTCAATATTTTCGAGAAGAATGTATTGCCATACATCCATTTCAGTCCAGTTACTGATCGGGAAAACCCTGAAGTGCTCGCCTACATTCTTTTTCCCGTTGAACAGGTTCCAAAGCTCGGGGCGCTGATTTTTGGGATCCCACTGGCCAAATTCATCGCGGTGTGAAAAGAAACGTTCCTTGGCACGGGCCTTCTCCTCATCGCGGCGTCCGCCGCCCATTGCGCAATCAAATTTTTCATCCTCGATGGCATCCAGCAGCGTAACCGTTTGCAGCATATTACGACTGGCATTCGGCCCTTTCTCTTCCACAGCCCGTCCGGAATTGATTGAATCCTGGACATACTTAACGATCAACCGTGTTCCGGACGATTCAGCCAACTCATCGCGAAATTTGATGGTTTCGTCGAAGTTATGCCCGGTATCGATATGCATCAGAGGAAACGGCACCCTGGCCGGAAAAAAGGCCTTACGCGCCAGGTAAAACATGACGATGGAGTCTTTTCCACCCGAGAATAGCATAACGGGATTTTCGAATTGTGCAGCCACTTCCCGTAGAATGAAGACTGATTCGGCTTCCAGTTCCCGTAAATGATTTATGGTATATTTTCCCATAGACGTTTGATTTTCCTAAATCTGATCCGTTGTGCGGATATTACATAATTATTCTCTGTTTACAGACAAGTACCCGAACAGGGCACAAAAATATATATTCTACAAAAAAAACAGCCCTGTTAAGCAAACAATTAATCAACTCAATCCGTATTCACTCTTTCGGATTTGAAAAATACCGTTATTTTTGCATTCACGTATTGATAAATCCCAAACCTATCGGGTATGAAAGAAAGAATTAATGACCTGAATGAAAAATTTCAGGAGGCAAGTGTTGGCGAAGTGCTTTCCTGGTTCTTAAAAGAATTTAAGGGAAAGATAGCTCTATCGAGCAGCCTTGGGGCAGAGGACCAAGTGCTTACCGAAATGGTTACCGGGATTGATAAAGGGGCGACTATTTTCACATTAGATACCGGCCGGCTTTTCCCGGAAACCTATGACTTAATCCACCGTACCAATACCAGGTATGGCATTAAAATCAAAGTTTTCTTTCCGGAAGCTTCACGGGTAGAGGAAATGGTGAATGAGAAGGGAATTAACCTTTTCTACGAAAGTATTGAGAACCGGAAGCAATGTTGCCATATCCGGAAAATCGAGCCTTTGAAACGGGCTTTTAAAGGATTGGATGTATGGATTTGTGGTTTACGCCGCGAGCAATCGGTTACGCGTCGGGACATGAAACTGGTGGAATGGGATGAAGCCAACGGGCTGATTAAACTCAATCCGCTTATCGACTGGACGGAAAAAGATGTATGGGATTACATTAACGAAAACAAGATTCCGTATAACCCGTTACATGATAAAGGTTTTCCGAGTATTGGCTGTCAGCCTTGTACCCGGGCCATTATGGAAGGAGAAGATGTTCGTGCCGGGCGCTGGTGGTGGGAAAACCCCGACACCAAAGAATGTGGCCTTCACAAACGATAAAATAGTTGAATTGGGAATTGGGACCTGGTCCCGTAATTATGGAAAAAGGAAAAAGCGCCCGGTAACCGGGCGCTTTTTTTATGTTCGCTATTTTCAGAAACGATATTAATCGTACTTGTGTTTGGGATCATCGCTAAGCTGAAATCCCTTGTTGTATTGCTCCATCGCCTGCAAGCTCATGCCCATTGCAGAGAAACCTCCGTCGTTGAACAGGTTCTGCATGGTGACCTTTCGGGTCAAATCGGAGAACATCACAATACAGTATTCGGCACAATCATCAGCTGTCGCATTTCCCAGCGGAGACATCCGCTCGGAGAAGTCGAGCAACCGGTCGAAACCTTTTACGCCGCTTCCTGCGGTTGTGGGCGTGGGCGACTGTGATATGGTATTAACCCTCACATTTTTTTCACGTCCGTAGATGTAACCAAAGCTACGGGCAATGGATTCGAGCAACGATTTGGCATCAGCCATGTCGTTGTAACCATAGAAGGTACGCTGTGCAGCCACATAAGACAATGCGAGTACTGAGCCCCACTCGTTGATGGCGTCCAGTTTTTTGGCCGTCTGCATCACTTTGTGAAAAGAGAGTGCCGACACATCCAGTGTTTTGTCAAGGAAACCATAATCCAGGTCACTGTAATGTTTACCTTTACGGATATTGGGTGACATTCCGATGGAATGCAGAATAAAGTCAAGCTTTCCACCCAAAACTTCCATCGACCGGACAATTAGTTTTTCCAGATCCTCAACATTTGTTGCATCAGCAGGAATTACTTCCGTGTTGCATTTTTCAGCCAACTTCGGCGTCTCTCCCATCCGGAGTGCAACCGGTACGTTGGTCAATGTAAAGGTAGCTCCTTCTTCGTATGCTTTTTCGGCAACCTTCCAGGCAATGGAATTGCTGTCCAAAGCGCCAAAAATAATACCCCGCTTACCCTTTAGTAAATTATAAGCCATAATCATAGATATTTAAAACTTGATCTCTTTTCCAAAGGCGGCAAAAATATAAAAGTTATAATAAACCTTTTTCACCAGATTATTAAACAACACCTTTCCAACCCATAATACTTAAAATTGTTCACAGGGAAGCAAAAAAAGCTCCGTTACCGGAGCAGTTCCTGTGCATTCTGTAATGCCGCATCGGAGATATTTTCGCCACTCAACATCTTGGCCAACTCCTCCACACGCTCTTTCTCCGAAAGAAGCTTAAGATGGGTAACCGTCTCGTGTTCAGTGTCCTGTTTGTATACCCAGAAGTGGTAATCGCCCTTTGCTGCCACCTGCGGAAGATGGGTAATGTTGATGACTTGCATCCCGGCAGACATATCTTTTAGGATACTCCCCATCTTTCCGGCAATTTCACCGGAAATACCCGAATCAATTTCATCAAATATGATCGTTGGCAATGCCTTCGATTTTGAAATTAATGATTTCAGCGAAAGCATTAAACGAGACATTTCTCCTCCGGAGGCCACTTTGGAGATTTCGCATAATTCGGTGTTTTTATTGGCCGAAAACATAAAACTTACCTCATCGGTTCCACTGGAGGCAGGTGTTCCGTTAGAATTCAGGTCAACCCGGAACCGGGAATTGGGCATGCCCAGTTGCAACAAAAGGCCGTTTACGCGTTCTTCAATAGCCGGCAGGACCTCTTTCCGTTGCTCCGATAACTGCTCAGCCAGTTTTTTCACTTCCGCTTCGGCAGCATCTCTTTGTTTTTCCAGTTTTTCAATTTCCAGGTCATACGAATCGATATCCGAAATTTTCGCATCGAGCGAATCCCGGATGGCAATCAGTTCAGCCACCGTTTCCACCCGGTGCTTTTGCTGTAACGTATATATCAGATCCAAACGGTCATTCAAAAACTCAATACGTCCCGGGTCGTACTCAACACTTTCGGCTGCCCGTTCGGCCTCGTCAGCAATATCTTTCAATTCGAGGTAAGTACTCTCCAGGCGCTGCCGTAAACTTTCCCCTTCCGGGAAGAAACCCTCCACCTTGCTTAACAGGCTTATGCCGTCCTTGCTACCGCGAACAACCGAAGGTCCGTCACCATTTAGGAGTTCGAAAAGTTGTGTCAGGTTTCCTTTAATTTCTTCGGTATGGTTGAGTGTTTCCAGCTCCTTTTCCATCTCTTCCTGCTCGCCATCGGCCAAAGAGGCGCTTTCGAGCTGCCCGAACTGGAACCGGAAGTAATCCAAATCAGCTTTTGATTGCCCGGCTTTTTCAAGGAGTACATTTAGAGACTGAACCGTTTTCCGGTAGATCCGGAATTTTTCCCGGTAGGTTTCCAGTAAATCGTTGTGACCGGCATACAAATCAACTACGGTAAGCTGAAAATGCTGATTATTAAGTTCGAGATTCTGGTGTTGCGAATGGATATCCACCAAACGCAGTCCCAAATCGCGCATGGCTTTCAGGTTCACCGGCGTATCGTTAATAAAGGCCCTGGATTTTCCGGATGGGCTTATTTCCCGCCGAAAAATGGCTTGATCGTCATAATCGAGATCATATTGTCCGAACAACTCTTTCAATCCATAAGCATTGACGTTAAAAACGCCTTCCACCACGCATTTCCTGTCAGTATCCTTCAATGCGGTCGTATCGGCACGTTGCCCCAGGATTAGGGATAAGGCGCCCAAAAGAATCGACTTTCCAGCACCGGTTTCACCGGTAATAATGGTAAAACCAGGTTGGAATTCCACATCAAGTTCCCGAATTAACGCATAATTACGAATCTTTAGCCGTTTTAACATAGTATTCTTTGTTAGTGGCGTTTAAATCCCGTTTGATTTTTGAATTTTTTCGTATTTCCCCGAGTTAGACGGGTCGCACTCCGAGACCACAATCATCACCCTTCGCTTTTCATCCGGTGTGCCTTTTTCAAAAATATTAACTAACTCATCTGATTTGGCATCGAAGAAAATACGGTTGATATAGGTATCCGGTTTCGTCCGGTAAATTCGCTGCATATCCGATAATGCACCGGCAATTTCGGCCCGGCCTGCATCGGGTTTATCAGCCATGACATCCAGTCCCTTCCGGTAATAGCGGTACAGCAAATCGTGAAAAGAAGAGTATGACCGGTTCAGTAAGTTCTCGGCCAACCAATAGCGATTGTAGTCGCCCTCATAAGCTTTCCATCCCTTCTCTCTCGCGTTCTGCGACCGATTTACAATGTCCTGCGCTTTTTGGAAATAGGGAGTTCCGCCTTGCGGCGAGAAAGTATCATAGTCGAAACCAATTATCATGTACGCGTAATACGCCAAAACGTTCGTCAGTGCATCCGTATTGGAAGTTTCGTCAAACTCCAGTGGTTGAAACTCCACATACCGAACGTGAAAATCATTGTCCTTAATATTCAGAAGAGTTGATTCATACGACGAGTTGAAAACCGGACGTCTCGATTGTACCTGAATCGTTCCCTTGAATTCGTCGGCCGCCACCTGCTGGGTTATCTGGATAAAAATATTGCATTCGATCCGTTCGTCCTGCGAAAACACGTTGTCGGTCCATTTGCGGTTATTCACGAACTCGTAAATATCCTTTTGCATCGACTGGAAAATCTGCTTATTGGTCCCTTCGATCCGTGAACTGGACACACTCACATTACACCGTAACTCTTGTCCAAACCCAGCTACCGAAAAGAAAACCAATAAAATAACGAGGATTGTTTTCTGCATACCTTTATCCGTTTGTCTGCCTAAATTTAGCAAAAAGGAACAGAAAGCCTACTTCCTTTCCATCATATCCAACATCGCATTTACAATATCGGCAGCCACTTCTGTTTTTGGCTTCAATCCAAAGTTGTGCTTTGTTCCGTTGCGTTCGATGATGGTAATCCGATTGGTATCGTGCTGAAAGCCCGCTCCTTTATCCTGAAGGGAATTCAATACAATGAAATCGAGATTCTTCTTTTCCAGTTTTATTCGTGCGTTATTTTCTTCGTCGTGGGTCTCCAGCGCAAACCCGACCAACAGCTGTCCTTCTTTTTTTATTTCACCCAAACTGGCAGCAATATCCGGGTTGGGTTTCAACTCGATGGTGTAGTTGCCCTTAGCACGCTTTACCTTTTGCTGTTCCTTTTTCACCGGCGCATAGTCGGACACGGCAGCCGACATAACTGCACCGTCGCAAGCAGGAAATGCAGACAGTGATGCCTGGTACATCTCGTCAGCCGATGTCACATCAATTTTCCGAATGTTGGGGTGAGAAATGCCCAGTGCAGTTGGGCCGGAAACCAGAATAACCTCTGCCCCACTATCGGCCAGACAAGTGGCAATGGCATAGCCCATTTTACCGGAAGAGTAATTTCCGATAAACCGGACCGGATCAATTTTTTCGTGTGTGGGGCCTGCTGTAACGAGGAAGGTTTTATTCAGCAGTTTTTTTTTTCGTTGAAGAAGGAAATAACCTTTTCAACAATGACTTCCGGTTCTTCCATCCGGCCCTTGCCAACCAAACCACTGGCCAATTCGCCGGACCCCGGATCGATAACGATATTGCCGTAAGATTTGATAATTCCGATGCTTTGTTGATTCGATGGATGTTGGAACATGTCCAGATCCATCGCCGGAGCGAGCATTACCGGGCACTTGGCCGACATGTAGGTAGTCACCAGCAAGGTATCGGCTATTCCATGGGCCATCTTCCCCATGGTAGAAGCGGTTGCCGGGGCGACCAACATCAGATCGGCCCATATTCCCATATCAACATGACTGTGCCACGTTCCGTCTTCACTGGAAAAAAACTCACTTACCACCGGCTTTCCGCTCAGGGCCGAAAGAGTCAGCGGAGTAATAAACTCCTTCGCCGAAGGGGTCATCACCACCTGTACTTCGGCCCCTTCTTTCACCAGCCCCCTTAAAAGATAAGCAGCCTTGTAGGCTGCTATGCTTCCGGTTACGCCAAGTATAATTTTTTTTCCCTGGAGTTTCATCTATTCCTAATTTGCTACCGCAACCCAACCACTCAGCGAGCGTCGGCAATAATCTTATTTCCGGTCTTTAGCCGGATTGCGGAAATAAATCTGATCGTCTTTCATCTCTTCGTAAGCGATAAGTGTCGGTTTCGGCAGACGCTCATAAAAACGTGAGATTTCAATCTGCTCACGGTTTTCAAAAACCTCTTCTAAATTATCGGTGTACGAAGCAAATTCCTGCAATTTCTGATTCAGCTCCTCTTTCAACTCAGCGCTAATCTGATTGGCGCGTTTGGACAGGATCATGATCGACTCATAGATATTTCCTGTGCCTTTTTCCAGTTCATGCAAGTCTCGCGGGACTGTTGAGCCAGGGGCTTTGGTCTTCTTGTAATCCATACTATTTACTATCGATTTTTAAATCTTCATCCGTAATATTCAACAACTTCTTTGTATTGTTAAAGTATTTGTCAACTTCTTTCCGATGATCACTATTTGGGTAATCATCTATAAAGGTATAATATTCATCGAGGGTCGCATTCAATCGATCTTCTTTTTTCTCCGGAATACTGTTTTCCGCTAACAGATACTTCGATTTCAGTAACAAAAACATCAGTTCTTCACGATATTGGGAATCCGGGAAATCCTTCAGACTGTTTGACAGTGAAACAACAGCTGCCCTGTAGTCACCCAAATCGTAATACAAACGCCCACTCAAATATGATTTGTAAACCAGCTTTTCGCGAAGTTCATCAATCAACTTGGTTGCCTCCTTTACATCTTTTCCATTCGGATAAAGATTAATGTAAAGCTGCAATGCATCGATTCCCTTGTGGGTTATTTCCTGATCCAGCCGTGTATTCGGTGAATTCTTGTAATAACAATAACCGATCATGTATTGTGCTTCCTCAGAGTAATCACTCCGGGGAAACTCTTTCAGCAGTTGCCTGAAATAGTGCCCGGCAAGCAAATAATCCTTCTGACCGAAATAACTCTTTGCCAAATAATAATAAACCTGGTCCGCGCGACTTGTTCCCCTGTAAATATTTACCAGCTCCTGGTAAAGGGTTGTGGCACGGCTGAAGTCACCATTGTCATAATACTCTTTGGCCTTCTTAAATTTAAATTCGTAATCGGTACTTTTAAGAATTTTCTGATAGTTGCTACACGATGCAGCAATAGTTGCCAGTAAGGCGAACATGAAAATAAACCTCAGTTTGCGAATCATTTTGCAAAGATAATTTTTTTCAACAATTCAAAACATCAAAATCTCAGAATTAAAGGGAGGTGCTTCAAACCTTTCCTTTTAAACTTTTAACTGTTTTACAACCTAATTTAACTTAGATAAAAAACGGGGAATAAAGGTTGCAAAAAGTCCTGAGAAATTGGGGCTTGCAGCAGTAATCCCAAACCTTACCAATGCTACTCTATCGCTGTTTATACCTCATGTTCAGCAGGTAGGGGGTGTTTGGTATAAAATCAAAAAAGTTTACTTTTGCATTGTTTTAATCAAAACCGCATGAATCGTGGATATTTTTGAGAAAATAAAAACCAACAAGGGGAATATCGGCCAGTACAAGAAAGAAGCTCATGGCTATTTTTCTTTTCCGAAACTCGAAGGAGAGATCGGCCCGAAAATGAAATTTCGCGGGAAAGAGGTACTGAACTGGAGCCTGAACAATTACATCGGATTGGCAAACCATCCGGAAGTACGTAAGGCTGATGCTGAAGCTGCAGCCCAATATGGTATGGCTTACCCTATGGGGGCCAGAATGATGTCAGGACAAACCAGCAAGCACGAAGAACTTGAGAAAGAGCTGGCAGATTTTGTCGGTAAACCTGATGCGTTTCTGCTGAACTATGGTTACCAGGGAATGGTTTCCACCATCGATGCCATTGTCGGAAGAAATGACGTTGTTGTTTATGACGCCGAGTCACATGCCTGCATTCTGGACGGAGTTCGTCTCCATATGGGTAAACGTTTTGTATACCTGCATAACGATATGGACAGTTTGCGTAAGCAACTGGAACATGCTACCAGCCTGGCACAAAAAACAGGTGGAGGTATCCTGGTTATCACCGAAGGTGTTTTCGGGATGTCGGGTGATATGGGACGTCTCGATGATATTGTTGCGCTGAAAAAAGAGCACAGCTTCCGTCTTCTGGTAGATGACGCACACGGTTTCGGGACCATGGGTAAAACTGGTGCCGGTAGCGGTGAAGAGCTCGGTGTCCAGGATGAAATTGATATGTATTTCGGGACCTTCGCTAAATCGATGGCCGGAATTGGCGCCTTCATTGCCTGTACAGAAGAAGTTTGCGATTACCTGCGCTACAATATGCGTTCGCAAACCTTTGCCAAATCGTTGCCGATGCCAATGGTGATTGGAGCGCTGAAGCGCCTTGAACTGCTCCGCACCCAACCGGAACTTCGTGAACAACTATGGACCATTGTCAACGCATTACAGAATGGCTTAAAAGAGGAAAACTTTGATTTGGGTGTCACCAACTCACCGGTTACTCCCGTTTACCTGTCGGGAAGTGTTGCCGAAGGAACCAACGTGGTAATGGATTTGCGTGAGAATTACAACATTTTCTGCTCTATCGTTGTGTATCCTGTTATCCCGAAAGGTCAGCTGCTGTTACGTCTTATCCCGACGGCCAGCCACACCATCGAAGATGTGGAATATACCATCAAAGCATTTTCGGAAGTAAGGAAAAAACTGGAATCAGGGAAATACTCCACGACGAAAATGGCTCAAATATCGTAACGATATAATAAAGCGTTCAAAAGAAAAGCCTCCCGTTTGGAAGGCTTTTTTATTTGTCAAAATCAATGAGAGGTAAATATTAGCTATTCTTTTCCGACAGGTAACGCTCAGCGTCGATAGCTGCTTTACACCCCGAACCGGCGGCAGTAACCGCCTGACGATAGGTACTGTCCATCACGTCGCCACAGGCAAATACACCTTCGGCATCAGTCCTGGAACTATTGCCAATGGTATGAATGTATCCTACATCATCTGTTTTCACGTAATCTTTGAAGATGTCGGAATTCGGTTTATGACCGATGGCCAGGAAGAATCCGTCAATTTTAATCTGAACCTCTTCCTCATTGGCTTCCCCTTTGTTCTTCCATAGCGTAGCTCCTTCTACTACCCCATCTCCAAACAAACCTTTGGTCTGATGTTTCCAAAGAATCTCAATATTCCTGGTTTTGAATACGCGCTCCTGCATTACTTTCGAAGCACGCAGCTCATCGCGACGGACAATCAAGTAAACTTTGCTACATAATCCAGCCAAATACAATGCTTCTTCTGCTGCGGTATCACCACCTCCAACAACCGCTACATCTTTACCGCGGTAGAAGAAACCATCGCAGGTAGCGCAAGCTGAAACCCCCGAACCAGCATATTTCTTCTCATCTTCCAGACCAAGGTACTTGGCCTCTGCTCCGGTAGCAATAATTACTGTATCGGCCTCAATTATCTTCTTATTGTCGATGGTAATGCGGTGAGGGGGACCATCCATTTCAGCTTTTGTTGCCAGGCCCCAGCGGACATCGGTTCCAAAGCGTTTAGCCTGTGCTTTCAGGTCTTCCATCATCACCGGGCCGGTAATTCCTTCCGGGTAACCGGGAAAATTTTCAACTTCGGTGGTGGTCGTCAGCTGTCCCCCGGGCTGCAAGCCTTCGTACATTACCGGACTCAGATTGGCACGGGCGGCATAAATGGCTGCTGTGTATCCGGCAGGTCCTGAGCCGATGATCAGGCATTTTACTTTTTCAACTTCTCCTGCAGGTCCAGTCTTTTTCGATTGACTATCCCCCAGATTCATGGATTTAAACATCTCTATAATTTTTTCGTTTTTAATTCTTTTCTTATTTGGTGACAAAGTTACACATCAAAGCGTTTTGTTCCGAAGAATATCAATTGATTCTTGTTATCTGAACATAAACAAAACCTATGAGGGCATCACGCTTGTTCCTTCCATGAAATTCCGTACGGGTGAAAACCAGTACTATAAGCGAAAACACTACAATAGACAGGATTTTTTGAGTTGAAAATTTTGTATAATTGAAAAAGGGACCTACATTTGCATCCGCATAAGCAAATCGGGGTGTAGCTCAGCTTGGTTAGAGTACTCGTCTGGGGGGCGAGGGGTCGCAAGTTCAAATCTTGTCACCCCGACAGATTAAAAATCAAAGAGTTATGAAATAAATTCATAACTCTTTTTTTATGCTTCCTGCCGTTTTCCTGCCGCTTTCTTAAAATAAACACTTGCAAAAAAACGCATATAGTCTGCTGCAACTCCCTGCCATCGCTACCCCGACTAAGTGATGGCAGGGAGATCATTCATTTGCTTCATGTGTATTGATGTACTGCAATTGCTTCGGCAACTCTTCTTCCGATTTATGAAGAAATCTCCCATAATTGCTGTAATGCCAGACACGGTAAATAGTCCATTGTTCGCCTGCAACGTGAACCGTTGCTTTTTTTAGATGGAATTCAGGCAACTCAATAATCTTACCCCTTTCCACTTTCAATCCGCTGCAAATAGACTCAAATACCTTTTCTCCAAAGCAAATAATGGATCTTTGCGGACAACGCATAAATGAAAGTTTCTCGATAAGCTTATTAACGGTAGTCTCTTCATTGACTTTCACCTTGGTAGAATCCGTTTGAACCTCTATCGTCAAGTCAGTCATAAAACTACCGATCAAATTCTCCAATACCTCATCCTGAATAATTTTCTTTAATCGATTATCTCCAACGTGACGACCTGCATGAAAGTTTCGGAATGGAGTATGCTCATTTCTCTCGGCGCCATTTGACCGATTCAACCCCAGAAACACGAACCTGGAATTCAAAATATCTAACTTAGATTGAAAGAAATCAAGTGTGTTATTCCCGTCTTCATTCCAAACCGCCCAACTGTTTAGTACATCATTCTTTAATTCTTCAAAAATTTCATGTGATATCTGATACATGCCAATAAAATTTAGCAGTTTAACAAAAGAAATTATTTTACTGAAAAACCAAAAGACTATTTCAGGGAGTAGGGTGGTACTAAAATATCAAAGACAAAAGGCACTAGCTTACTGCCCATTACTTTTTTTAGATTGCCCTATTATTCTTGCAACCTCTCTAAGAGCACCACTAGGATCTGACCTGAATCCGGTACCTACAGGTGATTTTTTGTTTCTGCTAAAAGGCGTATTAAAAAAGGAAGAAGAGTGTAATTCATCAAGAACACCATTTCCACTGGAAATTTGACTGAGTAATTCAGCGACTTTGACCGGAGTAAAATAGTTAATAACCTCATCTTCTTCATCAATCATTTCCTGAGTTACGGGAATCTAAACAGCTTTAAATGCAACACTTAGCCTGTCGGTAAGTAGAAGCTTTCTTTTTGCGCTTATTCGTTCTTTAAACTCTTTGCAAGCCAATCATTTAAAAACGATTCGTTATCATATTTTGCGCCAAAGTCAGTATCTCTTGTTACCAGTACAATATGTTTCCTTGAATCTTTAGCACATTTAACAAACACGGGATGGGCACAAAGTCCTGAGAAAATGAGTTACCAGGCAATTATCCGTGACAGCAAAGGCAACCTTATACGCAATCAACAGGTTGGTATGCGGATTAGCATCATTCAGGGTACGATAGACGGTAAAATCGTTTATTCCGAATTGCAAACTCCCACCACCAATACGAACGGATTAGCGCCCCTGGTTATAGGAACAGGCGTTACCAATAACGACTTATCATCGATTGACTGGGCCAATGGGCCCTATTTTATTAAAACGGAAACCGACCCAAATTACAGCGCATCAGTCGCTGCCAACATCACAGCTGCCGATACAACCCGCTGGCACAATAAGGTGGAAAGTAGTAGCTTGGCGACAGTTGCTACCACTGGTAAGTATTCCGACCTGACCGGTACCCCGACATTGGCTGCCGTGGCAACAAGTAACGATTACAACGACTTAAGCAACAAGCCGGCTTTGGCGACAGTTGCCTCCAGCGGAAGCTACAACGACCTGAATAATAAATCCACTACAGACGGCTCCGAAACAAAGATTAATGCCGACAGTAATGTAACAGTTACCGGGAGCGGTACCAGCGCCAGTCCCTACGTGATTAGCTCTTCGGGAGGTTCATCGGGACCGACCATCAAAGAGGTTACTGCCACAACCACATTAACCTCGTCGGATGAACTAGTATTCTGTGCCGGAGCGTTTAGTGGGGGCCCAACCTATACCGTATATCTTCCGTCCAGTCCTAAGGATGGCCAACATCTTGAGATAAGTACAAAAAATGGAATGTTACAGTAGCCGACTCAAACCGCAGTATTTTCGTTAGTGGCACGGAACAAACCGCCAGTACTACCTTGCTAAATTTTGGCAGTTTGAATGTGAATATGATGATTTTCAGATACAGTGCCACCTTAAATGCGTGGTTTATGAACTATCATTAACAGGAAAAAGACAGGATATCTTTCGAGTAATTGAATGACACTTACTTTTTTTCCCCGGTACGACCGTTATTTTGAAGGCACCATTTTTCCTGGGCCAGACGGACGGGGTGCCTTGATGACCAGAACACGAGCGACCTGTTCGGATTCATTCAGTAGTGAATGGACAATATGTGCCGGACTTTCAATTAACGTATCCTCCTCAAAATGCTTTGTTTCTTCACCTATCAGCACCGTCGGTCTTCCTTCCAGTACATAAAAGGTAACATCGACCGGGGTAGTATGAGGTTTTAGTCCCTCTCCCGGTTGAAGTGTCATGTGCATGATCTGTGCAGTTGGATCATCATACATTTTGTGAACTTCCACGCCATGTGGGTTTTCCTTTTTAGGAGTTGAATGAATAGTTCTTGCAATCATTGTCATGTTATTTTTTGTGTTTGAATTTTTTACGGTAAACCATGTAACCACTTATCACTATCATCGCAGATGTTAAACTGATAAGGGGTACCAGCAGGATATAAAAGTCTCCCAGCAAAAATTGGAAGAAGCGTCCGGTATGGATTTCGAGGCACAGACTCCACAGCGACATACGGGATTCCCTGATAATTTGACTCGGCATATCAGGAAACGGTGCTGCATGGTGCAGGGGAATCATGCCTCGGTCATAATCAACCAGATACTGGTCTCCATTGGGTTTGGTAATCATACCTGTCACTTTGTAGTTCCCGATGGGACGCCCCGACGGATTTACCTTGTAGAGCTTCCCATTGGTATAATCATAAATGTCGTGATGACCTGGTTGCCAACGAAATAACCCAGTGAAAGATCCGACCAGAAAAGCACTGTCACCGTTACATTCCAGTGCGTTAATCCCCATGACGCTTACCGGTGGTTGTACATGGAAAGGCACTGGTGTAAGTGACCCGGGCTTCATATAAAACATTCCTTCAGAGGTCGATAACATCCAACGGTTTTCGCACACGTCGAAATGGAGATCCCGTAACTTATCATACCAGAGGTTGGACTGATCCATCTTCGAATACTTTAAGGGAGCGATTTTCGCTTTTGCCACTGCAATCAGAGCCGGGGGCCGGAGAAACATCCCGGTAAAGAAAAGGATGAAAAGAAAGATAAATAACCAGGCCCCGACTTTGTTATGCCATTTGAGCGACCATCGGCTCATGCTCACCTGATACTTTATTTTCTTCTTTCTCCTTTTCCTCCTCCTGAGCCATCCCGGGAAAAAGAAATAGATCAGGCCGGTAACTGAAAGAAAGACCGTCACCAATCCCAGAAAGTCGACAAAAAGCTGGCCCGGTAATCCAAAGATCTCCCCCGAATGAATCTGCCAAATGGTTAAAAACAAAGGAACAGTCTTTCGGTAATCGATAGGTCCATTCAGTTCAATCTTTTTAAACCGGGTATGAATGCCAGCCGATTTTCCCTTAAAGAGCCAGGAACGGTTGATTGCATAAATGGTATCGTTGATACTTTGAACAGCAACAAACCGGTTGATCTGTACATCGAGTGGAAATTTCACCCATTGCTTTTCGGCCGTATTAAAAGCGTATAACCCAAACTGGGTGGCAGCATAAAGATGGCCGTCAGCCGTCCGGTGGAGATCAAATATCTTCCGGTTGTCAGCACCATAGGGAAAACCGGCATTGAGCGACCGATAGTTTTCGAATGTGGAATCGGTCACCCAGATGCCGATATTTCCGTATACCATGATGCTATCCGGGTGGATAATTAAATTCCCCTTCAAAGCACTGTTGTTCCAATGATGATATTGAAAGTTGTCCGGCAAATTACTTCGATCTACATCCAGACCGGAAAAAAACTGCCGATGATTCATAAATATGCCGGTAATACCATAGTACAGTAACAAAAACGACACGATTACTCCCGGCCACCGGTGTAGTTTCTTCCAACGCGATCTGACTGCTCCCATCACTCCAAATCCTTCTTACCAGCCGGTCATTTAGTTCGCGAACAACGTTTCATACCCTTTCACCGTCTCAACGGTCAACGTTTTGGAATCGGCTTCCCGGTAACGCTGCAGTACCGTCTCTTTTTGGCTATCATCCAGTGCCTCCTCTGCCATGGGATAAAGAATATGGTCTTCCTTGTAGATGTGTCCCTGCAATAACCGGCAATAATTATGCGCATTGGCTATCACGGCGGGTACATCCTTCTCTTGAAGGGCCTTCTCCATATTCCGCACAAAACTGCGGCTTTCCTCATGTTCATGCAGCATCACCGGGATCGGATTGCAATGCAGGCAATCCTGGTTCTCCAGCATCGCTTCAAAGAGAATCTTTTCCTCCTTGGCATGATGGTATCTATCGGCATAATTCCGGATAAAATCGATAGTGTGTTCAATAAACTCCGGATTCAGAGTCCCTCCGCATTCCAGCCGCTGGCACTCCTCCAGCACCTCGTCTATCACCCGTAAAATGTTTCGATGTTCCGCTGTTAATTGTTCTGTTACGTTTTTCATCTCTTTATGATTTAAGTGGTTTTTAGAGCTTCCCCCAACAAGGCTGACCTCAGTCCCAATCCAGCAAGCGTCTGTCTCCCTCAATTTTTTGAATTCCGGATATCTCCTGCGTTACCTCCAGTGTACCTTTGAAAGTTTCTTTCTCATCCCGCACTGCATAGTACCGGATGAGTACGTATTTTTCACCCATATGAATCCAGAAAGAGGCTTCATCTTTTTCTCCGTTTCGGAAAGAATCCACAATACGGTTCACCACATCGACGCTTTCAGCAGGATGACAGTTTTGTACCTTACGACCTATAATTCCGGTCGCCCGCGGGAAGATCCGGTGTTTTGGAGAAGAGAAGTAAGCAACGGTATCGGCTTCATCTACAAAAGTGATATCCACCGGAAGGTGATTCAGCATCAACTCAGTCTGCTCTACCGTCAGTCTCCCGGTTTTAAACTGAATAGGCTGATCATTTTTCTTGCTTTGCTTCTTTGCCTGTGAGGGTACTTCCATTTCAACGAAAGACAATCCAATCCCGGCGGTCTGAGCCAGCATATCATTCAAATCTTCTGTATCAGTCTTCTCCAGTAAAAGAGGATACAGAATTTTCTCTTCCCGGAATATGATGGTACCGATGTTGAAGTAAAGTAAACTGCTGATCTTGTTGAAACGGATGACGTCAAAAGGTTCCTCTCCCAATAATCCGAGGACCTCCCTGACGTTTCTGCGGATATCATCATGAAAACTCCACATTAGTTTCAGGCAGGCATGGTGGCTCCATTTCTGCTCGATGTAGGGAAACAGGACATTTTCCTTGACAACGTAATGCGTCATGAACCGCTGAAGTTCTTCGAACCGGATTCGCAAAGCCGAAATAGTCTTTGTCGAAACGTCACTGTTGACCAATTTGATCAATGGTTTCGTTTCTTGCAACAAGCGGCTTACACCCTGGTTATTTCGCACCAGGTAGTCAACAAACGAATTAGGCTGCGGAGTGACGGCAGGGTATTCGCAAAGCATTTTGTACAAAATATTGAACAACTTGTTAGAAGCCATTTTCAAGTTATCCATATCAGGTTGCTGCTGAAATACCCTGTCGAATACCACTAGAATATCGGCAGGTGTAAATTGGGTAGTCAGTATTTCATACTTTTCTACGAGGTCCCTGCCTTTCTCCCTGTCGAGTAACCCGAGCAGGTAAGCTGTTAAAGCACTAATTCGCTTTTCCGATTTCTTTGTAAACTCTGACATGCATTTTGATTTTTGAAAACAGCCCCCGCCTAAGGCAGGGGGTTGTTTCTAAATACTACCTGTTCAATCTGCCAATTTCTTAGCGAAGTAGGTTTTATGTACCAGATCATAAAAGATGATCAGGCCTCCTAATATCATTAAACCATCGGGTAAAGTACGGAACCACATCCAGTCCTTCAGCGGTTCGACAGCGCTGTGCAGACGGGTATAAAAATATCCCAGGTCATGCGCGATACGGGTCTGCTCCATACCGATAATATAGGTTGGTAGTGCAAAGAGCAGCGCTCCAATGGTCAAAATCCAAAAGCCGTACCGGCTCGTTTTTTCATTCCATTCCAACCCGTTGGCCAGTGAATTGGCCCTTGATGTCATATACAGGAAGGCAATGGAAATGTATCCGAATGCCCCCAACAGGGCCACATGGGCGTGAGGCATGATAAGATAGGTTCCATGTGAATAGTAACTAATCGTGGGCGTATTGATAACCATCCCCAGGAATCCGGCACCAATCCAGTTCAGAATGGCCGAACCAGCGATCCACATGAACGGGATTGAAAAATCATTCTTCTCTCCACTCAACCGCTTTTCCCGGTAGTTCTTCATCGCTTCTACAATCATCAATGCCAGGGGTAGTGGCTCCAGCGCTGAGAAGATACCACCAATGGCGATCCAGTACTCGTCAAGGCCCTGCCAAAAATAGTGGTGACCTACTCCCAGCGTGCCGCTTAGACTGATGAGGAACAATTCGAAGAACATCACTTTCACAGCTGTCTTTTGCGCAATCAAGCCCAACGAAACCGTGAAAAAGGCAATAACTCCCGCAGCAAAAAGTTCGAAGGTTAACTCCACCCACAGGTGAATCACCCACCAACGGTAATAATCGTCAACCGTATAGTTGGGGATGATTTTATGTACCGGCATCATTCCGGCTATGTACAGGGTGGCAATGGCAAATGAAGCCCAGATAATGGTGCTGACAATCGGGTTATTGGTAGCTGCTTTCCGGATCAACGAGACAATCAGCAAAAACCAGAAAACCAAACCAACCACCAATCCAATATCCCAAACACGGGCCAGGTTAATCAGTTCCCGCCCTTCGTTGCCGAGCCAGAACCAGCTATCCCGCATCTGCCCGGTTGCTCCCATGTACAAACCAATCACACTCCCCACTGTGACAATCAGCAAAGCTGCCCAAAGCACATCAACCAGCCAGGGATATTTATGATCCTTGTTCGCCACCCAGGGTGCAATCAGTAAACCCCCGACTAACCATCCTACCGCCACCCACAGGATTGCTAATTGGGTATGTATCGAGCGTAAAACATTAAAAGGCAATATGCTTTGCGGAATGAGAAAATCTTTTGTTGGCTCGGTATACAGGTGAGCCAGGTAACCGCCGATAACCATCTGAATGACAAACAGACCAGCCACAATTGGTATGTATTTCAATAATTTTCGTTGTGACTTAAAGAGGTGCTTAATCTTAATCGCCGACTGAAGATCTTCCGGGTGATCTTTTTTGAAGAGATATTCATAGGACAAGAAAATCACAACAATGGTCAGCGACCAAAGAATCAGAAATTCCCATAAAGACACTTTGTGTGAATTAAAATCTGTATCCTGATCCAGCAAAGGTTCCGGTGGCCAGTTATTCGACCAGGTTCGTTCCGTACCCGGGCGAAGAGAGCTGGCGACCAGCTGCGTCCAGTCAACGAAATCGGCGATCTTTTCCGCTTCATCCTCCCTGATAACACCACCGGTAAATGCCCGGCTGGAGTCTCCTTTCACCAGCAGCGTTGTCAGATACTTCACATTGGCTTTAAAGGCCATGGCAGATGCATCGGTGTAGGTCGTGATGTCTTTGTGTAAATGGGTTTGTCCCTTTACATCCTGCTTCACCCGCTCTTTAACAGCTCCTTTTTCAATCGCAGTTAGTTCCTTACTCGATTTTCCATACAGCTCATGCGCATAATAATTGTAGAGAAATTCGGTGCGGAAATGTAAAAAATCGGTCGAGAAATCGGGCCCCATATAAGCTCCCATCCCCAGTAAGGTTCCCCAATCGGTGAGGTCAAACTCCTGAAAGTAACCTTTTCCGGCTACCACATCATCATACGTGTAAAGTACTTCTCCGTTTTCTGACTTCACTTGTTGTGGAATCGGAGGAATCTCCTTTTGCAGGTTGGCCGTAAAGTAAATCAACATCGTTACCATAACCAGGGCAATGATCCAGAAAGCAGTGTACAGCCCTTTCCGACTCATGAATTTGTCCAGTAGTGTTTCTTTCATTATGAGAAAATTAAGTTAGATTTTAATACTACTTCCATATAGTATTTTAAATTAAAAAAAATCAAAACTTCATGATGTGCTTATCTTTCACGATATCCGCCAGGGTGGTTGTCTTTAGAAATTGAACTGTATCCGTTTTAATATCGTTCCACCTATCATGTAAAGCACAGGGGTTTTCGTTGGAACACTCTTCAAACCCCAACACACATCCGGTGTACTTACTGATATCTTCGACAGCGCTAATTATTTCAAACAGATACAAATCTTTATATGGTTTATCGATTTCATAACCCCCTTCTCGCCCCTGAATCGACTTCACCAGTCCCCGCTTGACCAGCTTTGTCATCAATCCCCGCAGATACTTGTCTGAGATGTGTAGTTGTTCAACCAAGTGTTTGGCCGAAATCAACCGTTCATCCTGTAAAGCCATGTAACTAAGAATGCGGATGGAATAACGTGATGTGCTGGTTAAATTCATACAAATAAAAATTCATCATTTTCACGATGGGACAAATATAAATATTCTACTGACAAATACTACATGTATGTAGTATTTTAATTAATTGGCATCTCAAACTTCAAAGTTTTGTTGTCAATATACATCGTATATCATACCCTATCAACAATATTCTACAGCTTAATTCTCCACCTGAAAACTTTAAAATATATATGATACCTCCTTGCTTCCTTGCATTCAGTCAAGTAAATGACAATACTTAATCTCTATAATAAAATGATCCTCAAAGCATTTTATTAAATAACCATCCATCAGAACTTACTCTAAAAAGAACGGATTTATATAAAGAGAACTTGTGGAACCCGATGATGTGTAAACTTATTAGCAAGATTCTCTGAGTTTTTTTTATTGGATCCCGTTAAACACTTGAGTGTTCCTTCTGTACTGCAAAATTTTTGGTAGACTTATCTAATTTCTTATCAACTATTTGAATCAAAAGATACTCTGTTATGTAGTGTTTTATTTCTTGTCAACTACTAAATTTAATTAAATGGTTTATTTTTTTAGTCAAAGTATTTGGTATGTAAAAAAAATAATCTACTTTTGACCATACAGTTAAATCAAATAGTAAAGAATCATGACAAGCGAATCAACAGAAAAAAAAATACTGGATGCTGCTCGGGACGTTTTCGTTAGAAAGGGAATGGATGGCGCCAGAATGCAGGAAATAGCAGATGAAGCAGGGATTAATAAGTCATTGCTTCATTATTACTTTCGTTCGAAACAAAAGTTGTTTGAGGCCATTTTTCAAGAAGCATTTGGGCTTTTAATTCCGGAGTTGATGAAGATATTCAAGGAAGAAGGCCCTTTGCTGGATAAGATTGATCGGATTGTCGACCGGTATATTACCGTGATTGGTGGCAATCCTTTTTTGCCTCAGTTCTTAATTGGCGAAATCAATCGCGATCCGGACAAATTTGTGAAGATAATCAGAGAAAGTGGAATCGATCCAAGATGGCTACAGAAGACGATTGACAAAGAGGTGGAAGCCGGAAATATCAATCCGATTAAAGCTGCAGATCTGTTTCCCAATATGATTGGTATGGTCATCATGCCTTTTGCCGGGCGTCCACTGTTTCAGACGATTTTTTTCAATGGTGACAGCAAGCAATATGATGTATATCTGGAAGAAAGACGGAAAACACTCACCTCTTTTATTAAGCAGGCTTTAACCAAGAACCCAAAATAAGTAGTTGTCATAATCTGTCGCCCTCATTACTCCGCTTAAGCGAGCATAAACGATACAGGAAAAAATCAAAAACATGTTTAAATGAGAGACGCAAAACAAAATTCCAGTTCGAAAAAAGGGAATCATCTGGTTTGTACCTTGTTCGGCCACGATTTTGATCCTATCAAAGCTTGTTCCAGCGAAGATGAATATTGTCATCGGTGTGGGAAAACGTGCGATGAGCATGACCGCTGGTTTGAATGGCGGTGGTGGTTGAAGTGGAAATTGTTACTACTGAGGCGGTGGGTGTGGAAGATGAATAGTCCGAGAGACAAATATACTTTTTGATTTGCCTATGGCAAAAAAGGAATCGGCCATTTCCTTTCATGCCGCGAGCAGGCAATCCATACCGGGAATAACGAATCCTGATTGAAAGATTGGAGTGCAGGGAAGAATCTGAAAAGGTTCGGAGCTAATATAGTTGTGTGTTGACAATAAATGGACAAACATTATCATATGAAACGATTATTAATCTTACTCATTTTACCGGTTCAGATGGCTTTTGGCCAGACCGGGCAGGTTACCCTTGAAGAGTGCTACAAGCAGGCTCGTGAGAATTATCCGAAGCTGAGTGATTTGGATAGGGAGCGGCAGATGAATCATCTAAAGGTAAAAAACCTGAATGCAAACTGGTTACCGACGGTGAATCTGAATGGTCAGGCTACTTATCAAAGTGATGTGACCAGCGTACCGGTATCCATTCCGGGAGTCAACATTTCTGCTCCCTCGAAGGACCAATACAAGGTATATATTGACTTGCATCAGAATATCTACGATGGAGGATTGACCAAAGCCCAAAAAGAGGTGGATGCGGCAAATCTGGCTACCGATAAGCAAAAACTGGAAGTGGAAATGTACTCGCTGAATGACCGGGTGAACCAACTATATTTCGGTATTATCCTGATGCAGAAAAGTCATCAGGTGTTGGAATTGAAGAAAAATAGCATTACCGAGCGTCTACGGGTACTCGAATCGGGATTTAAAAACGGTGTTGTACAGGCAAGAAATGTAGAAACGTTGCGCGCCGAAAAAATTCTTACCGACCAGCAAATTGAAGAAGTCGATGCAAACCGGGTGGCTGCGGTCAAATCATTGGCTGTATTGACCGGATTACCAGTTGATGGTAATACAAAATTCCAGGCTCCAGCCATTGTACAGGAAAATAAAGACTGGCAACGACCAGAACTGAAGCTCTATAACCAAATGGAAAATGGCATTGATAAAAGTGCCGACTTGATTGCTAAAACACGGAATCCGAAAGTTTTTGGTTTTGGCCAGGTGGGTTACGGTAAGCCAGGATTAAACATGCTTCAATCGGAATTCAATTCTTACTACTACGTTGGTGTGGGAGTTAAGTGGAACGTCTTTGACTGGAAACAGAGTCGCCGGAAACGCGAAGTGCTGGACATTCAAAAGCAGATGATTAATTCCTCCCGGGAAACCTTTAAGCAAAATGTTAACATGGCTTTGGTACAGTCTTCCCAAAATATTCAAAAACTGGAGTCATTGATTAGCACCGATGAGCAATTGGTCAGCATTCGCGACAAAGTAGCTGCCCAATCAGCCTCACAGCTTGAAAACGGAGTGATTACTTCTGCAGATTATGTCACCGATTTGAATGCTGAAATTCAGGCACGTATCAATCTGGAGTCGCGAAAAGTTCAATATCTACAAGCAGTTGTCAACTATAATACATTAACTGGAAATCTTTCAAATAACTGATAACGTCATGAAAAGTATAATGAAACGAAAATATCTTTTTGCTTTTGCTGCCGGCCTGATGCTGATGGGATGTAACCGAAATAACAAAATGTCAGATGCCTACGGAAACTTTGAAGTGGATGATGTGATCGTCTCATCCGAGGTAAGTGGAAAACTGCTTCAGTTCAATTTGAGCGAAGGCGATCAATTGAATACCGGAGTTCAGGTTGGTCTGGTGGACACCACCCAACTCTATCTTAAAAAAGAGCAACTTGAAGCACAAAAAACTTCCATTCAATCGAAGATGGCCAGCATTCAAACTCAAATTGCCGTCATTAAACAACAACGTGCCAATGTAGAAGTTGATAAGAACCGGGTAGCCAGAATGCTTGCTGACAGCGCTGCGACGCAAAAGCAGATGGATGATATCAACGGACAAATTGATGTATTCGATAAGCAGATTACTAACGTTCGTACACAGAAAGTTTCTTTGAGTAAGGAAATTGATGTGGTGAATGCACAGATTGCTCAAGTAGAAGATCAATTGGGTAAATGTCATATCACCGCACCAATTTCTGGAACTGTACTGGAGAAATATAAGGAGATGGGTGAGCTGGTAACACCCGGACAATCGCTCTTCAAGATTGCTGATCTATCATACCTGAATCTCAAAATTTATATCAGCGGAGCCCAGTTGACACATATAAAGTTGGGACAAAAAGTGACCGTGCTTATCGACAATTCGAAAACATCTGATACAAAATTGACCGGAATCATAACCTGGATTTCATCGGAAGCCGAGTTTACTCCCAAAATTATTCAAACCAAGGAAGAACGGGTAAAACTGGTCTATGCTGTGAAAGTGAAGGTGCCGAACGATGGCAGTCTGAAGGTCGGTATGCCTGGCGAGGTCCGATTCAACCAGACGAACTAAAAAAAGAAAAACCGGAAGTATCCACGAGCCTGCAGGTCTTTATCATATTCTCAAAATAACCATGAGAAAGGGAAGTTGGTGACAACCAACTTCCCTCAAATAAAAGCAAAGGTTACCTAGGCTGTCCGGGAGTTACAAATCATTAAAGACTGAAAAAATGATGATATCAGTCAAAAACATCGAAAAGAGCTACGGTGAGGTAAAAGCGCTACATGGCGTTTCTCTCGATGTGAATGAAGGAGAGCTGTTTGGCTTGATTGGTCCGGACGGTGCCGGAAAAACATCGCTGATACGGATATTGGTCACTTTGCTGAAACCCGATACGGGAAGTGCGACGGTAAATCAACTCGATGTGGTGGACGATTTCAGAAAACTGAGAAAGGAGATCGGCTATATGCCGGGGCGTTTCTCACTGTATCCCGATTTATCCGTTGAGGAGAACATGACCTTTTTTGCAACGGTTTTTGGGACAACCATCGAGGAGAACTACCACCTGGTGAAGGACATTTACCAACAAATCGAACCCTTCAAGGATCGGTTAGCGGGAAGGTTGTCCGGCGGAATGAAGCAGAAACTGGCGCTATCCTGCGCTTTAATTCATGCCCCAAAGGTGTTGATACTTGATGAACCTACGACTGGAGTAGACGCAGTTTCCCGGAAGGAGTTCTGGGAAATGCTGAAACGGTTGCAGAAAATGGGCATCACCATTCTGGTTTCAACGCCCTACATGGACGAAGCCAATTTATGCGACCGGGTAGCACTGATACAGGACGGCAATATTCTGACTATCGATACACCGGATAGAGTAACGCAGAATAATGAAAGCATTATTTGGGCGGTCCGTACTAACAATATGTATTTATGTATTCGTGATCTGAAAAGGCATCCTGGTATAAAATCGGTTTTTGGATTTGGAGAGTTCCTCCATGTTACACTTAAAGATATGGCGATTTCTCCTACTGCGTTGGAAGAATATCTAGAACAGCGCTGTCACACAAATATTGTTGTTAACCCGATAAAACCAGGTATCGAGGATGTATTTATGGACCTGATGCAAAAACATGATAGCTGATATGGAACAAAATAATACAGTCATTCGGGTACGCGATTTGGTGAAAAAGTTCGGACAGTTTGTGGCTGATGATCACCTGAGTTTCGATGTCTACAAAGGCGAAATCTTTGGCTTTCTGGGAGCCAACGGTGCTGGTAAAACCACGGCTATCCGAATGTTGTGCGGACTGTTAGAGCCTACATCAGGAGAGTTGACCGTCGCAGGTTTGGATGGTTTCAAGCAGCGAGAGGAAATTAAACGCAGGATCGGTTACATGTCCCAGAAGTTTTCTCTGTACGAAGATTTGACAGTGAATGAAAATATCCGGCTGTTTGCCGGAATTTACGGCATTCCAACCCGTGTCCGAAAGGAAAAAACAGAAGAATTGCTGGAAAAGCTGGAACTCGGCTCAGCACGCAGGAAACTGGTGCGTGATTTACCACTGGGCTGGAAGCAGAAACTGGCTTTTTCGTTAGCCATCATACATGATCCATCCATTGTCTTTCTAGATGAACCTTCCGGAGGTGTTGACCCGGTGACCCGCCGCCGCTTCTGGGATTTGATTTACGAAGCAGCGCACGAAGGGATCACTGTATTTGTGACGACTCACTACATGGATGAAGCTGAATATTGCGACCGGGTAGCCATCATGTCGGCTGGAAAAATCGTTGCGCTCGATACGCCGGAGGCGCTGAAAAAGGAATGGGATGCCACTAACATGGACGGTGTATTCCTGAAACTGGCCCGCTCGAATGAATAAATTTTGATTCATAAATTGTAAGACACAAAAGACATGAAACAATTACGCGGATTTATACGAAAAGAGTTCCATCATATTTTTCGCGATTCACGTACAATGCTAATTTTATTTGGTATCCCAATTGTACAGCTTCTGTTGTTCGGTTATGTAATTACCACCGAGATCAAAGATGCGCGAATTGCGATACTGGATAAATCGAACGATGAAGTGACTCGCGAAATCACGCACAAATTACTGTCGTCAGGCTACTTCAAGCTTGATGCGATGCTGGATAATGAAGGACAGATTGATAATATCTTCCGACAAGGAAACATCAAGGAGGTGGTGGTATTTGAGCAAAATTTCGGGAAAAAGCTCGAACGTGACGGGCAGGCGGATGTCCAAGTGATTGCGGATGCATCGGATCCAAATACGGCACAGTTGCTTTCCAACTATACCAACGCCATTATGCAGGACTATCTGCAAAAAAAGTTTATTAATTACCATATTCCTTATGAGGTCAAGTCTCAGGTGCGGATGCTATTCAACGAAAGTTTGATGGGTGCTTTTACATACGTTCCTGGAACGATGGCGCTGATTTTAATTCTAATTTCTGCCATGATGACATCAATTACCATCGTGCGCGAAAAGGAAATGGGGACAATGGAGATACTGCTGGTGTCTCCATTAAAATCACACCATATCATAATAGGTAAGGTAGCGCCGTATCTGGTACTATCCATATTAAATGCGCTAATTATTATCGGCATGGGTTACCTTATTTTCGGAGTCCCGGTAAGAGGAGGTCTCGTCTTACTCATGTTCGTGGTAATTATATATATTCTCTTAGCTCTTTCCTTGGGAATCCTAATATCTACCATGTCTGACAGTCAGGTAAAGGCTATGTTTGTTTCAGTAATGATACTAATGTTACCTACAATATTATTGTCAGGGTTTATTTATCCTATTGATAATATGCCAGTCGCTCTACAGGTATTTTCAAATATCATGCCCGCTCGTTGGTTTATTGAGGCTGTAAAGGCGGTGATGCTGAAAGGTGTTGGAGCTGGCTATATATGGAAGCAGTTGCTGATAATGACAGGAATGACAGCAGTTTTTCTTGTTATCAGCATGAAGAAATTCAAACTACGGCTGGAGTAAGAAACTGAATTTAAAGAGAAAGGAAGATAGAATAAACATGAAATTTGTAACACAAAACGTATGAAAATATTAAGATATCTTCTTCAAAAGGAATTCATTCAGATCATACGAAATAAAACGATGTGGCCAATCATCTTTTTAATGCCGATTATTCAGATGGTTATATTGGTGAATGCAGCCACGCTGGAATTAAAGAAGTCGGATGTGTATGTGGTCGATCAGGATATGAGCGACGCTTCGCGGCAGCTGGTGGACGAACTGAAAGGAAATCCGTTTTTCCAAATAACGTCAATGACGAATAGTGACCATGCTGCCGACCAACAGTTGTTAAATGGAAAGGCGGGAGTAGTTCTTGATATTCCTCAGAATTTTGAAAAGGACCTGAGACGTAATAATCGAGCATCACTGCAGCTACGTGTGGATGCTATAAATGGATTGGCCGCAGAATTGACATGGTCATACATGAACTCGGTGATTGTCGACTTTAATAATCAAATAAGGACGTCGTGGTTGGGAATCTCCAGGTTTGATCCGCCTCAGAAAATAGAAGTTTCGCAGAGATACTGGTATAATCCGAGTTTAGTCTATTCCTTCTTTATGGCACCCGGAGTATTAGTTATTCTTGTTACTCTAGTTGGAATGTTTCTGGCGGCAGTTAATCTGGTCCGGGAAAAGGAAATTGGAACGATGGAACAACTCAATGTGACTCCCATCAGGAAATATCAATTCATTGCAGCCAAAATGATTCCTTTTTTAGCAATCGCATTGCTGGACCTCTCGTTTGGCCTGCTAATTGCTAAGATTGTATTTAACATGCCATTTGAGGGAAATTTACTGGTGCTTTACGGATTCACCACGGTATTTTTGTTAGGCGTACTGGGATTAGGATTATTTATTTCAGTAGTTTCAGAGACGCAGCAACAGGTGTTTTTTGTGAGTTATTTCTTCCTCCTCATCTTCATTCTAATGAGTGGATTATTTACCCCAGTGGAAAGTATGCCAAATTGGGCGCAATGGCTGGACCATCTGAATCCTATGTATTACATGATGAAAGTTATCCGGAATGTGGTGTTGAAAGGCTCTGGATTCTTTGACTTGAAGTACGAATTTCTTTCCATGCTGGGTTATGGCGTAGTGATGTTTTCACTGGCAGTAATGCGGTACAGGAAAACAGTGTAAATAAATACTATACCTTCATATGTTTCGAACGCCTTCCGGCGGATGAGTTGCTTCAGTGGTTTGTTCCCGGAAGGTTTTTTTTGATTTAGTAGTCAAAGAAAAGTTAGCAAACAAAGTATTTCACCTTGTCGCGAATTGTCTACATTACATCAGATTCTTAACTTTCTTAACAACATACATAAATCAAATAACTATAATAGTTAAACCAAATCTCAGTTGAATCAATTGTTAAAGTATGGAAAACCGTTGTTCAAGCCGATAAGGTTACATATTCTTTTTGTCATTTTTTTCTCGAAGCTTTCAAATTAAGAATTGTACCTAAGTTTGTGACCGGTAACTGTTAGGTAGTCTGTTAAGTTCTTGTAATTTATTAGGAAAGCGGAGATCATTAGGTGGTTGTTTAATTAATTAAGGAACTAGTTTTAGGCAGCTTTATTCTCCGCTTTCTTTAACGGAGTCCCATTGGGTGTAGTTCTCAAAGCTCAGTTTATAACCTACATAACTCTACCTTTCATTTAGTTAATCTAAATATAAATTACAGTCTTGCATTATGTTATGAGCACACATATGAAACAATAAGGAATTCACAGCTGTTTCTGGTTAACAAAATCAATTAACGATTATGGATACTTTTCAGGTAAAAGGCACGCCTAAACGGGGCTTACTCGGGACCACCCTGGGTTTCTTCTTCGGCTTCGCAGCCGTATCGCTCTATGGTCCTACCGCCGTCAATTTTAAAGAAGCAATGGGAATCAGCTCCACACTCCTGGGACTGCTGGTAGCAATTCCTTCACTTTCCGGTTCGTTACTGCGCATTCCTTTCGGGGCGTGGGTTGATACAACAGGAGGAAAGAAGCCATTTTTTATCCTCCTCTTGTTATCAGTCATCGGTTTGGGAGGAGTCACCCTGTTGCTGCACTTTAGCTATCCAAACCATATGCAGGGTATGTATGGCCTGATTTTATTCTTTGGATTCCTTAGCGGTTGTGGTATTGCCACCTTTTCGGTAGGAATTGGACAAACCTCCTATTGGTATCCTCAGAAGAAACAAGGTAAAGCGTTAGGCACTTATGCCGGTTTAGGAAACCTGGCACCTGGTATTTTCTCGCTCATCCTGCCGTTATACCTTGCGCACTATGGTTTCATATCGGCTTACTTTGCCTGGTTTATTTTCCTTTTTATTGGTCTTTTGATTTATGCTAAGCTGGGCGTAAATGCCTATTATTTTCAGTTTCGTGATGCCAAAATGAGTGTTGTCGAAAGTAAGGAGGAAGCCAAAAAGCTCGGACAGGAAATTTTTCCCTCCGGAGGAGTCAAAGACAGCTTGATTAATTCTGCAAAAGTGAAAAATACCTGGGCACTAGTCGTGCTCTATTTTACCACCTTCGGCGGATTTATTGCCCTCACGGCCTGGTTTCCCACGTATTGGAACCAGTTTCAGGGATTCAGTGGAGTGAAAGCTGGTCTGTTTACCGCTATTTTTTCGTTGCTGGCTTCCCTGCTCAGGGTACCGGGTGGTTCATTTGCCGATAAGACCGGTGGTGAACGAATGAGCCTGCTGGCCATGGTCCTGGTTTTGCTCTCTGCTATCGTACTTTCAATCACGCAAAGTTCAGTCATCGGAATACTCGCAGCTATAGTATTAGCTGCCGGTATGGGTTTCAACAATGCTGCTGTTTTTAAACTGGTTCCTCATTATGTCCCTAAATCGGTAGGGGGTGCTGCCGGTTGGGTTGGTGGCCTCGGCGCTTTTGGCGGATTTGTAATTCCTCCGGTCATGGGAGCTATAGCGGATAGCTATGGAAAAATTGGTTATGCACGCGGTTTCTTTGTTTTTGTTCTTTTAGCTGCCATCAATATGTTTATTATTTACAGGTTGCTAAAAAGTAAACCCGTTGCGGAAAGTTAGAATGAAGACTATTTTCAAACCTGAAAATCATTGGCATGAGTTTATTAAACCGGCTTTTCTATTTTAGCAGGGTGGCAGAAAAAACCACGGACCGACACATCGTTACAACAGAACGAAACCGCGACAGCGAACAATTCTACCGGAACAGATGGCAGTACGACAAGATTGTCCGTTCCACTCACGGAGTGAACTGCACAGGCTCCTGTTCATGGAAGGTATTTGTAAAGAACGGTTTGGTGACTTGGGAAATCCAGCAAACCGATTACCCCGAAACCCGTCCCGACCTTCCGAACCACGAACCGCGCGGTTGCCCGCGGGGAGCCAGCTATTCATGGTACCTCTACAGTGCCAACCGCGTAAAACACCCTATGGTGCGCGGGACGCTAATCGATGCTTACCGGAAAGCCAAACAGAACTGCAGTGACCCGGTCGAAGCCTGGCAAACCGTAATGGAAGACGCAGTTATCTCGAAAAAATACAAGGCCGAACGTGGCCTTGGTGGATTTGTCAGAGCAGGCTGGGAAGAGGTCAATGAAATCATCGCTGCCGCTAATATTTACACCATCAAAAAATTTGGCCCCGACAGGATAGCAGGATTCTCACCCATCCCGGCCATGTCGATGGTTTCTTATGCTGCTGGTACCCGGTACCTGAGCCTTATCGGTGGTTCCGTTTTGAGCTTCTACGACTTTTATTGCGATTTGCCCCCCGCATCACCGCAAACGTGGGGTGAACAAACCGACGTACCGGAAAGTGCCGACTGGTACAACTCATCTTTCCTCATGCTCTGGGGCTCCAACGTGCCCGTGACCCGGACACCCGATTCTCCGTTTTTTACCCAGGTACGTTATAAAGGGACCAAAACGGTGGTGATTGCTCCTGACTTCAACGACGCAGCCAAGTTTTCCGACCTGTGGATGAAACCAAAACAGGGAACGGATGCGGCCCTGGGAATGGCTATGGGGCATGTAATACTCAAGGAATTCTTTCTGGAGCAAAAAACAGCCTATTTTGATGAGTATGTGCGACAATATTCCGACCTCCCCTTTCTGGTAAAACTGGAGAAGCACGAAAAGGGTTATGTCGCCGGCGCATTGCTACGGGCCTCCGACTTTGCCGATAAGCTGAATGTCGATAAATCTCCTGAATGGAAACCGGTACTTCGGGATGAAAGTTCCGGTGAATTATCGGTACCGAATGGAACCATCGGTTCGCGATGGGATAAGAGCCAGAAATGGAACCTGGAAATGAAGGATGCCCGCACCGGGAAGGATATTCAGCCGCTCCTCTCTGTATTAGAGAAACATGACGAAATAATTGATGTGGCATTTCCATACTTTGGCGGGCCAACCTATAAACATCAACACTTCAATGCATCGGAGCATGACGATATTATTTCGCACAAAATTCCGGTACAAAGAATCCACACCAATGAGGGAGAATCCTGGTGTTGCACCGTCTTCGATCTGATGGTGGCCAATTATGGCCTCGACCGTGGATTGAATGACCACAATGCAGCGAAAAGCTACGACGAGAATCTTCCGTATACACCATTATGGCAGGAGCAAATAACCGGCGTTCCCAAAGAACAGGTGATTACTGTCGCCCGCCAGTTTGCCGAAAATGCAGCAAAAACTAGAGGACGGTCGATGATCATCATCGGAGCAGGTGTCAACCACTGGTTCCATACCGATATGATCTACCGGAGCGCTATCAATATGCTCGTCTTCTGTGGATGTGTGGGGCAATCTGGTGGTGGTTGGTCGCACTATGTTGGACAAGAGAAGTTAAGGCCGCAAACCGGTTGGTTACCGCTGGCTTTCGGTCTCGACTGGAACCGGCCTCCCCGCCATATGAATACAACCTCCTATTTTTATCTTCACAGCGACCAGTGGCGTTACGAAAAAGTGCAGCTGGATGAATTACTCTCTCCCCTGGCTGACCAAAAGCTTTGGAAAAACCTAACCATGGTAGACTGTAACGTGAAGGCCGAACGAATGGGATGGTTACCTTCTTCACCGCAGCTAAATGCTAATCCGGTAAAACTGGCTGGTGAAGCGGAAAAAGCCGGGAAGAAGCCGGAAGATTATGCCCTGGAGAAACTAAAAAGTGGTGAAATACATTTTGCTTCGGAGGACCCGGATAATCCGGTTAACTTTCCCCGTAACCTGTTTGTTTGGCGCTCCAACCTGCTGGGCTCAAGTGCCAAAGGAATGGAGTATTTCATGAAACACCTGCTGGGTGCCCAAAACGGTGTTTTAGGAAAGGATCTGAAGGCCACCGGGCAACCGTTACCATCCGAAGTAAACTGGCACGATCAGGCGCCCGAAGGTAAACTGGATTTGCTCGTTACAGCCGATTTCCGCATGTCCACAACTGCTCTTCATTCCGATATTTTGCTGTCAGCTGCCTCCTGGTACGAAAAGAACGATCTGAGTACGTCTGATATGCATCCTTTCATTCATCCTTTTCATCAGGCCGTTGATCCGGTATGGGAATCGCGTTCAGATTGGGATATATACAAGGGACTGGCTAAAAAGTTCTCCGAACTTTCCATCGGTCATTTGGGTAACGAAAAAGATGTAGTTCTCTTGCCGTTGCAACATGATTCTCCCATGGAAATGTCCGAAACGACAGACGCCAGCGATTGGAAACATGACGGGAAAGAGCCAAAACCCGGGCTTAATATGCCCAAAATCATCACCGTAGAACGCAACTATCCGGAAACATACAATCGCTTTACCTCTTTGGGTCCACTCATGAAGAGTGCCGGAAACGGGGCGAAAGGTATTAGCTGGAATACGGAAGAGGAAGTTGAGTTTTTGAAACAATTGAATCACACTGTTTCAGAGGAGACGGGTGCTCAAGGGTTGCCACAAATCAGGACGGATATTCAGGCTGCAGAAGTAATTCTGAGCCTGGCACCGGAGACCAATGGCAACGTTGCTGTAAAAGCGTGGAAAGCATTGGAAAAAGTAACTGGCCGAAATCACCACGCATTGGCTGCAAGCCGCGCCGACGAAAAAATAAGGTATCATGATATCCTGGCTCAACCCCGGAAGATCATCACTTCCCCAATTTGGAGCGGAATCGATTCGGAGGAGGTTTCTTACAATGCTGGCTACACCAATGTCCATGAGCTGATTCCGTGGCGTACCCTTACAGGTAGGCAAACGCTTTATCAGGACCACCCGTGGATGAGAGCCTACGGTGAAAACCTGGTTTGCTATAAACCACCCATTCAGACGAAATCGGTGGAAAGAATCCTTCAAAAACTACCATCAGACGGAAATTACCTGGTCATTAACATGATGACCCCTCACAACAAATGGACGATCCACTCCTCATGGTCTGATAACCTCCTGATGCTTACCTTGGGGAGAGGTGGTCCGGTGGTATGGATGAGTGAGAAGGACGCCGAAAAAATTAAGCTTGTAGATAACGACTGGGTGGAAATCTTCAACCAGAATGGTGCGTCGGTAACGAGAGTGATTGTATCACAACGCATTCCGGAGGGGGCTCTGGTCTATTACCATAACCAGGAGCGGACCGTCAACATGCCGGTCAGTCAGGAAACTGGCAACCGCGGTGGTGTACACAATTCCCTCGAACGGTTGAGCCTAAAGCCAACCCACATGATAGGCGGATATGCACAACTGGCTTATGGTTTTAATTATTACGGAACCATCGGTTCGAACCGCGATGAAATTGTGGTAATACGTAAATTGGAGAAGGTAGAATGGAAAGATGAGGAAACCGGCTGATAATAACAAAGTAAATTACTGATTATGAGAATTCGTGCTCAGATAGGAATGGTGTTAAACCTGGACAAATGTATCGGTTGCCACACGTGCTCCGTTACTTGCAAAAACATATGGACCACTCGCCAGGGAATGGAATATGCCTGGTTCAATAATGTGGAAACCAAACCTGGAACAGGCTACCCGACCGATTGGGAAAATCAGGATCACTACCAGGGTGGATGGAAGCTGGATAAAGGTGCGCTGCGTCCCCGGATGGGTACCAAAGCAGGGATTATGAAAGGAATATTTGCTAATCCTCATCTGCCGCAAATTGACGATTATTACGAACCTTTTACGTTTAACTACTCCGTCCTGCACAAACAGGCCAAATTCAAAACACCTCCGTCGGCTCGGCCATATTCGATGATAACCGGTAAGTTGATGGATAAGATTGAGAAGGGCCCCAATTGGGAGGATAACCTGGGTGGAACTTTTGCCAAACGCAGCCAGGACCGGAATTTCGAACAGGTACAAAAAGAAATTCTCAGGGAATTTGAAAATGCATTCATGCTCTATCTTCCTCGTCTTTGTGAGCACTGCCTGAATCCTACCTGCGTAGCTGCCTGTCCATCAGGGGCTATATACAAACGGGAAGAGGACGGGATAGTTCTGATCGACCAGGATGCCTGTCGTGGTTGGCGCGAATGTGTCAGTGCCTGTCCATATAAGAAAGTCTATTTCAACTGGCAGAGTAAGAAATCGGAAAAATGCACACTCTGCTTTCCAAAAATAGAAAATGGCGAACCAACAATCTGTTCCGAATCCTGTGTCGGGAGAATAAGGTATCTGGGCGTTATGCTTTACGATCAGGACCAAATCAAAGCGCTGGCTTCCACCCCTGATGCAGAAGATTTATATGAAGCCCAGTTAAAAATCTTTCTTGACCCACACGACCCCGAAGTTATCAAAGAGGCCAGGAAACAGGGGATGACAGAAAACTATCTAAAAGCAGCTGCTGCATCGCCCGTGTATAAAATGGTGATGGATTGGAAAATAGCGCTACCTCTACACCCTGAATTCCGCACCTTACCCATGGTCTGGTATATACCTCCTTTGTCACCCGTTCAAACAGCCGTTGACAGCGGAGAACTGGGGATTAACGGAATTTTACCCGATGTTGAGTCCCTCCGTATTCCGGTTAAATACCTGGCCAATCTTTTTACAGGCGGTAAAGAAAAACCGGTTACCACCGTACTGAAGAAGATGTTGGCCATGAGAGCATGGATGCGGGCCAAATCATTGGAAGATTCTCCCAACCCAGATATTCTGCCGGTAGCTGGCCTCTCTGAAACACAAGTCAGTGAAATGTACCGTTATCTGGCACTAGCGGACTATAAAGACCGTTATGTTCTTCCAACCCGTATGGTTAAACCAAATGAAGATGCCTACCGGGAGAAAGCCGAAAAAGGATTTGATGCAAATAATTCAAACCGTCCGCGAACCAACTTATTCGGAGGAATATAGCCATGATAAAAACTTATAAAATACTATCTCTGCTACTCTCATATCCTCAAAAGGAGTTGAAGAATTTCCTGCCGGATTGCCTGATGCTCCTCAGACAGGAGGAATTATTGAGGGATGAACAGATGAAAGGCATACAGAATTTTATCGATGTCTTTTCGAACGAGGAATTAACGAAATGGCAGGCACACTATGTTCAGCTTTTCGATTATTCCCGGTCGGTTTCCCTGCATCTTTTTGAACATGTCCATGGTGACTCGAGAGACCGTGGACAGGCGATGGTGGATTTGATACGTTTTTACGAGGAGGCAGGCCTGGAATGGAAAACAAACGAATTGCCCGATTACCTGCCCGCATTCCTGGAATTCATTTCGCTTTCCTCTTCAACACAGGTGGCCGCTGAAATTCTCTCTGAACCGATCACCATCATCGGCAAGGTTTACCAAAAACTGCAGGAAAAGGAGAATACTTATCAATATATTTTCAGCGCTATTATTTCACTCTCCGCCAAACAACCGGAAATGGACAAGATCAGTTCCCTCACAGAGGCGGAAAAGCCGATGGATTTGGATAAAGAATACAGTGAAGACCCCATCCGTTTTGGCGGAGATAATGGTTGCTCAACCTGTCATTAAAACATTTGGATCATGGAAAATTACATCAATAACTTTCTATTTACTTACCTGCCACATATTGCAATGGCCGTCTTCTGGTTTGGTCTCATCACACGCATTGTGAAAACATCCCGGACTATTCAGGCTAAGTCAAGCCAATTCCTGGCCGGAGATGGATTAAAATGGGGCAGCAACCTTTTTCATTATGGCATTGTCCTGGTGTTCATCGGTCATTTTACAGGCCTCTTCACCCCCGAAAAGTTGTACCATCTGGTCATGACGACCGCTACCAAGCGAGTCTTGGCCGTATCTCTAGGGGCTGTTTTTGGAACCCTTACTTTCATTGGAATCATCATCCTAATCATCAGACGGTTTCGGAATGAACGAATTCGGCTAAACAGCAACCCGCAAGACTATTTTATTATTTTTCTGCTGTTGGTAGAAGTGGGATTAGGCCTGGCTTCCATGGCTACTACTGCCACCTCTTCGGTGGAAAATTATGCGGCGCTGGGCGAATGGGCACAAAAAATTATCACCTTTCAGCCTGATGCCGGCGCGGTCATTGCCGGCCATAGCTTAATTTACAAACTACACATTGTAGTCGGGCTATTCATCTTCATCATATTTCCTTACACTAAATTAATGCACATAATGGTTTTACCTGTAGCCTACTTCTTTCGTTCAGGATACCAGTTGGTGCGAAGAAGATGAGAAACGGGTAAATAGAACTGTTGTTAAACAAACAACTTCCGGTGGATTCACTCGTTACGAATATGACTTAAAATCGAATGCCCGATGGCTTCCGGTCTGTATGCCGAAAGGTCATAAACAGATATATCCGCTCCGTTTAACCTGCTGATAAATTCGTCCGCATATCGCGTTCTTGTCGTCAATAAAAGATGACACTGATTCTTTTGAACCAATTGATTTAGGCTATCAGACCACCCGCTGTCTTTCAGCTCCAATTGACCAACTTCATCAATAACAACAAGGTCGCATTCAGAACCGTCTGTTAGCAAACTGTTTGTTCCCATACGTAGTCCATTCGGATGAATGTAATACCGGCCAATTTGTTCAAATTGAGGTTCTCCGGTTAATCGAAGAAAAATTTCACGTTCTCCGCTTTTGATGTCTACGATATCATAGCCAATCGTTTCATCATCATTCAATACTCTATCAGAATAGATACCATTGACAGAAACTCCTTTCTGCCGAAGCAGGTTAATGATTTCACGGGCATATCCGGTTTTTCCTTGTCCCCGTTCTCCACTTAAAATGAATATTTGGGGATGAACAAGCTTTTGCTTCTTCATTTCGGCTAAACGGCCTTCAATCCCGGAAAGGAGTTGAACGAAAAAAGTCATCGGTTTACGAAAGAAAGACTGAACATTGGGCAAATTAGCCACCGCCGAAGGCAAACTTTCAAAGGAAAGCTCCAGGGCCATCGACAGTTTCTCAAAAGACCTTCTTTTGAAAAACGCCCGAATTTTAGGATGATATAATTCCGTTCCCAGTACCGAAAATCCCATGATGATGACCACCGCTCTGAAATTCATTTGTAAGCCGATAAGCAGTCTCTCACCTATGCTGGAATCACCGTTAAAAACTAATGCAACAAGCATGGTGATCAAAACAAAATATACCCAGAATTTGGGGCTGGCTATCTGTCTGAAGGCCCTTTTATATCGAATGGACCAGATCGTTCCAATGAGAATAATTGCGATACTCCATATTTGCCAAGGGGAAAAACTGAGCAGAAGAAAGGAACCAACCAGGAGAATAAGATCTACAAACAGCCAGATGAGCGAATAATCAAAGTTGCCTCGTTGCTGGTTTTGCCCGGAAGATAACGTAGAAGAGCTTCTTCCGGGTCGGTACAAGTCTTGTTCATTCCGTAGCTTCCGTCCAATTTTTATTCCCAAAAAACCATAAAATATTCCGAGAAGAATATATACACCAGAGAAAATTAACACAGGCATCCAAATCGTTTGGAAATGGATCTGCATTTCTTTTTCAGCCATCTGGACGAGATGAGTGTAAAGCTCAACGATATGAAAACCATAAAAGATGATGAGGTTGATGATGCGCTGAATCAGATTCCATAAAACAGCCAGTACCGCACCGGCCAAATATCCGGCTATGGTGCGTCCCAAAAGCAACGTGGAAAACTCAAGTAGTACTGATTCGGCAAAAATGGCGATCATCGGCCCAAAAATAACAGCACTTGGTGATAAAGTCTTCAAAATGGCCGTTATCAAACCGGCCCGCCAAAACAAACCCTTTTCATTCCATAGATAGCTCACCGAAATCAATACAATCAATCCAATTCCGGTAAGTAGCGTTCCACTAAAAGGAATTCGCAGGTTATGCAGAAAACTACCAAATACAATCTCGAACGAAGCCCAAATGGTCCCAATCACTGAGGCCTTTATCCATTTATCGTGGTTTCTCAAGTTCTTATGTGTTTAAATGTTTTGCCATCAGGTATATAAATAGAAGAGAATCATCAGAGAATAGTTGGCGTTAAGATAAAAAATCACTTACCAATACCTTATTCTTCACAACATAATTTTCTAACAGTTTCAATCTTGCAACTGGAATCCGAATATACTATTTGGTAGATAATATTAGATTCACTAAAAACTAAAATTTCCTTAGCGTTCTTAAATATTTCTCATCTATCAGACTTAACTTCTGCAATGGCCATGGCGTATTCACTTAAGTTTTTTACAAGAAACTATTTTGGGAATAATATTTCGCGAATGAAGATTTTTTGAATTTCAATTCTTTTGCCTGTTAGTTAATATTCACTAACTTTGTTCGAGCAGAACATACTTAGGTGTAATGATGGCAAATAGCACTATATAAGTGGATCTGAGTAAATCTTTGGTAATATTAAATTGTAAAATCAAAATTCGCTGGAAATGGAAATCGACAATAACAATATTATTGATACAGCGGGAAGAATCATCTATGAATCTGGTATATATTCTTTGTCGGTCGACAACTTAGCTCGAAAACTGAATGTAGGGAAAGACTCCCTTTCTTCACTATTCAAGAATGATGATGATATTCTGTTTTCATTATTCCTAAAACTGGAATCTGATATAAACCAATTAATCATTCGAAGTAAACTTCAAAATGATGCGCCGGACGCTGAACTTGAATATTTGTTTAAGGAGTTGAACAAATTATTCAGTCGGAAACCATACTACTTAACAATAATTTTTTCCGATGAATTATTAGAAGATAATTTTAGTGCGCGAGATGTTTTACATCGCATTAAGAAGTCTGCAAGAGATTATTTGCAAGAGATTATTGAAAAGGGGAAAAGAAGAAGCATATTCAAGTCAAGACGAAAGAACCGATCCTTAGTAAATATAATTTTGGGCGGTTTTCGTTTGCAAATGAACGAACAAAGACTTATGAATAAAATGACCAAGGAATCTATGCGAATAGATGACGAGAAAGAAGACAAAGTACAAGGTGAAAATCCAACTAAGCAATAAAATACATTGACGAGATGATACGAATGATTAGCGCTTATTTTATTCTGACTCTCTTTTTTACTGGTTTATCAGAGTTCTCTGTACCAGTAGTAACATACAGTTCACTAAAAGTAGAAGTCAGTAATTTACGGAACGATAAGGGTGATGTAATTTTCTTACTATATAAGAAGGGAGCTTCATTCCCGGATAAAGAGTTAAGAAATAGTTTCAAAAAAGAAACAGGTGTTATTAAGAAAGATAGTGCCATCGCTTTTTTTAGCAATATTCCTCCAGGGGTTTATGCGGTAACTGTCGTTCATGATGAAAATGACGATCAGAGTTTTAATAAAGGTTTTCTGTTGCCTAAAGAAGGAATCGGATTCTCAAATTACCAATCAATAGGTTTAACGAATAGACCGCAATTCAGCAGAGCTTCCTTCCGAATAAGTAAAGATACCTGCATTCATATAAAAATGATATATATGAAGTAAGCTGGAACTATAGTTGTATAGAATATACTTTGAAAGTAATATTTATTGTAGTTTCTTTTAAGCACGATGATAAGTAAGAAAAATAATCAGAAGGAAATCAATATCCAAAAACGATTTCTAAGACCTTACCTGTTTTGGTTATTGAACAAACTATTAGTGAATCTAGTCGCTTGGAACTTATTCTTCTGTATATTTATTTTTTTGACTTTTTTAGCGGCGCCAGGTATTCTGAACAAGGGGGCAAAAATCTTTCAACTGATGTATCAGAGTAGTCTTGTGATGTTAGGGATGGCGTCGATTATAGCCTTTGGAACATGGTTAATCGAAGATGTTCTGTTTTACAGATACTTTTCTAAATTGAGCCTCGGGGTACTGTTCCTTATAAGGATTGTTTCAGTAGTTGTATTAATGTTACTCATATTTCTTACTATATCGGTTTTTCATTATCAGATAAATCTTTCTAACAATACGGTAGACCATATTTACTTATTTAAATCGTACTTTTTTAATAATGGAACCATCTATCTATTCTCGACCGGTATCTTCATCTCAACAATGATCAATACGTTAAAGACTATCCGACAAAATGTGGGATACAAGGTATTTCTCCGAATCGTTTCTGGGTACTACCGGACTCCAAGAGAGGAAAGTCGAATTATTATGTTTATTGATTTAATCTCATCTACAAAATATGCCGAAATGCTCGGCCACCGTAAATATAGTGCGTTCTTGCAGAAATGTTTTAGTCTACTGGGTATGTTAGAAATAAAATATCAAGCAATGCAGTACCAGATAGTAGGTGATGAAGTGGTGTTGAGTTGGTCGGCAAATAAATTAAAGAACTATCGGAATGCAGTAGATTTTTATTACGAGTTTATATTTGAATTACTCAAACTCTCTGCTCTTTTTTCACAGGATTTTGGAATCATTCCCCAATTTAGCGCTTCAATTAATTCCGGTAAAATAATGGTAGCAGAAGTGGGAACCATTAAGAGCGAAATTGCATTTCATGGTGATATTTTGAATACGGCAGCCAGAATTCAGAAGCAGTGTAAAAATTACAACAGAAAGCTTTTGGTCACTCGTTCGTTTGTTGAGGCATTTAAAACAGATGCATCGGATTATAGAATAGAATGGGTTGCCAACGACAGGCTCATAGGTAAAAAGAACCCGGTGGAGATTTATGCCATTGAACCTAAATAAATGATAGATAGAAGGTGTATCGAAATATCTTATTTGAATGTTAAATTAACTATGAGAAAGGTTATGGCCGCAAGTATAAAACCATACATAAAAACATTGTAGGCGATGCGCAGTAATTTGTACTTGCGAAACAAAGATTTTCCAAGATAATACTGATCTTTAATCATCGAAGAGTAGAGGTAGTCATAATCATGCATCATCTCTTTCACGGACTTATCGTAACTGGCAAAAGTGAGCTGTGAAAAGTTACCGAAGAAAAGCAGATTTACTTCCCTCTGCTTCAAGCTCGTTTCGTTGTACTTCGGCGAGCTTAGTTTCGGTCGGCATGAAAGGATGGCAAAAATCATTGATAGTAAACTGAAAATAAAAAGAATAATTACAGGAAAGGTTAATACTCCACCTAGGAAAGACTGCTTGGAAGCAACTAAGGCAGAGACAGATACCAATATGGAATTGATTGATATTAAGATATTGGCCTTTTTGTCAGCAATTGCAGTCAAACGCATCTGGTTATTGGCGGTTATCCTGAACATGGTTTCAATACCTTTCGTGGTCGTTCTTTCTTTTATTGTATCCTCTTTCACCTCTTTCTGACGAAGTTTGGAAGTCAGCTCTCGTACCTTCGCAATATTGATCTCTTTCATCGATTGAAACTGTCGTTTTGCATAACGCGTATAAAATTGATGATTTTCCAGGAAATCAAGAGTTTTCATCCAATATTCAAGTGCTGAAATATCAACATTGTTACAGGAGATAAGTTCCTTTCGGAGCTTTTTTGACAGAGAAAGAAAATGTTCCGAGCCTATATGGGATGAATCAGCGTCTCGAATGACTTTTTCTGGCAAACTTTCAGGCATTGCGTCTCTTTTAGTTGCCGCGATGCATCTTTGGGTCAGATTCTGTATTTCTACATTGACTGGATTATCTTCAAAAAAAGAACAAACGATAGTAATGCTTGCTTCTTCGTGATTATCGGGTTGAGTCATATAACCCACATCGTGAAACCATGCGGCTATCAATACAGCCTTCATTTCAGCATTGCTTAATTGCTCTTCTTCGCCAATAAGTTCCGACTGCCTTACTACGTCAATTGTGTGTGTGAGATTGTGAAAGGACAATTTGGGATTAACTTCTCTCCCAAAAAAATCAATAACAAACGACTTTGCTTTTTCTGTAATATCCATATAGAAGGCTTTTCTTAATTGAAAATAGTAAATTGACTTTTAATTCATTAAAATATGAAAAAATTACTTCTTATTTTCATACACTTTCTATTTGTCTTCTCCTGCTATTCACAAACCAACGATGCGATAAGTTTTAGCTTGTTCATGATCGGTAATACCGGGAAGTTTAATGCAACAGTACCGGAATACAAAAGGCTGCCTGAATCAGTTTTGAATTATAACAAAAACCAGAAAGGTATTCTCTTATTAGGGAATAATCAGTTTCCTAATCTCTCTGATCTGTTGACTGAAAATAGTAAAAATAAAACAATTGGTTCACAGCTGGATACGTTAAACAAATTTGTAGGACCAATCTGCTTAGTGCCTGGTTGGGCCGATTGGTCGTATGGTACTCCAACAGGTAAAAAAATGGTAAAATGGGAGTATAAGACGTATCGTGAGTATCTAAATAATAAAGAGATCCATATGCCTGACTGGGGCTGTCCGGGACCGGTGGAGGTACACATAAACGATTCACTGACTATTTTGTTGCTGGATACGCAATGGTGGCTACATCCATTTGACACCCGCATGGGGAAATGTGACCTCGATGATACACCAAATGCCTGGTCCAATTTGCGAGATGCCCTCCGCCGAAACCAGGGTAAACAAGTAGTGGTAGCCGGTTATCATCCCATTATATCGTTTGGCGAATACGGTGGATATTTTCCACTTGCAAAAAGAATATTTGCCTTTCCTATTACTCTCTACCGAAAACTACTTGGCACCCGGGTGGATCTATCTCATCCTGACTATAAGGCTTTCCGCAAGAAACTTGAGTCAATTTTTGACGAATTCCCGAATGTAATTTATGCTTCCTCTCATGAAAGAAATTTTCAATATATAAAAAGAAGAAATGTGCACTATATCATCGGAGGGTCTTTAGTCGGAGGAAAATATATCAAGGAAAAGAGCCTGGAATGCGGAAGTAGAAAAGCCGGTTACACCAGACTTGATTTTCATCAGGATGGACGCGTAGAGTTGCTGTTCTTTCCTCTTGACAGTCCGAATAAGCATTTATTTAGTACTATCTTATATACTTATAAGGTTACTGGCACACCGCCGTCTTTAAGATTTCCGGGAACGTCACTGCCTGACAGTGCTATCCAATCAGCAAGCGAACAGTATATTGTTTCTTCCGGAACGTGGAAGTGGATGGGAAAGAACTACCGAGAACTTTGGGCCAAACCTGTTCAGGTGCCAGTCTTTGATATTCAGAAAGAACATGGCGGACTGAAAATCCTAAGACGTGGCGGAGGACAGCAAACTCACTCTATCCGTTTAGCAGATTCTCTTGACCATCAATATTCTCTGCGCTCTTTGGAAAAATACGTTGAGGGTGCTTTGCCTGACGAGGTTCACAATACACTTGCAATTGACGTAGTTCAGGATAATATTTCTGCATCGAATCCTTATGCTGCTTTAGTCGTTTCGAAGTTATCAGAAGTTGCAGGAATTTTGCATACCAATCCAAAAATTGTTTATGTTCCAGAGGACAACCGTTTGAATGAATATAAAGAAGACGTAGCCAATCAGCTATTTCTGTACGAGGAACATCCTTCTGGAGACTGGTCTGATACTGAAATTTTCGGTTCATCACACGAAATCATAGGAACCGTCGATCTACTTGATAAAATAAAAGAAAAATCAAATTGTCAAATAGATCAGCAGGCAGTGCTTACAGCTCGTCTTTTCGACACCTTCATTAATGACTGGGATCGTCATGACGATCAATGGCGTTGGGCTGCCTTTAAAGAAAACGGAAGCACAGTTTATCGGCCGATTCCAAGAGACCGTGACCAAGCTTTCTACGTAAACGAAGGCATTCTTCCCTGGATTGCCGCCCGAAAATGGTTAATGCCTAAAATACAAGGTTTTTCACCACGAACACCAAACATGGAAGGGTTGGTATCTAATGCTCGATATTTTGACCGAACTTTTCTCTCGGAACCAAACTGGAGAACATGGGAATTAACCATTGATTCCCTTCAAGCCCGATTAACTAATGAACAAATAAAAAATGCGGTAAATGCATTCCCAAGAGAGGTACAGCCTCTGTGCGCTAAGGAAACAATTGAGATTTTGGAAAAAAGAAGGGATAATCTCTTAAGTATGGCTCGTCAACATTACCTCATTCTCGCCAAAAATGTTGATGTGGTCGGAACCGATCTGAGGGATTTATTTGAGGTAAAACGTAAAAATGATTTGCAGACAGAAGTTTCTGTATATAGATTTCCAAAAGATGGGCAACAGGAACAAGCTTATTATCACCGAGTCTTTCTCACCAATGAAACTGAAGAAGTAAGACTGTATGGCTTAGGTGGTGGTGATTATTTTCATCTAATCGGTGATGTTTCGGACGGCATTAAAATTCGAATCATCGGGGGAGCCGGTCTGGATACTATCACAAATAAATCGCTGGTAGAATCACAGGGAAAGCAGACTATCGTCTATGATTTGAAAGATGATACCAAATTGCTTTTAAACAAAGATACCAAAGAACATTTGTCGCACAACAAAGATATAAACCAGTACGATCGTATGGCTTTCCATTACAATGTAGTAAGTCCTGGAATATTTGGAGGATATAATCAGGATGATGGCCTTTTCATCGGTGGTGGACCTATTTTCAATGTTTATAGATTTCGTCGTTCTGACGTGCATACCTTGATGGCAAATTATGCCATAAAAACAGGTGCTTTTAACTTTAGGTATAATTTCGACTCAAAAAGCACAAATATCGGTATAGATCATCATGTCGATTTTGAGTTAAAGGCTCCCAATTATGCAATGAATTATTTCGGAATGGGTAATGAGAGCACAAGTAATAACTTGTTTGATGACCGTTATTACCGTCTCCGTGTCAATCAAATAATGATGAGTTACGCTGCAGGGAAGAGATGGGGCAGAACGGCAATTCGAAAATCTCCAAACGGAAAAATTAACGAAAGTGAACTGCGAATTGGAGGATTCTTAAGGCGTTCGCAAGTCGAAGAAAGTCCTGGTCATTTTATTTCTGATTTAGCCCATAATGGCTTAACTCCTGAGGATTTGGAGAAACAAAATTTTGTGGGTTTTTTTGGCAGGTATACATATTCCAATCTCGACAATGAAATAACCCCCAAAAGAGGATATGCTTTTAGAGGAGAAGGGTATCAATTCTTTCAGCTAGATAACAGCTCAACTCACTTCTTTCGTCTTGTTGCAGACCTACGCACATATATTAGTTTTACAAAAGATCCTAGAAGTGTATTGGCTTTGCGGTTGGGGGGAACGAAGATATTTGGAGATTATACTTTCTTAGAGGCTGCAAAACTGGGTGGAAAAACTAACCTGAGAGGGTATTTGGCTGATCGTTTCTACGGGGACCAGGCAATTTATCAGAATTCAGAGTTCAGATTCAAGTTATTTAATTTCGCCTCATATCTTTTAAACGGTGAACTTGGGATCCTGGCTTTTTACGATACGGGACGAGTATGGCTCGAAAATGAAGATTCAGACCGTTGGCATAAGGGATATGGGGGTGGCTTTTGGTTATCGCCATTTGAAAAGACAATTCTTACAACTACCTATAACTTGAGCAAGGAGGACCAAATGTTACAATTTTCTTTCAACTTTAAATTCTGATTGGCTACTTTGTTTGTAACTATATTATTCTTTTCTTCTTTATGTGAATCAATACCTGGCGGAAACAGTATTCGTTTTCACAAACGTTTTCTCTCCGCAGTTTTACTCTTTCGTGTCTCACTGGTTCGACAAAAAAGTCACGTCCTTGTCTTTTGACAAATTCATTGAAGATTTTGAAATTCCCAAGGACTACAATATTTCCAAGATTGAAAAACGCATACTTCACCCGGTCCGGGATGAATTGAATAAGTTAAGCGAAAAGTCTTTTAACTGGAAAATTCATTATTCCAACGGAACAGAAAGAGGTTTTAACGAAGCAAAGCCCGAGGGAAGGGGTATTAAGCCAGTTAAAATCACTTTCGTGTTCTATTCTATACCCTGAACGACCGGGAACCACAACAACTTTCTGATTTTGACCATTCTGAGGCGCAAGTATTTCTTGCCGAAATGACTAAGAAATACAAGCTCACAGATGAAACCAAAAATATTCTTTATGGTGTTTTTCGGATCTATGGCCTGGAAAGACTTGTGTCAACAGAAAAGGAATTGAATGGAATGTTTAAAGGACTCACTGACATGGAATTTGTCAACCGAATCACCACTGAGGTCAGGAAGTGAAATTAAATAGGACACTTTGAAGGTCTACGCTTGGTTCATGTAATTGATAGATAATTTGAAAACCACCAGAGACATAGTACTTATATAGTTGATTTTCTTCTTGTTAGCATATTCAAATATACTAATTATTTATTCACCTGATTATTTCTTTTAAATACTGTAACACATTGAATAACTTTGCAATAAGGTTTTTACATCTTCAAAGTGTCCTATTTTCGCCTTCAATATGTCCTATTTTTTTTAATTCTATATGAAATGTATTCTGTAATGCCCGGTTCTATTGGAGTGCTGTCAAAGTTTTTACATTTCACGCCTTCAATGTGTCCTATTTTACACCTTCAAAGTTTCCTATTTTCGTCTTCATCGTGTCCTATTTTATATTATTTGGCATTTAATCTATACTAACTTATACTACTTGACATTTAAAGTGTACTATTTTCACCTTCATTGCGTCCTATTTTTCGCTCTGAAACACTAATAAAACGGTCTGATTCGATTACGCGGCAAATAACTATATTCTTAAAACAACTGTAGTTTTTTAATCAACATTTTATCTTGATTTTCTACAGGCGCCGGTTCCGATTTCCTGTAGGTCTCTTTTTGTCGATAAAAGTTGAACCAGGTGTCAGCTGCTGAAGATTTTCAGGCATTTGTTTTGTCGACATTTTTAAAATTAAATTGCTTTATATTAAATTTGTTAAAACTCGATTATGATTGTCTCAAAAGAAAAGTACGAAAAATCACTGCGTGTAGTAGATCAATTGCTGGTCGGGAGAAGTCTTGACTCTCTGTCAGATGATGAAAAGGTACAGCTGGAATTTCATACTGACATTGTTGAAGCATACGAAAAAGAATACTACCCCATCGAGTTACCTTCTTTAGTTGATGTTATTAAACTCCGCATGTTCGAAATGAATCTAAAACAGAAGGACCTGGCAAATTTACTTGAAGTATCAGCCACACTAATTTCACAATATCTGAATGGATGCAGTGATATTACTTTAGATGTTGCAAAAAAGATTCACAAAAAACTTGATATCGATGCTGATATCATTCTTCAATAATTGATCTCTCGATCATCTTAATACACGTTTTCATATACCCGGCCGATTGGATGGTTATTTTTTCGCCTGGGAAAGTGAGGACAAAAGTTCTACCATGTCTCAGCTGTAGCTGAGCGCCTGTCCACAGTAATTGTGTATATATACAATATAATGGTCTTAACTGGTTTTAATTTGTATATTTACACATATTTAATTCCTTAATTATGCGTGTCAATTTCCACCCTTGGTATGAATTGTCCGAAAAGCAGATTATTGCTGAGATAGGAAAACGGCTGAAAGGTTTCCGCCTGAACCAGAATATTACACAACAGGAACTTGGAGATATGGTCGGAAAAGGACCTGATGAAATCTCCAGGATAGAAAACGGGAAAGCTTTCACGATGATTACCTTTTTGAGAATTTTGAGAGCCCTTAATAAACTTGAATACCTGGATAAAATTCTCGAACCTCCCGGAATAAGTCCTATTCAGCTAATGAAAATCGAGGAAAAAAAATGTAGACGTGCTTCAAAAAAGAATAAACGATGAATATTAAAGTTCGTATATGGGACCAGTTAGTTGGTGCGTTAACCTGGAATGACAAGCGCAGAGTTGCTGTTTTTGAATACAGCCCCAATTTTGTTAAAAACGGTCCGGAGCTTGCACCTCTTTTAATGCCTCTCATAGAAGGAGAAAGTTATGAGTTCCGTACTCTTCCTTTTGATACCTTTAAGGGCCTCCCTCCTATGATTGCAGACTCCTTACCTGATGACTTCGGAAATTACATTCTGAAAGCCTGGCTGGTCAAACAGGGAAAGACTATAGAAAAACTCGCCCCGCTTGAAAGACTCGGCTACGTCGGGAAAAGAGGTATGGGAGCGCTCGAATATGAACCTGTTTTGGCTGGGGCGGATTTTAAACCAACCAACATTGATATTTCTGAACTTGTTGAAATTACCCGCAAAGTGTTCACCTCAGAAGGTCAGCAAAGTTATTCGGACCGTGAAGACAGTTTACTTGATAAAATCTTGAGAACCGGAACCTCTGCAGGTGGAGCCAGGGCAAAAGCCATACTGGCCCTCGATGAAATTAACCAGGAATATAAACCAGGGGACATCCTACACGGGCCGGACCATTCCGATTGGCTTATCAAACTTGACGGGGTAACAAATGATATACATGGGGACCCGGAAGGATACGGACGTATCGAATATGCTTACTACAAAATGGCCAATGATGCTGGTATAAACATGTCTGAGTCGAAGCTGTTAACGGAAGGCAACCGCGCTCATTTCATTACCAGGCGTTTTGACCGCACCGATGGTGAAAAAGTGCATATGCAAACCTTAAGTGGCCTGGCTGGTTTTGATTACAGACTCCCAGGCTCTTATTCATATGAACAGGTTTTCACTGTCCTTAGAAAAATGCGGTTACTACATAACGATTTTGTTGAGCAATTCCGGAGAATGGTGTTCAATGTAGTGGCCCGGAACCAGGACGACCACGCAAAAAATATCTCCTTTTTGATGCACAAAAACGGTCATTGGGCCCTTTCCCCGGCTTATGATGTGTCCTATAGTTACAACCCTGCGGGGATATGGACCAGCCAACACCAGCTGTCGATAAATGGGAAAAGGGATAATTTCGAAATCAATGACCTGCTCAAAATTGGAGAGGAAAATAACATTAGTTCGAGAAAAGCAATAATTCAACAGGTTATTGACGCTGTAAGTAAATGGGAAGTATTTGCGAAACAGGCTAATGTCCTCCCCCAACAGATTGACCAAATTAAAAGTACGCACAGGCTTTTTGTAAAAGGGCACAACACAGGAAACAAAAATTTAGTCTCCTTGTCATAGTAATAAATCCGGTAAACTCCTGGAGAAAGAGGGGGCAGCCGAACAGGTCTGTTTAGATTCACCCTTCACCGCAATAGTTGCAGATGTACTTCCATGCCCCAGTTTTTGTTTGACAATAAAAAACGTTACTTTCAATGGAGACAAACCGGTGAATAAATTGTATAAAAGCAGACAATGAAACCAAATCAACAAAGAATATTTCTTGATGGAACATAATAATTACCCAATACATCCCTATATGGGTGTATAACAGCAGCCCTTAACTGACATTGGAGAAATAACAATAATATTGATACACTCTAGTTGTTTGTCAACTTGAATTAAGCAGCCTAAATATAGACTTGGAATGAAACAGATTATTCACTTTACATCAGACTTTGAGAAATTAAAAAGTATAATAGTCAGTCAATCACTTAAACTTAACTATTGTAAAGAGGAGTTTTATTTAGGAGATAAAAAAATTTCAAGCGCAGCTCATCCAATGATATCATTCAGCGAATATGAAATTTCAACTATTAACGATGAGAAAATAACTTATGGTAGATTTGGCATTGCCTTATCTCAATCTTGGGTAGAAAAACATAGAATTCACCCTGTGCTTTACATTGATAAAAACTCAATTTTAGCAAACTCACTTGCTGACTTATTAAAAGCCAGACGAAAAAATGCAAAAACTCAACTTGCACCTCATGTTAGATTATCAATAATGACAATCAAATGTTTTACAAAAAATGCAAAAGGGTTTAACAGTTACTTTAATCGCCCAAATTTTGATTTTAGGAAGGAAAATGAGTGGCGATATGTTCCAACCAAAAAGCAAATCGGTGGAGGGTTAATATCTCAAGACAGAAGTAAATATATAGTCAAGCAGGATTATTACAACAAAAAACTTGAGCCATATTCGTTGAAATTCAGGATTAAAGACATTGAATGGATTTTTGTAGAATCGAATGAGCAGTTGAGTGAGATAATAAAATTGCTTCAGATTGATAAACAAAAAGTAAAATTAAGCAATTGGCAGACAAAGTAAAAAGGCGAACACACAACAAATAGTATATGGCAGGCCGGGGTTTTAGCGGTCGGACAAGTCAGACCTTACGCCCACTTTCCTGCTGAAAAGAGAAGAAACCTAATTACACATGTAAGATGAAAAATCTTGAAATAAAAACACCTTCCGAATATTATCGAATGAGACGACCAGAATACTTTTCGGATTCGAAAGTGAGTTCTGACGTTGTATTGACAAAGGAGGTTCTTGCATTAGAACTTGAAAAGATTTCAACTAATCAAAAGCAAGATTTATTTGAAGGTTTTTGTAGACGACTCGTAGAAAAAGTTATTGCACCTAATTTGATACCACAAACTGGACCAACTGGAGGTGGTGATGGAAAAACTGACGCAGAGACCTATCCCGTTTCAGAGGAAATATCTGATAGATGGTTTATACCTGAAAATGGTTGGAACAAAGATGAAAAATGGGCCTTTGCCATAAGTGCGAAAAAAGAATGGAAAACTAAAGCTGAAAGCGACATCAAGAATATTCTTTCTACTAAAAGAGAATACACACGAATCTATTTTATATCTAACCAGACTATTTCAAGTAAAAAACGAAAAGATGCTCAAGATAAGTTTATTGAAAAATACGGGATTGACGTTGTTATTTTAGATGGAACTTGGTTATTGGAAGAAGTATTTAAAAATAATTTTATTGATATAACGGTAGATTCATTAAGTCTATCAAGTGTATATAAATACACAAAAGTTTTACATGGGGCAAATGATGTTGAAAGGAATAAATTACTTGAAGAACTAGAAGAGAAAATTCAAAATCCTAATCGTTATTCTGAGTACGATTTTCAAAAAGTTGAAGACGCACTAGAAGCAGCCATTTTAGCAAGAAAGCTGGAAAAACCAAGAGAAGAAGTAGAAGGAAAGTTTGATAGGGTTGTTCGGTTTTGTAAAAAACTAAACTTTAATAGGCTTTGGATTAGAATACATTACCAAAAGGCATGGACATATTTATATTATTATAACGACTATTCTGCATTTATAGAAGAATACAAACAAATTAAGCAATATATTTCACCTAGTTCAACCGCTGATGAACTAGAATTATATGTAAACTTATTTAATTCCTTAAGAGGGATTTGTGCATTCAATTGCAATCTTGAGGATTTCAATATTAATTTAGAAAATGAAAAAAAAGCGATTTATTCTCTTTTAGAAGAAGTCTCTAAAGATGAAACTAGACCATATACTTCATTAAAAGCCGAAATTGATTTTTATTTTCAACAATTAATGGATACTCCTGCAAAAAGAGAAAATCCAGCCCCAATAATTCTTAAACTTCATTCTAGTTTGGAAAAAACAGACGGAATGATAGAGTTCCCTTTTGAAAGTTACCATCAAATGTTTGAAGAGATGGGTGACTTATTTCCCACTAGTGTTGAATATGATAAACTAATCGATTTGATTGCATCTATTTCAGAAAAACGTTCTTCTGAATTAGCAGCGGGTAGAGTATTCTTACAAAGAGGTGTACAAAAACATACTAAAAAACTTTACAAAGAGAGTATAGTTTTTTATGGAAAAGCTGTAATTAAACTAGCTAAAGATGAAACTCAATACGAGTTAGGATTTGCTCTTCGCAGTTTAGGTCATGCATTTTGGGAATTAGGATTGTATTGGGCATCAAACAATTGTTTTATATCAGCAAACTTCATTGCTTTTAAGTTATGGTATCAGCAAAGTAAATTAGATAAGCGTACTTTTGAATGTACCAAACAACTCGCAACCAACGAACTATTACTGGGGAGAATCCCTGCTTTTTTAACTTGGTACGAATTATTACAAGTAATAAAAGGACAAATAGATGTTGATGAATCTAAAGACGAAATTCCGATTTTAGAAATGCTTGATGCTTATTTGTCTGTAAGATTGGCAAATACAAATGATTTGCATAATAGTCTCTCATTATTGCCGGACATATTAGAAAGAATGGCATTATGGCTCTCTCAAAATATTGTACTTTTTAGGTTGGGTCACTCTGATTTAATTATTGAAGAATACAAAAACTTAAATATTAACTCAGAATCAGAATTACAAAGCTATTTCGAATTAACAGCTAATCAACCCTTACGTAATCAATTAATTTATGACACTGATTTTTTGTCTGAAAAGGAGGTGGTAATTAAATCAAAAATTCTTGGTTGTACATTTAAATATGTAATGCAAAATGACATAGAATTGTTGTTAGCCGCTGAAACACTTGCCGCTTTTTTCGAAAACTATTTATCTACTTCCTTAACAAAATTAGCGGCTAAAACAGAAGAGATTGAAATACGATTGAGAAGAAAGAAGGAATTGAAATTATTCAAATTCACAATTGATGAATCAGGTTCCAAATTCGATTTTGAAATCGACAAATTCAGTTTTCCTAAAGAATCTTTCAATGACGTCCAATTAAAGATGGTTGAATTAACTAGTAGGATTTTGGCAAATAATTTTATGACTGATGACATTAAAGGTTATTTAGAAAATTTATATAAAAACGAAGAACTCAACGAAAGATTAGCTTTTGTTTATGAGCATAGAAATTTTACAACAAATATTTTAGGGGATAATCCAAAATTATTCTTCGAGGCATGGACAAAAGGAGCAAAAGATTATAAGAAAAAAGAGGGCAAACTTATAAACTTTGAAATAAAAGAGAAAAAGAAAGAAAAACAAAAAAAAGTTCCTAAAGAAGGTTTTCAGGGATATAATCCAACTAGGCATGACGAAAATAAGGTTATTTCGATAATCCAAGATAAATTATGGGACGAAGCAAAATGGAACGGATTTGGTCCATTTTATGCACCTGGTATTGGCTATGGAATTTTCCTATCATTTGTAAATGGCAATCCTGCTAAATCTATATTCGAAAATTGGATAACTCGATTTGGAAAAGAAGACACTAAGGATATTATTAAAGTAACTATTATCAAAGGAGTAAATAAAGAAAATCCTTATTGGTATAAAGTCCATATTACAGCAAATATGGTAGCTCTTGCTTCAGATTCTAAAGAAAGGTTTTTTAATGTTACAGCACGTTTTCATTTAATGACACCCAATAATCCGGAAAACATGCACAGAATTGAGCAAATAATTAAAAGTGGACAAAAGATTCTGTTTTGCCCTGCCCAGATGACCCCAGACGGCAGAGATATTGAACCTTTCTTTGACAAGGGAATTGTCAAATTAAAAATAGATATCAAAAATGCATGGGAACTTGGATTAAATGACCCAGCAGGTGTAGCCATACTAAATGACGATAATCCAATTATACCTAGCGGAGTGAATGATGCTCCTGTGTTAGAGATTTTAAAAAAGAGAAAAAATAAATAAAGCACGAAATGGTAACATTTTAGGAATTAAGGCACAGTTGGGCCCTGAAAAAAGGCAGTAGGTTTGCATACTTACTGCCTTTTTTTTGGGTAACTGCGCTCAAAATGCACGCCCAATTGTGTTTTAATTCGTGTTGGGCTTAACCGTTGCTGTTCAAAGCTATACACTATGGGGATTGAATGGTTTTTCTGCATCCTTTCCGTTGTTTTTCTGCCGCCGGTTTTGCTATTTTACCTGTTTTGGGGCCGGGACCCGGATATTGGGCACGTTTTTCGTTTCCACACCGGACATACTTTTCCCGTTCAGCCAAAAACAGGGAATTTTTAGCCGGTAAACCGGTTGTGCAATTTTTCAAAGAACGATTTGCAGAGTATCACTATCCGGGTTCCCACGGAACATCTTTCACCAAACCGGCAAAACGCAGCCTTCCTTTTTTACATACCGGGCAGTTGGGCTGCCGGAAGTTTTGGATACATTCCAGGATTTCAGTCCACACCGTATCCTGTCTTTCCCAAACCTGGCCGCCATCTTCCAGTGCCTCTTCTTTCCGGTTTTCGACCTCTTGTGCCAGCAGTTGTTTTGCCGCCAGGATGTTTTGTTTACGGTAACGGCTCGATAAAATTCCATAGTACCGCACTTTAAAAAAGCCCTTTGGCAAAATGTGCAACAAAAACCGGCGGATAAACTCATCCACATCCAGTTTCATTTCCCTGAACCTGCCTGTACGGTAATCTTTCCACGAAAAACGCACTTTCCCGTCTTTCACTTCAATAATACGCCGGTCGGTAATGGCAATACGAAACACGTAACGCGAAAGGTATTCCAGTATTTTTTCAGGATTGCCCATGGGTGCCTGCACATTCACCACCCAGTCCTTTTTGTATAAAGGCGTGAGGAAGCGGTTAAACTGCACAGGCCCTTTTATGCCTGCCAGTTTGCCGTGAAAATCGAGTTCCCCTTTTTCTTTGGCTTGTTTTAGCAAATACAGAAACTTTCCCCTGAACTTTTTTGCCAATATCTTGCCTGCGATGAAAAAGTTGTTTTTGGCCGGTACATGCACCCAGTGTTCGCGGTCGAAGCTGAGGCCGCCCGCCGGCATAATACAATGCAGGTGTGGGTGTTCCTTCATGTTCTGCCCCCAGGTATGGAGTACGGTAACCAGGCCAATATCAGCGCCCAGGTGCTTTACGTCACGGGTAAGTTCGAGCAGGGTTTGTGAAACAGCTTTAAATAATAAACCATACATCGCCTTCTTATTTTGCAGGCAAAGCGGGTTTAACTCATGCGGCAGGGTGAACACCAAATGGTAATACCCCACCGGGAGAAGTTCTTTCATCCGTTTGTCCAGCCATTCCAGTTTTTCTTTTTGCTGGCACACAGGGCAGTGGCGGTTGCGGCAGGAGTTATAAGATTTCTCTGTATAGCTGCAATGGTCGCATTTCTCGAAATGGCTTCCAAGGCCCCCGGTGCGGCACGCCGACAGCAGGTGGATTAAGCTCTGCTGCCCTTTTGTTACCTTGTTTTGGCTGATGTAGTTTCCCCCGTATTCACGCAGTAAACTTCCTACAGTTATTTGTTCCTGCATAGCCCCTCCAGTCCTTCCAGCGTGTCCAGCGGGTTTACCACCTGGCTTGTGTTGAGTTGCTGCACGTGGAGGTATTTGAGCGTGTTGCTTAAATCGGAATGCCCCATCAGGCGCTGTATGGCCAGGATGTTGGTGCCCTGTTCGAGGTGGTGCGTGGCAAAACAATGCCGGAAAGTGTGTGGCGTGTAAGGCTTTTTAACCTGTGGCGTGCGGTGCCGTGCATTAATACAAATAGTCCGTACTGCTGTAATGCCCAGGTGGGTACCTTTTCCTCCCGCGCCTTCAAAAAGGTAATGCTGCGGCTTGTACTTTTTGTAATAATCCCTTAAAACAGAAAGTAAAACCGGCGATAGCGGCACTTTACGTTGTTTCAGCCCTTTGCCTTCCTGGATGTTTACCTGCATCCGCCGGCTGTCAATGTCGGTAAGTTTGATGTTTACACTCTCTGATACCCTGGCCCCGGTGGAATAAATGAGCATGATGATAGCGCGGTGCTTGAAGTTGTCAATAGCCCCAAGTACATCGCTCACTTCGTCTTTTGATAAAACCAGCGGGAGTGTTTTGGCAACCTTTGGCGTTGGAAGGTATTCTTTTGCCCACTCCTTATGGTAAATATTTGTAAAGAGGAACCGAAGGGCGTAGTAGCCCATTTTTACACTGCCCGGTTTGTGGTTCCCATCGGTGAGCATACTTTGAAAATAGGCCCTGAGTTCTTCTACTCCCGTGTGTTCCGGGTCTTTTTTGCAAAAGTTACTGTAATCGGCAATGTGCCACCAGTAACTTTTACGGGTCCTTTCACTTAAATTGCGTAAAACCGCTTCCTGTTCAAAGCTTTTTTTAAATTTGTCATAATAATTAATTTTAAATGATTAAATGCCTCAAAGATACTGGTTTTCGGTGGCCTGTAAAACCACCGAACGCCAGTGAGGTTAAGTTCAACATTTTAGGAATTAAGGCACAGTTGGGCCCTGAAAAAAGGCAGTAGGTTTGCATACTTACTGCCTTTTTTTAGGGTAACAGCGCTCAAAATGCACGCCCAATTGTGTTTTAATTCGTGTTGGGCTTAACCGTTGCTGTTCAAAGCTATACACTATGGGGATTGAATGGTTTTTCTGCATCCTTTCCGTTGTTTTTCTGCCGCCGGTTTTGCTATTTTACCTGTTTTGGGGCCGGGACCCGGATATTGGGCACGTTTTTCGTTTCCACACCGGACATACTTTTCCCGTTCAGCCAAAAACCAAAAGTTTTAGCCGGTAAACCGGTTGTGCAATTTTTCAAAGAACGATTTGCAGGGTAGGCACTATCCGGGTTCCCACGGAACATCTTTCACCAAACCGGCAAAACGCAACCTCCCTTTTTTACATACCGGGCAGTTAGGCTGCCGGAAGTTTTGGATACATTCCAGGATTTCAGTCCACACCGTATCCTGTTTTTCCCAAACCTGGCCGCCATCTTCCAGTGCCTCTTCTTTCCGGTTTTCGACCTCTTGTGCCAGCAGTTGTTTTGCCGCCAGGATGTTTTGTTTACGGTAACGGCTCGATAAAATTCCATAGTACCGCACTTTAAAAAAGCCCTTTGGCAAAATGTGCAACAAAAACCGGCGGATAAACTCATCCACATCCAGTTTCATTTCCCTGAACCTGCCTGTACGGTAATCTTTCCACGAAAATCGCACTTTGCCATTCTTCACTTCCAAAATCCGCCGGTCGGTAATGGCAATACGAAACACGTAACGCGAAAGGTATTCCAGTATTTTTTCAGGATTGCCCATGGGTGCCTGCACATTCACCACCCAGTCCTTTTTGTATAAAGGCGTGAGGAAGCGGTTAAACTGCACAGGCCCTTTTATGCCTGCCAGTTTGCCGTGAAAATCGAGTTCCCCTTTTTCTTTGGCTTGTTTTAGCAAATACAGAAACTTTCCCCTGAACTTTTTTGCCAATATCTTGCCTGCGATGAAAAAGTTGTTTTTGGCCGGTACATGCACCCAGTGTTCGCGGTCGAAGCCCAGGCCCCCTGCGGGCATGATGCAATGCAGGTGTGGGTGTTCCTTCATGTTCTGCCCCCAGGTATGGAGTACGGTAACCAGGCCAATATCAGCACCCAGGTGCTTTACATCGCGCGTAAGTTCAAGCATAGTTTGTGAAACGGCTTTAAATAATAAACCATACATCGCCTTCTTATTTTGCAGGCATAGCGGGTTTAACTCATGCGGAAGGGTGAACACCAAATGATAATACCCCACCGGGAGAAGTTCTTTCATCCGTTTGTCCAGCCATTCCAGTTTTTCTTTTTGCTGGCACACAGGGCAGTGGCGGTTGCGGCAGGAGTTATAAGATTTCTCTGTATAGCTGCAATGGTCGCATTTCTCGAAATGGCTTCCAAGGCCCCCGGTGCGGCACGCCGACAGCAGGTGGATTAAGCTCTGCTGCCCTTTTGTTACCTTGTTTTGGCTGATGTAGTTTCCCCCGTATTCACGCAGTAAACTTCCTACAGTTATTTGTTCCTGCATAGCCCCTCCAGTCCTTCCAGCGTGTCCAGCGGGTTTACCACCTGGCTTGTGTTGAGTTGCTGCACGTGGAGGTATTTGAGCGTGTTGCTTAAATCGGAATGCCCCATCAGGCGCTGTATGGCCAGAATGTTGGTGCCCTGTTCGAGGTGGTGCGTGGCAAAACAATGCCGGAAAGTGTGTGGCGTGTAAGGCTTTTTAACCTGTGGCGTGCGGTGCCGTGCATTAATACAAATAGTCCGTACTGCTGTAATGCCCAGGTGGGTACCTTTTCCTCCCGCGCCTTCAAAAAGGTAATGCTGCGGCTTGTACTTTTTGTAATAATCCCTTAAAACAGAAAGTAAAACCGGCGATAGCGGCACTTTACGTTGTTTCAGCCCTTTGCCTTCCTGGATGTTTACCTGCATCCGTCGGCTGTCAATGTCGGTAAGTTTGATGTTTACACTCTCTGATACCCTGGCCCCGGTGGAATAAATGAGCATGATGATAGCGCGGTGCTTGAAGTTGTCAATAGCCCCGAGTACATCGCTCACTTCGTCTTTTGATAAAACCAGCGGGAGTGTTTTGGCAACCTTTGGCGTTGGAAGGTATTCTTTTGCCCACTCCTTATGGTAAATATTTGTAAAGAGGAACCGAAGGGCGTAGTAGCCCATTTTTACACTGCCCGGTTTGTGGTTCCCATCGGTGAGCATACTTTGAAAATAGGCCCTGAGTTCTTCTACTCCCGTGTGTTCCGGGTCTTTTTTGCAAAAGTTACTGTAATCGGCAATGTGCCACCAGTAACTTTTACGGGTCCTTTCACTTAGATTCCGTAAAACCGCTTCCTGTTCAAATCTTTTTTTAAATTTGTCATAATAATTAATTTTAAATGATTAAATGCCTCAAAGATACTGGTTTTCGGTGGCCTGTAAAACCACCGAACGCCAGTGAGGTTAAGTTCAACATTTTAGGAATTAAGGCACAGTTGGGCCCTGAAAAAAGGCAGTAGGTTTGCATACTTACTGCCTTTTTTTTGGGTAACTGCGCTCAAAATGCACGCCCAATTGTGTTTTAATTCGTGTTGGGCTTAACCGTTGCTGTTCAAAGCTATACACTATGGGGATTGAATGGTTTTTCTGCATCCTTTCCGTTGTTTTTCTGCCGCCGGTTTTGCTATTTTACCTGTTTTGGGGCCGGGACCCGGATATTGGGCACGTTTTTCGTTTCCACACCGGACATACTTTTCCCGTTCAGCCAAAAACCAAAAGTTTTAGCCGGTAAACCGGTTGTGCAATTTTTCAAAGAACGATTTGCAGGGTAGGCACTATCCGGGTTCCCACGGAACATCTTTCACCAAACCGGCAAAACGCAACCTCCCTTTTTTACATACCGGGCAGTTAGGCTGCCGGAAGTTTTGGATACATTCCAGGATTTCAGTCCACACCGTATCCTGTTTTTCCCAAACCTGGCCGCCATCTTCCAGTGCCTCTTCTTTCCGGTTTTCGACCTCTTGTGCCAGCAGTTGTTTTGCCGCCAGGATGTTTTGTTTACGGTAACGGCTCGATAAAATTCCATAGTACCGCACTTTAAAAAAGCCCTTTGGCAAAATGTGCAACAAAAACCGGCGGATAAACTCATCCACATCCAGTTTCATTTCCCGGAACCTGCCTGTACGGTAATCTTTCCACGAAAATCGCACTTTGCCATTCTTCACTTCCAAAATCCGCCGGTCGGTAATGGCAATACGAAACACGTAACGCGAAAGGTATTCCAGTATTTTTTCAGGATTGCCCATGGGTGCCTGCACATTCACCACCCAGTCCTTTTTGTATAAAGGCGTGAGGAAGCGGTTAAACTGCACAGGCCCTTTTATGCCTGCCAGTTTGCCGTGAAAATCGAGTTCCCCTTTTTCTTTGGCTTGTTTTAGCAAATACAGAAACTTTCCCCTGAACTTTTTTGCCAATATCTTGCCTGCGATGAAAAAGTTGTTTTTGGCCGGTACATGCACCCAGTGTTCGCGGTCGAAGCCCAGGCCCCCTGCGGGCATGATGCAATGCAGGTGTGGGTGTTCCTTCATGTTCTGCCCCCAGGTATGGAGTACGGTAACCAGGCCAATATCAGCGCCCAGGTGCTTTACGTCACGGGTAAGTTCGAGCAGGGTTTGTGAAACAGCTTTGAACAACAAGCCATACATCACTTTCCTGTTTTGCAGGCATAGCGGGTTTAACTCATGCGGCAGGGTGAACACCAAATGGTAATACCCCACCGGGAGAAGTTCTTTCATCCGTTTGTCCAGCCATTCCAGTTTTTCTTTTTGCTGGCACACAGGGCAGTGGCGGTTGCGGCAGGAGTTATAAGATTTCTCTGTATAGCTGCAATGGTCGCATTTCTCGAAATGGCTTCCAAGGCCCCCGGTGCGGCACGCCGACAGCAGGTGGATTAAGCTCTGCTGCCCTTTTGTTACCTTGTTTTGGCTGATGTAGTTTCCCCCGTATTCACGCAGTAAACTTCCTACAGTTATTTGTTCCTGCATAGCCCCTCCAGTCCTTCCAGCGTGTCCAGCGGGTTTACCACCTGGCTTGTGTTGAGTTGCTGCACGTGGAGGTATTTGAGCGTGTTGCTTAAATCGGAATGCCCCATCAGGCGCTGTATAACCAGAATGTTGGTGCCCTGTTCGAGGTGGTGCGTGGCAAAACAATGCCGGAAAGTGTGTGGCGTGTAAGGCTTTTTAACCTGTGGCGTGCGGTGCCGTGCATTAATACAAATAGTCCGTACTGCTGTAATGCCCAGGTGGGTACCTTTTCCTCCCGCGCCTTCAAAAAGGTAATGCTGCGGCTTGTACTTTTTGTAATAATCCCTTAAAACAGAAAGTAAAACCGGCGATAGCGGCACTTTACGTTGTTTCAGCCCTTTGCCTTCCTGGATGTTTACCTGCATCCGTCGGCTGTCAATGTCGGTAAGTTTGATGTTTACACTCTCTGATACCCTGGCCCCGGTGGAATAAATGAGCATGATGATAGCGCGGTGCTTGAAGTTGTCAATAGCCCCGAGTACATCGCTCACTTCGTCTTTTGATAAAACCAGCGGGAGTGTTTTGGCAACCTTTGGCGTTGGAAGGTATTCTTTTGCCCACTCCTTATGGTAAATATTTGTAAAGAGGAACCGAAGGGCGTAGTAGCCCATTTTTACACTGCCCGGTTTGTGGTTCCCATCGGTGAGCATACTTTGAAAATAGGCCCTGAGTTCTTCTACTCCCGTGTGTTCCGGGTCTTTTTTGCAAAAGTTACTGTAATCGGCAATGTGCCACCAGTAACTTTTACGGGTCCTTTCACTTAGATTGCGTAAAACCGCTTCCTGTTCAAATCTTTTTTTAAATTTGTCATAATAATTAATTTTAAATGATTAAATGCCTCAAAGATACTGGTTTTCGGTGGCCTGTAAAACCACCGAACGCCAGTGAGGTTAAGTTCAACACGTGGTATAAGTCATGGCTGGGTTTGTGCGGATTCGACAAGTCGAATCTCGTCCCAACCTTAGTTTCGGTCGGACAATCAGACTTTCGTCTGACCGCCACGACCTGATACCAACACCTTTAACGCCAAGTTTAAAAGAAAATCGACTATGAATAACTATTTGAAATTGCTTCTTCATTTAAAACAGTTTGAGGGTGACGGGAAAATGCATCCAATTGAACAGTTATTCCCTGACTTGACAACAAGTGAAAAAGGAAACATTTTTAAAGAACTCGTGGATGAAAATTTCATCGTATTGGCAGGGAGAGAACCTCGATATGACTCGTACATTTTCGAGCAAAACATTTTGACTGGAGAATCAAAAATAACTGAAAGCCCATTTAATAAGCTAAACAGAGAAATACCAGAAAATGAATACAAGGCAAAAATCACTTTTAAAGGTTCAAAATATTTAAAAGAGGAACTCGAAATGCAGGAAAAAGGAAAATACAATATCAACGTATCTGGAAGCGGAGCAAACAATACATTTGTGATTGAATCAAACAATGTTACAATCGACAACAGACCTGAGTTCTCAAAGAAAATTGAAAAAATAATTGAAACGATAAAATCTGACAATTCGATTGACGAAGAATTAAAGGCAAATGCAATTTCCGATTTCCAAAACGCAAAAATGGAAGTTAATAAATCAGGAAAATTACCTGAGAAAATCATGAAAGGAATATTGCAATATGGTTCGCAAATTGGTTCTATTGGAAGTTTACTTTATCAGTTGTTCACCGGTGCTTAATCTTACAACCTAAAGAAATATATGGAATACTCCAATAAAATAGAATTACTTGAAGGTTTAAAAAACTTCGTAAGTAATTACCAAGAGCAAGACAAACCGGATGTAATAAAAAGACATGTTACAATGGTTGTTGAGAAAATTATGGGCAATGATAAATATAAATCTGAGATAGCTCAGATTAAATTTGTTCCAAGTATGGTTGCTCACAATGTTCCAGGATTTGAAGATGCTTCAATAACATACAGAAGGATTTTCAATCAAGGCAAACAGGAGATGGTTTCATTAATTCAGACGATTTTGAAAGATATTGAAATCGACAATCAAATAGATTCAAGTGTAAAAGAAAACCTTTTACATACTACAGACATTGATTTAAATAGAATTTTTATAGTGCATGGTCATAACAATGAAATTAAACTCGATGTCGCCAGAACATTGGAGAAATTAGATTTAGAACCAATAATCCTGCATGAGAAACCTAATTTAGGAAGGACTTTAATCAACAAGTTTACTGACTATTCAAATGTAGATTTTGCAATAGTAATAATTTCTGCTGATGATTATGGATATTCCAAAAAAGATGGAGAGAGTAATAAAAAATTAAGGCCAAGGCAAAATGTAGTATTTGAGTTAGGTTATTTTATTGCGAAATTGGGAATAGAAAAAGTCTTCCCGCTAATTGAAAATGAAAAGATTGAGGATCCGGGAGACTTTGATGGAGTTGTATATGTACCGTATAACAGTGGATGGAAAAATCAATTAGTCCTTGAACTAAAATCTCTTGGATATAAGATTGATGCAAACAAACTATATGAATAAAAAACTAAGCCAAACAGGCTCATAAGCGATGCGAACTGAAACGGATAAATACCAAATGAAATCATTAATAAAGCCTCTTCTATACTAATTATCAACATATAGAAGCATAACTGCAAAATTTGCAGTTATGAAAATTCACTGCAATAGTTTCTGACAGCAGTTATGCTCTTGCTAGCTCCAGATCAAAATATCTCGCGATGAAGATTGTCTGGAGTTATTTTTTCGAGAAGGTCATTTAAAGCGTAGTTGGAAGTATTCCTTTTAAAAACAGCGGATGAATCCTTTGAGACGACTTCGACCATTGACAAATCAGACAAGTCAACATCATCAGGGAGACTGACTGTCAATACATTTTTATTCTTTTCAATACTTGCATTCATCATCATTTTTTACCTTAAAAATACATAATCGAGCACAACATTTCTACTGCTTCATCCAGTATTAACACTTCCTGATACCAATAAAATATTAGCAATAGAGGCATAATGGTAAAATTTACCATTATGCCTCAAAATCTACAAATCCCTGCAAATAGAGCTTACTCTTTCACTCTAATTATCGTTCTCATTATGTGCCTTTTTATACCATACAACAGCTGCTTCATGCACCTTGTCATACTCGAACTTTTGATAAATATTTAAAGTAACACTTCCAGAGAAAAGAATGCACAAACAAATAAAACCGATGACCAACCATTTGGGTAACGAAAGCCTCCTCGTCTTATTCTGCTCAATCTTCCGAATGTAATCATCCGTTAGAACTGTCAGATGTTTGATTTTGCGATCCAAATCGGTTGTATCGACCTTCAATTCTTTTGCTGCAGCAATTTCAATGCGCATCGCTGTTTTTTCCATTGCATTAAGCCGATCAATCAACACCTCTGCAATGGTTTCAATATTGTGTCTTTTATTAGTCATAACGATAATCCGTTCTGTCTTCCCGGCATTCTACGAATGGTTGGGGTAGATCCAATTTTAGTATTGTGGGTGAAAGTCAGTTTCGACAAACTCATATTCCGATTAACTTCCGATGCTTTGAAGCTCTGGTCCTGATATCTCACACGAAAACCCTGAAGTTTCCCTTTCTTATTTACAGCGGGTTCAATCTCTACGCCTTTCGAAATCATCAGGTCAACATACTGAGTGAAGTCCATCGGCATGCTGTCCATGGCTTCTTTATGCAACCGATAGATCTCATTTCTCAACTGCAAAGAACTTTTCTTTTTTAAATCCTGAACTACTCTCGCTCTAATCAAACCGAGACTGCCGGCGACAACATCAGCGATTCTTTGTGCCTTCTTACCAATAAATTTGTCTTTGTATGTTCCTCCAGAAGAATCAATTCTATTACATATGATATGCAAATGCGCGTGATTCCGGTCTGTGTGTTTTACTACAATAGCCTGGTGCTCCTCAAGTCCCATCCCGGACAAAAACTCATTTGCAATATTCCGAAATTCCGTATTTTCCAACTTTCGACCATCTTCAGGCTCCGGAGACAAGACCATACTAATTGATTTATTTTTGGTCGAATGATTTAAATCCTGAAAGACCCTAAATTCAGCAGCAATCTCAACACCGCTTTCCCCAACGACCATCCTTTTGTCAATTATTTCAGCACCGTTTTTTTTTACGGCATAGTCAACAGCATTGGCTGTATGTGCTATACTCTTTGCCTTGCCAATCATTGCAGTCTCCTTAAATGCTTTTTTATTTCGTCCGAAGTTTGACGAATCTCCTGGGCAAATTTGCTATCCTTGTCTCTGAAAAGATTGCCGATCCGTGTGAAATTATTGCTGTAGGTTACAAGCATCTTATAAACGGAGAGCTCTTCATCCGTCATTCGAAAAGTGACACGCTGCCCCAGAGCAGTTGCACGGCAAAATTCACTGATTTTTAAACCGGCATTCTCTGCCTTCTTTTGAATGATCGCTTTTTCAAGTGAACTACAACGAAATTCTATTTTCCTTCTTTTCATACTGTTTTTTAGTTTTTAGTGAACCATTGGAACGATGGTGAACTCCCTTTGTGACCACGGGGAACAAAGCAAGATTGTCATGACAATGACACATCTTGAAATAAGCTATCGCGACATTTTTCGCGTACATCCAAAATTTGCGCTATTTGCCCACTCATTGAGATCCTTATATGCCGAATACCGGCTCGATAAATCATTACAAACGTTGTATAAGGAACACAGCTTTTTTGCTGCCTGCTTCCCGGATGAATCGTTATCCAGGTAAAGATCGACGTGTTTATAGAACGGGAGTATTGCAGTCACCCGATCCAAAAAAGAAAGGGAGTTTAGAATTACAAAATCAGACGTTTTTGCTAATTCCGGCTCTTCCGAGACGAGCGTGAAAAAATCGAACATGCCTTCTGTAATTGAAAGTATCGAGTTCGAATTTCGGATTAAAGTATAGTCTTTCGGCGAGCTCGAATTTTTGTAATACTGATTTCTCAATTCCCAACCTCCGGATACATTCTTCATTCCGATAGCGAAATAACTATTTTCGTTTAATGAATAATGTACCTCGTACGCATATCTGGATATCACCAGATCGGGAATTGCACTGGAGGAATAATATCTTTTCAGTCCTGGGTGCTGAATTGGAGTAACACGAAGTATTTCAATTCGGTTTCTTTCCGGCATTGAGTCCGAATCAATTTGCTCATGAAAAGAAAGAGAAGTGCCCTTCTCCAAAATTGCCAAAGCATCCTGAACGGAACAATCGCTGTTTAAAGCGATAACCAGGTCAATAATATTGCCACCGATACCGGCACCATGGTCAAACCAACGATTCAACACCTTCGACACTTTAAAAGAAGGTATTGCTTCCGATCTAAACGGACTGGCATACCAAGCTTCCCTCGAATTTTCCCTCCGGGGAGTCATTCCAACAGAACGTAAAAAGTCAAATATTGATAAATTTCGAGCTGTGTCGCACTGTAGTTTTATTTCTCTTTTCATCGGCTATTTTTTTTCATTTTTCTGTTTTTCTCCTACCTACTTACCTAAACATTGAATATCAGAAACATAAACCACAGGTAAGTCGATTTTTCATCTTACCTATCTTACCTAATAGGTAACTTAGGTAGGTTCCAGGCAACTTAAATACGACTGATCTTACCTAAGCAAAGCACTGATTATCAATTTCAATTTTGCTCTTAGGTAAGTAGGTAGGTTAAATTCACTATTTTGTATGATTTCTTTCTTGATTGATAATATTGGACTTTGCCAGGTAGCCCCAAACTTGCTTTTTCGGATGTTTAACGCGTTGAAAATTGAAGCCGGAAAGAGCCCTGCCAATGTTGATGTGGTTCAATCGGAGATTAAGAAAATTCAAGGCTGCTATTACTTCAGTAGCAGTAATAAAATCATCCATACTCTGCGATTTCTCGTAATATTGGGCAACTAACTCCTGTTCTGTTGTCAAGCGGGTATACTTGGAGTTCCGGTCTTCATTCTCTTTGATATCTTTCATTGTCAGTTCCGGATTAAAATCATCGGATTTATAGGCATAGTAATATGCTTGCCCCCAGAGATTATCAATATTTGTCTCTTTGGAATAGGCAAAGTTTATTCTATCCCGAAGTTCAAAACACAGCCATCTAACTGAACCGGTTTCATCGTTTAAAAAGGAACTCATGTTCGTGGAGCCAATAAATGAACAGGTCCTGGGTAGATTGGTATTTTTTCGGTCGTACGGTAGCCTTTCGTTGATAAATGTCTTTGAGAAATACGCTTTCAAGGCATTCACGTCTTTTTTGGACAGAACAGATAGCTCATCGAGATTCATCAGAAAATTGCGAGAAAGCTGAATCCGGGCATCCTTATCATTACCAATATCCTCAGCTATGTATGCAGAAAGCTTGGGAGGGCAAAGAAACCGGCACCAGGTCGATTTTCCGGAACTTTGGCCCTTATGGCTAATAATAAATGCCTGCTTGTTAAAATATTCTGGCTCCAAAGCACATTTGACAGCTCGAACAAGCCATTTCCTGAAATGATACAGAAATGCTTCATCCTCGAATGTCGGTACGTAAGAGCAGTATTTAGCTATATAGTCAGTTCCGTCCCATTCGGGAAGGGAGCTGAAATATTCCTGAATTGGATTGTATTTCTTAATGAACCCTGACTGGATAAAAATCTCTAGTTTTCTTGGACTAATGTCTATTCCGACCTTTGCTAGCTCTATGAGCAGAGAGCTTGTATTTAGGTTGCGCCAGTTTCTTTCATCTTTCAACGAGATCTGGAAATCATGGGATATTTCGTTGTATTGGATGTCGTATTTTTCGAATAAATACTCTGCAACATCGTCATAAACTGTTTGCTTTTTCGGATTCTTAACGACGTACAAATCCTTTTCATTTGTATTCATTTGTGCAAATGATTTAAACAGAAAATCATATCTTTGCAGTATAATTTTCTAAGTGAGAAAATAAATTGGTAATTGGGCGTAAAGTGGGGCTTTACGCTTTTTTCTTTTTGTAAACTTTGAGGACTCTGGGTTCCGCAGCATCGTTGTCTATCAACACGCGTTTGAATTTTCTACTGAAAAAACTCCCACTATATCAATTTGACACTCCCTGCAGTAATTTACAACAGGCACCAGTTGCAAGTAATTAGCGCTTTCTATCTACCAGGTGTTGATCCATCCTCTTTGAGTATTCGTACGAGGTTTCTACTCTGTTTTCGGTTAGCCAATCAAAAAACAAATCCTTTCTGAATAGGACAAGATTATCCCTTTTAAAAAATGGGATCTCCTTCTTTGACGTCTTTGAGTAAATGGTAGCTACAGAATACCCTGATATCTTTGCGGCCAGCTTCGTTCCAAATACTTCAGGGATTTCTTGCTTAGGAATCTCTTTCTTGGCGGGGTAACTCATCAGACGCTTAAACTGGCCTACAGTCAAAAATGACAATGGGGTGTCATCGGTAATTCTTACATTTTCGTTGTCCATAATCAATTTGTTTTGTTTTGATTTCGGCACCAAAACTATCGTCAACAAAACATATAAAAAATGGGGATACCTATTGTTATCCCCATTTTACACCCCATTTTTAAAGCGCCTAGATTCTTAGCATATTTTTCTCATTGATCTTACCAGGGTCTTTTAGATAGATAAAGATCTGCTTACTAACTATATCCTGCCCTTTATACGTAAAAGTGTTTTTAATAAACTCATAAGTTTCTTTATGAGTCCCAGTATCAATATCCCTATCACGCCTTAATTGAATGAAAATGCCGGCCAATTTTGCTTGGGCACCATTAAAATCAATTTTACAATTTATTGGAGCACCGTTAACAAGATTAGAAAATTCATTTCTTGGCGTGAAGTATTCACCCAAACTGTTTATTACGTCCTCCCTTATTTCTTCATTAAACACAGGCCTGGATAGATTTTTAACTACTTGACCATTGTCTTTTGAAGCTTCATATTCTTCTTCCACACTACAAACCAAGCCTTCTCCTTCATCGGTAATCCTACTCGCTGTTTCCAGATACAAAGAGCTATATAAATCCCTCTCTTCTTTCAGCTTGTCATCATATTCCTTTATTGTCGGATAGATATTCACAAACTCCTGCATCAAATTATTTGGAATAAAATGCTCATCGCTATTGCCATTCCATATGTCCGTCATCCAAGCATCTGCTTTTTGGCACAGCTCGAAATACTTTTTATCATCAATCTCTTTATTGGCATAATCATAGACCGTGCGAAAGTTCTTTGAATAATCCCTCTCATTATCAAATGAAGTGACAATCTGATAAATCAATTCATTTGTACTTGGAATCCATCCTAATCTAGATTTAACAAAATCTCCCTTGTTAGACTGCATCTTTTGATCTAGAGTTTCCTTAATTTCATTAAATTGATTATAAAGAATCCACAATTCTCCATACTTAATAGATATTTGATCCACATGAATTTGAATAACCTCACCAATAAACTTATTCCAACGGTTAGTTATTCCACTCGAATCGATGAAACAAGTGTATCCACCCACTTCTTCTATTTCTGCATTATTAACATCGATCGCTTTGAGTCCTTCAATGTGTTTCTGAAAAATTGACTCAGTAGTCGGGAAAAAGTAGAATTTAAAGCCTGCTTCTATGTCTTCCATGTATCTAACGTTCACAATAATTCATTTGCTTTAGCTATCTCATCTTTCTGAAATGAATCAAGATAAACCTTAGTTGTAGCCAGATTCTTATGTCCTAATGCTTCAGAAATGACGTCCTCCGGGACGCCACTGTTCTTCAATCTCATAGCATAGCTATGCCGGCTCATGTATGAAGAGAGCCTTATTCCTTCAAAATTCAATTCCTCACCCAATGTCTTCAAGTGTCTATTATATCTACGGTACCGTCCTCGAATGTGATCATAAAGCTTCTCACCTTCGTATCCTGCAATCGACACACAGGGTGTCAGGTAGTTCTCAACAAGCTGAGTATTGCTCTTAAACCAGTCTAGGAGCTGCTGAATATTGTCCGAAATTTTGATTCGGATGATCTTTGAATCTTTTCCTTCAGTCTTCTGCCGCCTGTACGCAATGTACCGGCCACCTTCGAAAACAAGAATATTATCAGTTTTCAGTGCTGCAACATCAGCAAAACTCATTCCCTGGCAATAATAGGAGAACAGGAATAAATTTCGGACCCATCGCAGTGTATAACTTTTCAGTTCTGCTGTTTTAAGTTTTTCTATGTAGTCATTTGGAAGGTAACGCTTCTCAGATTCTTGCTCTAAGGCTGAAACACTGTAGCCTGTCTTTCCAAAAGGATAACTCACAGATGATGCTTCACCCTCCTTTATAGCCTTGTTGAGTAATGCTCTGAAAGTCTTAATGTAATATTGGATTGTAGCGTTAGTGAGGCCCCGCTCCACTCTTAAAAATTCATCAAATTTGTTGATGTATTTTAGATCAATATCATTGAACGATAATCGACTGAATTTAGAATCGAAAAGCTTCAGTATGCCAAGTGTGTTCTCGTAAGCTTTCTTGTTCCCAATCTTCCCGGAACGATCCAACTTATCAATGTAATCCTGGAAATAACCTTCAACACCAGTGTGTTTAGACTTATTCAAGAAGCGCTGTTCGAATTGATTCAAGGTCCAGTCAATTCGATTCTCTTCAAACTCTTCCAGGATCTTATCAGACCGCTTCTTCACTTCGGCAAGCCACTTATTGTTTTGTTCGCGATCTGGATGCAGGTTCTTCTTCCTGGAGTCGACAATATAAAGTTGAAAATCACTATTCCATTGCTCAGGAAGAGCCGAAATTCCCAAAAACATGATCTTGCGTTTTCCTTGTTTACGAATCACAAGACCGATTGGCGAAGAGCCATCTTTCAGCTTGCTTTTCTCGCCACCAATCAATTTTATGGAATAGCTTTTTTTCATTTGAATTTTGTCATATCTTAATCCCTGCCGCCAATTTTAAGCAATCCTGCCGCTTTTCAGGACATTTTTACGCCTGCCGTTTTCCTGCCGTTTTTATTAAAAAAGCATATAAAAAAGCATTTATTTCGGGATATACAGAGAAATCCAAATATAAACAAAATTAAGAGATTACAGACAGATACAAATGAAAAGAACACACCTGGGGGGCGAGGGGTCGCAAGTTCAAATCTTGTCACCCCGACAATGCAAGGTTCAAACACCATCAAAAGCCTGTTAGTCATATGGTTATCAGGCTTTCTTGTTTTTTGTCATATCAATTCAAAATAGCGTAAAATGTGATAGGTTATTTTTTTGATAAATATTGTACCAGCCGTTTTTCAGCAAATTCAGGAGGCATATGTCCCCTTGTAAAATTGTAGTAAAAATCGAAACCCCATTTCATCATAAAAGCTATCATGCCATTGAGGGTTTCGTCACGTTTCCCTCCGTACAATACATTTGAATAAATCATCGTAGCCTGCAAATTGGAGCGTTCCATAACACATAATATAGCAGGATCAAAAGCAGGTATTTCTACTTTCTTTCCCAAATCAGCAGCTATGGTTTTTGCAGCAATTTCTGCCTGGATAACGGCTATATGGCCAAGCTTTGGGACGGACAAAGCAGTGGCATCGCCTGCGGCAAAAATATTATTGAAATCCAGGTGCCGCATTTGTTTGTCTGTAGGGATAAAGCCAGCATCATCGGTTAAACCTGATTCTTCAAGAAATGCATAGGGTTTGTATTGAGGGAGGATGATTGGCAATGCGCACAATTCGCTGGTGCCGTCTTCAAAATAGATACGTTTTTCATCAATTTTTGAAACAATTTTCCCGGTCATCAAACCAATCCCTTCTTTTTTCATAATAGCCCCTACATCATTTCGCACGGCATCTCCTACATCTTCAAAAAATATTTTTGCCGGGCTAAATGCGGTTATCGGACTAGATTCGACTAAGCCTTTTTTCGTCAAAAATTCCTGTAGCATAAACATTACTTCGCCTACCGGGCCTTCGCAAGGAGCTAATAATTTGGGAGCATCAATACGGGTCCCTGATTTGTAGGGCATGGAGCCGATAAAAACAGGTCCGCCTTTAAACTTTTGCAACCGCCTGTACAAGCGTGGTGCTTGAACATCATCGCATACGGAGTAACCAAATTCAGTAAATCCTTCAATGCCGGAATAATGCTTTTCAACCCCAGTCGCCAAAATCAAATAATCATATTCTTCAATTCCGCCTTCGCTCAAAAATACTTTTTGATTTTTAGCATCAATTTTTTTTACTGTTTCCTGAATGAGATTATAACCATCTTGTTTAACAGCTTTTTTCATTAAAAACCGGGCATGTTCTATCGATTCGCCTTTTATAGCCACATCAGGAAGTCGTGGCTTGTTTAAGGTGTTTGCCCGATAGTCAATTAGAATTACCTCAACTTCGTGACCCAACTGCTTTTTTAGCGCATGCATAGCGGTAATTCCTCCAAAACCACCACCGATAATGATAATTCTTTTTTTCATTTTAAGTTTTCCTTTTGTGTGCTACTTATTTTTTAATTTTTATTGGCTACAACGGCTACGTATATGAAACGTTTGGCGTTTCGTGCTTTGTTTTCATCAATTATTCAAGACCTTTAATAATTGGTTTTTAAATACTACTTTAAAATTCCTGAGCGCTATAAATGTCACTCAGGAATTATTGTCACTGATTAACTCAGAATTTCTTCAATTGTAATATAATCGCCAACATGACCAGCCATTTTTTCTGCATCGGTTTGAACCGGAAGCGTTTTTTTACCAGGTCTCCAGCCTGCGGGACAAACCTCTCCGGTTTTAGAGGCATGTTGCCAAGCTTGCACTTGTCTTAAAAACTCATTTACATTTCTTCCAACTGAATCAGCCTGAACTTCCTGAGCTACACAAATTCCGTCAGGATTAAAAAGAAATCTACCTCTTAATGCCACGCCTTCTTCTTCAACCAATACTCCAAATGCGCGGCTTACTTCTTGGTTTGAATCAGCACCCATTGTTAATTTCAATCCTTTTAGTAGTGGTTCGGTTTCTGCAAATCTTTTGTGTGAAAATTTTGAATCAACCGAAACTGCAAGTATTTCAGTATTTAATTTCTGAAACTCATCATATTTTGCATTCATTGCTGCAATTTCGGTCGGGCAAACAAATGTAAAGTCAGCAGGGTAGAAACAGATTACCGCCCATTTCCCTTTATAATCGTCACTTGAAACTTCTTTAAAATGACCTGTTTTTGCGTCATACGCATCCATTGTAAATTTTGGCATTTCTTGCCTTACCATTGTTGAACCCATAATTTTTCCCTCCTGTTGTGCTTGATTTAATAATTCATTGATTTCTACAACCTTTTTTCTTGGTTTAACGCCATTAGCACATCCCATAATTTGTCCTCCTTTAATTTAAATTTACATTCTGATTTTTTTCCATTCTTCTTTCATTCGGGCAATGTCGTTAATCCAGTCTTCGATGTCATTTTCGTGTTCAAGCTCCTCGTTAAGAACCTGAACAGCCATTTGATACGTTGAATGGTCTTTACCTTCTGTGAAATCTGCAATTTCCTGATACCTTTGAATTGCACATCTTTCACCTTTTAAGTTTTGTTCCAAAATCACTTCGATGTACGGGTCAGACGGCTCATCATAAGAGCAACGGGCTAGTTTTGTCCATTCGTTAGGATTTATTACAGGTGTACCACCTAATTGAATAATCCTGTTAACAACTAACACAGCATGACCTAATTCCTGATCTGCATGAAGTAATAGTTCCGGCTCTACTTCGCTTCGCATTGGACCTTCCATTAACCTTGCACCCATCCAATATTGGTAATATGCAAGCCATTCTTCCGAAAGTGCTGCGTTCAGCATCTTAATAAGTTCATCCACATCAACAGACGAGATTTTAATTCCTTGTTTTCCCATAATTTTTCCTCCTTTAATTTAAATTCTACTTAAGTTTATTTATTGGTTTATATCAAAACGGCCTGCATTCCTTACTTTAACCCAAGTGTTTACAAAATCTTTCACAAATTTTTCTTTGTTGTCGTCTTGTGCGTAAACTTCGGCATAAGCGCGTAATATTGAATTAGGACCAAAAACTAAATCGACTCCCGTGGCTGTCCATTTAACTTTCCCGGTTTTCTTTTCTCTCATCATTGTATAGATTTTCAGAAACAGGTTCCCCGATGTAACTCATGTCGGTAAGATTTACAAAAAAGTCGTTGCTTAAAAACTCCTTCTCTTTCGGTAAAAACACCGTGTTTTGTTTCTCTATGATTGGTTTTGGTAACCTGTTGGTGCAGAATGTCTAAATTCAGCGCATTTGGCCACCAACTCATTACAGAATTTTCTGATTCTGTGTTTGCCCCATGCATTACAGGGCATTTTCCTTTTTCTGAATTATTTTCTATAAATAAATTCTCTCTTAAGATAATCATTCTCTTCGAATAAGTCAATTATTTCGTTTTCCAATACCTTTCATTTTGTTGTGAAATCGGTCGTCTTATTTTTGTTTAGCATGAACGCTAACGGCCGGCGGCATGAAACCGTTTGGGATTGCGGAGATACTTTACTATCAAGGTACAATGAACTTGATACGTGGTAGAATGTTTGAATAACCATTTCGCTCCAATGTTTTATATCCGCGTATTGAACGAAACCAAAATATAGATATCGCGTTCTTGAAGGCCTGGTCAGGGAATGGCTTCTGAACGACACCCCAATGTTACTGGAGTGGAAATCAAGTGAAATATCAAGACGAGCAAGAATGTCTCGAAAAGCAATAGCGGTTCAACTTTAACCGCTTATAGGGGCCTATTTAAAGTCCACCTTTTTTGAGGGTGGATTCTTTAATTTTATACCACTACAGTTTCAGCCACATCATCATCGCCATCATGATTCTTCCAGGTAAACATGTGCCTGGTGAGTTTTTTATATATTGGTAGATACAAGAGGACGATAAGCACAATAACAGCTGCTATGCAAATTAAGCCCAACAATTCTTTTGTTGCTGCAAGCGTCGCCTGTGTTTTAAACAATTTATAGGCAGCCATTGTATCGTTGCCCGAAACGTGGGCATCGCGTAAGTTCGAGATAAACAAGGCGTCACTACCATCTGTCCACGAAGCGAGGCGGGCCATTAACTGTGTAGGACGATAATACATCCAATTGGAATAGAGGCTTCCAAAAACCACTGAGGTAAAAAAACTGCGCACAAAAATAAAAATAAGGATAATGGTTCTATAATGTTCTTTCAGGCTCATTGCCAGATATAAACCTACCGTTATGTATGACACCATAATTGCTATTGCTCTCAGCACCATAGGTGCAAACATCATTGAGACAGAAGTTTGCTGATCGATAATCGAATAAAACCTATAGGCAGCACTTAGATAGCAGAGTATGGCCAAAATAAGCATATTCTTGAAATTATTATATTTTCGATAATACAGGAAGCAAATAAGGGCCCCCATAACGTAACCATAAATCGAATAAGTATTCACATGAGCACGCTCTATCGGATTGTTTTGAAAGGCAATATTCTCCCATGCGCTAAGTGGTGTACTCATCGAATAAAAAATACCAAAAACAAAAATAATGATTAGCCCAACACGGACATTACGCTCTTTGAGAATGGGGAAGTTCAATAATCTTATTTTAGGATCCAAAATGATGTGTTGCAACATTAAGGCAGACAAACAAAAAACCAGTGCGATGAGGGCTATTATTATGCGTGGCGAGTGAAACCATGCCAGGGTTTTTCCATAGGTTAGCACATATACAAAAGAGAGCATCCATCCTGCCATCATTAAAAAACCAAACCAATCGAATTTCCACATTGGAATACGTCGGTGTCTTGATTTATAGGGGATGAGCAGGATGACGATGAAAAGAATGAGAAAAAGCAAAATATTGGCAATATGTAATGATTGGTGCCACCCAAATTTACTGGCAAGAATTGTTTGCGTATAATTAGAAAGGGGACTCGTTGCAAAACTGATGGGATAATATACTGCATATAGTTGATATCGCTGCCCTTGAGGCATTAATATCGGCATCAGATTGATTATGATTATCATGGAGCCTAACAGCCTGACGCATCCTATAATAAAACTCATTGAAACGATGACTGCAGGGCTATCCGTTTTCGATAAAATATAGTTGAAACAGATTAATAGAATGCTAATTCCAATAAGCATCTCTTTGATATTGAGGTAGCTTCTAAGTTTTGAAAAAACAGCATAAGACATTGCAATTCCTGCAGTGTAGGAATAGATGATCATCGTTGAGATCGTGGGATCGATGGCTAAATCTGGAATCATGTAGCTAAGGGCTATTGATGCACCTGAGGTAAAGCTCATACATATTCCCATGAATATTAAAATCCATATGTCAAGCCTGGGGCTTACCCAATTATAAAACAATCTTTCGCGCATAGTATCTTTAATGTATAAAGTGCTCGGTTGCAACTAATGTTGAGCTGTAAGCTGGACATTCATACCTGCCTTTATTTTATTGAGGTATTCCTGTTTATTATTGTCAGTGAAAACAATCTTGACCGGAATACGTTGTTGTACTTTAATAAAGTTGCCTGTTGAATTATCAACCGGAACAACTGAATATTTACTTCCAGTTGCCCCCGAAATAGCAACTACCTTGCCTTCGAAAGTAACATCCTTGATGGCATCGACCGATATACGCATCAGTTGACCCACATAGATATGCCCAATTTGAGATTCGGTATAGTTGGCTGTTACCCATTTGCTATTGGCCTGAACGATACTCACGAGCAATTGCCCTGGTTGAAGTAATTGACCGATGGTAATTTTACGCCGGCCCACTATCCCATCGAAAGGGGCAGTTATATAACAATACGACAAGTTGAGCCTTGCCATATCAACCTGTGCTTGTGCATTAAGTATGCGCGCCTCTGACGAGTGGAGTTTTGCCGATACCGATTTGGTATTGAGGGTTGTTGCTTTTTGCTGGTGCAGCAATGAGTTGTATTTGGCCTGCAATTCTTCATATTTTGTTTGCTCCTCATCGTATTGATATTGAGGGATAACATCTTTTTTGAGTAGGTTTTTATACCGCTGAAGATTGTTTTCCTGATTATCCAACTGGGCTTTCAAGGCATTCATGTTGGCTACGGAAATATCCGTACTATTCTCTGCAATCTTGCGGTCAGACAACACAATTTCTTTTCCTGCCTTAGCATCTTCCAATTGGGCCTGTGCCTGTTCCAGCCGTATTTTGTATTCGCGGTCATCTATTACTACCAACGTATCCCCTTTTTTTACTTGCTGATGTTCTTCGAAGTTAATAGCTTTTATATATCCCGAAATGCGTGTATTGATTGGACTGATGTATTCTTCAACCTGTGCGTCATTGGTGTATTCTTTATCATACAAATGAAAATAGCGAGTTACCCCCCATCCCAAAGCGACCAGTATAATAACTAATGAAACTGTATTATAAAATATTCGTAAGCCCTTGGCTTGTTGTTTCTGTTTTAAGTGTTCTTTCATTGACATATTTGTGACCCCGTCTTAAAATTCTGATTCCCTATTTTCCCAATTCCCTGTAATTTTCATAAAGCTAAACCACTGATAAATAATGTCGACTTTGGCATTATTCATATCCAGTTCCGACGAAAGCAGCGCTGTTGCTGCATCAAGTACGTCGGTAATCGTCGAAAACTTATTTAAATATTTCTGCTCCACTACCTGGTAGTTATCCTGTGCCAGGGCAAAACTTTCTTCCAATGAATGATACTTGTCCCACGCATCATGAATTCGAATATAAGCTTGATGGCTCGCCATTTCTACCGACTGTTCAGTCCATTGTTGCTGGGTTTGTGCCATATTGTAGTCCATTTCTGATTTTTCAATATGTTTTTTTGCAGTATATAACGAGCCAATGTTATACTTTAACTTTAGCCCTACCTGAAAAATGTCCGTGTAAATATCTACAGGAGGATTAGAATTCAGCGAGGGCCGGTCTAACGCCCCTGATACATATAGAGAAAGTGTAGGGAACTGCTGAGAATGGGCAATGTTTACCTGTCGCTTTGCAAGTTCGATATTCTTTCGAGATAGAGCAATGTCGAGAGCATTTGTATAACTACTGTCATTGTAGTTTTGAGACTTGGTTCTATTAAAAAACTGGTGGTAAAGCAGCGTGTCGACATCGATAATGGTGTTGGCATTTAATCCAAGCTTAACACACAAATCATGGTTCACAACAAGTATATTGTTATTAACACGGTTAAGCTGTATCTGCTGGTTGGTCAATTGCAACTTACTACGTACAATATCATTGTGCGTCAACATTCCCTCTTCGACCCGCTGTTCGATATTTCTCAGGCGTTGTTGGGTCAGTTTAATATTTTGCTTATAAATCCGTTGCTGGTTGTATAGAGTAAACAAATCAAGATACTGGGCCAGTAGCAGGAATTGAATATCCTCTTTATCCTTCGAATAGCTCAGTTTAGCAATTTGATTCCTAATGGTTGCCTGTTCTACAGTGTTTTTCACCTTACCGGCACCATACAATAAGTAACCGGCATTAATTGCAAAGTCCATTGTTTTGTGGGGCATATCCACGGTCATCCCATCCTGAAAGCGATTGTTCCAAACATGGGCATCGCTAATATAGCCTAATCCTGCGGTTACTTCAAATTGCGGCGTGTACAAGTCTCGTTTCAATGCTTCCGTCTCGGTTTTACTGATATATACTTTCTGCCGTGATACTTCAAGCTGCGTGTTATAGTTTTCTGATTTCTGCCAAAGGGAATCCAATGTCAATAAAATATGTCTTTGTTGAGCGCTTAGCTTTGTAAAAAAACTAATAGGTATAGGCGTTTAGACATCCCAGGTTAATCAACTGATTGTAAGCGAATAGGCTTAGAATAAACCATCCTTCTTATGAGTACATCGAAGATTGTCTCCATATTTGATCGTCTATTGTGCCTAAAATGAAACTCATCAAGGTATCCTTGAAGTCGTTCTTCACTGCAATGTTGGTGAATTCCTCTTAGCCATCCCTTTATATTCATAATGTGAAAATGGAGATCTGGAAAATTTTTGCCCTTCTCTGATTTCATTTGTTCCATATTTGGGTAATCTTTTTTTAGAGGAATATATCCTTTCCATACATCAGTGACGATTTTTGCATCCTTGCTAATGTATGTTTCAAAAAATGGTTTAAACGAAGTATTCGAAGCATCGCTGATAACTTGGGCGTAAGCACGTCCAACCCCGCCTTTGACTATTTCTAAGGCAACAATGACAAGCTTTTTATCCCCTTTACTCCGGCCTGGTTTTCCTTCTTCTGGTCCGCCGATATAGAATTCATCTACATGAACTATCCCGTTGATAGGATGCAATTTACTGCTTTGCATAGCTTGTTGGATTTTCCATTTGAATTCCCAACAAGTCTTCTGACGAAGTTCAAACTCTCGAGATAATTCCAACGAAGACATTCCTTTCTTCTTTGTACTTATTTTGAATGCTATGTGAAAAGCCAGTAGTAATGGGAATTTACATTTATCAAACTGAGTCCCGGCTGTTGGACTTTCATCATATTTACATTTCATACATCGTCTTGAAAATGGCTTAACGCCTTTGCAGTATTTTGTATGGCCACATTTTTTACAATGGAATTCTGTTTCGTTCCACTTGATCCCTGCCAAGTACCGATAACAATCTTCATCTGTCGAAAATGTTTTATTGAATTTAATTGAGTTCACTCCTTTAAATTGATTTCTTTCATTCATGCTACAAAAGTAGCCATTATTAATTTATTGAGCGGTCTAAACGCCTATACCTAAAAACTAATAAGTAGCAGACATAATATCAATGTGTTTTTGTATCTCATAGTAGCACCTCAAACAGTTTGAATTCAAACTATATTTGCAAAAAAATTAGCTCTCTATAATGCGGTTCATCGTTTCTGTCATTCTTTGAATATCATCTAAGGATAACGACAACTTAGCAATGTCGTATGTTTTGTACACTGTTGGATACAGTTTATACATAAATTCTTTCCCTTTGGGGCTTAAAGATATAACATTGTTTCGCCTATTTGTCAGATCGGGTCGGCGCTCGACCATATTACGTTTCACAAGATTGTTAATTAATGATGTAAGGCTTGATTTGTTTTTGCCAATTCGATCAGCAATCTCTTGCTGGCTGGCATGCCCTTCATAGGCCCTATAACGCAAATAATACATTACTTGTGTCATCTCCAGGGTAATATCACTATACCCATGCTCTTTTAATTTCTTATTAATTCGCTGTCGCATATTTTGTCGAAGCCTTAATATAGCTTTGAAAAAGAGGTGAATAGTTTTTACTAATTCTTGATCTTCCATTTTGCAAATATAGCAAGCGGCCGTCTCAAAACAAGTTTTTGAGACGGGTTTTTCTTTTCTCTGTGATCTACAAGGAAATTAATAAATCATAGTTTTTCCCCATTCATAATTGTGTTTTATTAAGAGGTTCATTTTTTTTCTTGCCCAGAACTTGACTAATAGAAAGACGATTCAACGCTATTTCAATTCCACTTTGGTACGATTGGGAGCCCTTATCGCGCTGTTCTTTCGACATGCTCTGTACAATTTCAATTCCACTTTGGTACGATTGGGAGTGTTCATAATTTGAATGACGAAGTTCCTGATTGAATTTCAATTCCACTTTGGTACGATTGGGAGCGTAATCGAAAAGTGCAACTTTTTCTTCTTTGGAATTTCAATTCCACTTTGGTACGATTGGGAGATTGTTTTTGTCAGGGGTGCCGGGTTTCCCTGATATATTTCAATTCCACTTTGGTACGATTGGGAGAGGTGCCAGAGGGGAATGCGCCGTGCTCAAAATAATTTCAATTCCACTTTGGTACGATTGGGAGACGGCAAAAGACGGGGCATATATTGCAATTTATTCATTTCAATTCCACTTTGGTACGATTGGGAGCAAGAGGGGCTCCGTATCAGTGAGGTGATCAACATTATTTCAATTCCACTTTGGTACGATTGGGAGGTAGACCCGGCCTCTCTTATTATTTCAAAGGGAAAGAATTTCAATTCCACTTTGGTACGATTGGGAGATAAGTTTGTAACTCCAAGTGCCCAGTTACGAACAAATTTCAATTCCACTTTGGTACGATTGGGAGGCAGCAATGAGCTGACTACCGGGCTGACGTTTTTGATTTCAATTCCACTTTGGTACGATTGGGAGCGCAAATAATCGTACCGACAGCGGCAATTATCACATTTCAATTCCACTTTGGTACGATTGGGAGCATTATTAAATCCTGCATTCCCATTTGCCAATACCTCATTTCAATTCCACTTTGGTACGATTGGGAGTACTTTGAGCACCTATCTTAGCCAATCCGAATCGAAATTTCAATTCCACTTTGGTACGATTGGGAGAATCAGGGAAATGCGATATTCAGCGATTCTGTGTAATTTCAATTCCACTTTGGTACGATTGGGAGCAACAAAAGCGGGAAAGTGATAGGGTTTTCCGGCATTTCAATTCCACTTTGGTACGATTGGGAGCAAATTGATGTTATGTAGGTGTTTAATAGGATCGTAATTTCAATTCCACTTTGGTACGATTGGGAGCTTAATAGGTTTAGTGTCTATTTTAGTAAATGAGATATTTCAATTCCACTTTGGTACGATTGGGAGTTGATTGTTGAATGCTTTTTCCCGTGCGGTTAGCTTATTTCAATTCCACTTTGGTACGATTGGGAGGATAAATCGTCTCTTTAGCCTGAGCGATCTTTTTAATTTCAATTCCACTTTGGTACGATTGGGAGGAAACACCCCTTTGGGAAGCGTCTCGGTTACGTCATTTCAATTCCACTTTGGTACGATTGGGAGAAGTTGCCGCAAACCTTTTAGTTGCTGAATCGAAATTTCAATTCCACTTTGGTACGATTGGGAGTTGTATCCATTAGCATAAAAATAATCGGCTATCATATTTCAATTCCACTTTGGTACGATTGGGAGTTTTTTCCGGGTCATCCATTCCTTTGAATAGAATCTATTTCAATTCCACTTTGGTACGATTGGGAGCATGGCAATCGGAGTCAATGTCGAAGGCGAAGGATATTTCAATTCCACTTTGGTACGATTGGGAGAACAAAGAGGAGTCGTGAATATCAATGCTTACGTGTATTTCAATTCCACTTTGGTACGATTGGGAGTTGCTGCGTCTATCTGTTCGTCTGTTGCATCTTCATTTCAATTCCACTTTGGTACGATTGGGAGCTTCATGCTGCAGTGCATCCAATTTTACCTAAAGCATTTCAATTCCACTTTGGTACGATTGGGAGCCTGATAAATCGTCTCTTTAGCCTGAGCGATCTTTTTAATTTCAATTCCACTTTGGTACGATTGGGAGAAATGTGGCCCGTATTCCACCGGATTGATCAATACTATTTCAATTCCACTTTGGTACGATTGGGAGAACAATTCAAGATCCCCGTGCCAAGTAGATAACACATTTCAATTCCACTTTGGTACGATTGGGAGTGCCAGCCAAATGTGTAGAATGTCGCCAGAAGCGAGATTTCAATTCCACTTTGGTACGATTGGGAGCGTATGTTGATAACCTCACTTATGCGTAGCCCTTCTATTTCAATTCCACTTTGGTACGATTGGGAGTTGATAAACTCACTACACAGCTTCGTCCCTACAAATTTCAATTCCACTTTGGTACGATTGGGAGAATGATTCGATTTGTAGTTGAGTAGGAGGGGAAGCTATTTCAATTCCACTTTGGTACGATTGGGAGTTTAATTAAAGGATTACTACCAGCTGAAACCAAGCATATTTCAATTCCACTTTGGTACGATTGGGAGTCTGGTTGAGGATTATCCCCCGACATTGGTTCATTAAATTTCAATTCCACTTTGGTACGATTGGGAGTTTGATTAAAGGATTGCTACCAGCTGAAACCAAGCACATTTCAATTCCACTTTGGTACGATTGGGAGTTTAATTAAAGGATTGCTACCAGCTGAAACCAAGCACATTTCAATTCCACTTTGGTACGATTGGGAGATAATGAGATAAATCAAATTACCCCACCTACTTTATTTCAATTCCACTTTGGTACGATTGGGAGGGAGATTAGGTCCGGAAGAACTTCACGAATTATTGAATTTCAATTCCACTTTGGTACGATTGGGAGTGTCAGTTCGCATCAGCTCAATGCACTCTTTATGTCATTTCAATTCCACTTTGGTACGATTGGGAGTTAATAATCCCGGCACCTTCTATCCCGGTGAAATAAACATTTCAATTCCACTTTGGTACGATTGGGAGACCATAAAGGCGCTGCGGCTGACAAGGTCTTTCTGATTTCAATTCCACTTTGGTACGATTGGGAGACTAACCTTAAACCGTATAGAACAAAAACTCACTGATTTCAATTCCACTTTGGTACGATTGGGAGCTTTCCCGCTTTTGTTGCAGATAGGAAACATGATGATTTCAATTCCACTTTGGTACGATTGGGAGGCAGGTAGCTTTTATTTTATTGGAACTCGCTCAACGTATTTCAATTCCACTTTGGTACGATTGGGAGCTGAAATCTGCATCACTTACCATTAAATTACCGCTATTTCAATTCCACTTTGGTACGATTGGGAGAATGAACGATAATCAAGTTTACAAGTATGGTCAAAGTATTTCAATTCCACTTTGGTACGATTGGGAGAAGTTGCCGCAAACCTTTTAGTTGCTGAATCGAAATTTCAATTCCACTTTGGTACGATTGGGAGTTGTATCCATTAGCATAAAAATAATCGGCTATCATATTTCAATTCCACTTTGGTACGATTGGGAGTTTTTTCCGGGTCATCCATTCCTTTGAATAGAATCTATTTCAATTCCACTTTGGTACGATTGGGAGCATGGCAATCGGAGTCAATGTCGAAGGCGAAGGATATTTCAATTCCACTTTGGTACGATTGGGAGAACAAAGAGGAGTCGTGAATATCAATGCTTACGTGTATTTCAATTCCACTTTGGTACGATTGGGAGTTGCTGCGTCTATCTGTTCGTCTGTTGCATCTTCATTTCAATTCCACTTTGGTACGATTGGGAGCTTCATGCTGCAGTGCATCCAATTTTACCTAAAGCATTTCAATTCCACTTTGGTACGATTGGGAGACGACCTTCAAATGAAGAAGAAATTCATCATTTATATTTCAATTCCACTTTGGTACGATTGGGAGAAATTGCAGATTTTGAGACTTTTAATTGTGGTTAACAGATTTCAATTCCACTTTGGTACGATTGGGAGGTGACAAAGCTGGCCGGCAGGCCATCGAGCGCAAATTTCAATTCCACTTTGGTACGATTGGGAGCGCTCTGTGAAGCCAGAAGCCAATCCAATCACCTTATTTCAATTCCACTTTGGTACGATTGGGAGAGCTATTATGATTTTTCTGATGCTCATTTATTATAATTTCAATTCCACTTTGGTACGATTGGGAGTTTGAAAGCCAGTTTAAAAAGATGCTGGTCAGGAATTTCAATTCCACTTTGGTACGATTGGGAGTCCACTTCCGATTGCACATACCGTGATTGTTCCCTTATTTCAATTCCACTTTGGTACGATTGGGAGTTTATGCCTTGATTTCTCTCCAACGACTTAATAAAATTTCAATTCCACTTTGGTACGATTGGGAGCACCTTCATAACTTTCTGTTGATTTAGTGGACTTAATTTCAATTCCACTTTGGTACGATTGGGAGTCCTGACCTTTCCCACGTCCGGACTTCATTAAATTATTTCAATTCCACTTTGGTACGATTGGGAGTCTAGTAGCGCCAATTGTCCCAATCCAGTAACATATTTCAATTCCACTTTGGTACGATTGGGGTCCAATCAATTGTTTGAAGACGGAGATTACAAACATTTCAATTCCACTTTGGTACGATTGGGAGAGCCACTGCCGGAGTCGACCGTTGAGTATTACCTCATTTCAATTCCACTTTGGTACGATTGGGAGACCATAAAGGCGCTGCGGCTGACAAGGTCTTTCTGATTTCAATTCCACTTTGGTACGATTGGGAGACTAACCTTAAACCGTATAGAACAAAAACTCACTGATTTCAATTCCACTTTGGTACGATTGGGAGCTTTCCCGCTTTTGTTGCAGATAGGAAACATGATGATTTCAATTCCACTTTGGTACGATTGGGAGAATGAACGATAATCAAGTTTACAAGTATGGTCAAAGTATTTCAATTCCACTTTGGTACGATTGGGAGACAGCAAAAAAGATAATTAAAGACCAAGGACACTCATTTCAATTCCACTTTGGTACGATTGGGAGTTTGTAGGCAGACCACAACAAGCAGTACAATTTAATTTCAATTCCACTTTGGTACGATTGGGAGTGGAATTGTAGTGCAACAATAGCTTTGATTAGTCCATTTCAATTCCACTTTGGTACGATTGGGAGCTCCTTCATCGTCACGTTATCGCCATCCACACTTTATTTCAATTCCACTTTGGTACGATTGGGAGCAATCAATCGACGTAGTTGTCGAGCTCGGCAATGAATTTCAATTCCACTTTGGTACGATTGGGAGCGGGCGCTTCCGCTCTGCCCGGATGGTAGTCATTTTATTTCAATTCCACTTTGGTACGATTGGGAGTGTTTTGTTGCGTATCCGGAACACCCAAACTGCCCGAATTTCAATTCCACTTTGGTACGATTGGGAGGGAACCGGCGCATTTTATCTGACGTGCTTTTCATAATTTCAATTCCACTTTGGTACGATTGGGAGACCAGCAAGCTGCTTGGTGGGCTACTTTTGAAATCATTTCAATTCCACTTTGGTACGATTGGGAGACGTTTCAATAAGTTCGTTCGCTTTATCCATCCAGCATTTCAATTCCACTTTGGTACGATTGGGAGCAGCAATGAGCTGACTACCGGGCTGACGTTTTTGATTTCAATTCCACTTTGGTACGATTGGGAGATAATGAGATAAATCAAATTACCCCATCTACTCTTATTTCAATTCCACTTTGGTACGATTGGGAGAACAACAGAAGTGAATGCCCCATGCTGAGCAACTTGATTTCAATTCCACTTTGGTACGATTGGGAGCAGGGAGACGAACTCTCGAACGCAGGTTTCATGCGATTTCAATTCCACTTTGGTACGATTGGGAGCCATTCAATGTTTATTATTATCAAACAAAAAAGGAATTTCAATTCCACTTTGGTACGATTGGGAGAAAAAATTAAATCGATTGCTGGAATTACCAGAATTATTTCAATTCCACTTTGGTACGATTGGGAGACGGATCAGACGGTGTAAACCCAAACCACATCTAATTTCAATTCCACTTTGGTACGATTGGGAGCCAATGCCTCATTTCTTTGTAGCAGGGTTCGTTAATTTCAATTCCACTTTGGTACGATTGGGAGGAAGTCAAGTCGTATTTGAAGGTTGATTATACGCATTTCAATTCCACTTTGGTACGATTGGGAGGCATTGAGCAGGCGAAGAAGAAGACTAGCGCGTTTGGATTTCAATTCCACTTTGGTACGATTGGGAGCGACATAATGAAATTGTTTTTACAAGCGGTCTGGTATTTCAATTCCACTTTGGTACGATTGGGAGATCAAATAGTTTCTGAACATCTCGGCTATCGTAATAATTTCAATTCCACTTTGGTACGATTGGGAGTTTTCAGAGCGTGAAAATTGTAATTTGTGCTTTTATATTTCAATTCCACTTTGGTACGATTGGGAGTAAGTTCTGGTATGGCTTCTTCGTGTCTTTTCTTTTATTTCAATTCCACTTTGGTACGATTGGGAGACAGGCATTTGACGAAAATAAACAGCCTATCAAAAATTTCAATTCCACTTTGGTACGATTGGGAGCATAAAGGATTCAGAAGCTACCTGTGGGTTCCGAGTATTTCAATTCCACTTTGGTACGATTGGGAGATTATTAAATCCTGCATTTCCATTTACTAATATTTCATTTCAATTCCACTTTGGTACGATTGGGAGTGCTGTGTTGCATATTGAACCTGTAACAGACCCTAATTTCAATTCCACTTTGGTACGATTGGGAGTTCCATCTCCATCGATGTAGTCTTGAGACAATCCTAATTTCAATTCCACTTTGGTACGATTGGGAGTTCATTCTTGCGGCATGTGATCCGTCAAAATATCCATTTCAATTCCACTTTGGTACGATTGGGAGAATAAGGCGTTTCAGAAGCGGAACAGGTTTTTGCGTATTTCAATTCCACTTTGGTACGATTGGGAGCCATTCCCTTTCGGCTGTTTCTTTTTGCTTTCCATTTCAATTCCACTTTGGTACGATTGGGAGTCATTTTCAGTTATATTGCCTTGTTCAAGATCTTTATTTCAATTCCACTTTGGTACGATTGGGAGAACGGTAAGTAGAAATAATGCCCAAATAGCGATAATATTTCAATTCCACTTTGGTACGATTGGGAGTTTCAATCCCAAGATCTTTACACACGCTGTAAATAATATTTCAATTCCACTTTGGTACGATTGGGAGTTTCAATCCCAAGATCTTTACACACGCTGTAAATAAAATTTCAATTCCACTTTGGTACGATTGGGAGAATCAAAGGACCCGATTAAGTTCGAGTGCTTATATCATTTCAATTCCACTTTGGTACGATTGGGAGGAGGAGTTACTACTTCACCGGAAGTAAGTAACGCATTTCAATTCCACTTTGGTACGATTGGGAGGGTATAGTTGTTCGGCCATGTAACCGGTATGATAAAATTTCAATTCCACTTTGGTACGATTGGGAGGGCCGCCAATCATTCTAACCCGAAAACAGGAAATATTTCAATTCCACTTTGGTACGATTGGGAGCAACAATGTATAACAGCAATAGCGGTTGTAGTGCTATTTCAATTCCACTTTGGTACGATTGGGAGCATTTCCTCCGCCGTGTTAATATAATTCCAATCAGCATTTCAATTCCACTTTGGTACGATTGGGAGTGTAATGTTCTTTGCTGCCCAATCAACTGTTGATAGGTATTTCAATTCCACTTTGGTACGATTGGGAGGTGTAATGTTCTTCGTCTGTTTCTTCATAGTATCCTTATTTCAATTCCACTTTGGTACGATTGGGAGCCCGTTATACTTACTTGTTTTCATATTTTTTTTCCTTATTTCAATTCCACTTTGGTACGATTGGGAGCAAACCTTAGCTGATGCAAATACATAAGATCCGCATCCATTTCAATTCCACTTTGGTACGATTGGGAGTAATCACTCTGACCTTGCCGGCACCACAATTCCATAATTTCAATTCCACTTTGGTACGATTGGGAGAGTGATTTTGTAATTGATAACTGAGAGGGGTAGTTATTTCAATTCCACTTTGGTACGATTGGGAGTTTATTTAAAGAATTGCTACCGTCCGAGACTAATCACATTTCAATTCCACTTTGGTACGATTGGGAGTTACCAAAATTGCAACCGACAAACATTGTGGAAGGCATTTCAATTCCACTTTGGTACGATTGGGAGAAACTTTCTCAAATAAAGAGCAGGGAACGAGGCGTATTTCAATTCCACTTTGGTACGATTGGGAGGTGACAAAGCTGGCCGGCAGGCCATCGAGCGCAAATTTCAATTCCACTTTGGTACGATTGGGAGTGAACTCAAAGCTTTTCCAGCAACTGTACGTGTCAGATTTCAATTCCACTTTGGTACGATTGGGAGCAGCCGTAAGGCACTGAAATTAGCAAAATATTATTATTTCAATTCCACTTTGGTACGATTGGGAGGTTCATGTTTGAACATAACAACAAAATAGTGACACATTTCAATTCCACTTTGGTACGATTGGGAGATCAAATAGTTTCTGAACATCTCGGCTATCGTAATAATTTCAATTCCACTTTGGTACGATTGGGAGTTTTCAGAGCGTGAAAATTGTAATTTGTGCTTTTATATTTCAATTCCACTTTGGTACGATTGGGAGTTCCACTCTTTATGCCCCCTGTTCCCCCAACAATCATTTCAATTCCACTTTGGTACGATTGGGAGTTTATCCTGTCCAACACTTCGCCAATCTCGAAAAACATTTCAATTCCACTTTGGTACGATTGGGAGTAAGTTCTGGTATGGCTTCTTCGTGTCTTTTCTTTTATTTCAATTCCACTTTGGTACGATTGGGAGTTCAACATTTCATCTACGATGTTGGTTCCCTTGTGAATTTCAATTCCACTTTGGTACGATTGGGAGAATAAGGCGTTTCAGAAGCGGAACAGGTTTTTGCGCATTTCAATTCCACTTTGGTACGATTGGGAGAATTGGAGATCCCGAACTTATGGAAATCTTTAATAATATTTCAATTCCACTTTGGTACGATTGGGAGATTATTCAAGTAAAAATGCTCTATAACGCCAGCCGTATTTCAATTCCACTTTGGTACGATTGGGAGAGAGTATTTAACCCTGCGTTCAAGTTCTGAAATTCTATTTCAATTCCACTTTGGTACGATTGGGAGTTTGCTCGATTGATTACGATGTTACCGAGGAAGGCAATTTCAATTCCACTTTGGTACGATTGGGAGCAGATAGCATGTACGTAGTGAACACATGCAACAAAATTTCAATTCCACTTTGGTACGATTGGGAGAATTGGAGATCCCGAACTTATGGAAATCTTTAATAATATTTCAATTCCACTTTGGTACGATTGGGAGGATGAGCGAAGCCGGGCTGCTTTATGGCTCGGAGATTTCAATTCCACTTTGGTACGATTGGGAGCCTGTCTGGGACATTGTTCACAAGCCACATATCACACATTTCAATTCCACTTTGGTACGATTGGGAGTCGTTTCGATCTTTTATAATCATTGAAAAATAGGTATTTCAATTCCACTTTGGTACGATTGGGAGTGTGTTGGCCAGTTCAAACGTAACGCAATACTTGCATTTCAATTCCACTTTGGTACGATTGGGAGGCTGGTAGTAATCCCTTAATCAAATCACTTAATTATTTCAATTCCACTTTGGTACGATTGGGAGGCGGTTCGGCCCGGGAAGTAAGCTCCCATGACGAATTTCAATTCCACTTTGGTACGATTGGGAGTCTGGTAGTTTTTGATATTTTGAAATACCATTCCAATATTTCAATTCCACTTTGGTACGATTGGGAGGCAAGTCGCTCGGGCTTACACAAGATGAACTTGCATTTCAATTCCACTTTGGTACGATTGGGAGTAAATTTGGAGATGCACCACACACAAGTACCTTAATTTCAATTCCACTTTGGTACGATTGGGAGGTTGGTGCCCAGACAATGTCCGCCGCGGTGAACATATTTCAATTCCACTTTGGTACGATTGGGAGGCTTTTGATGTTGGTTGAAACAAACGCATTATAACCATTTCAATTCCACTTTGGTACGATTGGGAGCTCTTACATATATGTTTAAATTTCTTTTTACGTCATTTCAATTCCACTTTGGTACGATTGGGAGCATTGTGATTGACCAGTTCATCCCTAAAGCAACAATATTTCAATTCCACTTTGGTACGATTGGGAGTCTGAATTTTGAATTTTCAGCGAACAAATTAAACGCATTTCAATTCCACTTTGGTACGATTGGGAGGTCAAAGCAATTAAAAATCATCTTTCCATTATTGTATTTCAATTCCACTTTGGTACGATTGGGAGATCCAGCCGGATCACCTCCAAATTGTTGTCTCGAATTTCAATTCCACTTTGGTACGATTGGGAGTATTTTTTGTAATTGCATACTGAAATCGTCCGCTCATTTCAATTCCACTTTGGTACGATTGGGAGTGAAATTACTACCTTAAATGATTGGGATATACCTTATTTCAATTCCACTTTGGTACGATTGGGAGAAAATTACGGAACCATATTGGCTCGAACTGGATGAATTTCAATTCCACTTTGGTACGATTGGGAGTTAACGAAGGAGAAAGACCGACCTGCATCGCAACCAATTTCAATTCCACTTTGGTACGATTGGGAGAGCACTATGATTGCGTGTTATAAAACGTTTTTATTAATTTCAATTCCACTTTGGTACGATTGGGAGATGGTATTCGTATCCACTCTGCAAACTTTTTTTAATTTCAATTCCACTTTGGTACGATTGGGAGAAGTTGGGGGTTAAATGTGCTGACCCTTTAAACTTGATTTCAATTCCACTTTGGTACGATTGGGAGGAACCTTGTTATTTGCGAATAGGCCCGGCCATGAGGCATTTCAATTCCACTTTGGTACGATTGGGAGTAAAAAACTGGGCGTGGAAGGCTGAAACTCAATTGAAATTTCAATTCCACTTTGGTACGATTGGGAGTCCCTCCGTTAATCTGGTATTCAATAAAAAAACCGTATTTCAATTCCACTTTGGTACGATTGGGAGGCCGCCTCTGGTCATATAGTAAACCTGACCTTTCTTTATTTCAATTCCACTTTGGTACGATTGGGAGTTAGCGCAGTTGTTAAGCAATACTGAAGTACTGAAATTTCAATTCCACTTTGGTACGATTGGGAGTTTGATTATGATTTCTGGCAAACCTGGTTACTGAAATTTCAATTCCACTTTGGTACGATTGGGAGTTGGCTCATTATATAGTCCCAGCGCCATGTTTACGAATTTCAATTCCACTTTGGTACGATTGGGAGTTACCATTAAATATCTGTCCGCGCTGGTATTCTTTTATTTCAATTCCACTTTGGTACGATTGGGAGAATGGCGAAGGTTAGCGCTAAATTACCGCTAACTGCATTTCAATTCCACTTTGGTACGATTGGGAGGCTGTATGTATTCGCGATGCCTTTCACCCTGTCTTATTTCAATTCCACTTTGGTACGATTGGGAGGCATCGTCTGTTTTAGCCAGCTTGTATTTCTCATATTTCAATTCCACTTTGGTACGATTGGGAGAAAGAAATGGGGTCGTGAGCCTTATAATATCAGTAATTTCAATTCCACTTTGGTACGATTGGGAGCCATACTCCTTTAATCCTTTCTCACCTTGTTTAGCGAATTTCAATTCCACTTTGGTACGATTGGGAGTTTTTGCCAATGATAATCCATCTGATAGATTTGTATTTCAATTCCACTTTGGTACGATTGGGAGTTTGGATTCAATAGATAATAACTTGGTTAATCCTGTATTTCAATTCCACTTTGGTACGATTGGGAGAGTGATTTGACATATGCCGTAGTCTACAACGAAACCTCATTTCAATTCCACTTTGGTACGATTGGGAGCCCATTCAAATTTATCTAATGCATATAATAATGTATTTCAATTCCACTTTGGTACGATTGGGAGCGGAAAGTAAATAAGTAACCTTTAAACACTAAGCTAATTTCAATTCCACTTTGGTACGATTGGGAGAAAGTCTTAGCCTGTAACAGCGGTTGAATTTTTTGTATTTCAATTCCACTTTGGTACGATTGGGAGAACGTGGTTAGCTACGTCTAACCGGGAGATTGATATTTCAATTCCACTTTGGTACGATTGGGAGGCAAACGTTGTTGAAACGATTGAAAAGACTATTGCTTATTTCAATTCCACTTTGGTACGATTGGGAGCAATACCCTTTCTCGGCTGACTCCTTACTTTGAGCATTTCAATTCCACTTTGGTACGATTGGGAGGATGGGAGGAATGCGACTGCCACGCTTTAAACTGTTATTTCAATTCCACTTTGGTACGATTGGGAGCCTATCACCAAGAATCCTGACAACTCACTTACATATTTCAATTCCACTTTGGTACGATTGGGAGTTTGAATTTCAGGAATTCCAAGCCCCTCTACTTCATTTCAATTCCACTTTGGTACGATTGGGAGACGCTCACAAAGCGAGCCGCGCATCCGGACGCGCATTTCAATTCCACTTTGGTACGATTGGGAGTTCCTGATAGTCGCCTTTTGAGTTCAACCGAACGCCATTTCAATTCCACTTTGGTACGATTGGGAGAATAAAAAAAACCGCTAAATTAGCAGGCTTTTACTTATTTCAATTCCACTTTGGTACGATTGGGAGTCTTGCAACACTTTCATAAGTGCATTGATTACATAAATTTCAATTCCACTTTGGTACGATTGGGAGCATCCTTAAATCCATCGTTTCGATCTTTTATAATCATATTTCAATTCCACTTTGGTACGATTGGGAGCTTTTGTACTGTAAAGTTCATCAGTAGTATATTCATTTCAATTCCACTTTGGTACGATTGGGAGAAAACTGACCTGGTGATGTTTAAAGAGCTTTTTCAAATTTCAATTCCACTTTGGTACGATTGGGAGTAAATAATGGTAATTTAAATGCTAATCTTAATGCATTTCAATTCCACTTTGGTACGATTGGGAGACACCTAAAGGCCACTCAAGACTTACCAATTTATTTATTTCAATTCCACTTTGGTACGATTGGGAGCCATTCTTTACCAACTGATGTGTTCATTTCCCTTATTTCAATTCCACTTTGGTACGATTGGGAGTAATTTATGAGGGGCGAAATTTCCACATTGTGAGCGTATTTCAATTCCACTTTGGTACGATTGGGAGTTATTGAAATTGACTACTCAGAGCCTGTGAGCTTATTTCAATTCCACTTTGGTACGATTGGGAGAAAAGAGGGGTTATTCGAAGCGTTCAGGGTAGCTGAATTTCAATTCCACTTTGGTACGATTGGGAGACGTTTTACATCACCTTTAACCCATAATTTTCCGTATTTCAATTCCACTTTGGTACGATTGGGAGGGTATTTAAATCTGACGTTGGGACAGAGAGTAACGTATTTCAATTCCACTTTGGTACGATTGGGAGTCATCCCCTTATCGCGCTGTTCTTTCGACATATTTATTTCAATTCCACTTTGGTACGATTGGGAGCATACTCCTTTAATCCTTCCTCACCTTGTTTAGCGAATTTCAATTCCACTTTGGTACGATTGGGAGCAAGAAGGAAATACCATTTATGATTCTTAACCCGGATTTCAATTCCACTTTGGTACGATTGGGAGATCCGGCCCTTTCCGCAATCCGCCGTTTCCCATCCATATTTCAATTCCACTTTGGTACGATTGGGAGTCAGAAATGAATTGCAATTCGCATCCCTTTCCCCATTTCAATTCCACTTTGGTACGATTGGGAGTTCACATCAATAAGCGAATCCCTTAACTCTAGCGCATTTCAATTCCACTTTGGTACGATTGGGAGCCGAACGCCTGACATGTCAGCATGTTGGCTAACGCATTTCAATTCCACTTTGGTACGATTGGGAGGGGGTAAAATCGAAGTGGGAAATATTGCAAATACTTTTATTTCAATTCCACTTTGGTACGATTGGGAGTGTGTAAATGGGTCGGAGCTATCCTGTTCAACATTATTTCAATTCCACTTTGGTACGATTGGGAGTGCATGTCCGCTATTGCGTCCTGCTTAGGTCCGTTATTTCAATTCCACTTTGGTACGATTGGGAGCCAACGAAAAGTAAAACATAAAAGAATAAAAAACGAATTTCAATTCCACTTTGGTACGATTGGGAGCCCATTTTTTGTCAAAATGGAAGATAGTCATCTATATTTCAATTCCACTTTGGTACGATTGGGAGCATCCCTTTACGTTCATGTCAAAATAACGGCAGTCATTTCAATTCCACTTTGGTACGATTGGGAGTATTATCAATTGTCGAAAATGATGTTCCATTTACGCTATTTCAATTCCACTTTGGTACGATTGGGAGATTTCAAACGTTTATATACGCGTTACGGATTGTTTATATTTCAATTCCACTTTGGTACGATTGGGAGAGGCCTGCCATTTTATCAGTGCCACGGGCTTTGCTTTATTTCAATTCCACTTTGGTACGATTGGGAGTGACAATCTGCACATTTGGCTCGCATTCCGTCGCACATTTCAATTCCACTTTGGTACGATTGGGAGGTTTATTGACGACTTGATAGCATGGATGCTTAGTGCATTTCAATTCCACTTTGGTACGATTGGGAGATCGGCTCAATATTAATTTTTAATAATTAAAATTATTGAATTAGGCTCTTTGTAAATACAATAGAAATGTCTACTTTAGGGGGAAATATTATAAAAATGGAGAACAAATTCAGAAGCCTTACTATTTTTGAGTTTCAGGAACGTTTCCCTGACGAAGATTCTTGTTATCAATATTTGACTGAACTAAAATGGGGGACTGGCTTTGTTTGCCCCAATTGTGGACACACCAATTATTGTAACGGAAAGCGCCTATTCGACAGACAGTGTACCAGTTGCCACCGAATCTCCTCCCCAACGAGCGGGACATTGTTTCACCAGTTAAAGTTCTCGGTATTAAAGGCCTTTTACATTGTTTATTATGTAAGTACGAGTAAAAAAGGGATCAGCAGTACGGAACTAAGCAGAAAGCTTGGGTTAAGACAAAAGACCTGCTGGAAGTTCAAAGGCAAGGTAATGAAAGCCATGGAAAGCAGTGGCAACCATAAAATCGATGGCAAGGCCGAAGTTGATGAAACAGTTGTCGGCGGCCAGGAAGAAGGGGTTGTGGGGAGAAAAAACGGCAAAAAGAAGTTGGTTGTATTTGCCATTGAGAGAAACGGCAAAGGAGTTAGCCGTATGTACGGAAAGGTCATCAAGCAGAGCAGTTCGAAGGAACTTGGTGGGTTTATGAAAATGACCATTGAGACAAGTGCACAAATAAAGACAGATAAATGGCGAGGATATTCCCCTTTGGTAAAAGACTTCAGTAATCTTGTGCAGGTTGATTCAGGGAAAAAGGGCGGCAACTTCCCTGACTTGCACAGGTGTATTATGGGCTTCAAAGGCTGGCTCCGGGGCATGCACCACCAAGTCGAAAATTTGCAAGCCTATATTGATGAATACTGCTACCGGTTTAACCGAAGTAATATGAAGGAAAGAATCTTCGATAGCCTTTTAACCAGAATGGTTAATGCAGAGCCCTTCCCTTATAAACAAAGTATTATTTAAATGCCTAATTCAATAAAATTAATTTCAATTCCACTTTGGTACGATTGGGAGCTACCACAAAATCGGCACTTTCAATGTCCGACTTATTTCAATTCCACTTTGGTACGATTGGGAGTAACTATCAACGGCATCAAGCTCGAAAAATCAAATGTATTTCAATTCCACTTTGGTACGATTGGGAGTCGGAGTAGTCTTTCCAGACGCGCTCAGTTCTGGATTTCAATTCCACTTTGGTACGATTGGGAGAATGGCTAAGATTAGCGCTAAATTACCGCTAACTGCATTTCAATTCCACTTTGGTACGATTGGGAGTTTATGAGGGGCGAAATTTCCACATTGTGAGTGTATTTCAATTCCACTTTGGTACGATTGGGAGCGGGTATGTCGATTGGAGAGATGCTAAGGCGCACAATTTCAATTCCACTTTGGTACGATTGGGAGTTTCTTTGGATTGGGTAATTTTTGCTTTTTTAGTTATTTCAATTCCACTTTGGTACGATTGGGAGTTTATTATTTTAAAATTCTTTTCCTTAATTCTGTATTTCAATTCCACTTTGGTACGATTGGGAGTTTACTCTTTATTTGTCTGTTATAATGGTCGTTAGCTATTTCAATTCCACTTTGGTACGATTGGGAGTAGATAAGGGGGCAGGTTGTGGGAACCTAACCCCCATTTCAATTCCACTTTGGTACGATTGGGAGCGAAATGTAAAATCCATTTATGATGAGGATTTTTTATTTCAATTCCACTTTGGTACGATTGGGAGTTGTTGACGGTGATACATTTAACCTTTCAAATTATTAATTTCAATTCCACTTTGGTACGATTGGGAGACCCGCCGCAACGGACACGCCGCAAATTATAATATATTTCAATTCCACTTTGGTACGATTGGGAGCCCGCTGCCGATGTTGAGTAACCCCATGTTTCGAAATTTCAATTCCACTTTGGTACGATTGGGAGAGAATAGATGAATTTGGTGGATATACTATTTCTGTATTTCAATTCCACTTTGGTACGATTGGGAGAGTAAACGCAAAAGAGACAAACACTACTTCGTATATTTCAATTCCACTTTGGTACGATTGGGAGCATTTGTAAATTATAATGTATGAAAGTAAATTCTGAATTTCAATTCCACTTTGGTACGATTGGGAGATAAAGGCATCAAATGAGTCCAGTCACTATGCAGTATTTCAATTCCACTTTGGTACGATTGGGAGAGATGCTAAGGCGCACACGACTTCGGCAAAATGTATTTCAATTCCACTTTGGTACGATTGGGAGAATGTCTTGGGTGTAAATGGAAACTCTTTAATATAATTTCAATTCCACTTTGGTACGATTGGGAGTTGCAATAAACGGCGGCGGTGCTTTTGATTACTAATTTCAATTCCACTTTGGTACGATTGGGAGTTATATAGTTAAACCAGAGCCGGAAGCATTTAGTATATTTCAATTCCACTTTGGTACGATTGGGAGAGGAAAAGTTTACGCTATATGGGCTGAGGATTCTTATTTCAATTCCACTTTGGTACGATTGGGAGCCTGTCTGGGACGTTGTTCACAAGCCACATATCACGTATTTCAATTCCACTTTGGTACGATTGGGAGTTTCAATTTATCAGACTTCAAAGCATTTACTGCCATTTCAATTCCACTTTGGTACGATTGGGAGCGGGAAGATGGATTGAGCTTCCTTGGGATTTTCCAATTTCAATTCCACTTTGGTACGATTGGGAGCCTTTGATGTCCATCTCATGTTTGAGCCATCCGGTATTTCAATTCCACTTTGGTACGATTGGGAGAATGGCGAAGGTTAGCGCTAAATTACCGTTAACTGCATTTCAATTCCACTTTGGTACGATTGGGAGCAACATTCATGTTATTTGCTGCCCAGTTAACTGTATTTCAATTCCACTTTGGTACGATTGGGAGTCCGCTCTCGACTTGCGCTTGTAAATCTGCAATCGTATTTCAATTCCACTTTGGTACGATTGGGAGGCGTCCCAAGGCTTGCCCAAAGGGTTTTTATAAAAATATTTCAATTCCACTTTGGTACGATTGGGAGGCAAACAAGCGGGTTACAAAAGGCCTTCGATGCTCATTTCAATTCCACTTTGGTACGATTGGGAGTTGATTACATGGCAGCGTTTCAGTTCCTCAACGTAATTTCAATTCCACTTTGGTACGATTGGGAGGCTGCAAAATGGTATAAAATACCGATAGTACTATGATTTCAATTCCACTTTGGTACGATTGGGAGCGATTACATGGCAGCGTTTCAGTTTGTCAACTTAATTTCAATTCCACTTTGGTACGATTGGGAGTATATTCAGGATTTGAATATTTTTGAATGCTATGAATTTCAATTCCACTTTGGTACGATTGGGAGCAAAAAGACTTTAGTTATTAAAATCATATTTCCTTTATTTCAATTCCACTTTGGTACGATTGGGAGCAGGGCATTCGAGTTGATATGGACTATTTGAATCGGAATTTCAATTCCACTTTGGTACGATTGGGAGATCTCGTTGGGTCGAAACCTTCAAAGTTAGTACTGTATTTCAATTCCACTTTGGTACGATTGGGAGGAACTTCCAGATAAAACTTACTCCCACATTCCTCTATTTCAATTCCACTTTGGTACGATTGGGAGCAGCTGCTGTTAAAATATCAGTCGCTTTTTTTGCATTTCAATTCCACTTTGGTACGATTGGGAGGGGAGTTTTAGTACGTTTCATCCTTTAACTTATTTAATTTCAATTCCACTTTGGTACGATTGGGAGCTCTATTTGGGAATACCGATTAGCATTGTTTCAACTATTTCAATTCCACTTTGGTACGATTGGGAGACCGAATTCCACATAGTTTGCCAGAAACTTACCTGGATTTCAATTCCACTTTGGTACGATTGGGAGTTATAAGAATTCAAAAGACCTAAAACAATTCTTTATTTCAATTCCACTTTGGTACGATTGGGAGTAATGGCATGGAGTAACGAAATACAAGGATTTGAATTTCAATTCCACTTTGGTACGATTGGGAGTATTACCGTTAACTCTTATACCTCCGATATTGTTATTTCAATTCCACTTTGGTACGATTGGGAGCACTGCGATGAAAAATAAAACGGAGGATAAGCCAATTTCAATTCCACTTTGGTACGATTGGGAGTTACCCATGTCAGGCGTGACACTGTTGTAATTCAATTTCAATTCCACTTTGGTACGATTGGGAGTTTGCGATTCCTGGTAGTCACCATGAGAATTAAGTCATTTCAATTCCACTTTGGTACGATTGGGAGTCAGCTATTTGCTCGAAAACTTCAGCATTATGGTATTTCAATTCCACTTTGGTACGATTGGGAGGAAGCTGGGCTGCTTTCTGCCGGGTGTTTGGGCAATTTCAATTCCACTTTGGTACGATTGGGAGTTAAATTCGGCAGCGAGTCCGGCATTTGTATAAATATTTCAATTCCACTTTGGTACGATTGGGAGATTCAATAGTGCGCTGCCGCATTTCGTTTTCGGAATTTCAATTCCACTTTGGTACGATTGGGAGTGTGTAATAAAGCCGCGAACCTTCCAATATATCTGAATTTCAATTCCACTTTGGTACGATTGGGAGATGTTTCCACTTCCCGATCCTTCGGCGCAAAGTTATTTCAATTCCACTTTGGTACGATTGGGAGTTACTTGGAATTGACCAGTAATATTGATACCATTATTTCAATTCCACTTTGGTACGATTGGGAGTACCGTCAGACCGGACCCATATTTCAGTCCAACTGTATTTCAATTCCACTTTGGTACGATTGGGAGAAAATGGAAGGTCATCTTTCTCTGTATCGGAAGGTCATTTCAATTCCACTTTGGTACGATTGGGAGATATGCCCGGCCAGTATATGATATGGCTTTAAGTATTTCAATTCCACTTTGGTACGATTGGGAGATGATACCATGTAGGCCTTTCCGCTTGACTGACGCATTTCAATTCCACTTTGGTACGATTGGGAGTCTTCCCGGACTTCAACCCGTACCTTCTCGATCTCCATTTCAATTCCACTTTGGTACGATTGGGAGGTTCAGCGAACGTTTGATAAACTGGTGAAATGGTTATTTCAATTCCACTTTGGTACGATTGGGAGGCGTTCGACAACTCGTAAAAAGATGCCTGTTTTCAGGCAATTCTGCAATTCAAATATAGGTAATATCTCGATTCCAGGTTGTCGACCACCAATAACAAATTTTTCCCAGGGTTTCGACAACCATCACTAATACTCACATTTTCAATACGTCAATGAACATCGAAGCCGACGGTTAGGCTTCGCTGCAGCTCCCCTGCCGGCATGCTTTCGGTCACCGACGACGGGAAAACCACCTAAACCAATCAAAGCCAATTCATAAGAAATTATCCACCGGCGAACGTTCTTCGCCAATAACCTCCTTCTCAAGCCAACGTTCACTACGCGATCGGAAGATAATCAAACTATCGGTTTCTTCCATCAGCCCCGAGGCCCTGATTTTCAATTCTTCGAGCTTCACTTCGGTAATTTCACCTTCGAACACCGAATTCTGAATCCAGCAAAGATAACGACGACAAAGCTTCAGCATCTTGCCTACCCGCTTCTCGCCCATGTCGTATACAAGAATTACATACATATGATTAATGAGTGAATGAGTGAATGAGTGAATGAGTGAATGGATGGAGGTCGTTTCATTTTTGGCTTAGTGTTTTGCGGGTGTAGCCATAACTGAAGTAATCTCATTAGCATGTGGAATGCTTTAAGGCGCTTTGAAAATGAGCAGGTGTAGCCATAACTGAAGTAATCTCATTAGCCTCCTTCAACAATCGGTGAGCCTCATCGGTGCCCATTTGATTTGACTCAATCAGAAGCTCAAGCCAGAATCCACTTTCGTCGCCCTCCTCTACTACAATCGATATTTTACTGTAAAACTCAGCCTGTGAACGTGCCCTGCAGGATGCCCGGTAATTAGCTCCAACCGAGGTTCCCGAACGCAACAACTGATCTCCTATCCGGTAACCAACATTATTTTTAGGAAGCTGCGAACAAAAAGCAATAATATCCAAAGCAAACCGCTTTGTCCTCGCCTTCATCTTCTGTATAAAAAGTTCCTTCTCAGTCATAACAATATATTTTTCATTCATTCCTCCATTCACTCATTCACTCATTCAATCATTCAATCATTGCTTATCACCACCACATCTTAAATGGCCGATAATCTTCGATGCCCAGAATATGTTTCTGCAACTTGTAGCATTCGAGTTTTACCAAATGTTTGTAGCTAACCGATCGGTTCAGCGTCCGGTGTTTAATGGTTTCCTGCAAACGCTCTTCAAATGCTTTCACAAAAATCTTCTTCCCGTTAGGTTTTAGCACGACCCGGTTAACGGCATCTTCAAAATGACGGGCTTGCAGCTCTTTTTTATTCAACAGTTTAAAAATAACGCGGTCGACGAGCAATGGTTTGAAGATCTCAGCCAGGTCAAGCGAAAGCGAAAACCGACGCTCACCAGGCTGGTGCAGAAAGCTTACAGTCGGGTTAAGTTGGGTTTGATGAATAGCCCTCAATGCCTGACTATAGCACATCATATTACCAAACGATATTAACGCATTCACTTCATTTTGCGGTGGACGGTAGGTTCGTCCACTCATACTAAAGTCGTTAATGATTAACTCGAAGGCTTCGTAATAAATTTTCCGGATGTTCCCTTCCACTCCCATCAGCTCGTCGATGGCAGTGGTTTGCGGAATACGGGAGGCATACCCTTCCATGATGTCGATAATGGGCACCAAGTCTTTGCCCCGGCTGTTGTAATAGCGCAGGTTCTTCAACATGTTATGCGCTGCGCCTGTCAGTATTTGCTGGGCTATCACCTGCCGCTTTAGTTTGTTTTGCTGCACCTTAACCTGCGCAATCAGCATTTTCCCCGACAGGAGACTGTCGCGCGGCATAAACGAACCGGTGTAATTTTCGTAGTAATCGAAAAAATGGACGGGAATTTGCTGCTGCCCCAGGAAATTATACAACGCTGCATTGGCATCAAGGTTGCCAAAACAGTACAACTCCTCTACGTTTTCCACGGGAAGAAAACGGGGCTTTTGTTCGTTTCCGTCCTCATCGCATGGTGTAAACTTCAACGTGTTATCACGGCGTTGCAGCCGGCCGGGGTTGAATAGGTAGTAGGTGCGTTTCATAGCATTTGATTTGTTGATGTGCTAATTTGTTGATGTGCTAATTTGTTGATGTGCTAATTTGTTGATGTGCTAATTTGTTGATGTGCTAATTTGTTGATGTGCTAATTTGTTGATGTGCTAATTTGCTGATGTGCTAATGGGCCGAATGCTTTTGGGCGGTACTTATTATTTTGCTTAATAGTTTTTGTATCGATATTAGTTGCGCAATAAGCTCTTCCGATGAAGGATAATGTTGACTTTTGTTGCATAGTGTTAACCAATATTCAGTTTCGCAAGCTTCTTTGGCTGCAATTTTTAGTTTATGAATAAAATCAGCTCTGCTTTCCGATGATTGCGCTTCATGAATATTTGCACCAATTGATGTTCCGGAGCGCAATAGCTGCCTGCCAATAACATATTTCTTTCGCTGTTCCAATTCTTCACTGAATTCTATTACAGCCAAAGCAAAATCCACACTTTTTTCCACTATTACATTCTTACTTCCCATTTTATTTCTGCATTTGTCAAATCATCCCATTACCACATCAGCAAATTAGCACATCAGCACATCAGCAAATCAACACATCAACACATCAGCAAATCAGCAAATTCCCTCATTCTCTAATTGCCTCCTCCCCGCTGTAGCAGAAATCGTAATAACTGCAATTTTTACATCTGGGTTTGTTTAATAACGGCGGACATTTTTTCTGATGAATTAATTGCTCTATTCTGTCGAGTAACTCGCAGAGAAAAACCCGATCAGGTTCACTTAAAAGCACTTCTTCTGTCTTATGTTCTTTTGGATATTCCAGAATACCTGTCACCCCTTCAACTCCAGCTTGCTCAAGTAAGTAGATGTAATATTTCACCTGCCATTTGTGTGACACAAAAAGCTGGCTCGACTTTTTAATTTCATGAATTACTTTATCCTTATGATCAAAATAATCGATTTTGACTGGCCCTATTTCTACTTCCTTGTAACGATCAGTTCGCTGTGTATACGAGGTTTCGTGAATTAATTTGCCTTCATAAACCGTATCGCTGCTCTGCTCCATGTTGATGCTGTTGGCAAATAACCACAACTGTCGATGACAATTAAAATAATAATGAATATGGGTTCCTGTAACTTGCATAGCTAAAGAATTATTGCAGGTTCTCCTGTTTCTGAAAGGCCAAATTCATAATTATAAATACTATCTTCATCCCAATGGCTAAGGTAGTACATGCCCATACGCTCTTCGCCATGGACATTTTCCATTAATTGTTTCATGCTCTTTGAATAAGTCATTAATGAAATAGTAAATTGACTCATAATGCCCTGAAGTTTTTTCAATTCTGTTTTGACGGCAATAAAGTCATCGTCCTTTTGTTGAATAAGTTGTTCATAAAGAGCAAAAACGGCTTCTCCTGAAATGGTTTCATCATCTGTATTTACAATTCCGTATTGTACTAAAAACTGCACTTCTTGCCTGGTAATATTTCGCTCCGTCTGATTGGTTCCGGGCACATAAACGGGAAGAGGCATTGGAATAAAAACCGATGTGCTTTGTTGATTTATTATCTGAAAGTTCTGGTCCACTTCGGGAAAGTCAAGCATTCTCAAATTATTCTGAAAATCAGAAAAACCAGTTTGATAAACCCGATCGTTTTGTCTATCTATTTTTTCCATTACCCGATCATACATCAAATCAAAATCTTTCGACTGCAATATTTCCCGTTCCAAGCCCGACAATTCATTTTGCATGAGTTGAAATCGTTTATCTCCTTCATAAAGGACCTTGGCATCGTCGCAATTGAACAGATATAATTTGCTGGCAGTTTTATTTACATTTCGATTAATACGACCAGCTAATTGCTCATCACTATCAACCAGCGATTGATCTTTAAAGCCTAAATCCATATCCATATCGACACCGGCTTCAATAACCTGGGTGGTAATTAACAGCACCTTCTTATTTCTGTTGGTTTTGTCTTTCAGATAATGAATAATTTCTTTTCTCCGTGGTTCCAAGATGGTTCCCGACAAAACAAATAACTCATCAAAGAATCCATCCGCCGCATCTGCAATCTTAGTATAAAAATCTGTTGCAGTTTGTTTGTAAATAAACTCGATAATTGTGAAGACACTACTGGGATACTTACTGTTAGTCTCGGCATATTCTATCGACTTTTCAACAACTACGTTAGCAAGCCTTCGCAAATAATTCTCTTTTTCTTCCTTTTCGGGTGCGGGCCAATCCAATAAAGAGAAATCGAACGAAACCCGGTTGCAAAAATTTGGATTTTGGAAAAATTGCTTCCGATGGTTGGTCAGGTAGCAAATGTCGGTGGCTACATTCGACAGTTTATCCAGCTTGGGTAATGTGGCCGACATTAGAATAAAACGAATGTTGAAATACCGGGCATAATTTTGAATAAAATAAATAAGCTTATCCCAAATTTGGGGGGGATAGGATTGTAACTCATCCACCACAACCACCGAATTAGCCAAACGATGCAACAGATAATTGGCTTCTTTGCTGTTGGTCTTCAAAATATCGAAAAAACGGACATGGGACATTAAGGCCACTGGATAATTCAAAAACAGGTAATCAATATGGTTTTTCTTTTCCTTTCCGTACTGATCGTCTTTTTCTTTAAAACCTACTTTGGAGTGTAATTGAATAATTTCATCTTCTTCCAAACCCATGGTTTCCTTTAGCGACTGATAGGTTTGTGTAATCAAGGTAGTGAATGGAAACACGTAAAACACATTGCTAATTTCAGCGTCGCCAGACAAAAGTTCAGCCACCGCTAACATCGAAAGATTGGTTTTGCCACCACCTGTTGGTGCCTCAATGTAGAAAACATTCTGATCCTTATTTTTACGAATATTCTGAATCACCTCAACCGATAATTCCTGTCTCAGCCGGTTTAAGTTTCCGTTGTTTGCGTCAGTGGGATAAGTAAACTCAAATTCATCCAAATTATCAAATACGGCCTTGTTGTAGGATTTCGTTGATTGTACATTTCGAATGATGCGTTGCCGTAGCTCATCGTTAATCTGCCCAAAATCATTCAGAGATGCTTCCCAGTTGTTCATATAATGGGTTGTAGCCAGATAATCGGAAGCCGTCAGTAATGAATAATGTAGCTTTAAAAGGGCGAAGAGGGGAAAAGGATTCAACTCCTCCCGTTGTTTTAAAAACTTATCTACTTTCTTAACAATCCATGAAACATGTTGTGTCGCGTCTCCCTGCGAAATAGTAGACCAATATTTTGAGGGGTCAATATTCTCTAACTTATTTAATATTTCCAGAACCTGAGACAAATTAACTTTTTCGCTTCCCACCGAAAAATCGAGTCGTTTACGAATGAATTCAAAGGAGGCAGTTAAATACGGACTATGGTGTTTAGCTATTGGATGACAGAAAAGAAAAAAAAACACAACAGCTGTCAGCCGCTCACTATTTGACAATTCGTTGCTTTCAATAAGCTCAGGTAATTTTGTATTAAGCAGCATCAGCACTCCTGGAAAGGAATGATCACTTCCAAATTCATAATTTGAACCTTTAATTGTATCATTATGCATCTTCCTTCGCTGAAAGTTTGGATTTATCTTTCCAAAATCATGGTAGTAAATCGCTTGAAAAAACAGGTCATCTATAGTTGTCTTTAATTTTCCAGAGCTGTTTTCGCTAAGTGAAGAATCAATCAACGCTCTTATAACCCTATTAAGTCCAAACTTCTCACAAACCTTTCGCGCATAACTTATTACTAAGTCGGAATGCTCCGGAAGTGTTTCGGCACTTTTACTTTCATTCTGTTTTGGCAGATGAGCCAAATACTTGTTTGGATGGGTCAAGATGGTTTGGTACGTATTCATCGATAATTATTTAATCCTGACAAGTTTTAGAAACCTGTCAGGATTTTACTTATAAATTAATTCAACTGAACAACAAACTCTTGTTTGCTCTTTTTCTCCTGAAGGTGAAGTAAAGTTTCTGGCGGTAACGAACCTGCTTTTAATCTCGAATCGGTCAACGAAAAATCGGCATAGTCGTATTGATAAAGTTCCTCATTATATTTTGTTGGCAACTTTTCAAAATACACATAAGTACCAAAATCCGAAATTTGAAAGTTATCAGAGAAATCGTCGTCGTCATTTTCATCGACCAAACTTTCAACTACAGCCTTCTGTTTGATGAAAACGGTCTCAACTTTATAATCGTAATTGAAATCATCTTGAAGAATATCGTATTCTTTTACACCCTGAATGAGCACGTTATCGTTTTCATCTTTTACATCCTCCTTACTCCACCAGGCCGAATAATCGTTTTTCCCGAGGTAAGGAATAAACACCGCTTCCTGTTGCCTAATATGGTCATAAAGTATCTGCTCATCCTCCTTTCCCAAATCCAGTGAAAGAAAGATGCGATAAGCCGGGTGAATTAAGGTTTGCTCGGAAACAATAAGGTTACCATCAGTATTGGCAAAACCAATAGTATTGGTATAAGTGGTTACGTTTTTAGTGAAATTTCCACGTTCGCAACCTTTTCCAATGGGTTTGATGCCTACGGGAATATCTTTAAGTTTTGTATAATATTCCGGAAATTCATTGTTTTTAGTAAATCCCTTTAGTCCTGCAATTGCTCCTAAAATACCCAATACACAAGGTTTATGAAGCATATTGTAGGTGAGATAAATCTTCTCGTTTATATCCGGCTTTTTCAGAAACCCCATATCGGCATACAAATCGAATGAGATAACTGTTTTCATGCTTCTTCTCCATTATTTCCAAATAAAGGCAAGGTAGTACATCCAACCGGCAGGTTAATTGCCGTTGCCGATTGCCCATTAATATATAGTTCGGTAGTCTCAATTTCAGAACGAAAACCAGAAAGTAATTCACTTACTTTTTCAAAATCAAATACTGTTTTTCCGTCCTGTTTTTCAGGCAGTGCTTTCACCAAATCGGTAAATGCAGGTAGTATGAGTTTAGAACCGTCGTTTAATTGCACCCAAAACAGGATCTCATTATCGGTTCCTGCTTTTGCTGCCGAGTCGTAAAAAGTGGCACCCTGGCGCATTGCCGCTCTAAGCTTTGAAATATCCTCTGATGAAACAGCTTTTGCTTCTTCTCCAGCTAAAGTTTTGATTTCAGAAAGGGTTCCCGGATTAATGGAAAAATGATGCAGGTAGTGACCTTCCTGTAATTTGGATTGACGGCCAATGGTTGTCATCCCCCGCTCAGCCTCCGGATCATTCGATTTATTACTAAAAGGGGAGGTAATTTGTTCAGAATAAATATTGTTTTCGTGCCAGATATTTACACCATGATTAATCTGTACCGGACCATGGACTGAGATATTGATACTTTTTCCGGCAAAAGTTGCTCCAAACAAACGAATATCCAGACAACTCAAAAGCTTCCCGGCAACAACCTGTTTGATCGTTTTCTTATCTTTAGGATATTCCCCAAAATACTTCACATAAGTTTCATCCAAAGAAATAGGATTCATGTTCTCATTTAATGATTTGAAATAAAAAATGGTTTCTTTGGGATAAACAGCTTTAAAGAAATTTTTTACTGTATACTTATAAGCTTTATCTGTAGCATAAACGGTTCCATCAGGTAAAGTACGTGGTTGACCCGAGAAATCAGCGTTGTAATTAGAATTGACGGCCTTTACAACAGCACATCCGAATACTCTGTTTTTAAATTCCATGATTGTCTTATTTTAGTTGTTAATAATTTCTGGTTGTTCTTCTTTCTGTTTGTTTGATTTATATATGACGGAGGGTGCAAAATACCCGGCAAGCAAGTAGCGCTGATAATTTTTCAGGTTTTCGCTGGTATCGAATGCCAAAACCTGTGATGCCAAACGTTCGAAACGGTCTTTATAAAAACTAATTTCGTGTTTGTAGGCATTCACTGCATTGGCAATTGCATTCTGCAATTGTGGCGCACCGCTTTTTTGTAAAAAGGGTTCGAGCAATGCATGGGTTGGGTTACTGGCCTTGCTTTTGCTAAGCAAAAAGTAAATCACCTGCCCGGCAACAAAAAGAAATTCGCCCACGTTTTGCTCATCAAGAAGCGTGTTGTCGTCGTTGGCAACCAACTCCGCTTTTTCTAAAAGTTGTTTAAATGTATTTGCCATATTTTCTCTGTTTTTTGAGTGGTTACTAAATTTATTGTACAAACTAAACCAGATGTTTAGCTTCTCTTTTATGGAAGTTTCTTTGGTGTGATATCCGTCCTTGAATTCATCATGTTTCAGATCGCTAATAATGGAGGTCAGCAAAGCTTCATCAAACATGGTTGTAGTAATGGCCTGTTTTCGGCTTTTATAAATGTAGTCGTAGAAAGCCTTTCTAAACCGGAGAATGAGATTGGCAATTTCATCGCCTCCGCTAATGTAATTAGGGTCAATATCGTAGAAATAATTATAGGAGAATTGTCCCTGTTTCTCACGTACCAACCCATTATTGAAAACCTTGGTCACCACAATGTTTTCGAAGCCAAAAATGGTATGTAACTTAATCGATTGCAATGCTTCTCCTTTTTGTCTGAGCCGAAAAAGATTGTCGATGACAAATTCATCCAGTTTGTATTGAAAGTTGGAAACAAAATCAAAATCATTCACCACACCCCGGCTGATGTTTAACAGGTAATAATTACTTAAAACCCGCTGTTGGTCTTTTTCATAAATACTCTTGAGCAGCTGTGGATAAGAGAATTTCCGTTCACCTTCGTTATTGAAAATACGAACGATCTCCGAATTATTTCTAAACTCGTTTTTGTCGATAAAAATGGGAAGGATAGGATTGGGAAGCACCCGGCTATTCAACAGAAGCTCAAACTTATTCAATGCTAATGCGTCCAGTGCAGTAATCCGCCCCGAAATACCCCTATGCATAGAAGCCGTTTTGTGTTCCAAAAACATCTTTTTTGAATTGGCTCCATTAATAAAATTGCTTAGCCCAAATGTTGCATCATCTATTTCTTTCGTGCTGTTGTACTTATTATCGTTAAACAGCTTTTCTTTTAGGTAATTTTCATGACAGGCCCGATAATCCTCAAGATGAACATTTCTCAAATAAAGGTTAATATAAAAATCATCTTTAAAGGTTTCAATTAAAGGCTTCTCGATAGAGGGGCCATCCTTTTCATATATAGTAGTTGCAATACGACTAATAGCCTTTAATGCCTCAGAAATTGTTTTTTTGAAAGCAAGAGCCTGCTCTCTTAATTTAGCGGTATCATCAGGGATACAAATAGCAATAGCATTATCAAAATAGAATTTCAGAAGACGAGTGATTTTTTCTTCTTTTATTCCTTCCAGCTTATCATTAGAATATGATTTCAATTTGAAATTAAGAACGAAAGGAGAACATGAAAAAATCTGTTTCTTCTTGTCCAGGACTTTATTCATCGTATTTCCTACACGGGTTCCCAATTCTTCATACTGCATAGCCTCCTGTAATTTGGGAGTGAGCTTTTCTTTCCCGTCATAAATCACATAGTCCACCCCCTCCACGGGCGGACTGTTTTTCCAGTTTCCTTCCTCGTCCAGTTCTACCCACAAGTGCAATCCGGGCGAAGGTATTTTGTTCAGGTCAAAGACTTCGGGGTAATCCTCTTCGAGGTCGTCGACAAAATTGATGAGTTCTCGTATCATATTACAATTATTTTGGGCTTCAATGGATCGCCTGTTGGCCTCGTCAGCCATTCGTAGTCAATGGTTTTGTAGGTTTGTTTCATATTGAGAGGTTTTAATTTTTCATTTCGTTATTTTACAATTCCAACCACTCTTCAATTTTCATCACCTCCACTTTTTGGTTGTGCATTGCCTTAAAATTAGCTTCACTGTCGAACCATCCGATGACTGCATCGCGATGCAGCTTTGTGGGCTTTATCGAAATGCAGCTCAGATAGCTGCTCCACGGGTATTCCAGGGGATGCGAACAGAATCCGTGGTGAACCGGATTGTTGTGTATGTACAAAATCACATGTTTCAGATAATTTTCGTTGTCAATCAGTTTGCGTTTAAACGGGCGTTCGAACAAGGCACCGCGGGTTTCGTTACGTCTATTCAAATATTTACCGTATGCGTTAAACAGATGCGAAAAATGTTTTACAGGCTCCGGACGTTTTAAATTATTAATGTCGACTCTTTCAGGTTCTCCGAACTCTGAAAGGTCAGTAGTCGTTTGAAACCTGACAGAGTCGTCAGACCTGTCAGAGTTTAATTTTTTGTAAAAACCAATCTTTTCTTTTTCTTTCACCCTTACCAACATATGAAAATGATTCTTCATCAGCACCCAAGCATAGGTATCGGCTATTGGTTCAATGTACTTGTCATACAAATTCAGGAAGTACTCGTAGTTATTAGCTTCGCAAAACAAATTTCGCCCGCCAACCGCATGATTGTAGATGTGGTAAAACTGTCCGTATATTAAAGGCTCAAACTGTTGCATCGTTTTTGCTTTAATTCGCTTATTCCCAATCCGGACAGGGTTTTATAATCAATATCGAAGACTTTCGTTTCAGGTCGTCGACAAAATTGATTCGTTCTCGTATCATACCTTAAAGATTTCGTTTCCAATTCTTTCCTGCAACCTCTTTCTGTACAATTGTAGTTCTTCATTCATCGTCTTTTATTCAATGGTAAACTGTTCCAAATCATCGGTAAGACTCCTTTTTCTTGAGCCAAGATTATGATTCGTAGAAATCATGCTTATGCAATTCGGTATTGGGTTACGATCCTTTCAGGAAGCTGTGGTTTCCCGGAAGGAAATGCGATTGTTTCGGTATGTTTTCTAAACACCGTCAGGGCCTCCGGCCACTGACGGGGTGGGCAGATTATACCGGGTCGACCCAGCCGAAGCCGGTAGCATTCTTTTCGCCCATGCCGGCCGACAGGATCAGCCGGTGCAGGTGCGGCGGGGCCGTCAGTTCGAAATCGTATTTGAACCCGCGCACCTTGCTTTCGCTGGCCGAATAGGGTTTGATGGTCACCAGTTTCGATTTGGGCGTTCCCTTCACGGTCAGCCGGAATGGGAATTCGCCGGGCAAAGGTTCGGCCCCGGGCACCGAATGATATTTGTTTTCGAGATGTTGTTTCAGAAGGTTGCCATATTGTTTGTCATTAGGCGAAAGGTATTGCGCATATTTATCGCCCTCCTTCCAGGTACTAATCACCACGGGCGATGTGGCCTGGTAACCAACGGTTTCAACGATGGCCGGTTCGGGCAGGCGTTCTACGCGCGACACGGTCAGATCGATTCCGTTAAAACGGTCGCCCAGGAAGAACTGTTGCTGATTAAACAAGCCGATGATGAACTTTTCGGCTGCCCCGTTCAAGTAAAAGGCTACTTTCAGGATAACGGTATCGCGGTGCAATTCAAACAGCGCCTTCTCTTTCCACACTTTCGGACGTCCGATATTCAAAGGCGAATAGCTAAACAGCTTGAAGCGTTGTTTCCCGGATCCGTATCCTTCGGCATGCAGAAATTCGGCAAATTCGCCGTCGGCACGCCCGAGCGCCTTATACATCCAGGCCCCGATGAAATACTGGTAGTCTATCGGCAACATCCGCTGCTTACCGGTACGATTGAATGTTAGTTGAAATCTCATTTCGGTTTGACGTTAGTTAAAAAAATACAGGTAGGTAAAAAGGCAAAGTCTTTAACGGAATGAATTTATCAATAAAATGTGATTTTACAAAAAATAACGTCATCGCTTTTTTCATCATATCGTTGTCGTTCCGTATCATATGTCTTCATCTACCACTGTTTCCGACGCTGTCAGGTGCTTTGCACGCTGACAGGCCTGCTTTCTATTCTTTAACCACCGTCAGGGTTTACAACCACTGACGGGGTGGGGCGATTTACCCCAAATACTTACCGCTCACCCATCCTTCGACGTGGATGCGGGACCAGCCGTCGCGTTGTTCGATGGTTTCGACACCCGTATTTTCGAACAAAACGCCCATCCGGTTACCGCCCGGCGTTGCGCGGAAGTTGAGCTGGTCGGCGACCACCAGTTGGCCCGCTTCTGCCGGTTCGGACTTTCCATTGATGTTATCCCGGTAGGTTATCCATACGGCCTCGCCAAGTTCGAGCACATTGGCAATCATCGGGTAGATGCGTTGGTAAGCTTTCCGGCTCTCGCCAATGAAACCGTCGCGCCGGATGTTCACCTGCGAAGTATCGCCCACCAGCAGACAGCCGTCAGTATCTTCACCGGTATTACCAGTATGGACAAGAATGCCTTCGAATCCCGGCACACCCACGATGTGTAACATGCCTTTATGGAAACCGGGACCATACTTTTCGAGGTATTTAGCGTGTAGCCGCCCCTGGGTATATAATTTCACGCGGTAGCGCCCGGCCGGGATACCGGTTTTACCGTTTACTTTGACCTCACGCGGCCGGTCTTCGAGGGTATAACAGGCAAAGGTGCCGTTAATGAGCAGCATCCCCAGCGTCGATTCGCCGGAAGTGCTGTACCGTATCACTTGCAGTTCCATGGGCTATCCTTTGGCGTTCGTAAAAGGTTCAGTGATTGCAGGAACCGCAGGCGACTGCGTCCGGAAGCGCTGTTCCATCAGGTTGGTTTTGTCGGCGCTGCCTTTGCTGGAACCAAAGAAATACGAAAGTACCATGGTGAAGCCTGCCACCAAGGCGCCAAACAGCTGGTTAATGGCGCCGTTGGTCGAGAAGGTCTTCCCGTTGAACGAACCAATGACGGCCATCATGACCAATGTAAAAAAGCCGACTACCACAATAATAGCTAATGCCAGGAAAAGCCAGTCGCGACGCCCGGTCGCATTGGTTACCTGGATTTCCCGCCGACGGGCATCCTGTACATCGCCGAGGTACGACTGTGTTTCTTCCAGCTCGAGGCGGGCCGATTGCAGCAACAGCTCCTGCAACTGCACTTTGTTGGTGGCTTCCAACTCTTTCAGTTTCACCAGCAGCCCGGGATGGTCGCTCAGTTGTTTTTCGATGGCTTCCGGGTCATCGTCGAGAATGCCGGTCGCTCCTTTTACGAGGTTAATAATCCGGTCGGATGCTCCGCCGGTAACAATGCTCCCTAACAGGGGAAGGCCTTTTTTGAGCAAGGTTTCGCCCAGCTTTTTCAGGCCGTTTTTCTTGTCTTTTTTCATTATGTATAGGATTTTACAGGGTAAATGATTGAGCGGTTTAGTCTCTCCTGCTCAGGACGAGCCAGGTATTTTCCGTTGTAGCATGATAACATACAGAAGTCAGGTGTCCGAGGAAAATGGCTTTCCTGTCGGGTCAATCGGTTGTTCATCGGTTGTTTCATCAGTCTCGGTTTAAGGTTATAGTTATCCGTTTCATTCTGGAACCACCTGTCGGTTCCAGTTGTTTTCTTTCCCCCTATAAACTGATATTATCGTTTTCTGCCTGGTGCCAGCCGATTGGTCAACCGGTTTTACCAAAAACTTAGCCTAACTTAATCATCATATAGTTAAGAATCAATTTAAACAAGAATCAATCTGTTGATTAACCGGTGTCCATTCATAAAAGCACGGATCATAATGCCGGCCAACATTTCTGTTACAACTGAATTTATGAAAATGCTTTATTAAACCCCTGCGGCCCTTGCCAATCTTTTGTTTCTTTATAAAATCCTTATACCTGCAATATGAAATTTTATATACCGCTTATGAAATCCTTAACATCTTTGTTGTATACTAAAAATAATTTTCCTGACATTTGCTGATACCCTGTTTACGATTTCTGTGGCAGTGGTTTTTTATTTGTATTATAAAAACCGTTAAATTGATCGTCAAATATCGCGGGAGGAACAAGTAACGTTACACCCAGGTCGTTTTTTCTTTTATATCCATGAAATATAATACACTACCCATTGTCCTGAAACAGGTAGGAAGCCTGTTAATTTTACTCAGCATTGTTGTTGCGGTGCCCGGCATTGTATCGCTGTTGTACCATGAATGGTACGAAGCTGCCGGTTTTTTTATTTCATTCCTTGTCATTCTTCTCATAGGGATTGCATTAAATCAAACATTTAAAAAAGCTGGGGACATCCAGTATAATCATGCCATGGTGGTTGCCGCTTCCGGTTGGCTGGCCATTACAGTAATGGGGGCCATTCCGTTCTGGGCCATTGCGCACATCATGCCGGCAGACATCATGAAAGGGCTTATTCCGGCAAATGCCGGTTATCATCTGTCCAGCCTGGAGTATTTCAAAAACCCGCTTCACTGTTTTTTCGAAAGTATGAGCGCATACACGACCACTGGTCTTTCAATGGCGGTGCATGTATCTTCGGTGGGGAAAGGCATTTTGTTCTACCGCTCACTGGCCCAATGGGTAGGTGGGGCCGGCTTCATCGTGATGGTGTTAGCTGTGTTTCGACAAAAAACGGGACGTGGGGCTTTGCTGTTGTACAGTTCCGAATCGACGGGAGAAAGATTAAAACCCAAGGTTATCGAGACGGCCAGGGTCATTTGGAAAATCTACCTTTCCCTCACCCTGTTCACCATTGTGTTCCTTATTGCGGGGACATTATTTGCCCTGCCGGGTTATCCGCTGACGGATACTATTTTTGACGCCATTAGCAATGCGATGACCGGTCTTTCTACGGGTGGGTTCAGCACCCTTGATGATAGCATTTCCGGTTACCATTCGACCGTAATGGAAGGGCTTTTGCTTCTTCCCATGATACTGGGATCACTTTCCATTCCTTTTTATTATAAGGTGTGGACATCGAAAAAAATAAGTGAAGTATGGAAAGACGCCCAAACCAGGGCGCTCATTTTGTCTTTCTTTTTCGGAAGTATCATTCTGTCTTTGCTACTGCTGAATAACAATATTGTTAAAGAACCATTCCGGAAAGGTATTTTCCAATTTGTCAGCGCTATTTCAACAACAGGCTGGCAGACCGCCGATATAAGCAGTTGGAACTGGAGTTCCATCATATACGTAGTGGTTGCAGCTATGTTTATTGGTGGCGCTGCCGGGGCCACCGTAGGCGGAATTAAAATCATCCGGGGATTGACCATTGCCAAAGGGGTGATCTGGGAACTTAACAAAGTTTTTTTATCGGAAAATACAATTAGGAGAATACAATTAAATGGCCGTTCGCTTACACCTGACGAAATGAATGAAGAATTTTCCAAAGCCGTAACCATAGCCATCCTCTTTTTTCTTTTTATTTTCATTTCCTCCCTGGTAACTTATGCATACATGGGAAATGAATTTAGTTATTTCGATTCCCTGTTTGAATCTACGTCGGCCCAATGTACCGTAGGCTTATCGACTGGTATCACCTCTCCTTCCATGCCGCCGGTACTCGAAGTTTTTTATATCATCCAGATGTGGGCAGGCAGGTTGGAAGTCATCCCGGTACTGGCCTTTTTCAGGGCTCTCTTTTTTGGTGTGAAACCATAAACAACCAACTTTACAATCAACAACCTGGATACACGCATGTAAATGAGACAGAAACAAGGCCGAAAAATGATGCAGTTGAGGAAGTGCTTAAAAATTACGAGAGTGGTACAAAATGCAAATGATGAACCCGTATTGGAATTCGGTAGCCTTTCTATTGATGTGGTTAATCATATTGTCCGTAAAGAAGGTGAAATTTTGAAACTAACGTCAACCGAAATGAATCCCATAGAAAATGCATATCGTTTCAAATAAATAATGCCATTTTTGAATCAGTCTCCGGCTTCACGACCACGGGGTCATCTATTCTGACCGATATAGAAGCGCTGCCCAAATCAATTTTATACTGGCGTAGCCTGACACACTGGATAGGTGGCATCGGGGTAATCACGCTGGTCATTGTCGTGTTTCCTTCATTTAATATCGGAGGTTACCGCATCTTCACCCTGGAATCTTCATTACAGCAAAAAACGCACCCCCACATCAAATCGGTTGGCATCCGCATTTTACTTATCTACCTGGGATTAACCGCTGCTGAAATTATATTCCTGATGCTGGGGAATATGAATTGGTTTGAAAGTATCTGCCATGCATACGGTACCGTGGCTACCGGAGGATTTTCTCCCAAAAACACCAGTATTGGCGGGTACCCCCCTACATTCAGTATGTCGTGACCATATTCATGCTACTGTCGGGAACCAACTTCATTGTGCACTACTTTATTTTGACCGGACAGGGCAGGAAAGCAAAACAGAATGAAGAATTTTGGTTTTAACCTGTTCGTTATCTTCATCTCCGGTCTCCTTATTACCTCAATACTCTATCTGAAAACCAATAAAGGTTTGGAACATTCTTTCCGGGAAGCATTCTTCCAGGTGACATCCATTGTTACTTGTACGGGCTTTGCCACTACCGATTACCTGAAATGGCCGCATTATGCTTATTACTTTCTCTTTTTTCTCATGTTTGCCGGGGGAAGTGCCGGGTCAACGTCCGGAGGTATTAAAATGGTCCGTCACCTGGTAATGTTCAAAAATGTCCGTAGCATTTTTCAGGGGATGAACAGTTTCCGGGCAGTCCATACGATACGGTTAAACAATCATACACTCCCGGAGAAACAGAACCGAACGATATTAGCCTTCATCGTTTTATACCTGTTATTCTTTGTGATGTCGACTGTCGTTCTATTAGCTGCCGGTATTGATTTTCAATCCGCCGCCAGTGCGGTAGCAACAGCAATGGGAGGCATTGGTCCCGGGATTGGCTCCGTTGGCCCGGCCAGTAACTTCAGCCATTTCTCCGGATTTGCCAAGCTTTTTCTCTCCTTCGACATGATATCCGGCCGGCTTGAACTGCTAACCGTCCTGGCGCTTTTTTCACCGGCATTTTGGAAAAGATGAGAAAATATTATTAACTAGCATTAAAAACGGGAATGGCAGAACATAAATTACATAAGCAGTTAGGGCTCTTCGATGTGTTTTCCATCAGCACCGGCGCAATGTTCAGTTCCGGCTTCTTTCTGCTGCCGGGGCTGGCTTCCCGGTTTACCGGCCCATCTGTCTTTGTGGCCTACCTGGCAGCTGGCATTCTGATGCTTCCTGCCGTATTTAGCATTGCCGAAATTGCAACAGCACTTCCCCGTTCCGGTGGGGTCTATTTCTTTTTGGATCGCAGCATGGGCCCGTTAATGGGAACAATTGGCGGTCTTGGAACCTATCTGGCGCTGATTCTCAAAACCAGTTTCGCCATTGTCGGTATTGGCGCTTATGCGGCCCTTTTCTGGGATGTCCCGGTCAAAACGGTTGCCGTGAGTGCCACGCTCTTTTTTTTAATACTCAATCTGAAGGGGGCAAAGGAGGCAACCCGGCTTCAGAATTTCTTTGTTGTATTTCTCATCCTTGTGCTAATCACTTTTATTTTAGATGGAACCTGGCATGTGATTAGAACCAGCCCCTCCATTGTTCCCGGTGAACAGGGCCAAGCTGCCCCCCCTTTTTTTAGTCACGGAATGGGCGGTTTCTTAACTACTATTGGTTTTGTTTTTGTATCCTATCTCGGGGTAACCCAGATTGCCAGTGTGGCTGAAGAGGTCAAAAATCCGGAACGAAACATTCCGCTGGGAATGATTCTTTCGCTGGTGGTTACCTCACTTATCTATTTCTTTGGGGTATTTCTGATGGTAAAGATCATTCCCCACACGGCATTAGCCACCGATATTTCTCCAGCAGCCACCGCATCGAAACAACTGTTCCAATGGCTACCCGGACGTACCGGTATATTTCTTATGGCAGGGGCTGCCATTGCCGCATTTGCGTCCACTGGCAATGCCGGCCTCTTTGCTTCTTCCCGGTATCCGTTTGCCATGAGCAGGGACAAACTTTTCCCTCCGATGTTTGCCCGGATCAACCGACAAATTCCAATATATTCCTTGTTATTGTCCGCGGGGCTTATCTTACTGTTCATCATCATCCTTTCCGAAGAAGGTATCGCAAAACTTGCCAGTACCTTTCAGCTCATTATCTTCGCTCTGATTAACTTTTCAGTTATCGTATTCCGCAACAGCCGTATTGAAGCTTATGATCCAGGCTTTAAGTCACCCTTCTATCCCTTTCTGCAGGTAGCAGGAATCCTGATTTACCTGGTGCTGATTATTTACATGGGATGGGGCCCGGTAGGATTTAGTCTTGTCATCATACTGATTTCTTTTCTCTGGTACAGAATGTATGTACGGAAGTGGGTCGCAAGGGAAGGCGCCATCTACCACTGGTTTGCCCTGTTAGGGAAATCTCAGGATAACAATCTGGAAAATGAATTCATGATGATCCTAAAGGAAAAGGGACTGCGCATGACCGATCCTTTCGACCAGACAGTTGTTGTATCTCATGTTTTCTTCCTTAAGGAAAACTTTCATTCGCTCCGGGATATCCACAATTGGTTAGTCCGTTCGGAAGAGGTTCCATCACTTCCACCCGGAGATTCCGGGCAAACGTCTGAACAATATAAAGAACCGGACAAGCTTCTTTTTCCAGTTCCCGGTGTAGCTATCAACAGTATTATCAACCCCGCGATGGAACTTCCTAAATTACACATTCTTATTAATCGTTCGGGACTGTTATCCACGAGAGGGTTACTCACTGAAGCTAAGCAAGGAAGGATAGATGTCTTGTTTGTACTTATCCATCCGCCAGAGAATCCCAAACAGCAACTCCGCATGCTTGCCCGTCTAATCGGCATTACCGAGCGGGAAGACTTTCTTACTCATTTTCTGGCTTATGACAGTGTGCGTTCCGTTAAAGAATATCTTTTACAAAACGAACATTTTATCTCCCTGGTGCTTAAAAAGGAAACAGCACAGTCCGAATTAATCGGCCGTCAGATGAAGGATATCACATTACCGGAAGATGTGTTGGTTGCATTAGTCGAGCGGAAGGGCAATACATTCCCGCCTCGCGGCCATACGCTACTAAAGGAAGGTGATATTCTGACGATTATTGGCGAACCCAAATCCATCGCAGCTCTATTTGATAAATACATGAAATTGAAAGAGTAGTTGAATCAACCTTGGCCTATTACCTGGAAAGCATTTTATCCAATCAGAATTCATCTATTCAGATTGAGTACCTGTGTCATCCGTACAAAGAACCTCTGCTAAGATAACAGAGGTTCTTTTCTACCCTTTCTTTACCAATGGACAGCCTTTATCATTTAAAAGTTAGTTTCCTTTAGAACCGAAGCGATACCCCGCCACCGGCCCCATACCGGTTATCATAGCTGGCAACCAGTGAAAAATTCTTCGACAGCATGTATTCGGCGCCGGCATTCCATACTGTTTCGGTTTCCATATTTTTATTGGCTGGAAGGGTATTCACCGCTCCAAAGTCGAGTTGATATTCGTAGTATCCGAATACAAAGAAGCGCGGGAATACCATCAAGTCCCGTCCGATTGAAATACGGGGCCGTAGCTCATTATCCACACGAAGGTCCAAATCGAACATGTAAGGCGTAAACCACCTGATTCCGGCAACAGCAGTCGTTTTAATATTATCCAGACTATTTCGATCGGTATTCTCCATATTCACTCCGGCGAAAACCCGGAAGTAATCATACAAATACCGTTCATAGGTAAACTCTGCCTCCATGTTCTTATTCCAGCCATACTCAGCATCAAAATTGAACTGATTACGGATGTTGGATGATGCAAGGCTTACACTGGTCATATTCGAAGCCACATCAGCAGTTCCCCACGTATAATAGCGGTTTGTTTCATGTATGAGTTTCTTCACCGGGTAACCTTTCAGGCGAGGGTCTCTTGGAGTACCATAACTGAAAATCCTTGCCATGCCACTCGTCAGGTGATAGAGAATGTGACAATGGAAGAACCAGTCTCCGCTCTCCTGATTATAAAATTCAATCGTAATCTTTTTCATCGGAGGTACATTCACTGTATGTTTTAATGGTGAATAGTCTCCATTCTTATTAAGTACCCTGAAAAAGTGTCCGTGCAGGTGCATGGGGTGGCTCATCATCGTCAGGTTATTCAGCGTAATCCGCGTAACTTCACCTTTCTTAATCTTAATCTTGTCCGTTTCTGACAACGGTATACCGTTCATGCTCCAGATATAACGGTGCATGTTACCGGTAAGATTGAGCAAAATATTCCTGACCGGAACATCCTTCGGGAAGGTAGTTTTTACGGGCGATTTCAGGTAGCCATAGTTGTATTTCGCAAACATATCCATCCCTTTCATATCGCCTTTCATGCCACCTTTCATATCACTGCGCATGTTCCCCTTCATTTTATTGGCCGACTTATCCATCTGCATACCCCAGTTCTTTTCCATCTTATGGGGTTCATCTTTTTTGGGCCGGTATTTGATAGCGGGAGCTCCCATGCGCATATCCATTTTCGCCATTTTTTTCATCATCCCGATTTTATCGGGTTTGGGAACATCCGGGGCTGCCAGTACGGGTCCTTTCCCCAGGAAGGCTGACGTCGAACCCGAACCATCGTCAGTTGTGGCCCTGAATTCAATTTGCCCGTTCTTCGGAATCGTAACAATGAAGTCGTACGTTTCCGCTATCGCGATAAATGTCTTATTACGCTTCACCGGCACTACGTTTTTACCATCAGCCGATACGAGCGTAGGTGTTTTTCCGCCAAAGGTCATCCAGTAAGAAGTCGAAGAGGACCCGTTAATGATCCGCAATCGAACCCGGTCTCCCGGCTTGAAATCGGGATATTCCTGTTTTTCTGCTCCGTTGACCAAAAACGCAGGATAATACACATCGGCAATATCAGCACCATCCATTCGCTGTTTCCAGAAATTAAGCTGTGCTCCCAAAGCATGGCGGGCAATTACCTTGTTCAGCGGCGTAGCGGTACCTTTCTTTATCTGATACCATTCGCTCCCTCGCTTCAGTGTACGAAGAACGTTGATGGGCTTTTCATTGGTCCAGTCCGAAAGCACCAGCACTAACTCCTTGTCATACTTTAACTTCTTTTTCCTGGGTTCAATCACAATGGAACCATACACTCCACTTTGTTCTTGTAACATGGTGTGCGAGTGATACCAGTATGTTCCGGATTGTTTCAACGGGAACTCATACTTACGCGTTTCCCCGGGTTTAATCGGTGGAGTCGTCAGGTATGGTACGCCATCATAAAAGTTGGGTAACAAAAGTCCATGCCAGTGAACCGATGTCTCTACATCCATTTCGTTCCTGACATAGATAACAGCATAGTCGCCTTCCATAAATTTCAATGTGGGCCCGGGAATCGTGCCGTTGACGGTCATCCCCAGAACCTTTTTTCCTGCTTTGTCAACCTGCTCCTTACGTATCGTCAGGTGATAGGTGGTTGTATCCGTTTGAGCATAGCCTGGTATTTTAGCCAGGAATAATAAACTCAATATTAATAGGGTATAAATAGGTGCTTTCTTCTTACTAAAATCCATAATATATTGTTTCTTTATTTTTACCTGTAATTACATCTTCTGCCGTTATTCATCCGTTATTTCATTGCAGTTCATAGCGATTACAGCCGGCATCGGGAAATGATATCATTCTTTTTGATTTCATCTACCAATTCCGGTTTAGTGGTGGGCAAGCATGAGAAAAACAGGTCATTTATGCGATCGTATTTCGCTTTTCCTGGTACTCCTCATTCGTGATTTCTCCACGGGCAAAACGTTCATTCAAAATATCGAGTGCCGTTCGCGTTGTTTGCATGTTCGATCTACTATCCGCTCCACTTCCTTTGGACAGAAGCCAAACAATACCTACTATAAAAGCGATTCCAATAATCCATCCAATTCCCATCATAACTATTTATTTTAAAGTTAAATACTGACTAACTTTTTCACAGGAATTTATTCCTGGTTCTCCTTGTAGTTTCCTTTTAAATTGATGATACAAATTTATATACCAACTCTCCTTTGCTGTTATACAATTCATTATTTCTTTTATATGATTTTTGGGTTGTTTCCTTACTATAACAACTCTGTGAACCCGGAAAGCGGGACAAAAGGTGCTACCAGGAAACTTGCCTGAAGCAATTTGATGATGGATTGAACTGACGATCTAACTTATCATTCGATTGGTTTACCCGGTTGCCAAAAAAGCACCTCCGAAACACTTAAGCCCGTTAGCACCAGGCCAACTAAAATTTTTGTAACAATTTAACTACATGTGTGTTATTCTAACAGAACAACATTTTCAAAACCATAAAATCAATGAATAGCTCACGCAGAAAATTCATCAGGATTGCCTCTGCAGCATCAGTTGGTGTTCTGAGCGTTCCGGTACTCCCGAAATTGTACAATTCAATTACCGGGGGACAAAGAGTTTCACCCCATCCACTGAATAAAGACTTTCCGGCGGACGTCGATTTGGAGTTCACCGCCAGACCGGATCAAGTGCAGCTTCTCAACGGAAGTAAAACGAATATTTATACCTACCAAACCCGTATCCTGAAAGCTGAAAATGCTACGGTAGATAAATTACCGGGCAGCTATCTCGGCCCGGTTATCCGGGTAAAAAGAGGCCAAAACGTTCGCGTTCGTTTTAAAAATCAATTGCCGCGCGAAAGCGTGATTCACTGGCATGGGTTGCACATCCCGCAGGAAATGGACGGCCATCCCATGTATGCCATCGACAAGGGCAAGGAATTTGTCTATGAGTTCACAGTCAACAATCGGCCCGGTACTTATTGGTTCCATCCCCACCCTGACAAATATACCGGTCCACAGGTGTATTACGGCCTGGCCGGAATGTTCATTGTCGAAGGCGATAAAACGGGGTTGCCCGACGAAGAATATGACGTGCCTATAGTTATTCAGGACCGAAAAATAGATGCTGACAATCAGCTTGTATACCTCGATGGTGGACGGATGGACCGGACGCAGGGATTTTTAGGTGACAGAATATTAGTGAACGGCCAACCCGACTGGAACCTTGATGTGAAAAAAGGTACCTACCGGCTCCGAATCCTAAATGGCTCCAATTCCCGTATCTATAAACTGGCCTGGAGCGATGGCAACGATATCGTGGCTGTTGGAACGGATGGCGGCCTGCTGGAAAAACCGGTAACCAGGCCCTACCTGATACTTTCTCCGGGCGAGCGCACCGAACTATGGAAAGATTTTTCCTCCCAAAATACAGGTGAAGTGCGGCTAAAAAGTCTTCCTTTCGAAACCGGTTCTCCCATGGGAGGTGGCGGAATGATGGGGGGCATGATGGGAGGCGGGCAACAACAAACTCCCAACGGAACAGCCTTCGATTTGGCATTGTTCCATGTAACGACACAAGCCGGCGTGCAGAAAGAGCTCCCGGCCGCCTTCCCAAAACACAAAACATTGTCTCCCTCAGATGCTGTGAATGCCGGCAACCCCAGAACATTTCATTTCTCGTTCGAACGGATGCAATGGGTCATTAATGGCGAAACCTTTGAAATGATGGGGGTAGCCGACTGGGAAAAAGTAAAACTGAACACCACCGAAATATGGGAATTCATTAATGGTGGCGGCAGCCGGGGCATGGGCCGGATGGGCAACATGATGCAAATGCCCCATCCCGTCCACTTGCACGGGCTGCAATTCAGAATAATCGACCGCGATGTCTCCGGCATGAGCGCATCAGTATGGGAATCGGTAAAACACGGTTTCATCGACCAGGGCTGGCAGGATACGTTCCTGCTCATGCCGGGAATGAAAGTGCAGGCGGTAATGAAGTTTGAAGACTTTACCGGACTCTTCGTTTACCACTGCCATAACCTCGAACATGAAGACATGGGCATGATGCGGAATTACGAGGTCATTGCATAGTGCGTTCAAAACCAATGGATACAAAAATTAAAAATCGGTACAACCGGATAGCCAAAATTTATGATGTTCTCGAGAGTCCGATGGAATCGGGGTTTTCCCGGTGGAGAGAAAAGTTGCTCTCCGGGGTAAAAGGGAAAACCCTTGAAGTGGGCGTTGGCACGGGGAAAAACCTGAAATATTATCCCGCCGATGTCGACCTGACCGGAATTGATTTCAGCGAGAACATGATTGAACGGGCCCGGCGAAAATCCGGCAACAAGCCAAACATCCGACTGATGGTGATGAATGCCGAGAGAATGGATTTCGAAGCCAACACATTTGATACGGTTGTTACATCGTGTGTCTATTGCTCCGTTCCCGACCCCGTGCAGGGAATGAAAGAAATGAAAAGGGTGTGCAAACCCGGCGGCCGGCTACTCATGCTCGAACACGTCAGAAGCAATCATAAAGTAGCAGGCAAACTGATGGACTGGATGAATCCCATTCCCCTGCATCTATACGGTGCCAACATTAACCGGGAAACCTACGAAAACCTGCTGAAAGCCGGGTTCGAACCGAACGACATTACCATAAAACATTTATGGTACGATATTGTATTACTCATTAAAGTGAATATCAAAAAGTAAGGGTTCAATCCGGTGCATCGAATGGCAGAATGAACTCAACCACTTCATAATCGATGTATTACGCACAATTTTGACTAAGGAGACCAGGATATGATGAAAGATTTTATGAAAGTGGCCAAAGAAAACAAAAACGCCATGATGATGATGATGAACGGTGAAATGATGGACAATATAATGGATAACCCCGGCATGAGGCAACAAATGATGGAAAAGATGATGAACAAAACGGAGAAGGATTCTGCCATGAGAAACCAGTTAATGCACATCATGTCCCAACATCCCGATATGATGAAAATGATGCAGGAAAAAAGCATGATGAAGTCGGGGCATATGAAGAAAGATAAAATGGAAAAACAATCTCACATGAAAAGTAAATAACCGGGCGAACCAGGGTGAGGAACCCCAACGTCGAAATAGATTGTTTTCACTTCTGCCAGGAACCTTTAAATCTGGTAACGAACATGCTGAATGTAACGTTTCTGAATTTTCTTGAAAATCCCTTATTTGTCATACCGTGGTACCTGGTTGGCATTGTTGCCGCCGTACGGGTTGCCTGGGAAGTGGTTAAAGTGAACACCCGTGTGAACACGGCATTAAAATTCGCCTGGCCCATCATCATGATTTTCTTTTCAGTCATCGGGCCGGCACTGTATTTACAACTGCTAACGGGGTGGGGATAAAAAAGCCCGACTGACAGCAGCCGGGCCCTTTCCAATCCAAACTGACGCCATATTTTACGGATCTAGCGGATCTTTCGGATCGATGGTCAATGATTCCATCCGGGGAGTGAACTCCGTATCGTTCCGGCTTAACCGTTTGCCGGGAACGTAGGGCATGTAGCCAAATGCATCGACACATCGCTTCTCAAACCCCATATCGGTGATGTAGTAGCTCTGTCCTTTCGTGGTGGTACAAAGCGCCTTTTTATGGATGGGCATTCCGTAACGAATCATCAACCGGGCTGCATTGCGGTAGTTGGTCGTAGTGTGCCGTGCATGGGGTTCGATGATGATAGCGCTTTCCGGGACACCGTATTGCTTCATCAATTCTTTCTTCATCTCTATCGCTTCGCAGAAAGGTGTCTGGTCAGGGTGCACATAGCCACCGGAAGCAATGATAAAGGGCGCTTTCTTCTCAAAATAGCGCTCGGCAGCCAGTTTACAACGCAACATGCCGGCCGGGCTCAAATCGACGCCTTTCTTTTCGGGACCATAGCCAGGCAACATGATAACGGTATAGGGATAATTGTCGAAATTGGTTTTCCGGACCTGTTCGTATGCTTTGGCATTTTCGCCCGTCATCATCGGTTCAAAGCGGGCCGCCTCATCGCGGTGGTTCATCTTCAACAGCCACAGCGAAAAGGAAAGGGACGGCTGAAAGAACACCGTCATTTGTTTCGTATCGTCACCCACGTTGCTGGCCAGCATATTGATCAGCATCCGGTAATACTGTGAATTCACATCGTAGCTCACCGAATCGATTTTCGGATAGAGCGGTTTTTCACCCAGCGCATACGTCCGGATAATACCATTCATTCCTTCGGCTGCACTTTTCCAGGCCTGCGCCAGTAATGCAGCATCATCCAAACCGGCAAAATGTTCGTAAGCCCCGCTGGGGCGGACCTGCTCTGTCACCAGCGCCTGTAGCGCTGCATCCGATTGGTATATCTTCTTCAGCTCATCACCCGCTTTTTCAATTTCGTCATTGCTTAGCAGGAATAAATCGGCCCAACGGGAGGTTTTGTCCCGCACCGACTCCATCGACTGATTCGGCAAATCATAGCCGGTAGCCTCTTTGATATTCTTTGTCCGCCCGGCCAACATTGACTTTAACACCGGATCGGCTGCCAGCGCCTCTTGTACCGCCGGTAATTTCTCCATCAGGGTCAACAGGTAAAAGTTTTTATCCTGCACATAATTTCCCGATAATATCCACCGGTATCCCGGCTGGTAATCCACTTTCGGCGAAGCGGACTGCGCCTTTCCCGTAAAGGTGAACAATACCAGGACAGCCAACAATACTATTTTTCGATTGCTCATAAGTTGAAATTATTTTCCGGCGCACCGGAATTGATTGTAATACATGCCTGTTGGTGAAATTCAGTGACGTAAAAATTTCTCTGTCTTTTACCCCTACCCTGAAGGGTGAGACTGAAAAATCAAGGTTTCCCTTTAGAGGGTGTCCGAAAAGCCAATTGCTTAATTTTTCTTCTTTCAGTTTGTAAGTATGCTTTCAGTTTACCCCTCCAAACCTCCCCTAAAGGGGCGGCTTTGAAGTCCCCTTCAGGGGATTTAGGGGTAGTTGCGATGCCGTTACTTATATATTGTAAGTTATTGAAATGTAAAACTCACTTTTCGGACATCCTCAGGGTAAATAAGCTTGATTTTTCATGGCTACTATTCGTTCCACACAACCTGTCAACACATTTTCCAGTAAGGAAAAAACCGGCCCCCGTCAATGCAAATCAGGGGCCGGGTACTTTGGTGTTATCTAATAGAGAATGTATGAACCTAGTAGCCCGGGTTCTGGGTAATCATACCCTTACCCAGATCGACCATTGCCTGCGGAATCGGGAAATACTCATTCTTCCCTCCCGTAAAGTGGGCATTGGCCAGGTGTGTACGCCGTGTTTTCTCTACCTCGAAGTAGGTATTCATCACATTGTCGGCAACGCCCCAGCGGACGAGGTCGAAGAACCGGTGCCCTTCCAAAGCAAACTCCAGCCGGCGCTCGGTACGCAGGGCTGTGGTAGCTGCAGCCTTATCGGCGAACGGCGTATTGTAGGTATCGATGTTGTAGTTGGCTGCCGGTGTTCCGTCGTCAAAAGTAACCACCCGGCTGTCTTTCGCACGCTGACGAACCATGTTGATGTAGGTACGTCCGGTTTCCAGGTCGCCGGTCTCGATGGAAGCTTCCGCCCTCCATAACAATACATCGGCATAACGGATGATGTAATAGTTCATCGATGTTACATACGGCCAAACCGAAAGATATGCAGATGAATTTAACGATACCTGACGTTTCTTTTGAATGAATTCACCATAGGTTACCGCATCACGTGGTTCCCAGTTGTAGACACCTAAATCGAGGTACGGAATGCCGTGACGACCAACCGTGTGATCGAGGCGCGGATCGACATAGTCATTATCTGTCACATTGGCGTTGTCCTCAACAGGCATACCCGAAGCGTCTGTTTTAAATGAATTCACCAGGTTTTGCGAAGGACGCAGAAAACCGTAGTCAGGATAAGGACCACCGGGAGTCAGCAAACGGTCGCCAATGGAGCCATTGTAGTTATTGGGCGAACCATCGTTGATCGAGTTTTGTACCGCGAAAACAACTTCGGGGCCATTGTCATTTTCCGGAAGGAATACATCACGGAAGTTCGGTTGCAGACTGTACTTCTTGGAATTAATTACATCGTCGGCTGCGATAATGGCATCGCTCCATTTCTGCATGAAGATGTAACACTTGGCCATGTAGGCACGGGCAGCCCATTTGGTCGGGCGGGCGGGCTCTGACTGACTGGCCGGTAACACTTTGTATGCCGCATCGAAATCGTCCAGAATTTTCTGCCAAAACTGGTCGGAAGTTAATTCAGTATTCGATTTATAATACGATTCAGTGGTTTCGTCCGTCTCGTCAATCCACGGAACATGGTCATAGATCTTCTTTAGTTCGAAGTAGTAGTGACCGCGCAGGAAACGCATTTCAGCAATACGTTGTGTCTTCAATGCCGGATCGAATGTTTCCGATTTATTCAGTTCGCGGATGGCGAGATTGGCACGTTTCACCCCTTCGTACAGTGCCAGCCATTTCCGGTCCATATCGATAATCGACGGGTTGGTCTGGAAAATCTCCATCAGGTGAATCTGGTTCTGGTCGCCGGTACCACCGCCACCTTTGTAAGCATCATCCGAAACTACGTCACCGAAGCTCCAGTTCGAAGCCGGTGAGTTAAATGCATTCGACGCCTCGTCGAACTGGCCGTTTAGCACCGAATAGGCTGAGACAACCAGACCTTCGATGTTCTCCGGCGTCTGAACCTGACTTTCTGATAATTCCCCAATGGGAGTATCGTTAAGAAAGCTATTGCTACAGGAAGAAAAAGCAAAGCCGATTATGATAATAAATAAATATATACGTTTCATTTTTCTATTCATTTTATGCAGTCCGTTTTACCTTTTAAAATTCCAGATTCACACCCAGCGTATAGGTACGTGCCGCAGGATAAACACCACGGTCGACGCCAATATCCAGGTTTTTGTGAGCTGAACTGTAGTTCTGTAATCCAACTTCCGGATCCAGGCCATTGTAATTGGTAATAGTGAACAGGTTTTGTGCCTGTACGTAGAGGTAGAACCGCTTGCTATGCAGTTTTCCTGCCGGGAGCGTGTATCCCAGTTTCACATTCTGCAAACGGACATAATCGGCGTCCTGAACATAGTAGCTTGATGGACGAATATTGTTGTTCGGGTCGTCAAGTGACAAACGCGGAACAGTAGCATTCGGATTGTCGGTTGTCCAGGCATTCAGCGTACGCGACTGCTTATTGTAAGCCGACAGGTCGAAGAAATCGCCGTAATAACGGGTCAGGTCGTAAATCTGGGCACCTACACTTCCGCGTGCAAACAAGGAAAAGTCCCAGCTACGGTAGTTCAGGTTGAAATTCAGGCCAAATGACAAATCAGGGTGCGGACTTCCGATGAAGGTACGGTCGTTAGCGTCAATCACACCGTCTTTATTCAGGTCGGCAAACTTGATATCACCCGGCTGCGCATTGGCCTGTTTTCCCCATGCATCCACTTCGGCCTGGGTTTTAAAGAGGCCCATCGCCTTGTAGCCATAGAAGGAAGAAATCGGTTCGCCAACAGCTGAGCGCGACGTTTCCTGGTCGAAGTTGACGCTATGCAGATACGAGCCCGGCAGGCCGATGTATTCGATATCTTGCGGCAACGAAGTCAGCTCGTTCTTCACATGCGACAGGTTAAGCCCCACGTTCCATTGCAGGTCGTTTACCTTTTTACTATGGTAATTCGCCGTAATCTCAAAACCTTTGTTCTGCATTTCGCCGGCATTGGTCCACACCGTTTGGGTGGTACCTCCAATGGTCGGAGGCAGCGGTTGCTCCATCAACAGGTCTTTGGTTGTCTTAATGAAATAGTCGCCGGTAAATTCGATGCGATTTCTCACTAATCCCAAATCGATACCAAAGTTCGTCTGCGTCGTTGTCTCCCATTTCAAATCCGGGTTACCGTTACGGGTTGGCGTAAATCCGGTATACACCGATGTTTGAGATCCGTCCATGGCGTAGTTGGAATAGTTAGGATTACTGTAGTAAGAGGATATGGTACTATACGCCGGGACATCCTGGTTACCATTCTGTCCCCAACCGAAGCGCAGCTTCAGGTTGGTAATGGCACCCACGTTGAAGAATTTCTCTTCACTTACGCGCCATCCGGCAGAAACAGCCGGGAAGTTTCCCCATTTGTTGTTACCCAGTTTCGAAGAACCGTCACGACGGAAGGTAGCCGACAACAGGTAACGGTTATCGTAACTATAGTCAACTTTACTGATGTAAGATATCATGCTCCACTCTGTTCCTGTTCCGGTGTTTTTCTGCGAACCTCCATCACCGGCGTCCAGGTAACGAAAGTTGGGATCATCGTACGCAAACCCTTCACGGAAACCGGTAAACCCTTCCATTTGCGATTTCAACGTTTCCATACCGGCCAATACATTAATCGAATGTTTACCAAACTGATGAACGTAATTCAAGGTATTGGTCCAAACCCAGTCGAATTTCCAGTTATTGCTGGTTGTCAACGAACTCAAATTCTGCTGGCTATAGGTCTCCACATATTTGGGACTGTAATTGCGCTCATAGAAGTTGGTATAGTCGATACCAAAATTGGTTTTGGCTGTCAGGCCTTCGATAATTTTGTATTCAATGTAACCGTTACCAAACAGTTTGAGCGTTTTCCCTTTGTTATCCTTATTCCTGTACAGTCTACCCATTGGGTTCTGAATATCATTCAGCGGAGAACTGGCATATTCGCCGTTCAGGTCTTTTACCGGCGCAATGGATGGCATTTTATAGGCTTCGTACACAACCCCTCCCAATGCCGAGTTATTTTCGGCCACATTGCTCCAGGTGTGTGAAAGGCTAATATTCTCACCAACTTTCAGTTTCTTGTCGAAGAAGTTGTATTCTGAGTTCAGACGACCTGAAACACGCTCAAACCCGGTATATTTTATAATACCATCCTGATTAAAGTAACCGAGAGACCAGGCCTGTCTCGACTTATTATCTCCTTTCGAAAAGGAAACATTATACGACTGTACCGGAGCTATACGGAAAATTTCATCCACCCAGTTGGTATTGGCCGAAGGTTCCGTTTGAGCGGCATCGAGGTATTGCGGTATAACCGGCGTCGCCCCACTCCCATAAATTTCGTTAGCCGGAGTAGCGCCATCGTTTTTAATGGCCTGCCACAGCATATCGCCGTATTGTTGTGCATTCAGCATAGTCAATTTATTGGCGGCCTGCTGCAAACCAACATAAGCATCCAACCGAATGGTAGGGTCTTTTGATTTTCCCTGACGGGTAGTAATAATAACGACGCCGTTGGCAGCACGTGCACCATAAATAGAGGCAGAAGATGCATCCTTCAGCACCTGAATCGATGCGATGTCGTTGGGGTTAACCATATTGATTCCTTCCGAAACCGGAACTCCGTCGATGATATAAAGCGGTTCGTTATTCCTGATAGTACTGTAACCACGAACACGAACGGCCACACCGCCACCCGGCGAATTATCAGCAACCACATCCACACCAGCCATACGTCCCTGCAACATCTTGTCGACACTTTCGGTCGGCTGGCTCTCTATTTCACTCGATTTAACGATGCCCACAGCCCCCGTTAAATCTTTCTTTTTCACAGTTCCGTAACCAATGGCTACCACTTCATCCAGTCCCACTGTTTCGGGCCGCATATTAACGGTGTAACTGGCACGTCCGTCAAGAGTGACATCCTGACCCTGCATACCAATAAATGTAACCGAAAGAGCAGTAGCATTGGCCGGTGCATTCAACGAAAACGTACCATCAGGACCAGTCACCGTACCGGTAGTTGTACCTTTAATAACCACCGTTGCACCGGGAAGAGGTTGCCCACTGTCGTCCAGCACCTTTCCTTTAATGGTTTTGGTGTCCTGTTTCCCTTTGGCATCGCCGGGCTTCAGGATGATGTTGTTGTTAAGGATGTTAACTTTTAATTGGAAGGTTTTCGCCAGTCTTTCCGCTGCTTTACCAACAGTTTCATCTTGCATGGGAATGCTGGCTTTTGTTTCCATAGGCAGTTCAGCTGCCTGGTAGGTGAAATCATACCCCGACTGAGCGGTAATCATGTTAATGAACTGACTCAGCGTATATGAGCCTTCATTGATATTTATCCGTCCGGATAAATCACTGGCCGAAGCCGGAGTGTCTAAGAACAACAGACTGGTTAGGACAAACAATCCCAGCCTGAAAATTGTCAGGAACAATTTTTTTTTCATAATTTTGTAACAGTTTTGAATTAATTACTAATTCTCTCCAGAGTAAAAGTGACGGTCGCCAAACTTCATTTTTACTCTTTTTTTGTGCTCCATTTGTTGTTGATTTTCGGGGATATCCCGAACAGATAGACTAAGTAGATTAAACCATATATTCCATTTTAGTTTTCATTTCTCTTTTTATCACTATTGTTTTTCACAGCTAAAATGCTGTCCCCTTTATCGATAAATTTAACTCCCACCGCATACGAGAGCACTTCCAAAACCTGGTTCAACGACTTTTGCTTGAATTGCGTCGTCAGAATAATTCCATTTAATGCACTGTCGTGAAAAACAATGGGCTTTCCATAATGTCGCGAGAGTTTTTCCAACACCACCGGAAGCGGCTTGTTGTGGAAAATCAGGAGTTGATCTTTCCAACCGGTCAGTTCTGCCACATTGAAGGAATTCAATTCCTGACGGTTTTCATCCATATGGTAAGTAAGCTTCTGGAGAGGCCTCATTTTCAGGTGTTTGGCTAACTGGGAATTCACTTCGATTGCACCATCGACCAATGCCACAGTAATAACCGAATCTTTCGCATACGCTTCGATATTAAAACGTGTGCCCAAATCGCGGGTAACAACATGACCAGTGATTACTTCAAATTGCTGTTTGTCACTATGTTTTACATTGAAGAATGCCTCACCACTCAGATACACTTTTCGAACGGATTGAGAAGAATAATCGGCAGCGTAACGAAGTTTACTATTACCGTTTAATACAATACGGGTCCCATCGGAGAGCACAATACGAATTTGTTGTCCGGCAGGCGCTGATTTCTCAAGCCAGGCAACCTTCTCAATTTTAAACTGTGCACCGTCCTTACCGGAAGAGTACCTTAGTACCATACCCACCGCAATTACCGCAGCAACGGATGCTGCAACAAGACTTCGCTTAAACAACCTGTACCAACCTCTTCTCTTATTCTTATCAGCAAGAGATATATTCTGACGGAGAAGGTCCACTCCTCTTTCAAGATTGTATTGTCGGGAAGATTTTTCGTTGGGCGAAAATGAAGTAGCCAGTTTTTGATAAAGTTGACGGTATTCCTTTTTCTGTAGGAACATTTCAAGTTCTTTCCAGTCTTCGTTCGTGCCTTCTTCAGTCAGGCACCGGATAGCAAGTTCATAAAATTCCGTCGTACTCATTAGGTTGTGTTTCTCATATCTGAGACACCAATCAACAAGGAGACCTCCTATTCTTTAATGTTAATTAATTATTAACCGGAAATAAAAATCCTCTTCTCACAGATAATCAAATGAATACATTAAACTGCGACATAAACCTTTTTGCTTCGAGCATCTGATTTTGTACCGTATGGACAGAAATGGAAAGTCGATCGGCAATCTCATGGTATTTCAAACCTTCCAATTTGTGCATTCTGAAAATCTGTTGACGCTTTTTTGGCATTTTTTCGATGATGCCCTCCACCTGTTCCAACAGCTCGTAATATTCAAGTCCGGCATCCACTCCGTCGACAAAACCGGGTTCAACAGGTTGTTCGTGCAGGTAAACAATCTTTCCTTTGGTATTTCCGCGAAGATGATTGAGGGCGGTATTGCGGGCAGTAGCAAAAAGATAGGCCCGTATTGAGGTATGAATGAGAAGTTCCTTCCGTTTGGTCCAAATACCTAAAAATATATCAGCAACCAACTCTTCTGCCGTCATCCGATTCTTGACAAAAGAATCGGCAAAACGGCATAAAGGAGCAAAATACTTTCTAAACAACGACTCCAAAGCTTTTTTGTCATCCCGGACAATTTCCTTCCACAGAAGGTCATCCGGATTCGTCTGTTGCTTCATTTTAAGTCAGGCTTATATTGGCTCTAAATAAGCAATTATTTAAACAGGCCTCAACGATTTGATAAAATAATTTGTTAAGCCAATATTAAGAGACTGTTCCCCACCAAAATGTAACTAATTATATTTCAATTCGTAACAACAATGAAATAAATTTTGTTTCGATCAGATATTCAAGAATATCAACTCTGTCCGGAGTGGCATTTCAATTATGACAAATGGCGCCTTATTTCATTTCTTCCTCATCGTCCTTCCCTTCTTCACCAGTATTACAAAGACTGAATAAAAAACGACAGGACACAAAAAGCCCGGACCATTGCCCGGGCTCCAAGTATCAATAAATATTTTACTTATTGGATTGCACCGTTGATAAGGAATGCCGACGCAAACGCCACAATAGCGTAAAGTTCCGGGAATACCGCAAGAATAAGGGTATTACCAAAAACATCGTAACCGGCACCAATGGCAGCAACACCATTTGCACCAACCTGTCCCTGGCGAATAGCCGAGAACAAACCAACCACACCTAATGCCAGGCCAGCGCCAAAGATAGCAGCAGCCTGCAGCATTGTGGTATGTGGGCCCAGCGCTGTTCCGAAGTTGGCAAATACGAAGTACCCGGCAAATCCATAAAGTCCCTGTGTACCGGGAAGAGCCGAAAGAATCATGTAACTACCGAATGCATCAGGATTCTTTTTCATTGCACCAATGGCGGCATTACCACCGATGGTTACGCCAAACGCACTACCGATACCGGACAGGCCAATCATCAGTCCAATTCCAATGTAAGCTAATGTAATAGGTTCCATTTCTTGATTATTTATACAGGTTAATAATTTTAATTATTTACTTACTTATGATATTTTCTTTTTGAAAGGCGTGTAGCGTAAACCACCGCCGGCAAAACCGGAATTCTTGTAAAATTCCACAAAAGTCAAACGCATTGGGTGAACAAATGCTCCCAGCGTCGACATAAATATCGTGATGCCGTGGCCAATGAGCAAAATAATGATCATCACCACAATTTTCAGCACCGGAATATCGGGTGACAACTGCATTGCCAGACTGTTGAATACATATCCGAGAATCGCACTGGAAACTCCCAGGGCAAACAAACGGATATAGGACAACAGGTCACCCAACACACCGGTCACCATGTTATAGGCATCCCACAAGCCAACTCCGAAATTAGTAAATACATTTCGCTCCGGGTTGTTGAACAGGAAAGCGCCGGCAAAACCGACTCCGATTACGACGTACATCACAATATTCACAATCAGCGGGCCGACACCCAGGGTTTTCATCAGGTATACCAGCAATCCACCAACTATCAGGACCAGCCAGCCGGCCGTTCCAACAGCATATTTCCAGCCAAACTGGTGCTTTTCGTTCGCCACTTTAATGAACATCCCGAAAATAATCTGAATGGCCCCCAGCAACAGTGCCAGCGTGAAAAGATGGTCGTTGATGGTTTTCCCCTGCGCAGCCATACGATCAGCTAATGTGCCGTAAAAGGAGAAATGCATTTCGTAGAGATTCATGCCGAAAACAGTACCACTAATGAGACCAAAAATAATGGTCGCTAATCCCAGTGAGCCAAGAAGCTTCATCGGCCCCTTCATGGAAGGTTTTACACGGCCGGACATGATGAACCCAATCAATGCCAGCACAAGACCATATCCGGCGTCCCCCAGACAGAACCCGAAAAAGACCCAGTAAAAAGGCGCATAGTAAGGTGTCAAATCCAATTCCTTATAATTTGGCAGCGCATACAAATCACCAATCGTTTCGAAAAGACGGGTAAACCAATTGTTCTTTAGCAACACCGGCACCTTTTCTTTCAAGTCGGGATAGGCCGATTCGAAGTAAACGCCCTGTGATTCCAGGAAATGATCGAATTCTTCCGATGCATTATCCGGAATAAATCCTTCCAGAATTACCACCTTGTCATCTGCAGAACGTGGCGAACTAAGTACCACCTTATCAAAATCGAATTCCTGCTGGACCTTTAAGCTCAATTGCTCCAATGCCGGCAAATAGGATGCAGCATATTGGTTGTAAGCGGCATCAATCTCAGCTATCTTATCTTCCAGCTTTTTCAGCTCACTGCGAACGAAATTAATCGAATGCCCTGGCAAGCGGACCGGGTCCGCATCAATATCTACCTTTCCACCCTTGGGAGTTACCGTTACAAACCAGGTTGTAGTACCCAATTCAGAAATGATAAAAGCATTGTATTTCTCAGGCCAGTCTTTCTCCCAGCGACGTGACGATGTAGAGAAAAAGTTAATTTCCCAGCCATCTTCCGCCAACCGTTCAACAGACTCCCAGGAAAAGTCGCCCCAGGGCTCCAGTAGATGGAGATCCTTCTGCAGCGACTGTACTTCCTGCTCCGCCACTTCACGTTCGTGCCGCATGGCCTCGAAATCGTGAAGCACCTTCAGGCTGTCGACATTGGTTCCGGCATTTTCTACCGGCTCTGCTTCGCGCAGGTGCAAGAATTTGATAGCATCAGAGATACGCTTCAGCAACTGCATTTTTTCGCGCAGTGTAGCGTCATCCATTTCTCCACCTTTCCGCTCTTTCACATGCAACAATCCGCGTTCCCGAACAGCTTCCAGAAACGTTTCATACTCCCTGTGGTAGACGAGAAAAGTGTATTTTTTCATCCGTATAATCATGATTCCACCTCCCTTGCTTCCTGTCGAGATTTCACAATCTTCTGGGCGGACTTGGAAAGGTTTTCCTTGTCTTCCAGGAATCGCTTGATTTTTCGAATGGCATCTTCGTAGCCCGGAATCTGTACCTTTTCGAAGAGATTCACCTTCTGGGTGGTCTTCTTACGGGCGTGATCCAACAGAACCATCTTCTGACTGAAAAACTCCTGTTCGATCCCAATTTCGGCCAGTTCTTTCACCACTTTGATACCATCGAGGAACCATTTAGGTTTGCTGAAAATGCTGAACGGTGCAATATCAAATTCCACACCGTCGAGGATAGGCGTCTGGACACCGGCAATCTTTTTCACCGACATCTTCACGTCCTTTACCCTGACGAGTGAAACATCGAACTCGCCCCAAAGTGCCATCATTGAATCGTATTCTTCGATGGTCTCTTCGAGGAGCTTGTTCAGCCTTTTCACCTCATCTTTAGCCCTCTTTACTTCGACCCGCAGCGCCGACTCCTTGTTCTTGATGGTAGGCAAAGCCTTCACCCGAACCTTGAGTTGCTTCTCGAGTCCCTGTAAAGCGGTTTTATTGTATTGAAAATTTATTGCCATATTCTTTACAATTGAAAATGGAGAATGGAGAATTGAAAATTAAGACTTCCTAACACCTTTTGAAGTACGGATAATCGAAGTAAGAATATTTTTAATCTCCTTTCCTTCTTCCATCACTTCCTGGTAGTCCGGATAATCCAGAATCAACTCGCTGGCCTCCAGTAATTCCAGCCAATAATTAGTTTCTATCGATTCTTTATTAGCAATTGAAAATTTATGAATGAAATCCGCTTTACTTTCAGCTTCCTGCGCTTCACGGCTGTTGGCTCCAATACTGGTACCAGAACGAAGCAATTGTTTGGAAAGAACATATTCTTTCTTTTCCTGCTGTAGCCATCTGCACAGTCCAACAATTTTCTGTGCAAACCGAAACGTTCGGTCAGGAATTACATTGCTGGCGACTTCATTCATTCTCAATTTTCAATTCTCAATTTTCAATTAATTTTCTACGCCTCTTTCGGCCAGTATTTATTCATCAGCTCCTGCTTGATACCAACCTCTTCAGGCTTGAAGTGTCTGCTAAGAAGTTTCCAGCCGGTGTCCAGCATTTCATCCGTACCGATGTTCACGTCAATAGCCAGCAAATCGTTGGAGTACTCTTTAGCAAAATCAAGGGTCCGCTGGTCATATTCCGTCAGGTCGAAACCGTTCTCCAGTTTCGTTTTGGCGCTGGCGGCATCGGCGTAAAGCCGGATGGCAGCGTTCATTACCTGTGGGTGATCCTCACGGGTTTTATCCCCGATAACCAACTGTTTCAGTCGCGACAGCGAACGGAACGGGTCAACGATTACTTTGCCTACATCTGAGTCACGGCGCAGGAACAACTGTCCTTCGGTAATGTAACCGGTGTTATCCGGAATCGCGTGGGTAATATCGCCACCTGACAGCGTTGTAACCGCGATAATGGTAATGGAACCGCCACTTGGGAACTGCACTGCTTTTTCGTAAATTTTCGCGAGGTCGGAATAGAGCGAACCCGGCATCGAGTCTTTCGACGGAATCTGGTCCATACGGTTCGACACAATCGAGAGCGCATCCGCGTAAAGCGTCATGTCAGTCAACAGCACCAGCACACTTTCGTTTTTCTCTACCGCGAAATATTCGGCAGCCGTCAGCGCCATGTCCGGTACCAACAAACGTTCTACCGGCGGATTTTCCGTCGTATTCACAAACGATACGATACGGTCAAGCGCACCGGCATTATCGAATACATTGCGGAAGAAAAGGTAGTCGTCGTTCGTCAGTCCCATACCACCAAGAATAATCTTGTCGGCTTTTGCGCGAAGTGCTACCATCGCCATTACCTGGTTGAACGGCTGATCCGGGTCGGCGAAGAACGGAATCTTCTGTCCCGACACCAGCGTGTTGTTCAGGTCGATACCAGCGATACCGGTTGCAATCAATTCGGACGGTTGCTTGCGACGCACGGGATTTACCGACGGTCCGCCAATTGCAATTTCCTGCCCTTCAATATCAGGTCCGCCATCGATTGGGTTGCCAAAAGCGTTAAAAAAGCGTCCGGCAAGCTGGTCACTTACTTTCAGCGAAGGCGATTTTCCCAGGAAGGTTACCTCTGCATTGGTCGGGATACCTTCGGTACCACCAAACACCTGCAGGGTCACATCGTCACCAATGATTTTCACCACCTGCGCCAGCCGTCCGCTAATTTCGGCCAGCTCATCGTAGCCAATCCCTTCAGCTCTCAGGGTACAGGTTGCTTTTGTAATCTGTGTGACTTTAGTATATATTTTCTGAAAAGCTTTCGTTGCCATTATGCTACTTTTCTTTCGTTAATGATCTGATTCAATTCTTCTTCAAACTTCTTAAACTCGTCAGTTTCAAACTCCGAGTAGTTCATTTGGCGCAGGTTGTTGATCACGCGTTTGAAGTAGCTCCCCACTTCAGTGAACGATTCAAACTGAAAATCGGTATGGCAAATGCCCATTACCTTATTCAACATATATTCCTGACGTTCGAGCGGAGTATTCATATCAACCTTATCGAATGCATCCTGCTGAAGAATCACAAAGTCGATAACTTCCGACTTCCAGAAACGGATGTGATATTCCACCGGCACACCATCATCGCCCAAGATATTGATCTGCTCACTAACTTCCTGTCCGCGAAGCAGGAGCGTTTTCAGTTCATTAATCGAAGCAATCCACTTGTCTCCAATACGTTTGCCGATATACTCTTCAAACTCAGGATATTCCAGGTATTTGGAATACGATTCGATTGGGTTGATGGCCGGGTAACGTTTTCCGTCGGCACGGCTCTGCTGCAATGCGTAGAAACAACGGGCCACTTTCTTGGTGGACTCGGTTACCGGCTCTTTCAGGTTACCCCCCGCAGGCGATACCGTTCCGATAAAGGTAACAGAACCGGTTTCACCATTATTCAGGTGAACGAAACCGGCACGTGCATAGAAGTTCGCAATAACAGCCGAAAGGTCCATCGGGAAAGCATCCTGTCCGGGCAATTCCTCCAAACGGTTCGACATCTCACGCAATGCCTGCGCCCAACGGGAAGTTGAGTCGGCCATCATCAACACTTTCAGTCCCATGGAACGATAATATTCCGAAAGCGTCATTGCTGTATATACCGACGCTTCACGGGAAGCAACCGGCATATTAGAAGTGTTCGCCACGATGACGGTACGCTCCATTAGTTTACCTCCGGTGTGCGGGTCTTCCAGTTCGGGGAACTCGGTAAAGATTTCCACCACCTCGTTGGCACGCTCACCACAGGCAGCAATCACTACGATATCGGCTTCGGCCTGTTTCGAAATGGCATGCTGCAATACGGTTTTACCCGTTCCGAAAGGTCCGGGAATAAAGCCGGTTCCACCTTCTACAATCGGGTTAATGGTATCGATGGTGCGAACTCCCGTTTCAAGTAATTTAAATGGACGTGGTTTTTCGCGGTAAGCAGTAATAGCTCTTTTCACCGGCCATTTCTGGACCATCGTCACATTATGCTCCTTGCCGTCAGCATCCACCAACACAGCAATTGTGTCGTTTATTTTATATTCGCCGGCTTCGACCACCGATTTAACAGTGTATTTACCTTCAAACACAAATGGCACCATAATACGGTGAGGTTTACCATTTTCGTTTACCTCACCCAGCCAGTCGGCAGCTTCCACTTCGTCGCCCGATTTGGCCAGCGGTTTGAAGTCCCAGATTGTATCATCATCCAGCGGATTGGTATAATCTCCCCTTTTCAGGAAGACGCCATCCATTTTGTCGAGGTCGTTTTGCAGACCATCGTAGTTTTTGGAGAGGATGCCTGGCCCGAGTGTTACTTCGAGCATATGTCCGGTGAATCGAACAGGATCACCGATTTTCAGTCCCCTGGTGCTTTCGAAAACCTGTACAAAGGCGTTGGCTCCGTTCACCTTAATCACCTCTGCCATCAGGTCGGTACCACGAGTCTGAAGGTAGCAGATTTCGTTCTGCGCTACCGGACCGTCGGCTTCCACTGTCACCAGGTTGGCAATAATTCCTTTGACTTTACCTTGCGTAGACATATTCGTTGTTTACTTGTTTAATTTAAATTCTTCAGGGAATTCGAACGAGTGTTGCAGTTCCTGGACGAAATCGCGGAAAATCTTCAGACCGGTTTCCTGGCTCAGTTTCACCCATCGCTCAATCATTTCGAGTTGCAACAGGTAAGCAAAGACTTTCTCAACGGTGAAATACTTGAAGAAAGAATTTTCTTCGAGCCATTTCCACCGCAGTGCATCAATACGACGTTCGCGTTCATAAAGATTGGCCTCTTCGGCGATATGTAATACATCATCCAGATATGGGAAGATGGCTGCCAGACCAAAATCTTTTGAATTGCTTTCGCGGATGGTATTAGCGATTTCACTGTTTCCGACAATCGCCGGCCCTAAATCCAAATCGTAATTCCGACAATTGATTGCCGTGAGAATATTCTGCACATTCAGGTTAAAGGCAAACCAACTGCTGACAAACTCATTCCGGCTGTTCAGGGCGTCATCGTAATAAAGTGTCGCCAACTGATCTTCCCAGGCCATATCGGGAAACAGTGGTTTCTCTTCGAGCCAGGCAGGAATAAACTCCTTAAAGTACACAGGAATTCGTTCATCTTTCGGATTTTCTTCCTCCTTCACCATTTGCAAAATCCCGGCTAAATCATCCCCGGCAAGATTACCCCGGTCGTCAAGTTTTGCCTCCGCATCTTTCAGGTATGCAATCAGGTTCAGGTTGTCGAATTTCCGGTAAAAGAGCTTAATCAACTCAAAATCGTCTTCCGACAGGTTCGCACGCAACTCGTCCTTGAACTCTTTCAAATCAAAGTTCTGCTTATTGTCATCTATGTGAATCTCGGGAAGCCCGGCAACCAGACAGTAATATTTTTTCATTCGAAACGGTTTTCCAAAACAAACAGCCTGCCGGATTCAGTGGAAATAAGTCTTATTCCTGGCCTGCCATAGCAAAGGTCTGAAAATAGGAACCCTGGCCCGGTTGGTTGTTTCATTCGTAAAAGGTTCTCATCCAAAAGCACTGGGAAATGCCCCGGTGTTTTACTTACTTTTCGAAAAGAAGTTCAACGATTTTTGGACGCAGGAACTCTTTGAAGAAGTTGATGAAATCCTCATCGGTAAAACTGACCTTGTAGCTTCCGTCAGCCGGAGCTACCTGGAAACCAGCCTTCAGGCCGTTTACAGTTTCGATGGTGAAGCCTTTATCGAGCACCCCTTTGGCAACACTTGCGAAGTAATCGCTGATGGCCTTTTCGTCCTGTTTGGGGATAAGAACCTGCATGTCGGTAGTTTCATCGTTATGTACAGCCCAGTTTTTCACAGCTGTTTCGATGGCTTTCCGGATAAACCCGGTATCCCCCATCGCTGCTTTAATTTCGGAAGTGGTAATGGCACCATTAATAATGCCCACAAGTTCTTGTTTCAGGGCATCAACTGCCTGCCGGGAAGCCAGCTTGAGTTCTGATTTGGTGTTCTTATCAAATTCGGCTGATTTTTTCTCGGCTTCAGAAACGATTTTCTCAGCATCTTTTTTTGCATCCGCCAAAATTTTCTCTGCCTCCGCGCGGGCATCGGACACAATTTTTTCGGCCTCCTCGTTTCCTTTCGAGATTCCTTCCTGATAAATCTTATCAGTCAGCTCTTGAAGTCTGTTGTCCATATCTATTAGTTATTTGTTGTATGCATTGATTTTGGTTGTCTACATGCCAAAAAAACGAATTCGAAAGATACAATTCCCCTGACAAAAAAAAGAAGAGAAAATACAGATTGTAATGTCATCAACGAACCGAACAACATCCTTTAGAAAATATACATCCGGACCTTCTTCTGTTAAATACCATTGCCGCTGCAACCATCGCCCGGTTAATGAAAGACAAAGGAATAATAAAACCCCATATCAGTATTTCGTTCGGCGCCCCAATTTAATAATTATTTAACAATTGAGGAGACAAATTTCACCCATAAAAACTCCACCTTTTCAAAGCCAATATCTTTCGAATTATCTTACATAATCACTTAAATTTTTAATATTTAATTTTTATGCCTACTGCAGAAATTGTAACTTCAACCATTCCGCCGACAATTATTTTTTGAGATGACAGAAATAAAAATGGTAATAACCGACTTGGATGGCACGCTATTGCAGGCCGACCATTCCATCAGCACAGCCGATTACAGTACATTGAAGGAGTTGGGAGAACGTGGAATATGCCGGGTGGCAGCCACCGGAAGAAACCTGGTGAAAGTTAGGCAGGCGCTTACTCCCGACATGCCGTTTGATTTTGTCATTTTCAGCTCAGGCGCTGGCTTGATGGACTGGAAAAAACAAAAGCTGCTGATCGCCAGGAGTATTCCTTCTGAGGAAACCGGCGAAATCATCCGCTTTCTGATGGAGGAGAAACTGAACTTCAAAGTGTCAAGGGAGATACCGGACAATCACCATTTTGCCTGGTGGAGAAGTACCCCGTGCGAAGAATTCGAACGTTACCTGAATTATCATAAAGTGCTGGGAGACGCGGTTCCCCTAAAACAAGGCGATGCTTTTCCCATTTCGCAGGTCCTGATATTTCTCCGGCGTGGTACGGAACTGTTCGTTACCATCAAACAAAAGATACTGAACCATTTCCCTCACGTCAGTGTTATTAGGGCCACTTCTCCGTTACATCCCGATTTTACCTGGATGGAAATCTTCCCGGAAGGAGTTACGAAAGCACGTGGTGTGGAAGAAGTTTGCCACATTACCGGAATTCCACAGGAACACACGCTGGGCATCGGGAATGATTTTAACGATATGGAGTTACTCGATTACACCCGTCATTCGTATGTTGTTGACAATGCGCCGGACGAACTTAAATTTCGCTACCGGAACAGTCTTTCCCATCTTAAAGACGGATTCTCCTATGCTGTTCGAAAACATTTGTAACAAAATAGAAGAACAGGATACAAATAGAGAAATATCTACTAATTATACATAATTATCTATCTCAAGACGAATTGCTTATGAAAAAGTTAATCCTTGGTCTGTTGACCATTTTCATGGTAACGGGCGCTTTTGCCCAGGTGCCTGATTTAAATTCCAAAATTCCCTTTGATCCGAAAACGGATAAAGGTGTATTGAAAAATGGACTTACCTATTATGTGAGGGCTAACCAAACACCTAAAAACCGTGCAGAGTTGATGCTGGTTGTATCAGCAGGTTCAATTCTGGAAGACAACGACCAACAGGGGCTCGCCCACTTTTGCGAGCACATGAGCTTTAACGGGACCAAAAATTTCCCCAAAAATGACCTCATCAATTATTTCGAATCCATTGGTATGGAGTTCGGGCCGGAAATCAACGCGTATACCGGGTTCGACCAGACAGTTTACATGTTGAAAGTACCGCTTGACAGCGCTAAATTCATGAATAAAGGCCTGCAGGTTCTTTATGACTGGGCTTGCCAGGTAACCAATTCGAATGATGAAATCAACAAAGAACGCGGCGTGATTCATGAAGAATGGCGCAGTGGCCAGGGTGCACAGCAGCGCATGATGAAGCAATGGTTGCCGGTATTTTTCAAAGACTCACACTACGCCGACAGGTTACCTATCGGGAAAATGTCGGTTGTTGACAGTTGCCCGCCTTCAGCAGTTCGGCGTTTCCGCGACGATTGGTACCGCCCCGATCTACAGGCAATAATTGTTGTGGGCGATTTTGACCAAAAGAAAATGGTTCAGGAAGTAAAAGAGAAATTCTCCAAAATTCCCGTCCACAAACAGGAACGCCCAAAGCCCTCATATGATGTTCCTCCTCAGAAAGGCACACTCATCAAAATTGTAACCGACCCGGAAGCAACTTACTCTTCGGCCAACCTGTACATCAAACACCCGATGGAGCTTGATACAACGGTTGGCGGCTACCGCGAAATGATGATGCATAGCTTGTACAACAGCATGATCAATGACCGGTTATCGGAAATCGCACAAAAAGAAAATCCGCCTTTTGTGTTCGCCCGCTCCAGTTACGGAGGTTTGGTTGGACCGGTAGATGTATACTCTTCCATGGTTGTTACCCATCCGGGAAAAATTCCGGAAGGACTAAAAGCTGTTCTTCTCGAAAATCAACGTGTGAAAAACTATGGCTTTACTGCCAGCGAGTTAAAACGTGCGAAAGCATCCATGATGAGTTCCATGGAAACAGCTTATAACGAGCGCGACAAGCGGAAGTCCATCAGCATTGCTGATGAATACAGCCGCAACTTCCTGATGCGTAAAGAGCCTGTTCCCGGTCTTGATAAAGAGCACCAATATTATAAGGAATTCATGCCCACCATCAAGCTGGCAGATGTAAATGCACTGGCAAAAAAATGGCTGACTGATGACAACCGGGTAATAATTATTACAGCACCGGATGTTAAAGGCGTTCCGGTGCCAAGCGAGACCGATGTTAAACAACTGTTGGCTGAAGTTGATACGGCTAAAGTTACACCTTATAAAGATCAGGTTTCTGACTCGCCACTGATGCCCAAACAGCCTATTCCTGGTAAGATTGTCAGCGAAAAGAAAATTCCGGAAGTTAATGCTGAAGAGTGGACACTCTCCAACGGAGCTAAGGTTATCCTGAAAAAAACTGATTTCAAGGATGACGAGATTCTGTTCAGCGCATACGGTCCCGGTGGTTATTCGGTATTCCCGTCTTCCGATGATATTTCCACTGATTTTGCCACCACCATCATGCAAATGAGTGGCCTGTCGGATTTCACTGCTCCTGAACTGGACAAAAAGCTGGCCGGCAAAGTAGCGAGTGTTGCCCCGTATATTCGCCAGATTACGCAAGGCTTCGAGGGCTCTTCTTCCAGGAACGATGTTGAAACAATGCTACAACTGGTGAACCTCTATTTCACACATCCGCGTTTTGACCAATCGGCTTTCAACTCATTCATGACACGAATGGAGAGTCAGCTCGATAACCGGAAAGCTTCACCGGAAGCAGCCTTCTCCGATACTTTCCGTGTAGTAACCAGCAATTACAGCCCATGGGTCCGTCCGCTGACAAAAGAAACTTTGAAAGAAGCAAATTTCGATCGCATCAAGGCCATCGATAAGGACCGTTTCTCCAACGCCGGCGATTTCAAATTCATCTTTGTTGGTAACATCGACTTCGACAAGATGAAACCGTTAGTGGAAACTTACCTTGCTTCGTTGCCGACAACCGGTAAAACTGACCATTGGAAAGATTTGGGCATTCGTCCACCGAAAGGTGCTGTTGTGAAAACAGTGTACAAGGGAACCGAACCCAAGAGTATTCAGTATATCCAGTTCCACGGTCCGCTGAACTACGATACGAAGGACATCGTCGAACTCGACGCACTGTCCAAAATCCTGACCACCCGTTTGCTGGAGAGTATTCGTGAGGACAAATCCAGTGTATATTACATCGGAGCGCGCCCTTCGTTCAATAAACTTCCGGAACCGGAATATACCATGACCATTTATTATGGTACCGATCCGAAGAAAATTGACACATTAAAAACGGCCGTTTTCGATGAAATAAAGGATTTGATTAAGAAGGGCCCGACCCAGGAAGAGGTACACAAGGCAATGGAAAAAATGATGCGGGAACGGGAAACCAATTTGCGTGAAAACAGCTACTGGTCAACTGCATTGAAATCGTATTACCTGAATCACGGTGGCGACTTCTCTACCTTCAATCAGTTTAACACAGAAGTAGATGCCCTGAACCCGGAAGAGTTGCAAAAAGCAGCCAAACGGGTTTGGGATTTCAACAACTACGTAAGTGTTGCCCTGCTTCCCGAAAAAGGGACGAAAGACGAATAACCCGTAACGATTACGGTAAACGAAGAAGGTGTCGCCATCGTGGCTCTGTCAGTTTCAAAAAACGTAGCAGCCAACCATCAGGGACACCTTCTTTTTTTGTTGCATAAAAAGCTGTTTACCCCGTCAGGCAACCCCATTTACCCCGTCCAGGCAACCCTTCGGCGGGGTGAATTAATGCTTTCACTCGGTGAATGGCCAGGACAAAGGGGTAATATTCCCCAAAACAGGGGTCATAGGACCGCGTTGAACAGGTCTTTTACGGCATAAACTGGGTTACTTACTCCGTCGTCGCATTTATTCATCCCGTGAACGGGGCCTTTTACCGCCCCAATGGAGCAATTTTGAGCAACAACAATATCGTTCAACACAACAACCCGGTCATATTCCCCCGGCAATGCCGTAAAACAGCGTATTATCGGCATCTGAAACATCTGCATTCGGTTGTCTTCCCTACGGGGATTTTCGTTGCCCGCTAATCTGAAAGCATTTCTTCTGCCACTTTCAATTGCCCCGGCTTACCCAAATCCATCCATAAACCCGAAGTATCTTCGAATCCATAAACGGCATTTTGCGCGGCCAAACGTAAATACATCGGAATAATCGGGAACTTGCCGGTTTCTGTAATCAAAGGGAAAATAGAAGGCTCGATGATGTGAATGCCACTGAAAGCAAACTTACCGACTTCCGGTGTTTGCCTGGCCATTTTTATTTCGCCGGTTTTACTATTTGTCCAACCGGAGAGCTGCATTTCTTTATCGAACAAAAGATAGCGGGCAGTTTCCCGTTTCCGGACAACCAGTGTTGCCAATGCTTTATGTTTCCGATGCCATTCCAGTAACTTTTTCAAATCGAGCGAACACAACACATCCACGTTGTAAACCAGGAAAGGTTCCAAACCTTCTAACAACCGCCGGGCCTTGAGTATGCCACCGCCCGTATCGAGCAACTCACCGCGCTCGTCGGAAATGCGGATATCCAACCCAAAGTTGTCGTTCTTTTTCAGGAAATCAATAATCTGACCACCAAAATGATGAATGTTCACGACAATTTCATCAAAACCGGCATCGCTCACCTTTTCAATAGCCCGTTGAAGCAACGTTTTTCCAGCTACTTCTACCAATGCTTTGGGCTTGTTATCGGTTAACGGACGAAGGCGGGTGCCAAGGCCAGCCGCGAAAATCATGGCTTTCATATGGTTTGGTAATATTTAGACATTGACGACTGTTTCTTCACGAAAATAAAAAAACATCGGCGGTTCACAGGGTAAACCGCCGATATCATGTATTCTATTGAATAAATTAACTTTTTACCTTCCGAGGCTTGCAGACCTTTTTTTCCTTGATGGTAACCTTGCCGCATTTCTTGCACTCGTACTTCGGATTTTCCGGAGGCTGATACTCCTTCTTCGACTTACACAAAGTTTTTGACATAACTACTTTTTGCTACTAATCACAGAGCTTCCTGCTCTCTGTGGAAAGTAACAACACGGACCGGATATTTGTTTTTCAGGTGCTCTGAAAGGCGCTCAGCGGCATAAACCGAACGGTGCTGCCCACCGGTACACCCAAAATTTACCATAAGGTGATTAAACTTACGTTCCAGATATTTCTCCACACTTTGGTCTACCAAATTGAACACCGGCCGCAGAAAATCCTCCATCTCCGATTCCTCTTCAAAAAAAGTAACCACCTCCGGGTCTTTACCGGTCAGTGTTTTGTATTTGTCGTATCGACCGGGATTATGAACCGCACGGCAATCGAAAACATAGCCGCCCCCGTTGCCTGAAGGATCTTGTGGAACCCCTTTTTTGTATGAAAAACTGGTAATCCGAACGGTCATCTCATCTTGCTTCGACGCAATTTTTTTCAACGTTGCTGATTCAGGAAGTGAACGCAACACTTTTTCCAGTTCAGGTAACTTGATTGGAAACGAAAATTTATCCAAAACAACGACCAGGTTTTCCAGTGCATATGGAATACTTTTCAGGAAATGCTCTTTCTTTTCATAAAATCCACGGAACCCGTATGCTCCCATCGACTGCATCATACGAATAAGCACATAGCCGTAGAAATATTCACGGAAATCTTTCCGGTTAACCGGATGATATTTTTCCAATTCATCCAGGTATGATTCCAGCAATTCGTCACGAACCAGTTGTGGAATATCTGCTTTTGAGTCATACAGCAACGAAGCCAAATCGTATTGCAAAGCTCCTTTCCGTCCTCCCTGGTAATCGATGAACCAAGGCTCGCCATCCATCAACATCACGTTCCGGCTCTGGAAATCGCGATACAGGAAAAAGTCCTTTTCAACCTCCAGTAAAAAGTCGGTAAAACGCTGAAAATCATCTTCGAGCGATTGCTCATCGAACGAAATCTTGGCCAACTTCAGGAAATAGTACTTGAAATAATTCAAATCCCACATCATCGATTGCCTATCGAACGCATCGCGTGGGTAGCAATAGCTGTAGTTGATGTTTTGGCCTGCCTTCACCTGAATAAGCGGCAACTGAGCCACAACTTTGCAATATACATCGATAATTTCCGGTGAGAATCCGTCCTTTTCGCGCACATCGCTCAAGAACTGAAACAATGTGATATTACCCAAATCCTGTTGCAGGTATATATGCTTTCCGGTTTCTTCACTGTAAATCTCAGGCACATTAATGCCGCCACCTCTCAGCGCTTTCGAAAATTCGATAAACGCGCGGTTTTCCTTATCATCCTCATTCCAGGCGCCAATTACCGTCCGGTTTTCCGAAATCAGCCGGCAATATTCCCGGTAGGAACCGGAAGGAGGCAATACCTCGATATCTGTTACTTTTTCGCCAAACGTTTTCTCAAATAATCCGATGATATGTTGTTGTGTCGTCTTTTTCAAAGTATCAATGTTTTTAGCTATTCAAATGTAAGGATTCACCTGGAAATTCTAAAGCTATCTGTCTTGCATAAAGAAAAGCATTTTTCGTTGAACATGAATCATAACATTAAGGCAAATCCGAATCTCAAAGCAGTTTCGGATTGCCTCAGATGACGTATCAAATCAAAATCACTGAGGCCGTTTCAAACTTTTTCATTAAATTAACTGTATTAATAAATGTAGCCTGATCCAACAACCGTATGAGAAAGAATCTTAATATATTTCCTGCTATTAGCGCTGTCATTTTAATCATAACAACAGTATTCCTTTTGAGTCGCTGTGACGAGAATCCAACCACTTCACGAACGGTGATTGCTCCCGACGAAAAGTTGAACCTGACCTTTTACCTCGACCACGAAGGAAAGCCTTTCTATTCGGCAAAACTTGGCGAAAAACCTCTGTTTTACAAGTCGCAATTGGGTTTCGAACTAAAAGGCGCCCCAAACCTGCTGGACGATTTTATCGCGACACGCTTTGACCGCGACCAGGTCGACCAAACCTGGACACAGCCCTGGGGGGAACAAAAAGAAATCAAGAACAACTACCGTGAATTGAAAATTGAGCTGAAAGAGCAACACGGTTTGCACCGGAAAATGAACATTATTTTCAGGGTATATAACGAAGGGTTTGCTTTTCGGTATGAGTTCCCGGAGCAGGAAAACCTGAAGGATTTTGAAATCTCCAACGAAGTGACAGGGTTCGCTTTCAGTGGCGACCACACCGCCTGGTCGGTTCCGGCTTATGGTGACAACCGGTACGAATATCTCTACTCCAGTCATCCCCTGTCCGAACTGACGGATACCGTTTGCACACCGCTAACACTGGAAACGAAAAGTGGCAACTACATCAGCATTCATGAAGCGGCGCTGGTCGATTATGCTTCCATGTCGCTATACCATTCCGGGAACAATAAATTCCGCTGCGATTTGGTCCCCTGGTCCGATGGCGTGAAAGTGAAAACCTCGGCTCCGCGGGTTACTCCCTGGCGGACGGCCCTGGTTTCATCAACCGCTGCCGGGCTACTGAATTCGCGTATGATTCTGAATCTCAATGAGCCAAACAAACTGGGCGATGTGTCGTGGATAAAACCGACCAAATTTGTTGGCGTCTGGTGGTCGTTACACCTGGGAAAAGAAACATGGCAGTACTCGCCGACTCATGGAGCCAACACCCAAAATGTGATGAAATACATTGACTTTGCCGCAAAGGCTGGTATTGGAGCGGTGCTGGTAGAGGGCTGGAACAAAGGATGGGAAGACTGGAAATTCAGTTTCACTAAGCCCTATCCCGATTTCGACATCAAAAAAATAACCGATTATGCGCGCAAAAAAGGTGTTCAGCTAATCGGGCATAACGAAACAGGTGCTGATGTCACTAATTATGAACAGCAACTCGATTCGGCCTTTAACTTTTATCAAAAATACGGCGTCCACTATGTGAAAACCGGTTACGTTGGTTCCCGTGTGAACGGAAAGGAATGGCACCATGGGCAATTTATGGTTAACCATTACATACATGTTGTTCAGGAAGCAGCTAAACGGCACATCATGCTTGATGTTCATGAACCCATTATTCCCACCGGTTTACGGCGAACGTATCCCAACCTGATGTCAGGCGAAGGAGCACGCGGCCAGGAATACAATGCATGGAGCGAAGACGGTGGCAATCCACCGGAACATACCACGATACTGCCTTTCACCCGATTATTAGCCGGTCCTATGGATTTTACGCCCGGTATTTTCGAGCTTACGCTGAAAAACAAACGCAAAAACCAGGTCAACACAACACTGGCCAAGCAACTGGCACTCTACGTGGTTATTTACAGTCCGCTCCAAATGGTTCCCGATTTACCGGAGAACTACCAGGGCAATCCTGCCTTTCAATTCATTCATGATGTCCCGGTCGATTGGGAATATTCCGAAGCCATCAATGGTGAAATCGGCGATTATGTGACCGTTATCCGAAAGGATAGAAACAGCCGGGATTGGTACCTGGGGGCCATTACAGACGAAGACCCGCGGAAGATAGAAATCCCATTAGGTTTCCTGGCAAAGGGACGAAAATATACCGCTGAAATGTATCTCGATGGTTCCGGCGCGAACGATAACAACAATCCGGGATCCATTGAAATTACGCAGAAAGAAGTGAACCATCGCAGCACATTACGCCTGGATTTGGCTCCCGGCGGAGGTGCAGCCATCCGGTTTACTCCGGTCCGTTAGAAATTCAGTCAACCAACTTATGCACACATATAAAAAGAAAGGACGTCCTGAAAAGGACATCCTCTCCGTGTTAAATGCATTTATCAAGCAACTTTAATCATCAACCAAATCAACACCTGATAGAATTTTGATAAATGCTTTTTAACGAAAATTGTCATCGGGATAACATGACCACTTTAGTAAACAACAGGCAAGCTCCATGGTTTACGAACTTGCCCGTTTTTAAGAATAATTCTTAATAATAAACATTACTTGATCAACTTCTTGTCAAGATGCCCCTGAAAGAATTACATAAAGTAACGTTTAGGGCTATTTTTCAGGATTTTAAATTACGTTTTTTCTCATTTGCAATGCCCAATTCATAGGACAACAGCACAAACTCGTTCACTGAACATCATTTACGCACACGAATGAAATTACAAAACGTTTCCGGCACCGATGAAATCATGCTAAAAAAAGAAACCGAAATACGAGGCCTGCCAGACAAAACCAGATGGTAACTATCTCTTCACATTATTAAACCGTAAATTCTTTTAGCCGTGGAAGCTTTATTGTAAATTTAAGGAAGCAGAGCGATTGCCCGTTAATCACTCATTTTATAAAATCACAAAATACCTGAGATATGAAAGATCATGACGATCACTTAGCGGTCATTTGGGCAAGTGGCGATCCCGACGTTGCCGAAAAAATTTGCCTCATGTATACGCACAATGCGCATCTTCAACATTGGTTCCAGGAAGTGCGGTTAATTGTTTGGGGGCCATCGGCAAAGCTGTTAACCGAAAACGAAAGTTTACAAAACCAGATACGCGACATGCTGAATAACGGACTGACCGTTGAAGCGTGCGTGACCTGTGCCAGCATGTATGGCATAACCGATCAGCTCCGTCAACTCGGAATCGATGTCCGTCCGATGGGCGTACCGTTAACCAGCTACCTGAAAGATGGCTGGAAGGTGCTTACTTTCTGAGCATTTCAATGCACCCGATCATAACAGCTCCGGGTTGATATACATGTCTTCCGGTGGCGTCGTTGCCATATCATAAAAGAAAGTTCCGACCTTTTCGGTGACATAGCGGAAAAACTGTTCTCCTTTTTCCCTTGTAGCCTGATTAGGGTTTCCTATTCCCGTGTCGATAGTAACCTGTGTCCATTTTCGTTCGGACCATGCCCAACCTTCCCGCAAAGCCGGAATACGGGGAACTTTTGCTTTACCTTCACCGGCTTCATCCAACGAGCGAACCAAATCGGGTCGAAACAGTTGCATCAGGCTGGTTTCCATCTCGCCAGCATGTTCGCCTGTAACCTCGAAAAATTCGTTAATTCCCGGCATTTTAAACCAATGGCATTGCGACAGTAACATTTCCGGAAAACGAAGGTTCAGTTCCCTTATGTGCATTTTGAAATCATTACCGCCATGCGAATTAAGAATCACCAGCTTTTTTATTCCCTGCCGGTTTAACACTGTAATCAAATCATCGAGAATAGCCAGCTGCGTGGACGGATTAAGGTTCATATCCAGTTTTACATCCGGCTGACCGGTATTCACACCATAAGCTATCACCGGAAGAACAATTACTTTGGCTCCCTTTTCCCAGGCCTGTTTAGCCGATTCCCAGGCAAAGTACTCCGACTCGAACACATCGGTGGCATAGGGCAAATGAAGATTATGGGCTTCGGTGGCCCCCCAGGGAAGAATCGCCAGTTCATAATCAATTTCACGAACAGTTTTCCAATTGGTTTCAGCAAGAATATACGGTCTCATCGCTTGTTAGTTTTTCCCGAAAATAGTCATTTTCAAGATAGAATGCCAATCATCATCCAATACAAGACCTTTGTAGGTTCTCCACCAACCACTATTTATACTTATTATAATCAGTACCATATAAACAATTTCCAGCCAGAATCTTCAGGGATTTTTAATGAATGATTCGTGCTATTTCTTAATTTTAACGGTAAACCAATCATACCTGAGCAATGAGAACAAACATTTCATTTCGGGTCATCGTGGTTTTGCTGCTGCTGTTCTCCGAAAACTTGCAGGCACAGGACAGGCAACCAGCCGTGGCCGGTTCTTTTTATCCGGGAAATGCAGAGGCGTTGACAAAAGAGCTCCGCCAACTTTTTCAAAATACAAGCACCGAAAAGAATTCATCCATCGCGGCGCTAATTGTTCCGCACGCCGGTTATATCTTTTCAGGAAAAGTGGCCGCCACTGGATATGCTCAAATTCCTAAAGGCAAAGCTTACAAAAATGTATTCATTATCGGGGTATCTCATCGCATACGTTTCAATGGCGTTTCCATTTATCCTCATGGAAATTATCTTACGCCATTGGGAAAAATTCCGGTGAACGATGTACTCGCCGAAAAACTGATAAATGAAAATCGGATCATTCATTTTGTTCCCGGAGCGCACCGGAGCGAACACTCAATAGAAGTACAGTTGCCCTTTCTGCAATATCATCTGAAAAAAGGATTTTGCATAGTCCCCATCCTAACCGGTGATTCCAATCCAGCCACTACACGAAAACTGGCGGAGGCACTTTTGCCCTATTTTACCAGCGACAACCTGTTCATCATTAGCACCGATTTTTCGCATTATCCTCCTAATGCAAGCGCACAAAAGGTGGACAAGGAAACGGCTGATGCCATTCTTTCCGGGATACCGGAACAACTACAAAAGGTATGTCAAAAGCTATCTCCGAATCCACCGGAAAATGTATTGACCCGCCTGTGCGGCGAAAGTGGCGTACTCACACTGATGGAGGTGATTTCGGGGAAAACGGGGTATTATTACCATCAAATTATCTATCAAAATTCCAGCGCCAGTCCGTCCGGCGATCCCAATCGGATAGTCGGTTACTGCGCTATTTCCGTAACTAGAGACAAAGCCCAGGCATTTCATTTGACTGAAAGTGATAAAAGTTATTTACTAAAACTGGCCAGAAATACCATTGAAACATATTTAAAAACCGGTATGCTCCCGAAAATTGCCCCGAGCCATCCTAAAAACCTGCAGCAACATTGCGGCGCCTTTGTAACATTGTCAGAAGACGGCTCACTTCGTGGTTGCATCGGGCAATTCAATCCCTCTATTCCGTTAGTGGAAGTCGTCAGGAATATGGCCATTGCCGCTTCAACAAAAGACACGCGTTTTCCACCTGTCCAGCTTTCCGAAATGAATTCCATTAAGATTGAGATTTCGGTACTGACCCCTTTGCACAAAATTAGCAACGCAGAGGAGTTCCATCCCGGGAAGCAGGGAATCTACATCAAAAAAGGTAATCGTAGCGGTACGTATTTGCCACAGGTAGCCGAACAAACCGGCTGGGACCGCGAAAACATGCTCGGCCATTGCTCCCGGGACAAAGCCGGCATTGGATGGAACGGTTGGAAAAACGCCGAACTCTACACGTACGAAGCCATTGTTTTTCATGAAAAATAACCATGAATACGCCCTACAGCATCATATCCATTCTATCAGGTACCTTGCTGGCTTATCTCATTACCTGGCTGCTGAGCCGTCAGCGATGGATTTCCCGCAATGTCCACCGGCAAATCTGGAACACGCTGTTGCTAATTACTTTTCTCTTCACTTGCGTCCTGGGACTTTTGCTGGCATTGAAAGCCAATTACAACCTGAAGTTTGCCTTTCTGGACGAAGCGTTACCAGTGCATGTCGATTTTGGTATTGCCATGAGTATAATTGGTTTACTGCATATTTTCTGGCACGTGAATTATTTTAAACGCTTGTTTGGAAAGGAGACGGAACAAAAATCACGGGAAATATCAGGAAAGGAACAAGTTGATATCCCAAAAACTCCTCTGCTTTTTCCATTTCTTTTGGGATTCATCACCCTTACGGGACAACTGGTCTTGTTCCGTGACTATCTGGCCATCTTTGGAGGCAATGCGTTGTATGTCGGAATACTACTTTCCCTTTGGCTTATACTCACCGGACTTGGCACACAACTGGCCCGAAACAGGACTTTTTCGGTTAATGCGATAGTTCGACTGCTTTTGGTCCTGACGTTACTTCCATCCATCAGCATTCTCATCATCCGGGTAACACACGGCTGGCTTTTCGAAACGGGGACCGAAACCGGTCCATTGAGTTTTGCTTTTTTTGCCCTGTTTACGTTGGCGCCACTTTGTCTCACCGGTGGATTGTTGTTTCCGGTATTAAGTCAGCACCGCCCGGGAGAAAACACCGGTCTGATTTATTCATGGGAGTCAGCAGGGAGTTTGGTTGCCGGTATGATGTTCAGTTTTGTATGGGTATTTCTCTTCTCACCCATTCAGACATTAGCTATCGCCGGTTTTATTAGCCTGGCATTGTTGTTCATTCTTCGGAAGAAAGTGAAAGAAATTCCCCTCTATTCGACATCTGTCATCGCAATCCTTCTGGCTTTCCTTTTCGTCTTTCCCCCCGAAAAAATGACTCGGGCTTCACTTTTCCCGGGACAGCAAATTCAAAGCATCATACAAAGCGTTTCCGGTGAATTGGTGATTACCCGGGCCGCGAACCAATCCAATGTATTCGAGAACAGCCGGTTGCTCTATTCACAGGGAAGCCCTTCGGCGGCTGAAGAACCTGTTCACTATACGTTGTCTCAACGTGATAGGGTCAATCAAATAGCCGTAGTTTCCGGGGCATTAACCGGAGTTCTATCGGAATGCCTGAAATACCGCCCAAACCGTATAGATTACTTCGAAGTGAACGGGAAGTTACTGGAGCTGGAAAAACAAAGTCAGACGATCCCAAATGATTCGACCATTCACATCCACCGAACCGATTTTCAACGCTGGATTTCCAAATATCCACTCCAATATGACGGTATAATTTTAAACATTCCACCTCCGGAGACACCATCGGCCAGCCGGTACTATACCAAAGAATTCTTCCACAATATCCGAAAAAATATCTCCGATAGCGGAGTGGTCGCCATTCCTTTGCTATCCGCCGCCAATTATCTCGATCAAACCACTGTTCATCTATACCAAACGGTCATTGCTACGATTCAGCCTTATTTCAGAAATTGGCTTATCCTTCCGGGAAACCGTGATATTTTACTGGTTTCCAATGGACAATTACACACCAACATTTTGACCCGGATAGAAGATTTAGGTATCATAACCAACTACATCGCTTATTTTATCGATGAACCAGACCTCGTTACGCGAAGTCATGAGTATGTTGAAATAATGACGAACAAAGCAAAAATGGTCTCGGTCAATCATCCCATTGCAGTAAGCTATTTTACTGGTTTCTGGCTAAAAAAACATGGCCTTTCGTATATTCTTTTCGGAACAATACTCGTCGTCATTTTCATTTTCCTGATAAGTTTTACCCGGGGAATTTCCAGAAGCATGTTTGCAGCCGGTTTTACCGCTTCCATCATGGAAATTATTCCGCTGGTACTGATTCAAGCCACATTCGGGTATTCCTATTACCTGATTGGCGTTATTTTTACACTCTTCATGGCCGGGCTCACTCTGGGGGCCCGCTGGACGATTACGACAGGAACAAAAGGCGATCATCGAATTTCGCGGCATCATATCTGGTTTATGCTGTTGCTGATATCCCAATGGGCGGTCGCCCAATGGCTCTCGCCCGGCAGAACGGTCATCTATATCGCCTCGGAACTGCTCCTGATTACTATGGCCGGATGGCTGACCGGACGTATGTTCCAATTAACTTCCAGCCAGTATCGCCCAAAAACAGAAGCGCCATCCATGGTTTACAAAGCCGATTTATATGGGTCGGCCGGAGGCGCCATGCTGGTGTCGGTTTTTTTGGTCCCATTACTTGGAATTAACCTTACGCTCTTAGTACTTTTAGTCATGCATCTCTTCCTGACCTTTGTGTCGAAACGAAGAACCTCTTCAGTCAGAATATGAAAACACAAACGCCTAAAACATTCACAATGAAAGCACCTTCGATTTCCAGACGAACATGCATTAAAACCGGGCTGATGGGAACGCTGGGAATGGCTTTTATTCCGGCATTAGCAGCAAATGACCCCGTTCTGAAAAAATATCAGCGCGAAGCACGTTATTACAAAATCACCGGCCGCGGGGTGAAGTGCACGCTGTGTCCCAATGAATGCAACATCAGCCTCAACGATACCGGCGACTGCCGGACCCGAATCAACCGCGATAATAAGCTTTATACAACGGCTTATGGGAACCCATGCGCCATTCACATCGACCCGGTCGAGAAGAAACCATTGTATCATTTCCTACCTGGAAGTCGTTCCTTTTCCATCGCCACGGCAGGATGCAACCTGGTTTGCCTGAACTGTCAGAACTGGCAAATTTCGCAGGCAACCCCAGCAGAAACCCGGAATCAGGAACTGTTTCCGGGACAAGTGGTTGCTTCGTCCATTGGAAATAACTGTCAATCGATTGCTTACACATACGCCGAGCCGCTTGTTTTCTATGAATACATGTATGACTCATCGGAAAAAGCACACCAGGAAGGAATCAAAAATATTCTCATTTCCAATGGCTACGTTAATGAAGAGCCATTGCGAAAACTCACCAAAGTCATCGATGCGGCCAATATCGATTTAAAATCTTTCAGCGATGATATCTACATCCGGTTGAACACCGGTTCGCTCAAGCCAGTTCTTCGTACCCTGAAAATATTGAAAGAGGAAGGTGTCTGGCTCGAAATTACCAACCTGGTCATCCCCGGCTGGACCGATGATATGGATATGATTAAAGAAATGTGTGCCTGGCTGGTGAAAAACGGCTTTGACGAAACTCCTTTACATTTCAGCCGGTTCTTCCCGCAATATAAACTGCAGCAGCTGCCGGCCACTCCAGCCGAAACCCTCACCAAAGCACGTAACATTGCTATGCAGGAAGGAATAAAATTCGTGTACATTGGCAACCTGCCGGGAAACGATGCATCGAACACATTATGTCCCAAATGCCACCAGGTAGTCATTGAGCGAAAGGGATTTCGCATTCTGAAAAACAATCTGACAAAAGGCAAATGCCAATTCTGTCACACACCTGTTCCGGGTGTTTGGGCGTAGAACCGGGAAACTGAAAACGTTCAATCGAAAGCAAAAGTTATTATCTTTGGTTTCTGCGGATAGATGGGTAAATATATCATTCTCCGTTTGGAGCAGTATCCGCCCTAATTCCGCCTTGTGTATGACCAGTCACCAATCTTCATTCCTGTTAAAGTGAATACAAAATCGCAAAAAGCAAACACACATGAAAATAAACATTTTTCAGGTCGATGCGTTTACCTCCGGGCTATTCGAAGGAAATCCCGCAGCCGTTTGCCCACTGGACGAATGGCCTAAAGACGAGATCCTTCAAAACATTGCCATGGAGAATAATTTATCGGAAACTGCCTTCTTTGTCCGAAACCTTCATTACTATGAACTCCGGTGGTTTACGCCCAAAGTGGAAGTAGCTCTGTGTGGACATGCTACGCTGGCAACAGCCCATGTCCTTTTTCACCACATGGGGAGCACTAAGAACCCGCTCATCTTCAACACCCGCAAAAGTGGTGAGTTACAGGTAAAAAAAGATAAAGGCTCATTAACGCTGAATTTTCCGGCTGATAAGTTGGAACCGGCACTTCCTCCCAAAGGAATGATTGAAGCTTTGGGCAAGAAACCGGAAGAAATATGGAAAGGGAAGACTGATTACCTGCTGTATTATCCCGCCCAGGAAGACATTGAAGAAATGGCCCCGGACTTTTTCCGCCTGGCTAACGTCGAAGCACGAGGCATTATTGTTACAGCTCCGGGCTATGAAAACGATTTTGTTTCCCGGTTCTTTGCCCCCGCCGTAGGAGTAAATGAAGATCCGGTGACAGGTTCGGCCCACACTTCGTTAACACCCTTCTGGGCACACCGGATGAACCAATTGGAATTCGATGCCACTCAACTGAGTGAACGTGGTGGAAAGCTAAGATGTCATCTTTCAGGTGATCGTGTTTTTATTTCCGGTCAGGCCAAAACATTCCTCGAAGGGACCATCACATTATAAACCATCATTCACGATTCAAGCTATTGTATTAAAACGTACATTATGAAGATTTTTTCAAGCAATCTTACCAGGATAACACTGGTAATATTGATCGTTTTGTCTTTCTCTTTACAGGGAAAAGCAGAGATAACGATGCCCCGCATTTTCAACTGCGGGATGGTGCTCCAGCAGGGCATGGAAGTTCCCGTTTGGGGATGGGCATCGCCAAACGAAAAAGTGAGTGTTTCTATTGATGGAAATACGGTAAAAACCAAGGCCGGAGATGACGGTAAATGGAAAATAAAACTGCCCGAGATGAATACCGGAGGGCCCTACTCGATGACCATCAAAGGCAAAAACACCATGGTTTTCGAAAACATCATGGTGGGAGAAGTCTGGGTTTGTTCCGGGCAATCCAATATGGAATTTCCGGTCGACAGCATCGACCAAAGTTATCGCGGTGTGAATAACTATCAGCAGGAAATAGCCAATGCTGACAACTATCCGGAAATCCGACTTTTCACTGTTCCGAGGAAGATTGCTCAAACTCCGCAAAAGGATCTGGATAACGGGGAGTGGCTCGAGTGCTCGTCAGCAACGGTAGGAGATTTCTCAGCAGTCGGATATTTTTTCGCCCGCGGTTTGTACAAAAAACTGGGCGTTCCTGTTGGTATCATCTGCGCAGCGTGGGGAGGAACAGTTGCTGAATCATGGACCAGCCCGGGAACCATGGCCAATGACTCCGACTTCGGACCGATGGTTGCCGAGTTGCGGAAACTTGACCTGAAAAAATACAAGGAAGTTAAGGAAGCCAGGATAAAAGCTGAATTGGGTGAACTACCACTCGTTGACAAAGGATTGATTGATGGAAAAGCAGTATGGGCGGCCACCAATTACGATGATTCAGGTTGGAAACCGATGCAATTGCCGGGCTTATGGGAAAGCTTGGGCTACAACAACATTGATGGTATTGCATGGTTCCGGAAAACGATCGAAATTTCGCCAGGGGATGCGGGTAAACCAGCCAAACTGAACCTCCAGAAAATTGATGACTCTGATCAAACCTGGGTCAACGGTATCCCGGTAGGAAAAACCATGAACGCGTACAATAAGAATCGCCATTACGAAATTTCTGAAGGAGTATTAAAAAGCGGCAAAAATGTGATTACCGTTCGGGTAGAAGACACCGGAGGTGGTGGTGGAATACATGGCAGCGCTAATCTTATGAATCTGTCAATTGATGGAACGAACATCCCGCTGGCAGGCAACTGGAAATTCAGGTTTGGCAAAATTGATACCAACGCATTATCGCTGGGGCCTAATGACTATCCGACCTTGTTGTATAATGGAATGGTCAATCCAATTGTACCTTACGGAATTAAAGGAGTAATCTGGTACCAGGGCGAATCGAATGCTGACCGTCCGACGCAATATCAACGGATTTTCCCGAATTTGATCAAAGACTGGCGGATGCATTGGAATGAAGGAGATTTTCCATTCCTTTTCGTTCAACTGGCTAATTATATGGCCCCGCAGAATCAACCCGGCAACAGTAACTGGGCCCGTTTACGCGAAACTCAAACCAAAACGTTGGAATTACCGAATACAGGAATGGCTGTAGCCATCGACGTAGGAGAAGGAGGAAATATTCATCCGAAGGATAAACAATCTGTTGGATACAGGCTTTCATTACCTGCGCTGAAAATTGCCTACAACGAGGATTTGGTATTTTCCGGGCCGATGTTTGACCACATGGAGATTGACCAATCAAGAATCTTCCTCACATTCAACCATGTTGGTGAGGGGCTCAAAGTTCATGATAAATATGGCTATCTAAAAGGCTTTGCCGTAGCCGGGGCCGATAAGAAGTTTCACTGGGCGAAAGCTGTTTTAGTCAACCCCGGCACCGTTGTGGCCTTCAGCTCCGATGTGAAAAATCCGGTGGCTGTTCGCTATGGATGGGCAGACAATCCGGAGGATGCAAACCTGTATAACAGTGCAGGGCTACCGGCATCTCCCTTTCGAACGGATAACTGGTAATGAAAAAACGATAAACAAAAATGGCTCGCACTTCATCGTGTGAGCCGTTTCTGTTTGTTCCATACAAATTTATGGTTCAAGTAAATAAGGCCATTGCATACCTGCTAGCATTGCTTTCTCCCATATTTTATAAGGTTTCCCTGACATGGAGATACCATATTCAGCAACAGCCTGCGGAAACGAGACCCCCTTTCGAAACAGCCAAAACAAATGACTGTCGAATAAACTGCCTGCAGTAATTTTTTGATTCATGGTAACCGCCACATCAAATAAATCATTCTTAATCAATGCCTCCGACACTGACTGGTTTTTATCTTTATGTAACAAAGCCTCGTGATCCTGAAGATCCTTTAAAACCCGATAAAACAAGCGATAATTTTCGAATTGGATTTTATAGTGATGTTCCTTCTTTGTACTCTCCCTGATAAATTTAAAAATAATAAATTCACGCTTGACCATAAACTGGGCCGAAGTTATCTGAATCATCTCAGGCACAGTAATTCCATAATTATATATGAGAAACAGTATTAACCGTTGCCGATCGGTTGTACTTCTGTTCATAAAATTACGCACATCATCCGGCGAAAAAAACTCATCCATAAGTAGTGAATTTCTCGAAAAACGTTAACTATCCTTACAAAATAATACACATACATAAGCAAAGGCCACCGTTCTATTCCAGGAAAATGATAACTTTCAGTAACCCCCCTATTTAAAGTAGCATTCCCAAAAAAACTGATAGAACTAAACGGTAATCCATATCGCAAAAATACATATTTTTTCAGAGATTCAAACACCAGTAATATATATTCTTACATATATTATTAACGATAAAGTTTCACCACGTTGTTGAAGTTTTTCCCCTTTCTCTCATTGCTTCGTTTTAATATATGTTATTTATTCTAAAATTGGTTGAAGCGTAAACTAATTTTTTTTTAATTTTGCCCGTACGTGTAGCATGGGAAAAATAATTTAGCAATGAAAAAAGGCAACGCACGGGGCGACGGGGAATAAAAAAAATTCTTAAAACTGGCGGGAGAGGGGTTATTATTAAAGAGGGTCTATTATCAGGGATGTTATTGGGAATTAAAATCAGAATAAGATCTAAAGATAACTAATCACATGGCCCAGGCGTTAAATCCAAATTTTGATTGGGAACCGGAAGAAGGGGGAGCGAATAAATGGCTGGTGCTTATAAGCATTATGATAGGGACGTTCATGGCCTCACTGGATTCAACGATCGTCACCGTTGCTTTCCCCAAAATGATGGCTACTTTCGGGGTTAGCATCGATAAGATCGAGTGGGTCATGACTGCTTACTTGATGGCTTTTGCTGTGGTTTTGCCCTCCTCCGGCTGGATTGCGGACCGGTTTGGTCATAAGTTGACTTACATACTCGGGCTCATCCTGTTCACCGTGGGTTCTATGGCATGCAGTTTTTCACAGAATGAAAGCTTTCTTATTGCTTTCAGGGTCTTTCAGGGTGTTGGTGCCGGATTCCTGACACCAGTGGGAATGGCCATTGTAACCCGTACTTTTCCACCCAGACAACGAGGGTTGGCCTTAGGCATCAGGAGTATCGCATCGGCAGCTTCGATGTCGCTCGGCCCTCTTTTCGGAGGCTACCTGGTGGACAACTATCCCTGGCATTCCATTTTTGATATCAACATACCAGTGGGAATTATTGGTATTATCGCTGTAGTTGTCCTTCAGGATGAATACAAAAGTCACATTAAAGAAAAGTTTGACATCGGGGGATTTATAACCATGTCCATCGGTCTGGGGGCATTGTTGCTGGCATTTTCAACAGGGAACTCGAGCTGGAATACCGGCGGATGGCATTCAACTTTTATTTTTACCAACTTCTTTATTGCTGCAGTATGCCTTATTGCTTTTATTACGATTGAAATGAATAAGAAGCACCCCATTTTGAACCTGAAGATACTGAAATATCACAACTTTGGATTGGCAACCCTGATCCTGTTCATATTTGGTGTAGCCTTTTTCGGAAATTCGTTTCTGCTGCCCTTATTTCTTCAAAATTCTTTGGGATATACAGCATTTCAGGCCGGACTCGTGTTCTTACCTGTAGGAATTTTGCAGGCATTTGTAGCACCGCTTTCAGGCCAGTTTACGGACCGGTTTAACCCTAAAATTCCGCTTTTTACCGGAGCAATTATCCTGGGCATTACCATGTATCTTTTCAGTTTCTTTTCCTTACAGACCATGCATGGACAAATCATGTTACCGCTATATCTCAGAGGCCTTGGAATGGGATTGTTTTTTGCCCCTCTTTCTGCCATAGCTTTAAATGATATTCCCCGGCCCCAGCTTGCTCAGGCATCCAGTTTATTTACTACCGTCCGCCAAATCGGAGGTAGTTTCGGCATTGCTGCCCTGGGAACTATCCTTACAGAACGTGTGAAGTTTCATGCCCAGATCTACAGTGAACAACTCCGTCAGGGTTCGCCCCAATATAACCAGGTTATGGATCATCTCAAAAATTTTGCCATGCACGCCACTGGAAGTAGCAGTATAAATGGCCAGCATTACGCAAAAATGATGCTTTTAAATAATATAAAAAGCCAGGCATATGTCCAGGGAATTAACGATGATTTTCTGATTGGAGCCGTCTTGACATTTAGCCTGTTGATACCCATGCTATTATTAAAAACCCGTAAAAAGAAGTTAAACCGGTAAAAATTATTAAAAATGATAAATGACAAGCTAACAGGGAAAAGGGTTCTAATTACAGGATCCTCAAGCGGATTGGGCTTTGCAATGGCCAGGGCTTTAGGTTTAAAGGGAGCTACCGTGCTAATTGTTGCACGCCATGCTAATAGTTTGGACAGAGCACTCAAAAACTTAAAAGATCAGCAAATTGATGCCTATGCATTAGAAATGGATGTCAGAAGCGGACCATCCATTATGAATGCTGTAAAATGGGTTGAAAAACAATGGGGAACGCTTGATATGCTTGTTAACAATGCAGGGATCGGCATGCGGACGGTTAATCCTCATTTTTTGACAGAACCCAAACCATTTTTTGAAGTGAATGCAACCGGTTTTCGCGATTTGATTGATACAAATCTCACCGGTTATTTTCTGGTTACAAAAGCATTTATACCCTTTTTTATCAAACAAAAGAAGGGTAAAATAGTAAACATCACCATGAACCATGAAACAATGAAAAGAAAGGGGTTTATTCCCTATGGACCTTCACGGGCAGGGGCAGAATCCTTAACACTTATTATGTCGGAAGATTTAAAGGATTATCAAATAGATGTAAATATGCTTTTGCCGGGCGGAGCCACAGAAACGGGAATGGTCCCGGAGGAATTTAAGCAATCCCTGCCAAAGGATTTTAAGATATTAAGTCCGGATATAATGGCCGGCCCCATTGTTTTTCTTGCAAGTGATGAAAGTGACGGAATAACCGGACAGCGAATTATTGCAACACAATTTAACGACTGGAAAAGAAATCGTTCCAATACAAATTAGAGAAGTTCTGGGAACGGCTTTAAAGATTTTGCCAAACGGGATGAGGTAGTAATTGCTACCAAAGTATTAAACCGCACATTAACCGGGTGATAGATTTTGCCAACCACCATGGTTTTGCCGGGCTGGCTGCGCGTGTGCCGACCCCAAAAGACAAGGGCCTGGTGGCGAACCAGGTTAAGCTGGTTTACCAGCGGGTGCATGCCCGGCTGTGCAACCATGTCTTTTTTCCCGAGGCCGACCTGAACAGGGCGATCGGCAAGAAGATCGTGCCGCATAACCAAACCCGGATGCAACAACGGGGCAACAGCCGGGAAGAACACTTCCTGACCGATGAAAAAGGATTGTTAAAAGCCTTGCCCCTGACAGGTTTTGGTATCCTTTATTATGCGAACCTGAGGGTGCAGCAAAACAGTTAAAGAATATCTTGTAAAACAGTAATTAATAACCAATATCAAATAAGGAAGACAATAAATGTTCTTTGGACTTTTCGGGCATCCTCTTTTTTTTATCATCTCAATTCAAACCATTAAAAACCGGTTGCCGTGTGAACTATACGGTGACCTAATTAGCCGCCCCTGAAAAACCTCCGGTTTCATTAACACATTCAGTGCTTCACCATATGTCTTACAGCTGATCCGGCAGGTAACCTGTGTATCGTTTTTCTTGTTCATTACGACATAAAGCTTCATCCATCCTGATCAACAGATACATAGCCCGACCGGTTCCCATTTATCCAACCTCTCTTACTTATGGTTTTCCACTGGCAATTTTACCGGCAACAATCTCTGCGGCTTTAATCAAAGGATAACCGGCTGGGGATGCTGTAAGACACGGATGTGTTCCGATTTGGGACGACAATAACGCATTGACGGACATCCGGTTTTCGATGGCCAGACCAATCACGTTGGTCAGTTCTCCGGCGCTTAATCCGCCAATCACTTCGCCCCCGATGATGATTCCCGAACGCCGGGCCACCACCAACTTCACCAACTGTTTGTGCGCATCGGGCAAATTACCCGGATGACGATCAACGCCTTCGAAGAAACCAGTTACTACTTCAATACCTTCTTCCAATGCCCGGGCTTCGGTTACGCCGGCCGTTCCAAATCCGGTATCGCCAATGGCCGTGGAATAGATGGCAATGGTACCACTGAAAGTTTTAATCACATGCAAATTAAATAAGTTCATGCCGGCAATACGGGCCTCGGCACAAGCAGTAGAGGCCAGCATGGTAAATACACGCCGGCGTGTAACGAAATCGCGTTTCTGCGCGCAATCGCCCACGGCAAATACATCGGGTGTGTGGGTGCGCATGTATTCGTCGACCGCAATAAAGCCGCTTTCGTCGATATCGATGCCTGATTTGGCAGCCAGCGCTGTATTGGGTTGGTAGCCCATGGAGAGTATGACCGCATCCACCTTTTCAGTAAGGCCATTTTCGAGACGAACACCCGTCACCTTATCGCCGCCTACAATCTCTTTCACACCATTGCCGGTGATGATATTCACGCCTCGTTCTTCGAGCTTGGTTTGGATGCGATTGGACAACTCCACATCAAATGCCAAGCTCAAAATAGAGGATTCTTTTTCTACCAGGATGACCTCTTTCCCGTCTCGTACCAACTCGTCGGAGAATTCCACACCGATGAAGCCGGCACCGATGACCGCAACGCGCTTGCACGAAGCCAGCTTTTGTTTCATGTCGTCGAGATAAATCTTATCTTTGGGAATCACAAAAACATTTTCCTTTTCAGCCCCTTTCAGCCATTTCGGTTTTACCGGAACAGAGCCCGTAGCAATGATCAGCTTATCAAATTGAATAGTATCGCCTCCTGCTAATTGTGCCGTTTTGGTTTTCCCGTCAATCAGGATCACTTCATCAACTATCGACCCAATATCATTTTTTGCCATCATGGCATCAACAGGCACGATGTTTTTGGCACTGTCGCCCAGTGTACCGAAAATGTATGGGATGCCGCAGGGAACCATTACATCTTTCTGCTTCTTGACCAGTGTGAATTTCTTTTCCGGATAAGATGATTTTCCGGTTATAGCCGCGACCATACCAGCCGCGCTTCCTCCAATGACTAATACATCAGTTGTTTTCATGTGTTTATTGTTTGTATTCAAGGGTTACATACGACAGTCTTAAAACTCAATCCCTCTACGGCCGACAAGACCACTTGAATAATAATGTTTTATCTCTTTCATTTCGGTCACCAAATCGGCTATTTCTATAAGATCAGATGTAGCGTACCGTCCCGTAACAATAACTTCGGAATGTTTTTCACGAGATTGAATGGCCCTAATTAGTTCTTCCGAAGAAAACAAGTTAAAATGAACCGCAATGCAAGCCTCATCCAGGATAACCAAGTCATACGCCCCGGACGACAAGACCGTGGTCACTTCTTCCAATCCTTGCCGGGCTGCATTGATATCTTCCTCCGAAGCTTCTTCGACAATAAAGCATTTAAGCCCATATTGCTTCACTTTAATTTCAGGAAGAAAACGATTGATTGATTCATGCTCCGAGTATGTACAACCTTTCACAAACTGGGCAAAGAAAACTTTCTTTCCCGCACCAGCTGCCCGAACAGCCAGGCCAATTGCAGCCGTGGTCTTTCCTTTTCCGTTACCTGTGTAAACCTGAACATATCCTTTCATAACGAGGGCCTGTATTGTCGATAATAAAATATCTTCCCGTTGTATTTCACCTTGTTAATTAGGCGCATATGCAGTAGGGAACTTATCACCGAAGTATTGGATTTATCGTTCCGAAGAAGCTCCTCCATGGCATCCTCGCGTAACGGATGGACTGCCGTGATATTGAAGATACCGTCAAATGCGTTTCCGGTAAATTCATCGGCAAATGAATGGAGTCCGGATAAATAGGCTTCAAATGTCAAAGCCGTAACCGGCCGGTCGAACATTCTCCAGATTTCCTCGTTTGCTGCATCAACTTTTACTGAGGCCCAGTCGGCCAGCGTCAACGAATCCCTGACTTCTTTCTTTGTCAATAAAGAAGCATTGCTAATGATGGCTATTGGAGAAACAATATTATTTATTCCCAGGCTTTTGCCCAGCCTACGCGATGGTATGGGGCCCAAACTTATCATCTGACAATTGATTTATTGTTCTTCCGTCTGATAATTTTTATCAAATCTCTGTGGCATCTTCAAAATCCCCAGGTTGATTTGATACAATGCGTAATGACGGACCGTTTTTCGCTTTTCTTCCTTTAACCAATAAATGTGCTTTAAAAGAACCTCAGTCACTTCGCCTATACATGTGGCAGAAATAATCACCGGAATAAAATACTCACGGACCATGTGAAGATTGCGGCCAAATTCCCTCGCAACCAACACATCGACACCCAGCTCTTTCAAAAAGCTAATGATTGCTTTTCCTTTTCGGGGAGAACCGTGCAGGAACTCTTCGCCGGACTGAATGAATGGGTTCTGATATTCATCGATCAGACTCAGCTCATCATCCCGGTGTTCATAAATCAGGAAACGTTCAGCTTCGCCAAAATGCTTCTTTTCAAAAGCATGCCCCTGATTAACCGCAAAAGCGAAGCGCAAAGATTCTTTCATAAGCACATGATTTAAGAAACTGACATGGAACAATTGATATCTATATCCACGACATAATTCTTATGCCGGTACTTCCTTTACCTGATCGATTTTTTGCGCCAACTCTTCAAAGGCTTTTATCAGAATTGCATTTCCAGAGCTGAATACGTTCTTACCCTGATCACTCAACTCACAAACATCGGCCACAAGTGGAATCTGTGAAAGCAGTGGCACACCGTATTCCTTCGCCAGTTGCTCTCCCCCTCCTTTCCCAAACAAAAAGTATTTTTCATCCGGGTGTTTTTCGGGTACAAACCAGGCCATGTTCTCCACGATACCGGCCACCGGAATACCGACGCCATTGGCAACAAACATATGGGCAGCTTTTCGTCCATCGGCAATGGCCATTTGCTGCGGCGTCACCACAATGATGGCCCTGGCTCCCGGGAACTTTTGTGCCAGCGTAATGGAAATGTCGCCGGTTCCGGGCGGTAAATCAATGACCAGGTAATCCAGTTTTCCCCAACGGGTATTCTCGATCAACTGCGTGAGCGCTTTGGAAGCCAATGGCCCCCGCCAGATGACCGCGTCCTGCTTTTGCATAAGAAACCCCAATGACATAACTTTGATGCCGAATTTCTCCACGGGTTCCATCTGCTCGCGGTCGTTTTCCTTCCATACCTGGGGCCTGGCATTTTCCAGTCCTAATGCCATCGGAACAGAAGGTCCGTACAAATCGGCATCCAATATTCCTGTCGCATAACCTTCGCGCATGAAAGCCACCGCCAGGTTAACCGCTACGGTTGATTTCCCCACGCCGCCTTTTCCTGAAGCTACCAAAATGATATTCTCCACTTCCGGTAAAATCTTCGGTTGCATTTTCTTTATTTCCATGAGTTAATTTCTATATCTGAGTTGATTACCTAATAATTCTGTCAGTTGTGATGAATGAAACTTTTGCCATATGTAAGAGATTCTTCTTTCGTAATCTGTCGCCATACTTCCCGCAATTGCTTGGTTATGGTTGAATCGGGGGCAAACTCGATAACCGACTTGCCTTCAATCATGGCCATCACAACCGTATCATCGAACGGTATTCGGGCCAGCAACGGGATTTGTTTGTTTTCCAGGAATATTTCAACCTGTTTGGTTACCTCCAGGTTCAGGTCATGTTTGTTTATCAGCGCTGCCATGGGCACCCGAAAAGAATTGACCAATTTCACAAGTCTCTGCAAATCGTGCAAGCCAGAAAGGGTCGGTTCAATAACCAGCAAAACCTGGTCGGTTCCTGAAACAGAAGCAATCGCTGAACAGCCAATTCCGGGCGGACCGTCGTTAAGAATGTAGCTGGCTTGTTTATCACGAGCCAACTCCCTGGCTTTATTTCGAATCAGCGTCACCAGTTTCCCTGAATTTTCTTCTCCCGGCCCCATATGCGCATGAACCATCGGGCCAAAACGCGTATCGGAAATGTACCACTCGTTATTCCTGCTACGGGTGGATGTAATCGCTCCATTTGGACAAGTCCGTTCGCACAACCGGCATCCTTCACATTGGTAAGGATTGATCTCGTATTGACCATGAAGAAAATGAATGGCATTGAACCGGCAGTTCGACTGGCAGATTCCGCAACCATCGCACTTATCTGCATCAATCGATGCAACCCAGGCACCCTCGAAAATATACTGTTCCCTCATTTCGGGCTGCAATATCAGGTGTAAATCGGCCGCATCCACATCATTGTCGCAAAAAACAGCTTCGACAGCAATAGATGAAAGTGCAGCCGTAATGCTGGTTTTTCCGGTCCCCCCTTTTCCGCTTAAAATCGTAATCTCCTTCATAATTCAGCCAAATGATGTCCTACCTTCCCGGTGATTTGTTGATATACAGTTTCAAATTCTTCCGGAACATTTTCAAAAAGATTCCCTGCGGCATACTCCGCTGCATACTCCCTGCTAAAGGGTATCTCTCCCAGAATTTCAATTCCCTTTCGGGAAAGGAATTCGTGTGTTTCATGATTCCCCAAGCCACTCTTGTTAATCACGACACCATAGGGTTTCTCCAGTTCGTCAAGCAATTCCACTGTAAGCTTCAGATCATGCAAGCCAAAGGGTGTGGGCTCCGTCACCAGAATCACATAATCGGCATCAGCCACTGTTTCCACTACCGGGCAACTGGTTCCGGGCGGAGCATCATAAATGACAAGTGAACCCTGTTCGGGAAATTCATTCTTCAACTCTTTTATCAGCATAGTCTGCATGGACGAACCAATTTGTAAACGTCCTTCCAACAAACCTTGTCCGAAACCAATGTCGTATTTCGCAATTTGCCCGATTGATTCCGGCTTTTCTATTATGGCATCAAACGGACAGGCAACAGAGCAAGCGCCGCAACTATGGCATAAATCGGAATTAACCTGAGCGAGTTTAACGGATGGAATAATGACTATGGCATTGAATTCACAATACGTCACACATTTCCGGCAAAACTGACATTTCTCGCTGTCGATAACCGGGATCAACTGATTGACCGGTTTATTTTCTATCATTATTTTCTCCGGAAAGAAAAGTGCATCATTGGGTTCCTCCACATCACAGTCGTATAACACAACATCTTCTCCATCCATGGAAAAACGTCTATACAAATTCAGTGATACCGTTGTTTTTCCGGTACCTCCCTTTCCACTGGCTACCACTATTTTTTTAACCACAAAAACTACATTGGTAAATAAGTAATTCAATGGATAATCGCGCATTGATTATGCATGCGCGATTATCTTCATCTACAACCATGAACACCTAAAAGCGGCCTCCTCTTCCGCGGCCTGCTCCACGTCCGGGGCCTCTTCCTCGGCCTGCTCCACGTCCTCTGCCCAATCCACGTCCGAATTGGATTTCATTGTTTTCGTTGGAGCCTTCCCCTTTTGCAGGGGCACACTTTCCCAATCCTCTACCGGTGCGGGGACCTTGTCCCAACGGTCCGGTTTCATTAAATCCAGGCATATTTATCTCCCAATTTTTGGTATAAATCCACTTTTCAATCGTTCTCCACGGCCTTTACCTCCACCGCTTTTTCGGCGTTTGCCAAGGCCGGTACCGAGTTTATTATCTCCGGACAATTCTTCCGGTTCCTTACAACGCCCCAGTTTTCGTCCTGTCTTCGGACCATTTCCTTCCGGGCCTTTTCCGTTTAATTGTGGCATGTCACTTTATTTTAGTTGCTGAATAATTTCCTGAATTGTCTGTCCTTCGTCTTTTAACAAGACCATCTCAACGCCATATTTTTCGAGCAGTTCCTTAGCCTTAGGACCAATGTCTCCGGAAACAATTCGTTTTATTCCCAATTCCAGCATCTTGCCGGCAGCATTGGTCCCGGCCCCGCCATGGGCATTCGCTTGCTCATTCGGGATAAAGGATGTCCTTTCCGAATTCTCGTCATAGATGCAGTAATAAGCTGTTCGCCCAAATCGTTTTTCAAACTGAGCGGTGAGTTCGCTACCTTTAGAAGTTATAACAGTCTTCATAGAGCGTTTTTATCGATTATAGTTTATAGTTCATTGCATAGTGTCTCGTACTTCTCAGCCCCGATGATCTTTTGCTGATAACGCTTGCCGTACATCACAACCGGGTCGTCAAAACCGATTTTCAATAATTTTAGTATCACTTTACATCCCGCTGAAAACAGGAAAAAAGTCTCTTTTTGTGTTTCATTGTGCAGTTTCCAAAAATTAGTATGCCCTTTGGAAATTATGACATCGGCTTCCCGGTAGGTTTTTCCAAATCCGCTATTGCCAGGCAATTCATTGAAGAAAGAAATGTCTTGTGGAATTCCCTGTACGCGGGCCACACTATCAATTCCTGCATGCATCGCGTCGTCAACAGTGGCCTCATTTAGAATTCCCTTTTCCTTGACAGCATAATAAATCTTCGGATGCTGAAACTGCTCCAGCAGCAACCTGTCAGTTACTATGTCCCCTGCTTTATCGCCAATAAATAATACCATTCCGGCTTTTCTAATCCGGTTAAATAACTTTCCTGAGTCATCAATAACTGGCCGTAAACGAGCAGCCGATTGTATAGCTATTTTCAGGTTATCAAGCGAACCCTGATGATTCATAACATAGTTACCAGCCAGCGTGTATTGCAGCGCTTTTTGTAACGGGTTAATTGATTTTGAAATATCATTCCGAATCGTCTCTTCCAACTGCAGAAATTGCTCATTACAATGCATCGAGTCATCTCTAATTGCCTTTTTCAACCGACATCGCCTTTCAAGCAAATCATCCAGAAAGGAAGGTAATGCAGGTGCCGATTTCAGTTCATTTTCACCACTTGCCATGAAACGTATCAGATCCAGTGTAACTTCATCAGCTCGTTCGCTGTTTTGGCAATGTCTTTGAAGTAACTGCTCGGCTTGTTTAACAATACATGTGACGCATTCAGGGAACATAATTTATTCTATTAATGAAAGCTTTTCATCAAAACATGTCAATTGACTACGTCTTGAATGAAAACCGTTTGTTCATGAAACAAAGGTATGAAACTAAATGAACAAATGTTCATTTAGTTTCGTGAATTCGATTAATATATCTTGTTTGCAGACATATTTCGACTGAAATATCTCAGATATGCTTCAATGGTATTTTGAAATGTAAAATGAAAATTGGTGGGTGGAGTAAGCAGGTAAACCAAATATTCACTGTCCCATATTACTTAATATGACCAATCGGTAAAATGAATCATATCAAGGTAACATTCCTGCTTATTTCTCTTCCGAATCCTGATTATCGACGAACTTCTTAAGGTAAAGTTGATGATGGTATGAGCCTTCTTTCAACATAATGCGCCCGCATTGCGGACATTTTATTTCCCGGCAGGGTATTCCCTTTTTATGCTCCAGACGCAAATCACATTTGACACAAATGCAGTAACCGTTATATTCTTCAGTTTGATTATTCATTGGTTATTCAGGGTTTAACGAAATAATATTATCAGAATGGCATCTCCGACAATTATCTATAGGCTTCAGTGTAATCATTACCTCATTGCAATTGTTACAGCGAAACCAATAATCATCGGTGAAATAGTTACCTCCCTGAATCAGAATGGCTTTCCCTTCGACAAAGGCAGCCGCAATTGTCTTTCGTGCCCGATCGTATATTCGGGTAAAGGTTGGACGGGAAATCCCCATTCGTTCAGCCGCCTCTTCCTGTATCAGATCTTCATAATCGACGAGCCTGATGGCTTCATATTCTTCAATAAGTAAAATGCTCGGTTCCAGACTCTTTAGTGGCACACCAAAAGGTTTGAACCCTTCCATTACTGGCGGCATCGTTACGCGTCGACTTCTTTTTCGATTCGGCATAAAATTGAATTTTCAATACAAAAATACAAAACTTTGTGAACATTTGTTCTTTATGGTTTGTCTTTGATCCTGTTTAAACCAAAAAACAATGAACAATATGGAAACAAATGCAACTTCAATTTCCCTGACCGAAGGTACTAACTTGCTCGAAAGAGGTGTAGGTAGCCGTCAATGAGTCGGTAGGGATGATACTGGATGACGATGTGACTTCTGATAGTGCATAAGGCTTTCCCTGTATATTATAAACAAAAGGAAGGAGCTAATTATCAGCTGCAACACCCCGGCATAACACACTTGTAATCTTACGAACAGCCTATAGGCATAGCTATAAAAAACTGCATCGGCACTTGCCATTGCTAAATTTACCAACAAGCAAGATTTACTGCATTTGAAATAAAGGTTCAAGGCATAACACCTCAACTTTCGAAGGGTTTCATTCGTTAGCATGTTATCAAACAACCTTGCCGGCGCTTTTTGATGGCATTTGTCATCTTTCAGCTAATCGGATGGTTGTTATTTTTGTATCAGACTTCAAATCATATGTAATGAGTAATAACGACAATCTCTCCTTTTCAAGAGAAGAACTGCAGGACGAAATCAAATACCTGCGCCTGCTATCCGACCGCTTTCAAAACATCCAGGCTGCCAGCACCGAGGTCATCAACCTCGAAGCCATCCTCAATCTTCCGAAAGGAACCGAGCATTTTTTGAGCGACATACACGGCGAGTACGAAACCTTCAGCCATGTGCTGGCCAACGCATCGGGTGTAGTGCGCAAGAAAATCGACGATGTATTCGGCAAGAACATTCTCGAAAAAGACAAGAAAATCCTCGCCACCTTAATATATTATCCCGAAGAAAAGCTCGACCTGATATTAAAGGATGAAGAGAACCCGGAAGAGTGGTTTACCGTTACCTTGCGCCGGCTCGTGGTGGTAGCGCAGGCGGCAGCATCGAAATATACCCGTTCGAAAGTACGGAAGGCCATGCCGCCCGATTTTAGCTACATCATTGACGAGCTGCTGAACGAGAGCGGCGATGACAAGGATAAGTACTTCGAAGGTATTATCAACACCATCATCCGCATCGACCGCGCCGAGGCATTTATCATTGCCATTTGCCGGTTTATTCAGCGACTGCTGATTGACCGCCTTCATGTCATCGGCGATATTTTCGACCGGGGACCGGCGCCCGAAAAAGTGATGGACCGCATCGTGAATTACCATTCGGTCGATATTCAATGGGGAAACCACGATATGCTGTGGATGGGCGCCGCTTCGGGCAACCGGGCGCTGATTGCCAACATGATCCGGGTTTCGCTCCGGTACAACAACATCGACACACTGGAAGACGCTTACGGAATCAATATGATGCCGCTGGCCACGCTCGCGCTTCACTCGTACGACAATGACCAGTGCGAACCGTTTATCCCGTTGGTGGTGGAAAAGGGAAAAGACAAGGACCTGGTCAAGAAAATGCACAAGGCCATTTCCATCATCCAGTTTAAACTGGAAGGACAAATCATTGAGCGCAACCCGCAATTCGACATGCGCGACCGGTTGTTGCTCGACAAGGTCGATTACGAAAAGGGAACCATCCGGATTGGCAACAAAACCTACAAATTGCTCGACAAGAATTTCCCAACCATCGATCCGAAAAATCCCTATCAACTGAATGAGGAAGAAGCAGCGGTAATCGACAAGCTGGCCAACAGCATTAAAAACAGCAGCCGCTTGCAGAAGCATATTGCGTTTTTAATCTCTCATGGCAGTATGTATCTCTCCTTTAACGATAACCTGATGTACCATGGTTGCATTCCGTTGACAAAGAAAGGTGATTTTGCTTCGCTGGAAATCGAAGGAACTTCTTACTCGGGTAAGGCCCTTTGCGACCACTTCGACCGAATGGCCCGGAAAGCTTACCAGTTCCGTTTTCAACGCAAGTACGAACCCATCAGCGATTACATGTGGTACCTCTGGTGCGGCGCTTCTTCTCCCCTTTTCGGGAAAACGAAAATGGCCACATTCGAACGTTATTTCCTGTCGGAGAAAGAGACACATGCCGAAGGAAAGAATTCCTACTACTCGCTGGTTTATGACGGAGAAGAGTACTGCGACAAAATACTGAATGAGTTCGGTATCGGCGGGCCTAATTCGCACATCATCAACGGGCATGTGCCGGTGCAGGTAAAGAAAGGCGAAACACCTATTAAAGCCGGGGGCAAACTGTTCGTCATCGATGGCGGCATGTCGAAACCGTACCAAAAAGTCACCGGGGTAGCGGGCTATACACTTATCTATAATTCCTACGGTTTGGTACTGGTCGAGCACGAACACTTCGATTCAAGGCAAATTGCCATCCAGGAAGAGAAGGACATTATCTCGAAACGAATTTACATTGAGGCCAGTGCCCAGCGCATGCGGGTAAGAGAAACCGATATCGGTAAAAGCTTGCTGGCGCAAATCGAGGACCTACATAAACTCCTCGCCGCATATAAACGCGGCTTGATTAAGGAACGGTTCTGACAAAAATAAAGGAGACTGGCGGGTCTCCCGTTAACGTGTGAATACACATAAATTTCTCAGGGGGCTTTGCCCCCTTTTTATTGAGTCATTGAATATGGTGGACTCCCTTCAGGCTTCTCTTTATTTTATATCGTCTTCAACCTGGGGGCGATGCCCCCAGCTTCGGCGTATCAGGCTTTCAGCCTGTTTGAAGTAGACCATGAACCAATGAAAAATTCACCAATACGACTTCTTCAGAGCCTGGATAGCTCCAATTCTGCAGCTTCGCCGTATCAGGCTTTCAGCCTGTCTAGGACAGGCACCCTGTTTGGAGCAATGCTATTAATTAATTGAAAAACGGCCCCAGATGGCAATACCGGAGCCTGAAGGGCTCCTGCGCCATAGCTTGGGGCATCGCCCCAAGAGAATGAACCAACCAGAATCCACCAGCCTGAAGGGCTGGCACGAAATTCTTTATTCCCAAACCCCACTTATTCGTTCAGCAGTTGCTTAAAGAACGGCACCAGTTCACCGGCCATCTTCGCCTGATCGTCCTTGTCAGGATGACCACCACAACCGTGTCCCTGAATATCGTGAAATTCAAAAACCCGGATGGGTTGGGCTACCGGTTGCTCATTAAAATGACCAGCTACCTTGTGCAGGCAATCCATTAACACAGCATTCTTTGTTGAATCCAAAATCGGGCTGTTCAGCAGGGCCACCTGTACGTCGGGATAGTATTTGTAAATCGTATCGACGAAGGAGATGTAATGGTTGACAAACATTTCCGGACTGAATGGCTTTCGCACATGGATGCTGTCACCTTCCGACATATCGTTCGTGCCCAGACAAATGCTCACCACATCGGGCCGGAAGCGGGAGAAATCCCATTTCTTCGACTTGTCAGTATTCAGGTACCGGTTGCCGTACACTTCCGGCATCGACGGGCCGTTCATGTTCCAGGTACGGTAAATCCCGATACCGGAAACCGAACTCAGCATAAACTGGGTGTGCACCGCACGCGCCACTCGCGGACCATAAGCCCAGTACGAATTGTGCTGGTCCTGGTACTCACCACTGCCGCAAGGAATCAGTTTCCAGTCGATGCCCACACCGCAGGTAATGGAGTTGCCAATGAATTCGATTTTCTTCTCGGGAAGTGCCGGGGGAAGCAGCAAATTATCGACCTCCGCACCTCCGAAGATGATATCTCCTATCATCGATTCGGTCGATTTGTATACGGTCACCGTGTGCTCCTTTGCCTTCCCTGTCACCGGAATATGGTACCAGATAGCGGTGTCGGAAGCAATCTTCACTTTGGTCAGGTAAACACTATCGACAGCAATGGACACATAATTATAATCCGAACCGTTTTTCCCGATTTTCAATGATACGTTACAGGAATCGCCGGTAAAACGCAGCGTAACCGACGCCGCCGAACCTATCAATACCACATTACCGTCACTCAGCCGGTCGGTCCTTCCCGCGTACTGAAAGTTTTCATTATCCGGAGTAAAAATCTTCAGGGTATGCTGTTGGCATCCGTTGGAGAAAATCGCTAAAGCCATCATCAACAGAACTATTGTTGTTTGTCTCATCGAAAATCGGTTTTATGTTGTCATTCCTACAAAAAGGTGGTGTAAAATAGGGAAAATACTGAATTAAAAATGGAAGGTGATTAGTTATCATTCTTTTGTTTGATCTCGTTAGTCTTTCTCGAATTTCCAGTATTGATAATCTTTTTCCAGGTAAATGTCATTAGCGCTAGGAGTAATGCCAACGTAAAAATACCACCACCATTTTTCCATCCAAGCCATACGCCAATTATTGAGTAAATTACTAATTCAATGAAGCACGCCATAAAGGCCAACATATAAACGACAAATTTCTCCATAATTTTTAATTATTCTTAGTTGATAGACGAAAAGTATTGATAACATTTGAAAAATCTTTTTCCCATTTATCTTTCTCAGTTTGTCGATAGCTTAACGTAATATCAATCTTTTTGCCATGGTTAAAAAAGACGTATTCTTGTACTGACACAGGTTTGCTATTACCAAGCTGCCTAATATATGCAATTCTAAAGGCTCCTTTACCATTTATTTTCCTTACTTCAAATGGATACCACCTGACTATCTTGGCATGAAAAGCTTTCATACCCGTTGAAATTTCACTCAGATAATAATCATTTAGGGTTTGTATTTCTTCTTCGGATAAGTCAGAACGTTGACTGTAATAATCTCCAGATACATCGTTTGTAACGTTTATTAAGATACGACTATATTCGTCAAATGAGCCTTTTATCATTTTGTTCTGCCCCTTAGGCTGAAAAATTAGTTTTGACTTCTTCATTTGAATCCTGATTTTAGGAGCCAAAGCATCTCTAGCTCGGTCTGCCACCAAGGCTACAAATGAATTGTCATCACGCAGTTCCATTGTTGGGGGAATAGAGATGGTGCCGATATTTTCAATTTTAACTGTTTTCCAATCTTTTGGAACTATTGATTTAACTAAACCAATGCGGTCAGTTTGGCTACCTCGAATGGAAAAACTATTCAATATACTCCTTAGCAATTTACTATGAGCAAACGCCTCCTCTCCTTGAAACAAAACCAGATAAGCTACATTCGAAAGATTAAATACAAAAAATTTTCCCCAATAAGAATGGCCCATGTATTCACCATGAAAAAACGATTCTTTCGTAGGATGCCCCTGAAAGTTACCACTCTTTAGTTCTCCAAATGATGAATTCTGGAATATTTCGCTGTGATTTAACGATTGTTCGATAAAATCGGCATATTCATTGAGATCCAAATCTTCATACACCTGCTGAATTTGCAAAGATCGGTCTCCTGTTTTTTCCCAACAAGACGTTTGGAAAACTTTGCCTTTTTGAATTTCCTGATTTTTATAATTCCAATTGGCTGGTAGTTTGAACGAAATTTCCCTGCATTTTACCTCTTGAGTTAATTGCTGGCCATCACATGTAACATTGAAAAACAAGATGACTGAAATAAATATAAAGGAGTGTACAAACAGGTAATTTGATTTGATTAGTTTCATAGAAAAACAGGTATTATTAAACTTCTACTTGTAAAACGAAACAGCAATAACGTTATTGTTCAATAGTCATTTTTACCCTATTGTAAATTTCTTATCCTATTTGGTATTGTCCAAAATAAAATACCCTTAATTTCGTTTTTTAATACATCTAACATTTGCTCTCAAACCATGAAGAAAAGAAACTTGAACCGTAGCCTTTCTATTTCAATAGTATTAGTCATAGTATTCGTCGGAATTCAATATATTCCTGTCAAAAAGGAGGAAAAGGAAAACAGTAGTAAGGTTGATTTTTTCCAGGAAAATCAAACTCCGGAAAACATCAAGAAATTATTGGAAACGTGCTATGCATTTAATTCGAGCCCTACTAAAGAATCCTGGTATACCCATGTCGCGCCATTTTCATGGTTCCTTTCGAAGCAAAATCATCGGAATAATAATTTGACATCTGAACCTTATGTAGATCCATTTGATTCCTTGAATAATAAAACTTATCAACAGCAAATAGAAACATTAATTCAGTTTATTAATGATCTTGTGACGGAAAAGCACTCTCAGGTTAAAGGTGCGGTCGTTACTTTCCCCTATTGGAATGAACATATTATTGAAGGAAAAGAAGAATATCTCAGAGCAAAAACTCGTTATGAGAAAACTGTAAGAAATGAGCGAAGAAGTAAGTCACCCCAGAAGAAGAATGAACTTCAAAAAGCCATAACTTCATGGGCTATAGACATGGATAAAGGGGCAATGAATAGCAGTTGGAATCAATGGATAGATGACATGCGCAATTTCAAAGTCAAAATTAGATCACTCAGCTTATCATCTGAAAAAGATTCATTGAAAAAAGTTCTAAGAGAAAGATTACTTAGTAGAAAAGGTTTAAAAATAATGGACAATATTTTTTTGCATTTTACCGGGGAAACCGTCGGTAATTCAAAACTTTTTAAAGATGAAAAGGATTCATCAAGCGTATCAACTCAAAATAATGGTTTAACACATGGAAGCGGTCTTATGGACCTTAACAAATATTTAAATGCCCCACAATTTAATGTGTACGCCCCCAAAAACAAACAACTGTTTAAAGACCAAGCAGACCGTATTGCTGAAAACATGAATGCGATTTTCGGTGGAGGGTATGACGCAAATACAGTGCGCGAACACCTAGCCGACCCGGAATATCGAAAAGAGCTGGAAAACAAGGTTATTTATTATCGCGGGAAGGATGACGCCGAAGAGCTGTTCAGCAATAAAGAAGCGATTTATAACTATCTATTAACCAAATTTTATGGGCAAAAAATATCTCCCGAAATTTCAGTGGAAACAAAACAAAGGTTATTAGAAGCAATAAACTATTTTATATCGCTTGTTAAACCTTATCTCAAAAATCGCGAAGGAATTACATTTGATGAAGCCGTGGATGCATATTGTAAACTTTATGAAATACATCGGAATTACTTAAGCTCCTTCACTCCAGCCGAAAGATTAACATCTATTGAAGATATTTTGAATGGCGATATATACACCGATGCATACAAATTTCAACTCCTTAGTAAAATCAATGCTGAATTACCCATGAAATATATGGTGGGTGGTACCATCCCTACTATTTTCTATTACCAGGGGAATTTAAAATCCATTGTGAATAATCTGATGGATGAATACAGGAAAGGCTATAACGAGTATATGGTACATGTTGCGAAAGCTTACATGGCATTAAGACCGCACATGAAAATGTTGCAGTGGAAAAAACAAGTTGAAAATGCCAGCGTTACAAACTGGAATCTTGTACCAGTTCAAAAAAGCCCTGAACTTCTAAACTTGTCAATGTGGAGTAAGTTCTCTGATGAAACCAAACACGAGTTATTGCAACAAATGATCAATGAAGTACAGAATAAAATGATGCCTCCCAAAGCATATGTATTATTACATCCCGAAGCCCGATTGGCAGATGAACAACGCACTGAATTAATCAATTATTTGCGCTCTGTCGATCCGAAAAATTAAAAATTGTTCGGTCATCTAACATATGGAATGTAACAGTTCCAAGCTCATTTTAGCTAATTCATCTTAACAATACCAAACAAAGTTCATCGAATATGGTGAACTTTGTTTGGCTTGTGGCAAAAGAAATCTCTATCAATCTATCTGAACCCATTCTAAATTATCTAAAATTTTCAGCAAATTATAAAAGACACCCACAGGTCCTAATATGTGGTGAACGGTCGTTTTTTGATGGTGAACGTATCAATCTGTGTGGTGAACGGCAAAATGGGGCATTTTTCATATCCCAAAATAGTAGCAAAAAAATAGGTTGATATGATTTCCAAATTTGGAAAAATCTATATTCTAACATAAATTACTTATTCCGGCGAAAGTGAACAGTGTAATCCGGGCAAAGTGAACAGTTTTTAGATTCATCAGATTTGTCGTTAAAAATAGGCAAAAAAATTATTGTTTGTTTTTTCGTTTTCTCATCGATTCACCTTTGATTTCGATGCGGTGTGCCGAGTGGACGATCCGGTCCAGGATGGCATCGGCAATGGTTTTTTCCTCAAAGAGTTCATACCATACACTTACAGGGATTTGCGTGGATATTATGGTTGATTTCCCGATTTGCCGGTCTTCCATGATATCCAGTAGCATCAATTGTTTTTGTTGGTCGATTGGCTGGAGCCCAAAATCATCCAGGATGAGCAGGTCCTGTTTTTCAATTTTGGCCAGTTCTTTCAAATAGGTCTCATCGGCTTTTGATATCCCCAGGCGGGTAAAAAGTTTTCCGGTGTTCGTGTACATGGTTTTATACCCTTTTATGCATGCCTGGTAACCAAGGGCAGTGGCGATGTAGCTTTTGCCGACACCTGTACTTCCGGTGATAATGGCATTTTCCCCTTTATCAATAAAACCGCAGCCGGCCAGCCTCAAAAGCAGGTTTTTGTCCAGCATCCGTTGCGGGCTAAAGTCAATTTCTTCAATGGCTGCCTGGTAGCGGAACCGGGCATTTTTGATTAACCGTTCGGTCCGGCTGTTTTGTCGTTCGTCCCATTCCGATTCGACCAGGTAAGTGATCAACTGGTCCGCAGTGTAGTGGTCCATGTTCCCTGTCATAAAGGTAGATTCAAAAGCACGGTGCATTCCGTTAAGGCGCATCTTCTTCATTTTTTCCAATGTTGCATTGTTGTTCATTGTGCGTGTTTTTTTAGTTAATTGTAATATGATTTTCCCCTGATATTGTCATGGAACGGCAGGTTTAAGGATGCCTGTGCCGGTTCCGGTGTTTTGTCCAGCCCTTTTTCCAGGATGTTTTTGACCGAGCTGTAATTGCAGGCACGGTACAGCATGGCCCGCCGGCAGGCTTTCTCCATGCGCCCATGGCCTGCTTTCTTTGCCATGGACAGGATGCCCAGGCAGGATTTGTAGCCTTGTTCTGGGTGCGTGGCATTTTCCAGTATCACCGAGACCAGTTGCTGGCAGGACGGCCCGACCCGTCCGGCCCAGTCTTTAAAACGGTCCGGGTTCCATTCGCTGACAAAACGGTGGGCAGAGGGCAGGTGGTCTTTGCAGGTGGAGTAACCATACTTCCGGTAGTCCCTCTGGTGACAGGCGATACGAAGGGTTTGGTGGTAGATCTCGACATCGTCCGGGGAGTAAAGTACTTTTACTTTTTGCCCGATGTAGCGATAGGGCACGCTGTAGTAGTGCTTGTCTTCACCCAGATAGACGTGGCAGTTTTTTTGGGCCTTCGCTTCCCGGTGCTGTTTAAACCCGTAGCGTTCCGGTGGCAACGGGCCAAGGGCGGGCTTGTCTGTTGATTCGAACAGGTCCTGCCTGCTATAGCCTTTCCCCTGGAAACAGGCCCGGTTATATCCTTCCAGCAACGGGGCAATGCCCTGGCCGTTCAACTGGTTCAGGGAATAAAATTCCTTATCGTGCAGATGGGCATAGATACGGTGATAGACTATCTTCACGGCACCTTCGACCAATGCTTTGTCCTTTGGTTTGTAACTTCTTGCAGGAAGGACCGTGACCTGGTAATGCGCACCAAAACCGGCAAAATTTTCGTTCAGGGTGGGTTCGTACTTGTCACTCTTATTGACCGCCGATTTTAAATTGTCGGTTACAAGGGCACGGGGGACACCCCCAAAATAATGCAGGGCGTTCTGGCAGGCTTCGATAAAATCGCCAACCTGCTGGCTGCGGCAGGCCTGTACGTAAGTCTTCTGGCTGGCCCCCAGGGTGGCCACAAATACTTCGACCGGGATGATCTCGCCCGTTTCTTTATCGGTAATATGCAGTTTCTTTCCTGTAAAATCCACAAACAACTTATCGCCCGCTTTGTGCTCATGATGCATGTATGCATCGCTTTGTTCCCGCCAATGCTGGAAATGGTGACAAAACTGGCTGTACCCGTAACCATCAGGATAAGATTGTTTGTAACGGGCCCATAAATGCCAGCGGGTCACCCCAACGCGTTTCAGTTCCTTTTCTATAGCGGGGAACAATTCCAACAGCGAGCTGTAACGCTGCCTTTCGTCTCCCTGGTGGGGGGATTGCTGTTCGTCCAGCAAGCCCGAAAGTTGTTCGTCACTCAGGGTCAATAACCCGTCCATGGGGATATCCAGGGATTCAAATAACTTCAGGTATTTGATCACCGTGGTACGGGAACTCCCGATGCTCTGGGAGATCTTCAGGTTGGAAAGCCCGTTGTTCTTTAATCGTAAAATTTCTTTTAGCATGATAAATTCCATTGGTTTGTTTGCCATTGCTCCAGATAGTTGATTTGTCTGGAAGCGAGTTTAACAAACCTGTAGAATCTAAAACCCAAAATCCCAAAAACAAGGTGTTCACTTTGCCCGGAATGGGGTGTTCACTTTGCTCCGGAATCAGGTGTACAGTTTCACCGGAATAGGGTGTTCACTTTGGGCCGGAATATGTACAAAATTAGGAATCGAACAAAGATAAACAACCAGAACAACAACCGACAGATTCGAAATAAATACATCAATACATGCTATTTACGGAACATAAGCCGTACTGTCGTCTCCGGCAATGATAATGTTTCGGACATAGCGCATAATTAATCTTTATCTAAACCCTAAACTCATTTTAACCATGAGCAATTCAGAAGATTATTCAGCCAGCATTGACGCGATTAAAGCGATTCCGGAAGATCTGATTCGCATTCCGGCTATACCGGTCAATGTTTATCTGCAGGAAGCAGAAGATTTGTATCACTGGTGTAAAGATGATGCTACCGAACTAGCCAAAGGTGGCATTACCGCCGAAATGATTGAGGAGTTGCCGGTACGCACCGGTGCCTGCCGCGAAGCGCAATCACTATGGTTCAAGGACCATTACACCAGCAAGGAAGCCAAGAAATTGTGGGACGAACAATCTCCGGCAGCCTACGACCTGCGCGACGAGCTGTTGCACGATTTTCGCTATGCATTCAGGGGCGACAACCAGCTACTGGGACGTGTTTCCGAAATTGCCGATGGCACCGGTCATGCCGACATGATTCAGGACCTGAATGACCTGGCCGTATTGGGACGCGAAAACCCCGCTCCCCTGGCTGCCATCAACTTCGATGTTATCCAGCTCGACACGGCAGCACAAACCGCCGACTCGATGGCCGAACTGCTGGCACAGTCCAACGGAGACAAACAGGAAGGGAACCCGGCCAAAATCATCCGCGACCGCGCCTATACTCACTTGAAACAACTGGTCGATGACATCCGCGCCTGTGGCAAGTATGTATTCTGGAAAAAGCCGGATCGGTTGGTGGGATATAGTAGCCATTACTATCGCGTGAGTAACCGAAAAGGCAGCGCTGAGGCAGAAGAAAACACTCCGGTGGAATAATTTCCCTTTCCGGTAACATGATACAACGTCCCGGCAGGGTTTGAAGACCCCCTGTTTAAGCCGAACAGTACCCGGTAGCCTAAACTCCCTTTCCTGTTGAACAGGGAAGGGAGTTCGTGCAACAGGACAATCAATTATCACACAGGGAACTTCCAAAAGTAAACTGGGCCAACGAAAAAGGCACAGGAGTACTATTTCACCCCACAGGAAAAGCAAAAAAGACAACAGGACAACCCAAAACCCCCACAGGGCGGGTGCAATAGACAACAGGGCATATAAAAACCGAACAGGGACGACAAATAGATACACAGGGAATAATAAACATGCACAGGAAATGAATTTATTCACACAGGACGAACAAATAAAGTCACAGGACGACTAAAAAATAGCAAAATGTCAGTATTTGCTTGTTTCGGGATTATTTACACCCACTAAATCGAAAATAATGGAATCATATTTTGTCAATACGCAGGCACAAGCCAACGGAGATCATGAAGTTCATAAGTCAGGATGTAATTATATGCCCCTTCCGGGAAATCAAAAATACCTGGGGGCTTACTTGTCCTGTAAGCAGGCCGTGCCACACCGGTTGAGAAGTTTTTATTAGGGAATAACGGCCATCAATTAGTGGAAGCCCTTCAGGCTTCTATCTTGTTCACCGTATTCTACCCGGGGGCGTTGCCCCCAGCTTTGGACTTCCAGGCTTTCAGCCTGTTTGGGATATACACTATTTCGACGGAAAACATGGGAAATTCAATACAGGCCCAATTCAAAAATGCCAAAACCTGAAAGGCGAGAAAAATCAATCCATGCAAGGGCCTCGCAGACTGCTCCCCACCAAAGAGCCTGAAAGGGCCCCAATTCCATAACTTGGGGCAACGCCCCAAGGGAACAGACCTATGAATAGCACACCCAGCCTGAAGGGCTGGCACAATGATATACAGTTGAATAACATCGAATATGAGTGGAAACCTGAAAGGCGAGAAAAATCAATTGATGCAAGGGCCTCGCAGACTGATCCCCACCAAAGGGCCTGAAGGGCCCCAATTCCATAACTTGGGGCAACGCCCCAAGAGAACGGATCTATGAATAGCACGCCCAGCCTGTAGGGCTGGAACAATGATATACAGTTGAATAACATCGAATATGAGTGGAAACCTGAAAGGGGACGAAAAATCAATCGATGCAAGGGCCTCGCAGACTGATCCCCACCAAAGAGCCTGAAAGGCTCACATTCCATAACTTGGGGCAACGCCCCAAGAGAACGGACCTATGAATGGCACACCCAGCCTGAAGGGCTGGAACAAACCTGAAAAAGCGAACGAATCCATATCAACCTGCAAAAACTCTATTTATGGGCCAATCACTCGCACAATTGTATGTTCACCTTATCTTTGGAACCAAAGAGCGTTACCCGTTCGTTTCAACAGAGATAAAACCCGCATTCGAAGCATATATCACAGGTATATTTAAGAATCTAAACAGCCCGACGATTATTGTTTATGCCAATCCTGACCATGTTCACATCCTGTTCCGTCTTTCTAAAAACCATGCTCTGGCGAAAATAGTAGAGGAAGTCAAGAAAAGTTCATCTAAATGGATGAAAGAAAAGGGAGTCCGGAAATTCGTCTGGCAAATCGGGTACGCGGCATTTTCAGTTAGTAGTTCGAAATTAGATTCCGTGAAAAGGTATATCCAAAATCAACAGGAGCACCACCGAAGAATCAGTTTCCAGGAGGAGATCGAGACATTCATGGGGCATTACCGGATTTCGGAATATGACGGGAGTTATTTTTGGGCGTGAACGGTGGAAGTGGAAGCCCTTCAGGCTTCATTCGCCTCTTACCGTTCTTTGTCTAGGGGCGTTACCCCCAGTTTTAGAATCTCAGGCTTTCAGCCTGTTTGGGATATACACTATTTCGGCGGAAAACATGGGAAATTCAATACAGGCCCAATTCAGAAATGCCAAAGCCTGAAAGGCGAGAAAAATCAATCCATGCAAAGCCCCTGCAAACAGATTTACACCAAAGAGCCTGAAAGGCTCACATTCCATAACTTGGGGCAACGCCCCAAGAGAACGAACCTACGAATAGCACACCCAGCCTGAAGGGCTGGAACGATGATATACAGTTGAATAACATCGAATATGAGTGGAAAGCCTGAAAGGCGAGAAAAATCAATCCATGCAAAGCCCCTGCAAACAGATTTACACCAAAGAGCCTGAAGGGCCCCAATTCCATAACTTGGGGCAACGCCCCAAGAGAACGGACCTATGAATAGCACGCCCAGCCTGAAGGGCTGGAACAATGATATACAGTTGAATAACATCGAATATGAGTGGAAACCTGAAAGGGGACGAAAAATCAATCGATGCAAAGCCCCTGCAAACAGATTCGGATCAAAGGGCCTGAAGGGCCCCAATTCCATAACTTGGGGCAACGCCCCAAGAGAACGGACCTATGAATGGCACACCCAGCCTGAAGGGCTGGCACCTTTTCCCGGATGATGCCACAATCAACGGTAATAATAAAATGCGGAAAGAATTAAAAGAAAGAAAAACATCCTTGTTTTACAGGCCGGAAACTGCCTTCAAAATATTACCTTTAAGGTTCTCAAGTTTCATTTGAATTTCGCTTGTTCTGCTCTTTACCAGGCACCTATTCATTATTAAAAAGCGGCTCTTTTTTCAACTTAATCGGATGTCCCTCCCCCGCAATTTTTAAGATTAGTGCAGAAGACGCATCGGATACCGAATCGACTTTCTGATAAATTCGACACGGCTCATCGCCCTGCAGTTTTTTAATAGCCATTCCATTTATCTCTTCAATTTTGTCTCCAACCTTTAGTCCGGCCTTCTGCGCGGCTGACAGATTCCAAACAAACCAAATGCACAACTGATCGCCTACCGGTTCATATTTAAACCCAAAGGTTTTAAATCCCTTGTTGATGTATTCGTCCGAAATATTTTGCGAGTAAACCTTTTTCCCGGGGAAATCGAGAATAAGATTGTAGTAGTTTAAAATACCTCCCCCAATTCAAGGTGGGATTCGGATGAATTAAAGTCTATCCAACGCACTGACTTACCCTACTGGTGTATCAACACGTACTTTACGCTCACCATGGCCAGGTTGTTCCTGAGTCCTGTCGGTATTTCGTTTGTGTCAAAAGTGGCGCCGTACAAATACAAAATAGAAAGGTTTGGCCCGGGGAGGTTGGCTGGGAACCACTGCCATTGGTAACCTGATGGCCGGATTGATTTGGAAATTCCAAGGCACCCTGGAATTGTGGCGGTTCTTCCTCATCCTGATGGTGATGTGTATGGTTTCCGCCGCCTTTATTTTCATGATCCTGAAAAGGCTGGAAAGACCATCCGAAGCTTAATCTACATGATTATATTATTTCTGAAAGAGAGGCCGCCCGGCAAAAGGGTGGCCTTTTTATTTGGTGCCGTTGCAACATCAATCATCGCTAGAATCATTGCGGTCGAAAGTACATTTCATTTTCAATCAAAGTCATTACACGACCGCTGGCTCGTCAAGTCGAGCGATACTCATAACCCGGGGCGCTGCCACCGGGCTGAATTGAATTGGGCTTTCAGCCCGAATATACATGGACCAGCTTTCTTTGCATCCCGAAGGGACAACTTATTTCAGCCCAATGGCAACGCCTTGGAAAATCAGGTATACCCATCCGGTAATTGTATCGTCCTGAAAGGGTAGGTTATTTTGCCCTATCTCAGCGAATTCGCGAGTTATTACTATTGGACATCACGCTATTTTTATAGATGCCCCACCGGGGGGGTATCTCCTTTAGATAAAATGAATCCTAACAAGTTGCCATTCCTCTGGGATGCGTAAGGATAACCAACAGAAATTTTGTTGCAAAAACAATATTGACAGAGCCTATTTCCGCTTTGCCATTAATGCATTCAGATATACTCTTAGAGTACCCGCCCCAAAAAGTCATTACAGTTTATACAGCTAATCCAAACAACGAAAAATGGAAGGAACAAAAAAAGCGTTGGTCCGTGAAGCACCCCAACGATTACTTGGTCAATATTAAACACCAAGTAGGCAAGGAGGTACGTCACGGCAGGAGCAGTGATGATTACCTCTAGTGCATTTTGCTTATTAGCATGAAATCCAAAAGCTGTCACGCCGAACAACTTTTTTGAAAATCTTGAATAGCTTAGAAGGCAAAAATCATCTGGTATACCTCCTTACTGGCTTTATTTTCATAATTTGCAAAAAAAATGAAAAGATCTGGGCGAGCTATCTATCTTTTACCCTGTGATTTTTTCAATTTCGATTTCCCCAGATAAACTCCGTAAAAGATGAAGAGAAGATAACCAATTAACTTTGTGGCAGAAATATTTAGTTCAAAAGGCACCTTATCCACCAGAAAGCTTAGCCCCCACTCAGCAATTTTTAACACCACATAAAATGAGGTGACAGAAAAAAAAACATTGAAGAATAACCGATATAAATCAATTGTTTTGGGGTAAAACCACCAACTTATACCAATTATAAATAAAGTAAAAAAATAAATCGCCATGATTTCCATCTTTAATTATGTGAAGGTTTAATTACAATTCCTACTCTATTCCAGGCTTTTCGGATTCCGCCTGAGCTTTGTGCACGTAACTCATCTACTAAATTAACCGGGTAGCGTGCACAAAAAAAGTACTGTGGAAATTTAGTTTCCAAAAACCACCTTCGACTTTACTAATATCCTGTTTCGACAATGCTTTTACCAAACCGTCGCCACGAAAGGCCGCTGGTACTTTTTGTTGCATCAACATTCGCGCAAAAGACCGAATACGTTACAAAGTACAACATTCCGTATTACAGCGATTCCCTCAACCAGGCCGATGAGTACCTCCGCCAACAATGCGTGCTGGATCTCTATTACCCGAAGAATGTGACGCACTTTCCCACCATCGTCTGGTTTCATGGTGGCGGTTTGACGGGCGGACACAAAGAGATTCCGCAAGCGCTGAAAGAACAGGGCATGGCTGTTGTCGGTGTAGGTTACCGGCTCTCGCCTCACATCAAAGCGGAGCATTGCATCGACGATGCGGCAGCAGCCGTTGCCTGGGTGTTTAATCACATCGAACAGTTTGGCGGCGATTCAACGTTAATTTTCGTCTCGGGGCACTCGGCCGGTGGTTACCTCACCCTGATGGTTGGGTTGGACAAAAATTACCTGAAAAAATGGGACATCGATGCCAACCGCATTGCCGGATTGATTCCCTTCAGCGGACATACCATCACCCATTTTACCATCCGCGCCGAGCTGGGCATTCCGGGAACGCAACCGGTAGTCGACAGCCTGGCGCCGCTCTACTGGGTACGCAAAGATGCACCGCCGTTGCTCCTCATTACCGGAGACCGCCACATGGAAATGCCGGGACGCTACGAAGAAAACGCCTACCTGATGCGCATGATGAAAGTAGTGGGCCACAAAAACACTCAACTTTACGAAATGCAGGGCTACGGCCACAACATGACGGCTCCGGCTTTTCCGCTGTTGCTAAAAGATGTAAGACGGATTGTGAAGGAGAAGCAGGCGAACGATTAACCTTCGTTACGCCAGTTCCACCACGGTTATGCCTGAACCACCGTTCTGCACATGCTCATCGCGATAATGCCGCACCATTGGCTCGGTGCGAAGGTAGTTGCGGATAAGTTCGCGCAGAACACCCGTACCTTTCCCATGCAGGATATGCAGTTCGGCTGCCTCCAACATGATGGCTTCGTCGATGAATTCCTGGATTTTTTGCAGTGCCTCTTCGGCCCGCATACCACGAACATCAATTTCCGGCTTGAACGTCATTTTCCGGTCAGCAATGGCATCGTTTATCCGGGCGATGGTTTTATTTTTCTGTACTTCCGGCTTCTTCAACTGGCTGTTCGATACCACTTCCAACTTGTCCGCTTTTACAGTTGACCGCAACGGGCCTAAGGCTACGACAATGTTTTTCCCGTTAATTTCGAGTACCTCGCCGGCAACCTGTTGCCCCGATAAACGGACCCGTGCTCCTACTTCCAGGGTTGGCACTTTTGATTTCGCCGGTTTAGCGCTTTTCTTTTCGGGCTCTTTCCGGGGTGACTTTTCACGACGACGCTGTTCTTTCTCCCGCAGTTTCTCCATCTTCCGGGCTATCTTTTCCTCGTCTTCCGTGGCTTTCCGGTCCACCTCTTCACGGAAATCTTCCAGTTCGCGGCGTACTTTCCGGGTATGTTCCTTTTCTGCGTTTGCTTCTTTTATCTCCCGGATGGTCCGTTCAATCATGCGGTTAGTACCGGACAGTAACTCTTCGGCTTCACGTTTGGCTTTCGCCAGAATCTCCTTCCGCATCCGTTCCGTTTCTTCCAGGTCGGACTCGTACTTGCCGGCCATATCGTCAAGATTGCGTTCAACCTTCCGGATACGCTGCCTTTTGCTTTCCCAGTACCGCTTATCGCGGACAATGTCGCGCAGGTGTTTGTCGAAATCGATGTGCTCCTTCCCGATTTTATCGCTGGCCTCTTTCAGGATATCTTCCGGCAGACCGATTTTACGGGCAATTTCGAAAGCGAACGAACTTCCGGGCTTGCCAATCTGCAACCGGAAAAGCGGTTCCATTTGGTGCGAGTCATATAACATCGCCCCGTTCTCAATACCATCTGCCGAGCTGGCAAAGTGCTTCAGGTTGGTATAGTGCGTTGTAATGACCCCGTAGGTTCCCAACTGGTTGACCCGATTAAGTACTGCCTCGGCAATGGAACCTCCCAGCATCGGCTCGGTTCCGGTTCCAAACTCATCGATGAGCACCAGTGTTTTGGGCGTACAGTTCTTCGAAAAGAACTTCATATTCGTCAGGTGCGAACTGTAAGTACTCAGGTCGTTCTCCAACGACTGGTCGTCGCCAATATCGATAAACATCCGCTCAAAAATTCCGGAACGACTGTCCGGGCTCACCGGAACAGGCAAGCCACACTGCAACATGTACTGCACTAATCCTACCGTTTTCAGGCAAACCGATTTACCGCCCGCATTAGGGCCCGAGATCAGCAGAATGCGGATCTTTTCAGTCAGGGTAATATCCAGCGGAACAACTTTCCGGTTCTCTGCCTTCAAGTTGCGTTCGAGCAACGGGTGCCGGGCTTTAAACCACTCCAGTTCCTGTTTATCGGTCATTTTGGGCTTCACCGATTCACTTTCGCTGGCCCACAAGGCCTTGGCCCGGATGAAATCGAGTTCGGCCAGAATTCCATAGGAGAAAGCTAAATCTTCAGCATACGGACGGATTTCGTCCGTGAAGTGAATCAGGATTTTTACGATTTCGCGTTTTTCAGCTGACTCCAGTTCCCGGATGCGGTTGTTCACTTCCACCACTTCTTCCGGCTCTACATATGCCGTACGTCCGGTAGCCGATTCATCGTGCACAATTCCTTTCAGCTTCCGCTTGTTTCCGGCGGCGATGGGAATCACCGTGCGGCCGTCACGAATGGAAGTGGACACGTCTTTTTCCACCAGTCCTTCGTTTTGTGCTTTCCGTAGAATACTTTGCATGATTTTGGAAACACTGGCCTGCCGGGAAAAGATTTCGCGGCGAATCTGCGCCAGTTCGGGTGACGCATTATCTTTTATCGTTCCGTGCTTGCTGATAATTTGGTCGATGCGGCCGTACACAAAAGGGAAGAGTTGCACATCGCGAACGACATTGCGCAACCTTGGAAATTCCTCTTCTTTCCGGGAACGGAAGAAATTGACGATGGACCGGATGGTTTCCAGCGAGCGTTTCAGGTCGAACAACTCATGCACTTCCAGGAAGGTGCCGGGCACCTTGATTTTCTGCAGCGCCGGACGGACATCGAGGTAGTAACCTGTGGGGAAATTGGTTTCCTCGGCGATAATCTGCATAAATTCCACGGTCTCGTCGAGCTGACGGACAATGTCCTCATAGTGGGACGAGAAACCAAACTGCGCAGCAATCTCCTTCCCGAGCGTACTCAGGCAGCGCTGACTCAGCAGGTCGCGTATTTTATCGAAACCAATTTTTGATTCAAATCCCGCAGGATAAATTTCCACCATCGTTCTTCATTTTCGAACTGCAAAAATAACAATCGAAAAGGGATATACGAATAGCAGGGGTAAACTTACTTTACCCTTAACGGGAAATACTTTTGTGGGAAAGCTTAAATGCGCACCATGGTCGAATCCTGTACCCAGCCTTTATTGCCGTCGGCCAGCTGAATCTCCTTCCAGGTGCCGAGGCTGTCGGTGAGTTTCACTTTCAGCCCTTCGTGAATAATGAAAAGTTCGGTACCTGTTTCGCTGGGGGCCCCCTTCACCGTAACTGTCGGGGCCGTAATGATGGCTGTGTTCCGGCGTGTCAGCTTGTTCTTCTGGCTTGAAGCAAAAGAAAAGGTGAATCCCGACCAGGTAAGCGCCAAAATGGAAACCCAGAATGCCAGTTTCTTCCGGCGCACCGTTTGGGCAAAAAGAAACAGGGCAAAGATGATGAGAAAGAGGAAAAAGGCGATCATACTCTGAATTCCCCATTCATCGGCCGAATGCGTATTAATGATACTGTGCCACCATTTGGTCAGGAAAAACTCAGGCAACGGCACGATATTATCGACCACGTGGGACTGCGCCAAATTCAGGTTGTACTTGATATCCTCGTCGTTGGGAGCCAACAAACGGGCCCGTTCATAATTGATGATGGCCTTGGTAATTTGACCCAATTTGTAATACGAATTACCCAGGTTGAAATAGAGGTCAGCCGACTCGTATCCACGATTCAGGATACCCGAATAAACGCTGGCAGCCTGCTGATAATGCCCTTTCGCGTACAAGGTATCGGCCCGGGCAATAGAATCCAGTTCTGCTTTTTGACCGAATGTGGTGCCGGAAATCAACACCAGCGCCAACATTCCTATGATGTATAATACTTTTTGTCTCATCGAATCCTTGTTCTGTTGATTCTGTTTCATCGTTACCTAATCTCTTTTTCCATGCGGCTCATCACCTCAACGGCTTTGCCATACATTTCATTCATAGCCGTCGTTGTGCCTCCGCCCGGTGCAAAACGGGCAAATTCGCAGGTGTCGAGCGTTTCGATAAAGCGATCGACCAATTCCTGCGAAACACTTCGCTCCAGTAAGGCTTCCGTAGCGCGTTCCTTATTCAAATCGGAAACCGGAATCGTTAGTTTATCGCTGAGATAGCCCCAGAACGCGCGGGTTACCGCTTCGTAGAACTTCTCGGCATCGTTTTGCTTCAGAACACTGCGTGCCACCTTCAGGTGCTTCATCGCGACCTTGCTGGCTTTTCGGTTTTTCACCCGGGCCAGGTTGGCATTCTCGCGAATGCGCTTCATGTTAAAGAGATAGAATATGAGTACGAGGAATGCCCCCCCCAGATAAACCAGGTAGAAATTAACCGAACCAAAGAAGGTATCGTTTCGCTGGAACAATTGATTGCTATCGGTTTTAATATAGCGAATATCTTTTCCAAGGAATTTCACATCTTCTTTTGATACTCCACTGCTTACGACCGTATTCAACTGGTCACCCGAGCCTTTTTCCACATGCAAATCATATGACTTGGTGGTTTTTGTCACATATCTTCCGGTTGCCGGATTGAAGTAAACAAAGTTGACCGCCGGAATGGTGAAATCGCCGGCATGACGCGGGATAACCAAATATTCAAACGACGTACTCCCCACGAGGCCATTCTCGGTTGCTTTGTAATTGCTGGAATTTTTCGGGTCGTATGTATCGAAATCAGCCGGAAAATCGACCTTCGGTGAATCAATCAATTTCAGGTTTCCGTTACCGGAAATCTTCAGTTTCAGTGTCACTGCATCGTTGGCTTTTACATCGGTTGCCGTGATAGAAGACTCGAGACTGAAGTTCCCCACTCCGCCGGAATAATTGGCCGGAGCCTGAGGCAGCGATTTCACATGCACAGTTACCGGCTGGCTCAATACAGTCGCTTTCACCGTCGAATACTGGTCGAAGAAATCGTCGAAAATGCTTTGTGGCTGCTGAATGCGCTGACGTACCAATGCCACAATTTTCACCGGTTTAATCGTAATATTCCCGGTTTGCTGTGGGAAAAGAATCGTCTTCTTCAGTGTTCCCACATTGTATATTTCTCCTTTGTAGGCTTCCCGATGCAACGACATCTGTTGGGGAATATCGATATCCTGTGACCAAAATCCTTCAAAATTTGGCAGTTCAATGTCATCGAATCCGCTCAGGTTCACCCGTGAGTAAATTTTAATGGTAGCTAAGAGATGTTCCCCCTTATAAACCGATTTCCGGCTCAAGTCCACGTTGACAAACAGATCCTTCGAGTCAATTTGCCCAGGTTTTGCTGCCGGTTTATCAACGCCTCCTCCGGCAGGTTTTGACGAACCTTTCACGACCTGGATGGTCACGGAATTGGAAGTGTACGTTTTGCCGTCGGCCTCAATGGTTGCCGGTTGAATGGTAAACTTTCCCTCCTTTTTTGCCTGCAAAATATAGGTGTAGGAAAAGGTGACCGAACGGGTGGTTTTCCCGTTGATCATTTGAATGGACGTACTGTTGGAAGTAGAGGGGCCCATCAGTACATCGAAGTCATTCAATTCCGGAAGTTTCAGGTTATCTCCCTGCGTATTTAACACAAAAGAGAGCCGGAACTGACTTCCCAGCTCTACCGCATTGGGCGCCGACATCGAAAACCGCACATCGTCGGCACGGGCTGTTAAGCCTGCAAAGAGTGTAAACAATAGAAGAAACAGGGTTTTTTTCTTCATCATCTGTATGCCTGTATATTTCGTGATTAATCTGTATTGCATCGTCAACATGCCTCAAAATTAGCAAAACCCCGGAACTTTTCCGGAGGGCATCCGGTTACCCAAAAAATAACCGTTACCAATCCTTTTCAATCTTATTTTGCTGCGCTTTTTTCGCTTTCAGCTTGCGCACTTTTTCCTGTGTTTTTTTCTCATCGTTTTGCAGGGCCTGCAACATCTGCTCGGCATTCTGTTTCGAGATTTTGTTTTGCTGAGGTTGCTGTTGCTGATTTTGGTTTTGGTTATTCTGGTTTTGCTTATTTTGATCTTGTTTATTCTTATTCTGATCCTGATTTTTCTTCTGATCCTGGTTCTGTTTGTCCTTATTATTCTTGTTCTGATCCTTGTTTTGTTTGTTCTTATCCTGCTGGTTCTGTTTATTCTTTTTCTTGTTTTCCTGCTGTTGCTTCATCTTTTCGGCGTACGCCAGATTGTACTTGGTTTCCATATCATTTGGGTTCAAGCGCAACGACTTTTTGTACGCATCGATACTTTCGTCAACCTTTTTCTGCGCCAGCAACGAATTCCCGAGGTTATGATAAACCTTCGCCTTATCCCTCTTGTTGTCAGTCTCCTTGGTCAATTGCTCAAATTCCTCAGCTGCCTTCGCCGGCTTAGCCTGTTTGTACAAAGCATCGGCCAGGTTGAACTTCCATTGGAAATTGTCCGGTTTTTCCTGCAGTGCCCTGCGATAAGCCACTTCCGCTTTGCCAAAACGAACCGTATCGAGACTGGTGGTATCCTCGAGCCCTTTGGCAAAATCCCTGTTCCCTTCCCGGATAAATTTGCGTTCTTTTTGCGCAAATACCGGAACCGTCAGGAATAATATCATGGTCATGAGAACGATTTGCCTCATCTGTATCTTATTTTCCGACATGAATGTTTTCATGTTCATTGTATCTAAATCCTTCTCTATTATTTAAACAAACTGTAATTCCTCAACCACTTATTTTTCCGTTCGAGCACCAGAAAATCCAGCAAAATCAATGCCAGGGCCATGCCCAAGAAGTAACCATACTGATCGTTGTAATCGGAATAAACCCGCGACTCAATTTCCGCCTTTTGCATCTTATTCAACTCATCGAAAAGCCTATTCAAACCAACCTGTGCATTGTTTGCACGGATGTAAGTTCCGCCGCCGGTATTGGCAATTTCGGTCAGCATCTTCTCGTCCAACTTTGTGATGATGGTATTCCCCTGACGGTCTTTCCGGTAACCTTGTTGTCCGTTGGGTAAGGTAACCGGAATTGGCGCTCCTTCGGGAAGTCCCATGCCAATGGTATTGACGGTAATTCCTTTTTCTTTAGCAGCTTTAGCTGCCCCAACCGCATCATCTTCGTGATTTTCCCCATCGGTGATAACGATGATGGTTTTATTTCCTTCAAAGTTTGGAGAAAACGAACGGGCAGCCAGGTTGATAGCCGCTCCGATGGCTGTTCCCTGTACCGGGACCATATTGGTATTTACCGAACTCAGAAACAGCTTAGCCGACGCATAATCGGTGGTAATGGGCAACTGAATATATGCCTGCCCGGCGAAAACAATCAATCCGATTTTGTCCTGATTGAGCCGGTCGGTCAATTTGGCAATCGCTCTTTTCGCGCGGTCTAACCTATCAGGTTTGATATCCTGCGCCAGCATACTATTCGAAACGTCCAGGGCAATCATGATTTCGATTCCTTTTCGTTTCACTGTTTTCAGCTTCGAGCCAAACTGCGGCCTTGCTACTCCAACGATAATAAACGCCAGTGCCAACATCCAAATCCAGAATTTCACTATCGGACGGCCATTCGATACACTAGGCATCAGTCCGGCCAACAGTTCCGGATTTCCAAATTTACGTATGGCTTTTCGTCGTCCCCTTCGGGCAAACCAAAAGATGATGGCAAATGCCGGTATCACCAGCAAAAGATATAGATATTCGGGATTTGCGAACCTAAATGATTCCATTTTTCCTTTTAATTTCAGACTAATAATTCTTCACCACCGGGCTATACCCTTTTTCCTCTCAACCTTTTCCTTACGGGATATTCCGGAAAACCGTGTTTTTCAGGAATACCAGCAACAGTGCCAGCAACATGGCCGGAATAGCGAACCGTTCGTATTCTTCCGTTTTTTTACTGAACTGCTTCACGTCAATTTTCGATTTCTCCAGCTTATCGATGTGCTGATAAATCGATTTCAACGTGGCATTATCGGTCGCCCGGAAGTACTCGCCCCCGGTAATTGAAGCTATTTTCTTCAGCATCGGCTCATCAATTTTCACCTGCATCTGCCGCATCTGCTTACCAAAAGGTGTTTGAACGGGATAAGGTGCCGTTCCGATGGTCCCCACTCCAATGGTATAAACCCTGGCGCCAAATGTTTTGGCTATTTCGGCTGCCGTAACCGGTGCAATTTCGCCGCGGTTGTTCTCACCATCGGTCAGCAGGATAACCACTTTGCTTTTGGCTTTGCTGTCCTTCAACCGTGAGACCGCTGTGGCAAGGCCTTCTCCAATAGCCGTTCCGTCTTCAATCATTCCGGTATGGATATCCTTGAAAAGATTAATCAACACCGCATGATCGGTTGTCAACGGACACTGCGTAAAACTCTCACCGGCAAAAACCACCAGGCCAATCCGGTCGTAAGGCCGGCCTGAAATAAACTGAACCGCCACATTCTTGGCTGCGTCCAACCGGTCGGGCTGAAAGTCACGGGCCAGCATTGAACTCGAAATATCCAACGCAATAATGATATCGATTCCCTCGGTAGTAGCGTTCTCCCAACTGGAAGACGATTGCGGCCGGGCCAATGCCATAATCAGCAGCGATAACACGCCTAACTGCAATACAAAGAGCAGATGGCGCAAGTAATGCTTCCATGTTCTGGGTGCCGCATCAAAACCTCTCAGTGTCGATATCTGTATGCTTGCCCGCGATTTTTTCTGTTGCCATACATACCAAACAATCATGGGTATGAATAGCAGAAACAGGTAAAAAAATGCGGGATATGCGTATGTTATCTGACTCATGATTTTCTTCTTCCCTTTTTATCCGACAAATCGATGGTTACTTCCTCATCGCCGTTATCTTCATCATTCTCTTTCTCCTCTTCTTCCGGCAACTTTCCTTCAATTTTCGTCTGGTTAACAAAGAAGTAAGCATTGGCCAACGTCATCTGGTTATCGTCTTCCACCGGAATGAATTTAGCGAACTTCACCAAATCGGCCAGCTCCAGAATTTCCTTCAGCTGCTTGTACGACTTTACATCCAACTTAACGGCATCATACTTCAGGGCAGTCATAATTTCATCAGTAGTTTTCTCCATAGCCGCCACTTCATAACGTCCTTCCAGGTATTCCCGCAAGGTATCGGTGATGCGGCTATAGTATTCTTTCACCTGATCGTGCTGCCACAGTTTTGCCTCTTTTATCTCGTCGAGCTTACGCAAAGCAACACGATACGGCGGCTCCTTCGGTTTGGGCGGCTTCTGGAATAACGGCAGTTTCTTTTTCCTCCGGCGAATAGCATAAATTAGCAGGAAGATGACAGCTGCAATTAAGATTCCACCAAACAACCAGGGCGCAATTTCCTTCAGCGTCACCGGTGCATCGAACGGCTTCTTAATATCAGCCGGGCCCTTTTTCAAATCCACTTTCGGAACCTGCACAAACAGGCTCAAACTATTCGTGTGGACCGAATCAGTCAGCTGGTCGTACTTCAGTTTGAACCAAACCGGCGGAATCGGGTGCGGACCGCTGTCAAATGCTGTGATCAAAAAATCCTGGCGCAGCATGATCCGGCGACCTTCCATCTTGATGGTATCGATCAGGGTGCGTTGCAGCACTTCGATTGATTTACCGATGCTATCGGGTATTTGCGGAAACTGAACCTTCGGACCGATATTTTGTTCCAGCTCCAGGTTCAAATGAATCTGGTCGCCAAGCAAAATGGTATCACGGTCGAGCGTGGCACGTGCTTTTATTTCCTGCGCCTGCACACCGGATGCCACCGTCAGCAACAGTGCCAGGACGCAGGTTATATGTTTCATCGTTCGTGTAACGTTCATTGATTATTATTCTCTTTTCTTAAACAGTGAAACAAGCGATTTCACATAGTCCTCACGGGTATTGATCCCGACATAGTCGACGCCTGAACGCTTCATCATGATATCGAGCTTCGACCGGTAGTCGTTCCACCATTTCTGATAAGCGTCCCGGACTTTCCGGCTTGATGAATCGACCCAAAGGTATTCTCCGGACTCGGCATCTTTGAACTTTACCATACCAATGGAAGGCAATTCCGTTTCCCGCTCGTCGTATATCTGCAGTCCCACTACATCGTGTTTGCTGTTGGCAATACGAAACGCCTTTTCCAACTCCGGATTATTATCCATAAAATCGGAAATAACGAACGTCGTAACCCTGCGCTTCATCACATTTGTGAGATATTGCAGGGCTTGAGCGATATCGGTCTGCTTTGATTCGGGCTTAAATTCGATGAGCTCCCGGATGATGCGCAACGTGTGCGTCCGGCCTTTTTGCGGCGGGATGAACTTCTCGATTTTATCGGAGAAGAAAATCACACCAATTTTATCGTTGTTGGAAATGGCCGAGAAGGAAAGAATCGCTCCAATTTCGGTAATTACATTCTTCTTCAGCTTTTCGGAGGTACCAAAATCGCGCGAACCACTCACATCAATCATCAACATCACGGTCAGCTCCCGCTCTTCTTCAAATACCTTGATGAAAGGTTTGTTGTACCGGGCCGTTACGTTCCAGTCGATGGTCCGCACATCGTCGCCAAACTGGTACTCTCGCACTTCGCTAAAGGCCATACCACGACCTTTGAAAGCACTATGATACTCTCCGGCAAAGATGTTGCGCGACAATCCCCGCGTCTTTATCTCAATTTTCCGAACTTTCTTTAGCAGGTCCGATGTTTCCACAGCACAATAACTTGTTTGTTCCTAATTCATTCCATTCAATTCTCAACTCCCGTTTCCGGGAAACCGTTACTACGGCACTTCAACCGTATTGAGAATTTCGGAGATGATCTCCTCGCTGGTCAAATTATTGGCTTCCGCTTCGTAACTCAGTCCGATACGGTGACGCAATACATCGTGGCAAACGGCACGAATATCTTCCGGAATCACGTAGCCGCGACGCTTGATGAAAGCGTACGATTTGGCAGCCTGTGCCAGACTAATGGAGGCACGGGGCGAAGCGCCGTAGGTAATCATTTCGGCATATTTCGGCAATCCGTGTTCTGCAGGTTGACGCGTTGAATAAACAATATCGACAATGTATTTCTGAATCTTTTCGTCGATATACACATCCTTCACGATATCCCGTGCACGGATAATATCTTCCGGTTTCAGAATCGTCGATGCTTCGGGAAATTTTTTGAGCAGGTTTTGTTGAATAATCAGCCGCTCTTCGTCTTTCTTCGGATAATCCAACACAACTTTCAGCATAAAACGGTCAACCTGCGCTTCGGGAAGCGGATAGGTTCCTTCCTGCTCAATTGGGTTCTGAGTCGCCATTACCAGGAAAGGCTCTTCCAGTTTGTAAGTATGATCGCCAATGGTGATCTGCCGCTCCTGCATGGCTTCGAGCAACGCCGACTGCACTTTGGCAGGCGCACGGTTGATCTCATCGGCCAATACGAAATTGGTGAAAATTGGCCCCTTCTTCACCATGAACTCTTCGTTCTTCTGGCTGTAAATCATGGTACCCAACAAGTCGGCCGGCAACAGGTCGGGCGTAAACTGGATGCGGGCAAACCTGGCAGCCACAATGTGCGAAAGCGTATTGATGGCCAGCGTTTTTGCCAAACCAGGTACACCTTCCAGCAAAATGTGCCCATCAGATAACAGTCCAATCAACAAACTGTCAACCAAATGTTTTTGTCCCACAATCACTTTATTCATCTCCATGGTGATCATGTCGACGAACGAGCTCTCCTGTTGAATCCTCTCATTGAGTTCTTTAATATCTACTGACTGATTCATCCGTTATATTATTTGTTTTTTAGTTGTCGAACAGAACGCGCATGTTATTGAAATTTTTTCCTTTTTACTTCTCATAACCGCAACATGCCCGTTTCAAACTTCTGCAAGGTTATTTCTATTAATTGAAAACTTCTTTAGTAGAATGCTTACGAAATTAATGGTTTACCGATGATTAGCTAATAACATTTTGTTAAAAATTGTTAACCTTAAATGGCTTGAAAACTTCCTAAAATACCTTAATTTAAGATGTTGGAAGTATATTTCTTACCTTTGACGACCGGGAAATTCGCATCCAATTTATCGTAAATTCCCGTATAAATACAAAGGTAAACAACATTTGATGCAACGATATTTTATTCAACTCGCATACGACGGTACCAATTATCACGGCTGGCAAATCCAGCCAGGCCCTGTTAGTGTGCAGGAAGTGTTGGAGCAAGCCATGTCTACTATTTCGCGTGAGACCATTCACGTTACCGGAGCCGGACGGACCGACACCGGTGTACATGCCAGCTTTTTCGTGGCACATTTCGATGCGGAGTCGGAAAACCTGGACGATCAGCATTTCACCTTCCGGTTGAACCGGTTCCTTCCACCCGATATTTCGGTACAAAATATTTACAAAGTACATGACAAAGCACATGCCCGCTTCGATGCCACGTATCGCACCTATCAATATTTTATCACGAAGCAGAAAAATCCCTTCAGCCGCACTTTCGCATACCATCACTATCGGTTGCTCGACACCGAAAAAATGAATGAAGCCGCCCAACTGCTATTCAACTATTCCGATTTTACCAGTTTCAGCCGCACCGGAACCGACATTAAAACAGGAATTTGCGAGATTATGGAAGCCTACTGGACCGAAGAGCCGGAGCGATATATTTTGACCATCAAAGCTGACCGCTTTTTGCGGAACATGGTTCGGGCAATTGTCGGTACCATGCTCGATATTGGCATGGGGAAAATAGAGCCGGAAGGAATGGCACATATTATTGAAGCGAAAGACCGCCGGGCAGCTGGCCCGAGCGCTGCCGCCCGAGGTTTATTTCTGGTTGATATCGGTTACCCGGAAGAAATTTCGCAAGGCTTGAGCAGGAATCCCGGTTAATCACGGTTCCAGATTTCCCAGGCAGCCAATGCCTGTCCGTGAAGCATCTCCAGGCCATTTTTAATGGCTGCGCCATGCGCTTCTCCTTTTGCCAGGAAACGAGTCTTCTCAGGATTGTAGACCAAGTCGTACAACAAATGCTTGTCATTAACGAACTGGTAAGGAATGTCCGGAGCTCCTTCCGTTTTTGGATATGTTCCCAGCGGTGTGGCATTAATCACGACCGTATATTCTGTCATCAAATTCTCATCTAAATCGCGGTAGCTGATTTGTCCCGCACCATTCGGTGAACGGGAAACCAAAACCACAGACAATCTCAGCCTCTGCAATGCCCAAACGACCGCTTTCGATGCGCCACCGGTTCCTAAAACCAGTGCTTTTTTATGGTACGATTTCAACAAGGGTTGGATGGAATCGCCAAAGCCAATCACATCCGTATTAAATCCGTGCAAACGGTAATTCTTCCCTTCTCGTTCGATCCGGATGGTGTTAACGGCACCGATTTCCTGTGCGGCTTTGTCGGCCTCATCCAGATAGGCGAACACATCTTGTTTGTACGGAATGGTTACATTCAGCCCCTTGAGCATCGGATTGGTCCGGATTACTTCCGGTAATTTTTCGATATGCGCTATCTCAAAATTTTCGTATTCCGCGTCAATACCTTCGCGGGAAAACTTTTCGGTGAAAAACTTCTTTGAAAAGGAGTGCGTCAACGGATATCCAATGAGACCGAATGTTTGTTTCATGATTCTTCCACAGTTTGAGCCGATTTCTCCAAAAGATATATCGTAAATATTCCTGCAATCATCAACAATACGGCTACAACAACTGTGGTTGTTAAAGTGTCCGGAACAAACCAATCGTAACCCGAAACCACTTTTTCCCCACTTTTCTTAATCAGGATATGGCCTAATGAATCGAGTTTATAAACCGGATGTTTCCAGGGCCAAAGAATTCCCACGGAGCCAAGGATAAAACCGGTAAGCAATGCGATGGTCTGGTCCTTGAATTTTTTGAAAACCCACGATAAAACATGTGAAAAAGCGAGCAGTCCAATTACGGCGCCAAGTACAACCGGCAGCAATACCATCAGGTTCAACTCATTAATCGAATCAATCATAACCAACTGGTAGTTGCCCAACAGAATGAGCACAAACGAACCTGATAATCCCGGAAGAATCATGCTACAGGCCGCTATAATTCCGCAAATAAACAAATACAGCATAGAGGAATTTTCGGACGCCGGACTTAGTACCGATACGGAAAAAGCAACTGCCGTTCCCACAAGTAGGCTAATGATTACCGACAAACGCCACTTCTCAACTGTCTTCCCGATAAAATATACCGAAGCAAGAATCAAACCGAAGAAGAACGACCAGATGTAAACCGGATAACTCTTGAACAGAAAATCGAACAACCGGGCCAGTGTCAGGATACTAATAGCGACACCGGTAAAAACAGACAGCAGGAAATCGAGGTTAATGTGACGGACAAAATCCCTGAACTTCCCGCTCAACAACAATTTCAGCGCCGTCAGATTAAATGCTTTGATGCTGTCAATCAGCTTCTCAAATATCCCGGTAATCAGGGCCACTGTCCCTCCCGAAACACCGGGAATAACGTTCGCGGCCCCCATAGCCAATCCTTTGGTAAACAGGCTTAAGTATCTCTTCATCGCTTATGTTAATATTTTTAAACTTCCGGTTGGCTAAAATAAGATAAAAAAATGGCCGAAATCTCTTCCGGCCGGATTCTGTCAATATTTTAAAAGTTAATCATTGTTAATGATAATGATTAATCATCTTGTACTTATCAATCAACCGGTTGACCGGACCACTTTCCAGGGCTTTCGGACAAAAGTCGAACAGATCATGATACTGACTAAAATCCTCACTCAACGCCTGTTCCAGGTAATGCATGGCCAGGTACTCGTCGCCGTTTTCCAGCAAATAAGCGGTTAAACGGTAATTTAATGTGGCACTTACGACACCTTGCTTTTTGGCTTTCATCAGGATATCGATTGACATGCCCAGCTGCTCATATTCGTAATAGAAGTCGGCAAAAGAAAGCCAGTTGTCAGAATTGTCTGCATCCAGCTCGAGCGCTTTTTGGAACGCTTGCTCAGCTTCTTCGTAGTAATTCAATGTGGAGTTGACTTTACCAAAAGTAAGCCAAAAATCGGCATTATCGTCTTCCAGCTTAATGGCCTTTTTCAGGAATGCCAGACTTTCCGGCACCTTATCTTCCACCAGTAAAACCACCGATGCGCCATACCATGCATCTGCATTGTAACCATTCAGCTGCAACGCCTTCTTATAGTAATCGAATGATTTTTTGAATTTGCGCTGATGGAAATAGCATTCAGCAATGTAACAGTAGGTTTCGTCCGAATCTCCATCAATTTTCAGGTATTCCCCGTAAGTGGCAATGGCCTCGCCTAGCTTTTCTGCATTAGCAAGCGAATTGGCCTTATTAAAAAGTGCCGAGGCATAATTGTCGTCCAGTGCCAGGGCAAAATCATAGGCTTCCACCGCTCTATCGAAATCGTTTACCCGGTTATAGGCAATCCCCAGGTTGTACCAAACAAATTCGGAAAACGGGTCCAGATCGAGGTATTTGTTGTAAAACTGAATACACTTGTAACTCTCACCTACCTTGTCGTAGCTGAAAGCCAAATCGTAAATCACATTTTCGTTTTCCAAATTTTCCTGATGTGCCTTTTCAAGAAACGGAATAGCCCTGCTGTATTCGCTGTTCTGAATGAATGCAACACCAATGCTATAGAGGACTTCGTCTTTTTCTTCGTAGGAAAAACGCTCAGCCTCTTCAAAATAATAAGTGGCTTTCGGGCTATCGCCTAAAAAGTTGTAGCATGTACCAAGCATTAGCAAAATCTCCGGGTCAGAAGATTCGATTCCCGCAACCATTTCAAGCATTTCCTTCGCCTCATCCACGTTCCCTTGTGTCAGTAAAATACGAGCCTGCCGTACCTTGAGTGAAATCGCCTGAGGATGTTGCATCACACCTCTTTCCACCGCCTTTACCGCCTGATAATGATGTCCCCTGTCGGTGTAATGATCGATGATATATTCAAATTCGGCCACATCAAAAAACTCAACACGCTCCTCGTGCTGCATCTTCTGATAACGTTCAATTACGAGAGCAATTTCATTGCTTTCGTAGTCATCCTTAGCTCCTTGTTCCATAAAATTTTACTGTCTGCGTATCTGTTAATAATCCTCAACGCAATATCATCCTCTCACTAGGAGTTCTGGTGTTCTTCTCTCAATAAATCGTTGATGGTTTTTACCGGATTGAAGGTAACCACCGGTACTTCCACAAAAAGCGTAATCCAGTCGGCCATAGCCCCGTTCCATAGCCCCGGAAGCTCTTGTGCCTTCAACGGTTTTCCCTCTTTCGATTTATGAGAGATAAACCCGGTATTCGGATCGCGGTATTTCAATAAATCAAATTTTTCGCCTTTACTATTCCGAACTCCGCAGACCAAATCAACCGGATTGAAATGTGTCGATTGCCCAACTATATTGGCTTGTTCCTCATTCTCGTTGTCAATCTGACTTCGTTCTACAATCTGCAACGAAATGGTGTCGTCTGCATTGCGTGCCCAGAATGGGCCGCCACCCGGCTCACCTTCGTTTTTAACCATTCCACAAACCCTGATGGGCCGGTTTAATTTGTTTCGCAGATAAGGAATTAAAGCTTCCTTCTCTGTATAATACTGGCTTTCCGCTGCCTCAACACAAAGTTCCTTCGTCAGAAAATCCGAAATCTCTGCGATGAGTTTATCGGATACCGCAACACTGGCTTTTTCCAACTCGCGAAGGTAGTTAAAAACCTTTTGCCGGTAATACAACAATACACCAGCCAACGCTTTTTTATAACGTACGGTCGGCTCTTTTAATCTGTCAGGCACGACATTATCGATGTTTTTAATAAAGACAATGTCACTGTCAATATCATTCAGATTTTCCAGCAAAGCCCCGTGTCCCCCCGGCCTGAATAGTAAGGTTCCATCTTTCTGCCGGAATGGTTCGTTTGCAGGTGTTACAGCAATCGTATCGGTTGACGGCTTTTGTTCCGAAAAACCAATTTCGTACCGCACGCCATAGTGATGTTCAAAATTTTTTGCGGCCCCGTCTGTCTTTTCTTCAAAAAAAGAAAGGTGCTCCGGCGATACGGTGAAGTGCAAACTCACTTTCTTTCCCGAATCCTTGCCGTATAAGGCGCCTTCCACCATATGTTCCTCAACCGGCGTTCTGGATATTTCTCCGTATTGATGAAACTGCAACAATCCCTTGGGCAGGAAACCGTAATTCAATCCCTTCCCGGTCAGCACAAATTCCAAAATTTCCCGGTAAGGTAAATGTCCATCGGCGCCTGTCTTTTTCAATTCTCCGGGCAACTGATGGTAAAACGCGAACTTCGGCAGGTTGTCGAAGAAGGTTTTTACATCGGAATGCGCTTCCTCATCCAATAATGAGACTGCTTGTTCCTGCGATTTTGCTGCATCCTGAAAAGCAAAAAGCTTCTGAAACATCCGGCTGGCCGCTCCCGAAGCCGGTACAAACTTTTCGATGGCAATTCCCCGGTTGACCTCATGCTCAAAGATGCCGATATACTTTTCTATATGGCCCTCATCGAGCTTGATAATCCCGTCGTTTACAGTGGCCGGACGAAGGACATTCGTGAAAGGAAATCCTTTCTTAAAATTCTCAATTTGACGTTCTACTTCCGGTAGTTGGCTACCGCGATTGCTAATTTGCTGAATATCCTTTTCTGTAAACATAATCAACCCGTTACTTTAGTGGCTAAAGATAGAAAAAGGTTTAAAAAATAAAAACGAATAAACCTCTCCGGAACCTAAAGTTATCAAGAAGAAATGAACCGCCAGACATAATTTTAGGACTGTTCTAAAAACAAAATACCGCTATCTTTGCGACCATGACAGCTGATGCACACACAAACAGGAACTTTCACTGGGGACACCAACGGAGATACAACGATTTTCCTACCTTTTTCAGGCGCAAATTTAATGGGAGGGTCCAGAAAATCTCAATCGATGCAGGATTTACCTGTCCCAACCGTGATGGAAGCCGGGGAACCGGTGGCTGCACCTACTGCAATAACAAAACCTTCAAACCTACTTACTGTCAACTGGAAAATAGTGTTACCCGTCAGCTGGAAGAAGGCATACAGTTCTTTCGCAAGAAATACGACAGCATCAAATTTCTGGCTTATTTTCAAGCTTATTCCAACACGTATGCCCCGGTGGAAGGCCTCCGGAAATTGTATGATGAAGCCCTGGCCTATCCCGGTGTCACCGGTTTGGTTATTGCCACAAGGCCCGATTGCCTCAACAATGAAGTACTGGATTACTTGCAGGAGCTTTCAGAAAAGTATTATGTGATGGTAGAGCTGGGCATTGAATCGGTGCTGGAGCGTACTTTGAAAGCTATCAATCGTGGCCATGCCTGGGAAGAATCTGTCAGAGCGTTGGAAGAAACATCGCGAAGAGGCATCCACAATTGTGCGCACATGATTCTCGGACTTCCGGGTGAAAGCCGTGAGGAAATACTGGAACAGGCCGATGTCATTTCCCGGTTGCCGGTGGGAAACCTAAAGTTGCATCAGCTGCAGATTCATAAAGGCACAATCATGGCCAAACAGTATGCCGGCACACCGGATATGTTCCATCTGTTTTCAGTGAAAGAATATCGCGAACTGGTGGTCGATTACCTCGAACGGTTGAATCCGCAAATCATTCTTGAGCGTTTTGTCAGTTCGGCACCAGATGATTTGCTCATTGCCCCTCGCTGGGGAATGAAAAATTTCGAGTTTGTTGCCAAAGTAGAAAAGCGCCTGAAAGAAAGAGATACCTGGCAAGGGCGTCTTTTTAAGAAAGGTTAACGCCGCTTTTTTGATGATTAACTTCGTTTGGATTGATCTCTTTTTTCCCCGGAAGGCAGTGGTTGTACATCAAACAACCGTTTCTCCAGGTCGGGCCGGTTGAGTCGCTGTAACTCCTGTTTTAGCGAATTTCGGTATTCCTTTTTATACCAAAAGAAAAACTTCCTTTGTGCCAGTTTCTCATTCTCCGTTCGGGGAACGGATACCTTTTCAAGTGTGTAGGGATGGTATCCCGAATAATAAACCACCGTCGCAACTGTCATAGGCGTTGGTGTAAAATCCTGTACCTGTTCCAGTTTAAAATCCAAGTCCTTGGTTTCAGCCGCCAGTTCAGCCATTGCTTCAAGCGAACTTCCCGGGTGGCTGGAAATGAAGTAAGGAATCAATTGTTGATTTAGTCCCTCTTTCCGGTTCACCGCATGAAAAAAAGCGGTTAACCGACGAAACAGCTCAAACGAAGGCTTCCGCATCACATCCAGTACCTCATCCGATGCGTGTTCGGGCGCTACTTTCAAGCGACCGGAAACATGGTGGCGTATCACTTCACGGAGATACTCCAGGTTGCCTTCATCCTTTTTTGCATCCCCGGTTTCGTGAAAAGCCAAATCGTAACGAATACCGCTACCAATAAACGCTTTCTTTACTCCGGAAAAACCAGCTACTTTTTGGTACAAACCCGTTAACGGACGGTGATCGGTTTCCAGGTTTTTGCAAACCGACGGATAAAGACAGGAAGGCCGCTTGCACTGCCGGCAAAGCTCCAAATCCTTGCCGCCCATGCGATACATGTTAGCCGATGGGCCACCCAAATCGGAAATATTACCTTTAAAGTCGGGCATGTTCACAACCGCTTCCACCTCTTTCATCACCGATTTCTCGGAACGGGAAACCACAAACTTCCCCTGGTGCGCTGAAATGGTGCAAAACGAGCAGCCTCCAAAACATCCGCGATGGATGTTAATGGAATGCCGGATCATTTCGTAGGCGGGAATTACTCCTTTCCCGTTGTAACGAGGATGGGGTAAACGGGTAAACGGCAAATCGTAAACCTGATCGATTTCTTTGGTGGAAAGCGGTGGCCACGGCGGATTGACTACTATTTGCCGTTTCCCAACCTGCTGAACGAGTTTCTTCGCCTGCCACCGGTTCGACTCTTCTTCGATGTACCGAAAATTGGCAGCAAACTTCTTTTTATCCGTCAGACACGCCTCATGCGCATTCAGGTCAAGCCCTTCCCAATCGGATTTGGTGGCATAATTTTCTCCCGACGGAAGAATAAAAGCGGTTTGTGGAATATTGGTCAGCGATTGCACCGGCACGCCACGTTGTACCAGCCGGGCAAATTCTGAAATGGATTTTTCGGCCATGCCATAAAAAAGCAAATCGGCACCACTCTCTTCCAGAATTCCCGGTTTAAGTTTATCCGACCAGTAATCGTAATGGGTCAGGCGGCGCAGTGAAGCCTCGATCCCTCCTAATATTACCGGGACATCCGGATAGAGCTTTTTGAGAATATTGGTATAAACCACCGAAGCATAATCGGGACGGGCGCATGCCCTGCCTCCCGGCGTATACGCATCGTTGGAACGGCGACGGCGATTGGCGGTGTAATGGTTCACCATCGAATCCATATTTCCGGCGGTAACGCCAAAAAACATACGAGGTTCGCCCAGCTTTTTGAAGTCCCGTAAATCGTCGGTCCAGTTAGGTTGCGGCACAATGGCCACCCGTAATCCGGCCGCTTCCAGGATACGCCCGATAACCGCCGCCCCAAATGACGGATGGTCTACATACGCATCACCTGTGAACAGGATAACATCCGGTGCATCCCATCCCAATGCCTTCATCTCTTTAACCGATGTAGGCAACCATCCGGACATTCCCGCTTTATTCAAATACTGACTCAAATTGCAGCTTTTGCGGCAAAGTTACACTTTTCAGCATGCACATCTTCAAATGCCTTCATTTTTACATTTTAGGTACAGAATGGTTACATCTTTACAGAAGATATCGTACAGGTTCCATTTTTTTTATCTTTACCCCAACCTAGCACATGTTAAATTAGCCATGGGAATCGTTAACTCTAAAGACCTGGTCAAGGCCAGTCCATTCATCCAATATCTTGGAGGCGAATATTTTGCCAAATTTTTAATGCACCTCCTTCGTTTCAATGAGTTAAATACACTCTACGACGAGATTGGAAATAAATCAGGTATTGAATTCGTCGATGCCCTAATCGATTATCTCGACATCCGTCTTGAATTTAATCCACAGGATCTGGAACGCATTCCGGCAACCGGCGGATTAATTACGGTCTCGAACCATCCGTTTGGAGGTATCGATGGCATTTTGCTCATCAAACTATTGTCGATGGTCCGCCACGACCAGAAGGTACTGGCCAATTTTTTATTGAAGAAGGTAGAGCCCATCAGTGAGTTTTTTTTCGCTGTCAACCCGTTTGAGAATATGCCCGAAGCAGGCTCCAGTTTGAGCGGAATGAAAGCTGCAATAGACCACATTCGTGAAGGTGGTGTACTTAGTATTTTCCCGGCCGGGGAAGTGTCGACCAGTTACAATTCAGCCAATTTTATTGCCGACCGCGAATGGTTGTTTCCGGCCATAAAATTTATCAGGAAAGCAGATGTGCCGGTAGTTCCTGTCTTTTTCCACGGAACCAACAGCCGGATGTTTCATTGGCTGGGACGCATTCATCCAACACTGCGAACAGCCAGGCTGGCATCCGAACTCCTCAACAAAAAAGGAAAAACCATTAAAGTACGTATAGGCAATCCTATTCCTGTAAAAGAGCAACATTTGTTCACCGATATTCATCAATACGGCCGTTATCTTCGATCGAAGACCTACTGTCTCGATACCGGCCTGGAGGTCAAACGCTTTTTCAATTATTCACTGAAAAGAAAAAGAAAACCGGAAGAAATCATTGCACCGGCACCCAGGGAGGCAATTCTGGAAGAGGTCCGCAACCTGAATCCGGATTTCCTGCTCTTCGATATTAAAAACTATTCGATCTTTTGTGCGCCATCGGAGCTGATGCCCAACATCGTGCATGAAATTGGAAGGCTGCGCGAAATTACCTTCCGGGAAGTGGGTGAAGGCACCAACCGGGCGACCGACCTCGATGAATTTGACCTGTATTACAACCAGATGTTTATCTGGGACCGGGACGAAGAGAAGATTGTCGGTGCCTATCGCATCGGAAAGGGGGCTGATATCCTCCGGCAATTTGGCGTCCAGGGCTTTTATTCCCAAAGCCTTTTCCGAATGAAAAAAGGTTTTAAAGATACGCTTAACCAGTCGCTGGAACTGGGCCGGTCGTTTATTGTAGAAGAGTACCAGCGTAAACCATTGCCACTGTTCCTGCTCTGGAAAGGAATCCTTTATTTTCTCCTGCGTAACCCCGAATACAGGTATTTGCTTGGTCCGGTAAGCATCAGCAACACCTATTCGGAGAAATCGAAGGAATTGATTATTCGTTACATCATGGCAAACTTTTTCGATTACAAAAGGGCCAAACATATTCGCCCACGAAACCGGCACAAAGTAACGACCCCGGATGAAAACCTGAATGTAGCGCTGGAGAATATGACAGATGATATCCGTTCGCTGGACAAGTTCATCGGCGACATCGACGAATACAACAAAGGATTGCCGGTACTGCTGAAAAAATACCTCGGGCTGAATGCCAAAATTATCGGCTTCAATGTCGACCCTAAATTCAATAACTGCCTCGATGGGCTGCTTATTCTCGACCTGTTCGATGTACCTCACCAAACCATCGTCTCTTTGTCGAAGGAGGCCAATGACATGAGCATTCTGGAACGGTTTTATTCCAATACCGAAACCGATAAAGCCAAAGAGTAAGCAAGGAAGCTAAAACGGTCGTCCGGGTAGGAGAAAACGTTTTCCTGCGGGACAATCGAAATACCTGTCCCGTTGATGCTTTCCCGTTTCCTGTCCGGCAGGGGCAGCAAAATCCCTGGCACTCTCCTGTTAGCGGTTTTCTTTCGCGAATTTTCTTCCGGAACGTAAGGCTTCCAGGTTCAGATTCACGATATCCTCCCCTTTCCGCGTGAAGATTTTGCGAATTCCTTCTTCGATGAGTTCGATTGGAATATCGATAAAGGGTGAAGCGGCACCCAGCATCACCATGTTCGATGCGCGGGAATTACCAACTTCTTTGGCTACTTTATCGGCATCGATAGCGATGTGATGCCGTTGTTTTTTCACTTCGCCCAGCACCTTGTCCAATTCCGGATAATCCGGGATATTCACAAAAGGCGTGGTGTTGGTCACCACATACCCTTTTTTCGACAGGAAAGGCAGATAACGAAGCGATTCCATAGGCTCGACCGAAAGGATAATATCGGCTTCTCCAGCCGGAATTAAATCCGAATAAATGGGATTGTCCGACAATCGCAGGTACGATTGAACAGCTCCACCGCGCTGGCTCATACCGTGCGTTTCGGCCTGTTTGAGGTATAAATTGTTTTCAACGGCAGCCATGCCAAGTACAGCGGCAATCGATAAAATGCCCTGTCCGCCAACGCCTGCCAATACAATATCACATTTCATATGCTTTAAAATTTTGGGGTTTGACTAAGCGTTTTGCTCACGCTTCATCTTTTCAGCGCGGATGCGACGAGCTGCTTTTTGTATACATTCTCTCCTGGGAATAATCACTGACACACCTTCATAATTCACTTCTTTTTCGAGCAATTCTACCAACTTATCGTGATTTTTGCGATGCGCTTCAATGGTGTGCAGATGATCCGGATCAACGCCCAGGCCAAGACATATGGATTCAATTTTGCCCAAAGCTGCAGAATCTTGTCCGCCGGTCATCGAAACCGATTCATTGTCACAAATCAGTACCGTAATCGGAGTTTTCTCATTCACAGCGTCCAGCAAACCGGTCATTCCAGAGTGAGTAAACGTGGAATCGCCAATCACAGCAACCGATGGGAACAAACCGGCATCAGCCGCACCTTTCGCCATGGTGATCGATGCCCCCATATCGACACAGGAGTTGATAGATGAGTAGGGTGGCAAGGCACCCAGCGTGTAACAGCCGATATCGGAGAACACGTGTCCGTCGCCAAATGGCTCCATCACCAAATTCAATGCTTTGTAGGTATCATGATGGCTGCAGCCTTTGCACAGCGCCGGTGGACGGTTGGCCAGCATATCCGGCGCTTTTCCGCCTTCTTTAACAGGAATGCCCAATGCTTTCGCGACATGGTCGGGATTTAATTCCCCCATACGCGGTAATGTTCCGTCAAGGCGGCCCAGAATGCGACGGCCACGACAGAAGAATCCGCTCAACATCTCTTCCACCAGCGGGTAACCTTCTTCCAGCACCAGAATTTCATCCACCTGCTCCTCCATCTTTTTCAGCATATCTTCCGGCAATGGATACTGGCTCAGTTTTACGTGCGGATACGGACATTCGTCCGGGTAGTTTTCCTTCAGGTAATTATAGGTAATGCCGCAGCAAATAATGCCGAGGCTTTTGTCCTCGCCATCAAAAAATTGGTTAAATGGCGCTTTCTCCGCGCATTCGCGGAAGGATCCCTGCTTTTCCAGCAAGCCGGCATACCGTACACGGGCAATGGCTGGAAGCAACACAAATTGTCTTGGGTCTTTCGGTAATGAACCTCTATTTTCCGGCATCGGTTCTACTGTTTCAACGCCGGCACGCGAATGTGCCAAACGAGTAGTAATACGCAGCAAAACCGGTACGCCCAGCTTTTCGGATAATTCAAAGCCGGTACGGGCCATTTCATAAGCCTCTTGTTGATCGGATGGTTCCAAAATGGGAAGCATGGAAAATTTTCCGTAAAAGCGGGAATCCTGTTCGTTCTGGGACGAGTGCATCGAGGGGTCGTCGGCAACGGTGACAATCAATCCGCCGTTTACACCGGTAATGGCTGAATTAACAAATGCATCAGCGGCCACGTTCAGTCCAACATGTTTCATGCAGACCATCGTACGCTTGCCGGCATACGACATGCCCAGCGCTGCTTCCATAGCCGTCTTCTCGTTGGCAGACCATTCACGGTGAATGTTGCGCTCCTTCGCCACCTTGTTTTCCTGAACATATTCGGTTATTTCGGTAGAAGGAGTCCCGGGATAGGCATAGACGCCCGACATTCCCCCGTCGATCGCGCCCTGTCCGATGGCCTCCGCCCCGAGCAGTAATTTTTTAGTCATAGCGTATATATCGATTTGTGTTGTTGAATCTTGTCCATTAGATTCTTAAAACAACGGAAAAAACGAACCAATAAAAATGACCGAATGCAGGATTCAATGTCCTGCATTCGCTATGACCTAATATAAAATGGTTCTAAACCAGATGACTAAATCGATGTGCAATCTGTAGTTATTCCCCAATGATCGTCACCACAATCTTTCGCGAACCTCCATGGTTACGGAATTCACATAGATAAATTCCCTGCCAGGTCCCCAGGTTCAAACGGCCATTTGTTACAGGGATGGTCAGGCTTGCGCCGAGAAGGGACGACTTCAGGTGGGCCGGCATATCATCCGGACCTTCCAGTACGTGTGTAAAAACCGGATCATTCCCCGGAACCAGTTTGTTCATGAACGATTCAAAATCATCCCGCACCGATGGATCGGCATTTTCATTCAGCGAAAGCGCCGCCGAGGTATGTTTGATGAGCAAATGGACCACTCCTACTTTGGGCAACTCCGGAAGCTGTCGCTGAATTTCACTCGTGATTAAATGGTAACCCCGCCTGTATGGTGAAAGGGTAATTTCGAATTGCTTCATCATAACGATTCATCTTTTTCGATTCATGAATGGCTATATAGTACCAAAATCCCGGACCATGTACCTGGCATATTTTGTTGCTGAAGTTGTGAGCAGATCATTCAAAGATAAAGCATTGACAGCGGAACGGCTATCCGGCAAAGGAACCAACGAATTGTCTGTCGAACAACTCCAACCCGGCACCACAAAAAATAACACGGCCAATATCCTGCCAACGATCAAAGAACTCTTCTACTGTTTTTGTTTCATTTTCCCCTTTAAAATTCCAACCCCAACTTGCGAACGGCATAGTTGAAGGCATAATCATCTATCTCATCTACACTCCGGCGATATATTTTCAATCGCTCTTTCTCCTCTCCCGTCGCCAGTTTCGGATCGTCAAAAATGGCTTCCTCTACGGTGGCAGTCGGGTATTTACTCATGGCTTCACTGGTCGCCAAGGGGGTAAGCGTGATAATTTGGTCAAAAGGTATCTCGTCCAACTTTCCCAGTATTTTACTTTTGGCTTCCCGGATGTCCACCACTGCTTCAATCATTGCCTTCACGGCAAACGGATCAATAGCACACGATGTTAATCCGGCGCTTTGAACCACCACGTTATTTCGCGTATAATAACGAAGCCATCCTTCCAGCATTTGTGAACGGGCAGCATTTTCCGTGGTCAATATCAAAACTTTCGCCATAAAAATTATTCCTTCACAAAATCCTTAAACGCATTATACGTCCCGCCGGATTGCTGATATTCCTGGTAATCTGACTGCTGTTTCTTCCATTCAGCGGCCATTTGGATCAGCACACCATCGGCATGTTCGAAAAACATCATGTATGCCTCACAAAACCGTGGTTTCCGATGATCGCGCGGATCCTTAATCCGATCCTTGGTGCAACCACCGTAGCACTTAGTGAACCACTTACATTGTTTGCATTTCAACGGAACAGCGCTCTTCGCCCGTCCAAAAGCCTGTTGTTTTTTGGAATTCAACATATTAACAATTTTGTCATGCCGGATATTTCCCAAACGGTGTTTCGGATCGACAAAAAAGTCACACGAATAAACGTTGCCATTGTGCTCAATCACCGTGTAAACGCCGCATTCGCGCATAAAAGAACACTCGGGGGCTTCCATTCCCACATACGTGTGAAAAACCGTTTCGAAATGACGAATGGACGTGGTGGGTCGTCCATTTTCAAAATCGGCCAGCCACAAATCGAAAAGTTCGACCAGGAACTTCCCATATTTCCCGGCAGTTACCGAAAAGGATGCGGCCTGGGTGGGATCATCCTTGTCCGGTTCCACAATGGGAATGAACTGCATATAAGTTAAACCAAGACGCTTATAATAATTGTAAAGTTCCTCCGCATAATCAGCCGAATAATCGGTCACACAACACATCGCATTTACCGCCACGCCTTCTTCCAACAGCATTTTCGCCACATTCTCTACCTTTACCCAGGTAGGCTGTTCACTTTTATCCTTACGGAAACGGTCGTGAATATGTTGCGGGCCATCCAGCGACAAACCGATCAGCCAGTCGTATTCCTTGAAGAACTTGGCCCACTCACGGTTAAGCAGGGTACCGTTGGTCTGGAAACCGTTACCAACAACTTTTCCATAACCGTATTTCTTCTCCAGCTCGATCGCCCGCTTGTAAAAATCCAGTCCCATCAGGGCCGGTTCGCCGCCTTGCCAGGCAATGGAAACATTCGGTCCCGACTGCTGCATCACCTGACGGATCATCTCTTCCTGAATTTCCAGCGACATCCGGTGTACTTTCGTATCCGGAAACAGTTCATCCTTCTCCAGGTAAAAACAGTAACTGCAATCGAGATTACAGTCAGGACCGGCAGGTTTTACCAGTACCGAATTCAATGGCTTGTAACGTACACTCATGAAAAAAATCTATATTCTACAATTCTTTCCTAGTCTCACAAATGTGTGATATTTGCAAACATAGTCAAAAATATGGGCGGGTAAAAATCATTCCTTTAGTTTAAATTGGCTCAGTTTAGACGATTTTAACCATCTTTATGGTAACCAAATTTACGTTGAAGCGCCCGATCCTTATGAGAAAAATTCTCGCCGCTTTTTCTATACTCATCAACTTGCTGGCTTTTTCTTTAACAGGAAAAAGTCAGACGTTGACGGCTCTTGTCAAAGGACAGGTGACCGACGAAAAAGGAGCGCCGCTCGAATTGGTCAACATTTCCCTCAAAGGTTTGGCCGTTGGCACCAGTTCCGACGAAAATGGCCGGTTCATTCTGCAGGTCCCGGCACGAAAGGAAGAAACGCTTTCTATTTCCCGGGTTGGTTATCAACCGATGGAGATCAAGATTTTGCCCGCTCCGGGCGAAGAAAAAACGATTACACCGGTGTTAAAGCTGCTCCCTGGAAAAATCGACGAAGTGACTGTTTCGGAAGCCCGCCGGCAGAAAAACGGGATGAGCACGCTGGATCCGAAATTAACTACTCATATACCGGAAGTTTCGGGAGGCGGTGTGGAGGCACTGCTGAAAACCATGCCGGGCGTTTATTCCAACAACGAACTCAGTTCCCGCTACTCGGTTCGCGGTGGAAATTTCGATGAAAACCTGGTGTACATCAACGGAATTGAAGTTTACCGTCCTTTCCTGGTCCGTTCGGGGCAGCAGGAAGGTTTGAGCATTATCAATCCGGACATGGTTTCGTCCATTGAGTTTTCGTCAGGAGGTTTCGATGCATCTTATGGCGATAAAATGTCCTCGGTGCTGGATATTCATTACCGGAAACCGGAACAAACTGCCGCTTCCGCAGAAGTGAGTTTATTGGGGGCTTCAGCTCATTTCGAAGGGACAGCGTTAAAAAACCGGTTCACACATACGACTGGAATCCGTTACAAAACCAACCGGTATTTGTTGGGAACCTTAGATCAAAAAGGTGATTACTCTCCTAATTTTCTCGATTTTCAAACGTATCTCACTTATCGGTTTTCACCGAAATTGACTTTAGGCTTTCTGGGAAATATTGCTTCCAACGTTTATCAATTTATTCCGACGGCAAGGGAAACACAATATGGAACCTGGAGCCAGGTGTACCAACTGAAAATTTACTTCGACGGACAGGAAAAGGATCGCTACGAAACCAAACTGGGTGCACTGAACCTGGATTATCATCCCATCGACAAACTTCATTTGAAGTTGACAGCTTCGGCTTTTCATTCGGTGGAGGCAGAACGATATGACATCCAGGGGCAATACTTATTAAATGAAGTAGACAATTCTCCCGGCTCGGATACTTACGCCGACAGCACCATAAACATGGGTATTGGCTCTTATCTCGACCATGCCCGCAACAATCTGGATGCCCGGGTAATGAGCATCCAGCACCGTGGAGAACTGCGGGAAGGCAATCATAAAATTGATTGGGGGCTGCAATTCCGTCATGAAACGTTTGATGAAAAAATTAACGAATGGCAAATGCGAGACTCCGCCGGTTATTCGCTTCCACGAAATGATCAGGCAGTGGAACTTTATCAATCGGTGAATGCCAAAACCAACATCAGCAGCAATCGGTTTTCGGGACTTGTTCAGGATACCTGGAGCATTCCACTGGCCGATGGCAATCTGAACCTAAATGGTGGAATCCGGGCACAATACTGGGATTTCAATGAACAAACCATCGTAAGTCCACGCATTTCGGCCACCTGGTACCCAAACTGGCAAAAAAATTATGTCTTCCGGCTGGCTTGGGGAAAATATCAGCAAATGCCCTTCTTCAAGGAACTACAGGCCATCGATGGACAAATCAACCGGAAGGTGAAGGCACAAGATGCAACACACTATGTGGCCGGCGTCGACCACCTGTTTCGTTTGTGGGAACGTCCGTTCAAACTCTCCTCCGAAATTTATTACAAGTCGCTTCAGAACCTTATTCCCTACCAGATTGACAACATTCGTATCCGTTACTTTTCGGGAGAAGTGGCGAAAGGTTACGCTTATGGCCTCGACATGAAACTGAATGGCGAATTTGTGAGCGGCATTCAGTCGTGGGCAAGTCTTTCGCTGCTGAAAACAGAAGAAGACATTATCGGCGACCAGTACACGATTACCGATGCGAACGGAAATACGCAAATTGTTTACCCGGGTTATATTCCGCGTCCAACGGATCAGCGAGTCAATTTCAGTCTCTTTTTCCAGGATTATTTCCCGGGATATCCATCCATTAAGATGAACCTGACACTGCATTACGGTTCGAAATTGCCTTTCGGTCCGCCCAACAACGAACGGTGGATGGACACTTTTCGAATGCCTCCATACCGCCGCGTGGACATCGGCTTCACCAAAACATTGTTTTCCGGTAAAAACCGTGACATAAAAACACGATTGGGTATGAAAACTGCTTCCGTTTCACTGGAGGTTTTCAACCTGATGGACATCAACAACACCATTTCTTATTTCTGGGTAACCGATGTGTATAACCAAATGCATGCGGTGCCCAATTACCTGACCGGAAGAAGAATCAACCTGAAACTTTTGGCCAGCTTTTAACGACCTTGGCGGATTTCCGATTTTCAGTTAATTTCGGAGCCGGGAATGATAAAAAACTTAATTCAACGCTAAAGCAAATGACCTTTTTATATCCAACATATCTCCGGGCGCTGTTCCTGGTTCTCATTCCCATCATCATCCATATTTTCAAATTCCGGCGTTACACCACGGTCTATTTCAGCAATGTCAGGGCGCTGAGCCAGCTGAAAAGGGAAAAGAAACAACAAAAACACCTAAAAGAGTTACTGATATTGGCCAGCCGGATTCTGGCCATTACTTTCCTGGTCACAGCTTTCGCCCACCCTTTTATCCCGCCGAAGAATGCCTCAACCAAAGCGAATTTGAATAAGGCAGGGATTTACATCGACAATTCCTTTAGTATGCTGGCAGGCTCCGAGGGAAACAACCTGCTGGAACAGGCCAAACAGGAAGCGTTGAATTTAGCCAACTCTTATCCGGCTGACACAAAATTTGCGTTGGTGACAAATGATTTATCGCTGCAAAATCAGCGTTTGCTCGACCGGAGTATGCTGATTAACCGAATCAGTGCACTGGAAGCCACTCCAGCCCGGCCATCACTATCGCAAATCATACGGGTGCTTTCCCGACGACTGAAAAGCGAAAATAATGCTGGCCCTACTTCGGTTTACCTGTTTAGCGACTTTCAAAAAAACATCGCGGATATCCGGCAATTAAAAGCAGATACCTCGATGAACCTGAATATTGGATTACTGAAGGCGCAGCAATCCAATAATTTGCTGGTTGATTCGGCCTGGTTTGCCGTACCCGGAAGAATTAAAGGAACGGCCGAAACGCTTTATGCCCGGGTGAAGAATAATGGCGATCAGGAGCTGAATGATGTTCCGGTGCGTTATTTCGAAAATGACTCATTACGATCAGTTACCAGTTTTGATTTGAAACCGGAACAGGAAAAGACCGTTACACTGAACTTTACAGCCCGAAGCGCAGGAATCAAAAATGCCCGGGTTGAATTGACCGATTTCCCGGTAACGTACGACAATACGCTATATTTGGGTTTCCGCGTAACCGGACAGATTAACACATTGGTGATTCATGGCAACGATGACGGTGAAAAATATCTTTCTGCCCTGCTACAAACCGATAGTTTGGTGCATTACCAAGAGGTAAATTGGCAGCAAGTCCGGACCGGTGATCTCAGTAGTCAGCAAATCATTTTCCTGACGCAATTACCTGAACTATCTTCGGGATTGACAGCCAGTTTGTCCGAATTTATCCGGCAGGACGGAACGGTTGTTTTCTTCCCGTCCAGAAACGGTGATTTAGAGTCGTATAACAGCTTTATCGCAAAAATGCAGGGAAACCCGTATTCCGGAACGATCGACACGACTGCCATGCACATCGGGAAGCTTGATGTTACCAACCCGCTTTTCCAGGATGTTTTTAGCGGTCCCAACCCGGATGGTGATTTGCCTGAAATAAAATCTCATTTTCCGAGTCAAACAGTTAATCCCACAGCACTTCCAATTCTCTCGCTACCAAACGGGAATCTGTTGCTCAGCGAAAGCCAACCGGGAAAAGGGAAATGTTTCCTGTTCACGTTACCTCCTTCCGGTGAAAACCGCGAATTTTTTACCCATGCGCTTTTTGTGCCACTGATTTATAAAATGGTACTAACCAGTGTACACGGTTCGGCCTTGTATTACACCATCGGACGCGACAAAGTACTCGATCTCCCCTTTCCGGGAAATGGTAATGCACAGGGCCAAATGCACCTGAAAGGAGTTGGTAATTCGTTTGATTGGCTGCCCTCTGTACAACCCCTTCCGGGAAACCGTTTTCAAATGAAAACGGGTGCGGTTACGAAAGCCGGAAATTATAAATTAACCTCCGGAAACGGAGCCCTGCCGTTGGCTTTCAACTACAACCGTAAAGAATCGGAGCCGGTTTGCTATGATGCCAGCCAGCTTACGGAACAACTCCACGATGCCGGATTGAATCAGGTGCAACTATTTAAAGCATCAGATGCAAAAATTTCTTACCAATTCAACGTCATCCACAGCGGACGACAACTTTGGCGGTTATTCCTGGTGTTCGCCATCATGGCCCTTCTGGCGGAAGTTTTAATTATCCGTTTTTGGAAATAATCCGGTTTCAATTTAGTAATCGCTGCTCCACATTCACTTCCGTTTTAACGCCGAAATAAAAACCGGGCTATTGCAAAACATTTTGATAATGCCAATTAAATCCGTTAGCTTCAACTCCCGCGGATAAATTTCCACACAGTATAAAATAAGCATTACGTATGAATATGACGACAAAAGATTACATTGCCCGTGAAGATCAATACGGAGCACATAATTACCACCCGCTGCCTGTTGTGCTGGAACGCGGTGAAGGAATTTTTGTATGGGATGTAGAAGGGAAAAAATACTATGATTTTCTGGCTGCTTATTCAGCTGTGAACCAAGGCCACTCCCACCCAAAAATTGTGAAGGCATTAACTGAACAGGCTTCCAAGCTGGCGCTGACCTCTCGTGCTTTTTACAACAATGTACTGGGTGAGTGGGAAGAGTACATCACCAAGTTGTTTGGTTACGACAAAATGCTGCCCATGAACTCGGGTGCCGAAGCAGACGAAACCGCGCTGAAGCTGATTCGTAAATGGGCATACAAGAAGAAAGGCATTCCGCAAAATGAAGCCCGCATCATTTGCTGTGATGGTAACTTTCACGGCCGGACCATTACCATCATTTCCATGTCGACCGACCCGGATGCTTACGGTGATTACGGTCCTTTTACTCCTGGTTTCGTAAAAGTTCCTTACAACAATCTGGAAGCACTGGAAGCCGAGCTGAAGAACCCGAATACCGCTGGTTTCCTGGTTGAACCTATTCAGGCAGAAGCTGGTGTTTACGTTCCGGAAGATGGCTACCTGACAAAAGCCAAAGCATTGTGTGAAAAACACAATGTTCTTTTCGTTGCCGATGAGGTACAGACCGGATTGGGCCGTACCGGTAAGATGCTGGCTTGCGACCACGAAGGTGTTCGTCCGGATATTCTGGTACTCGGAAAAGCCATTTCCGGCGGCATGATACCGGTTTCCTGCGTGCTGGCCGATGACGAAATCATGTTGGCCATTAAACCGGGAGAACACGGTTCTACTTACGGTGGAAACCCGATTGCCGCCAAAGTTGCTATTGCCGCGCTGGAGGTGTTGCAAGAAGAAAAACTGATAGAAAATTCGGAGAAAATTGGGGCTTATTTCCGCAAAGAAATGAAAGCCATCGACTCACCGTTGATCCAGGAAGTACGGGGTAAGGGTTTGTTGAATGCGATTCAGATTAAACCCACCAACGGCAAAACGGCCTGGGATGTTTGTTTAGCGATGAAAGAACATGGCCTGATTGCCAAACCCACACACGAGCACACCATCCGTTTTACGCCACCGCTCACCATCACCGAGGAGCAAATGGCTGAAGCCATCTCTTTGATTAAAAAATCATTCGCTGAATTCGAATAAATACAAACCGTCAGGCACAAAAAAGGCCTTTCCGATGAGGAGGGGCCTTTTTAATTTTATTTCCTTGGCTTATTGACTAATTCCGGTTGCCCGGAAACGTAATAACATTGTTCTGTTGATTCGTACTGTCGGGCTGCATCACCTCCGGTTGACCGGAAAGCAGCAATGGCAAATCGCCCACTTTTCCTACCGCTTTTACCTGGTAGCCGCGGGTATATTTCATGATGTAAAGGGTATGGTTCATAAAACCGCCAAAATCGGAAACCTTCTGGAAATTATAATCTCCCTGCAGTAAATGCACATTCAAATAAGGAAGGCACTGGGCAAATTTGGTCCCAAATTTCCGGATGGCATTCACAAAATAATTGGTGATATCGTATCCCTGGAAACTGAACTGATTGGGTTCATCGTAAAAGTCATTCCGATACCGCTGGATAAACCGCACCACGCTTTTATCGCGGTAGTCGATGTAATAGGGCGCCAGATAATGCAGTTTCAGGTTGTGCAGATAATCGGTCTCAATACTCCGGTAGCGCGAAAATTCCGATAAACCGACCAACGTAATGCTATACTTTTTGGCAGCCGTATTCAAATTGGTCACCGCTACATTCACATCAGCTTCGCTGGTCATAGGCACAATCACCACATTCTCTTTATTGGGATCAAGAAGATGAATCAACCCGTAGTATCCGCCTTCGCGGAAATCGAATTCATGGAAAAGTACCGACGGAGTTTGATCGTAATATCCCGTGGAGAAGAATTTGTTCCGCACCCAATCCACCATCTGCGATTCATCAAGGTGAGCATTGTTGCCCATCTTCATCACGATGAAGTTCTTGTTAAAAAAATCGTCTCCCAGATAATCGGCCGTAGCTTTCAGTCGGTACATTTTGTCCGGATTAATCTGAAAATAGTACGGGTTGCTGGCCAACCAACCACCATTTGCCGAAAGCGGAGAAACCATGGGTATCCGGTTTTTGGCTGAAAGTTGAGAAACCAGTTTTTGGCATTTCGGATAAACCGGACCGATTATCAGGTTCAGCGACAAGAACTCAGGACGTTGTACCAATTGCCGAATAACACTGGTATCCTGATTGGTATCGTAAACATACAGTTCGGTCTTGATTCCCTGCTGTTTCAAGGTATCAAGCGCCAATAGAACTCCTTCGTAAAAATCGAGGAAATTAACCGATGGCTGATAGATGATTTTGTTCTCCCGCACCTTCACCGAATCAACAACCGGATCATCAATACCAGCTGCTTTCTGTTCTGCAATCTGCTTCTGAATTTCATCCGGTGTCATCCGGATATAATTTACTGTGTCATTAGCCTCCAGGTACAATGGAAGGAACAAGCCAATCTTAATTGGTTCATCTCCAATCCATCCCATCCCCATGCATTCAGCTTTAGGAGCTGCCGGATTCGGTTTTACTTCGTATGCCGGTGTTTGAACAGTAATATTGGTATTGATTTCATCCGTAAGATTCTCTTTTAGCTCTTCCGGCACGCCGGGTTTGGGAATAAGCAACTGTTCGCCCGCAACCGGACCGCGCAATTTCAGTACGGGGTTCAATTCTTTCAGCTGACTGATTTTCACATTGTACTGATGTGAAAGTCCGTAAAGCGTCTCTCCTTTTGTTACGGTGTGGTACTGAAACAGATTTTTGTTGATGGGAACAATTTTCGTTGATGCCACCTGTTTCTCCGGAATGCGAACCACGAGGCCGGCATTCAGTCCGTCGTACAATTGCGGATTCAATTTCACTAACTCATCTTGCGAAATACCAAACCGCTGTTTCAAACTGAAATAGGTGTCACCCGTTTCCACACGATAAGTAAAATATTGCCCCAATGCCGTTGGAACCAGCTGTGTTGGTTCTGTTGAAGCCATTTTGGGAATTCTCAGGATACTTCCTGTTTCGAGTGATTGGGCAGCCCCGGGGTTGGCATTTACAATCTCACTAATCTTCCGGTTGTATTGCTTCGAAATGGAATAGAGCGTTTCTCCTTTTTCCACTTTGTGGTAAATATAATTGGCATTTGCCTGCGCCGGCTGGGTTGTCCCTGTTGATACTTGTTTATGACGCGGAACGCGCAAAACTTCACCGACCAGCAACTCCTTTTTTGCTTCCGGATTATACTGGTAAATGGTTTGAACATCGACTCCGTACTGGCGGGAAATTGAGTAGGCCGTTTCCTGCGGTTTTACCGGATGAAAAAAGAAATCAGCCGAAGGTGGCAAAACATGTTGTTTGTCACGTGTCTTGTGCCGGCGGCGTCTTTTTTCTTTTCGCGATTCACTTTTTTGCATCCTGTCGACAGGTATGCGCAGAATCTCTCCAATCGAAAGCCCATCTTTTACAGAAGGATTCTCATCAACAATTTCGGTTTGCGAAACGCCATACGACTGAGAGATGGAATACAAGGTTTGCCCCTTTTCAACTGTATGCAACAGATACTTTTTCCCACCGATAACGACGGTCTCGGATGAAACTTTCACCTGAGCCATTGCCTGGATAACAGTCAGTGCAAACAAAAAAGTGAAAACAATAGTAAAACGGCTTATTCTGGTCTTCATTTTCAATATCTACAGAAATGTCAAATAGTTGGTCGAAAGGTAAGAAATTTTACAAACTTTCCTGAATGCACACTTTGGGCCCTATGACAGATAAACAAAAAAGCCGGCTTTCATTTGTCATTAAAAGCCGGTTAATATGAAGTATTAAATTTTGTTTAATCGTGTTCGCCGAAATTGCGCATGAACTGCACGCGCATATAGACAGCCGGGTCAACATCATTTTTAATGCTCAATTTACCTTTGAAATCGGCAATCGAGGAATAGTTGTGCTTTTCCATCCAGTCAGAAAGTCCCTGATTAAAGTCCTTGATAACGCCAACGCCATTGATATATAATGCTGAAACGACCTGAACAGCAGAAGCACCTGCCAGCAACATCCGGACCACCGTTTTCCAATCATGTACTCCGGTCGATGCAGCCAAATCGCAATTCACGCGTTTTGCCATGATGCCAATCCACCTGAGCGGTAAGGTATAATCCGAATCAGTTGAAAATACATCAGTACCGATCAGCTTTTCGTTTTCCACATCGATATCCGGGCTATAGAACTTATTGAAAAGGACCAGTCCGCTAATTTCCGCATAGGACAAATCACGTATCATACCTCCCAGATTCGAAAAGTATGAACTGATTTTCAGCGAAATCGGAATTTTAATATTGGAAGCAACCCGGGTGGCTACATCAAAATAGATGCTTTCGTTCTCGCGACTGTTTTGCGACAAGTCGGAAGGACGGATAAACATGTTCAGTTCGATGGCATCGGCACCCGCTTCTTCAAGCTTTTGGGCAAAGAATGACCACTCCTGGTTCGAAACGCAGTTGATGCTGGCAATCACCGGGATGGTTAATTCCTTTTTTGCGTCAGAAACCAGTTGAATATAACGCTTCAGATTTCCCTGACGGATTTCGTAATCGTAATAATCCAGAAACTCGAGGTTGTTATCCATTGGCCCCAGCTTCTTCATCTCTTCGGCATATTCGAGATAAATTTCTTCCTCGAAAACCGACTTGAGTACAACGGCCCCGGCCCCGGCTTTTTCAATTTTCCGAAGACTTTCGACGGAATTGGTCAATCCGCTACTTCCGGCGATGATAGGGCTTTTTAGTTCCAGTCCTAGATATGAAACAGAAAGATCTGGCATGATTCGATTTACTTTAGATATTAATTCACAGCATATTTTCCCTGCAGAAAATGGTCCATCTTTTCAGCAGCCCGACGACCATCTCCCATGGCTAAAATGACGGTTGCACCACCGCGAACGATATCACCACCCGCAAACATTTCCGGGATGGAAGACTGCATATCGTTCTCGTCGACGACGATAGTTCCCCATTTTGTTACACTCAATTCTTTCAAACTCGAAGGTACTAAAGGATTTGGCGAAACACCAACAGCTACAATCACCAAATCAACGTCCATCTCAAATTCCGAACCTTCCATAGGAACCGGACGGCGACGGCCCGAAGCATCAGGTTCTCCCAACTCCATCCGCATCAACTTCATTCCGCTGACACGTCCTTTTTCGTCGCCATAATATTCCAGCGGATTGCAGAGGTTATGAAATTCCACTCCCTCTTCCTTTGCATGCTTGATCTCTTCGATACGGGCCGGCATTTCCT